>DDFO01000021.1:16103-16899 GCA_002337215.1 Phycisphaerales bacterium UBA1926 | reverse complement strand
TCGGGGTGCTCGACCTCGGGGACATCTCGGCGTTTGTGACCGCGTTCGTCACGGGTTGCCCCTGATCGCACGATCGCGAGGTTCCGCGGCCACCGCAACGACCCCGATGGGCGGATGAGAGATGCGGACCAGCACGGCGGTTTCATCGCACCGTGAAGTCCGGTTTCTATCCGAGCGCTCTCACCACTGTTCGTGGTGTCTTTGGCCTCTTCAGTTGCGCGAAGTTTTCTTGAACGCGTTGGGTACCGCTTGGCGCATCAGGTAGACTTTGGGTGTTCACCGCTCGTGTGGATCGACGTTGGAAGGGGATATCCGATGACGACCGCCCTCTCGCCTGTGCGTCTTCGCCGCACCGCGCTCTCGATCACCGGCGCGATGACGCTCTTTGCCGCCGCCTCCACCGCGGGATCCGTCGCGGACTTCGAGCCTGGACCTGTGGTCGTCGCAGGCTCCCACGCCAACGGGATGCTGACCGGCGACCTCAACCGCGACGGCCTGGTCGATCTCGTCGTCCTGCGTCGCACACCAGGCGATGACCAGATCGCGGTCCTGCTCAGCAGCGCCCCGGGCGTGTTCGCGATCGGGTCGACGATCGAGACCGGCAACGGGCTGATGGAAGCCGCGCTGGGCGACTTCGACGGCGACGGCGCGACCGACCTCGCGTTCGTCAACTTCCTGCCCGCGAGCGGCAGCGTCGTGAGCGTCTACCTCAACGACGGGAACGGCGCGTTCGCCGAGGGCGGCTCGTTCGCGACCGGCTTCCACGCGCGGGGCCTCGCCGCGGGCGATCTCGACG
>DDFO01000021.1:6451-16007 GCA_002337215.1 Phycisphaerales bacterium UBA1926 | reverse complement strand
CCTCGCCGCGGGCGATCTCGACGCCGACGGCTACGACGACCTCGCCGTCGCGCTCACCACCCCCGCCTCGGGCATCACGTATCGCAACAACGCCGACGGCACCTTCACCGAGCTTCAGACGATCACGCTCGAGAACCAGGGCATCTCGGTCGTCATGGGGAACCTCGACTTCGAGCCCGGTACCGATCTGCTGTTCGGGACCGACGACGGGTTCGAGTCGGTCTACAACGACGGCGCGGGCACCATGACAGGCCAGCGCCGCGAATTCAGCAATGAAACCGTGCTCAATGACAACAGCCTCGCCGATATCGACGGCGACGGCGACGACGACCTCGTGACCCAGAACGCGGTCTACCGGAACCGCACTGTCTTCTTCGCCCCCTTCGTGCACGACGTCTCGGGTCGGCAGACCGAGTTCGGCGATGTGGACGGCGACGGCGACCCCGACATCGGGATGAACTTCTACGTGAGCCCGACGCGCCGGTCCCTGGGGTTCCGTCTCAACACGCTGAACGTCGATAACGAGTTCGTGCCCGACAGCCTGAACACGTACGAGGGATCGCTGGCGTTCCACCTCGTCGATCTCAACGGGGACGGGCGCGTCGAGATGCTCACCGCCGACAGCGGGACGGGCGAGGTCGCGGTGCACTGGAACTACACCACCCACCCCGACGCGTGCATCACCGCCGACCTGGCCGACCCGCGCGGCGTGGTCGACCTGAGCGACCTCAGCACCTTTGTCTCGGGATTCCTCGATGGGCAGGTCATCAGCGACCTGGCCGACCCCCGGGGCACGATCGACCTCGCGGACCTCGCCAGGTTCGTGGACTCGTTCCTCGCGGGCTGCCCGTAGGTCTCGACCCCCGCATCGAGAGCCGATAAACAAGAGCCAATAAGCACGATCCGACTGCGCGCCGTGACGATCGTAACGGCTGCGCCGTCTTCTCCCTGATTCCGATGCGTGGCATGGTGTCCGGGGTGGAAACCGACCGCGGATGGACCGATGCGCTCTATTCGGCGACAACCGCCGAGTGGGGAGCACGGCATGCAGGGCACGCGGTACGAAGGCACGGTCTGGATCAGTTTCGGCGCCGACGATGGGCACACGCTCTATCCCGTCGAGGTGTGCGGCCCCGCTCGGCAAGCCGAGGCGAGCGCGACCGTCTGCCGCATCGATTCGTCGATCGCGGGAATGGAGGCCTTCGCGAGCGCGGGGTCCGCATTCGTGGACGACCGCGACGCGGTGGTCTACTTCAACGGGCCCGGCGGCTTCCTGCAGCAGCCCGCCCGGGTGTATGCGCACGCCGACGACCACGAAAGCGGAACACTGCGGATCGAGCCGATCGGGATCGCCGCGATCGCCGAGGACCGCGTCGCGGCGCGGGTGGACGTCGCGATCCCGGAGTGCACCGCGGTGATCGCGGGCAACGACGTGTGCCAGATCGCCGACGCGAGCGTGCGCGGGCTTTCGGTGCTGTCGGCCGAGGTCTATGAGCAGGGCCAGATCGTCGAAGTCGCCTTCGAGGTTGGCTCGGGTGTCTACGCCGGGCTCTGCCGTGTGCGGAGCATCGCGCCGGTCCGTGACCAGACCCGATACGGGATGGTCGCGATGCCGGGCGACGCGGCCGGCACGCTTCGCGGCGGTCTGGCCGACCTGACCGCCGCCGTCCAGCGATCCCACCGCAGGCCGATCAGCCGCGCCGGCTAAGGCCGATCCCTCACTCTCCGCGCCCGAGGCTCACACCGATCACGGATCGGAACGGCGTTCCGAGTGCCCCCAAGTTTCGTTATCGGGCTACAGAGCGGACCATTTTCTTACGCTGTCCGAACAATATATCTGAAATTTGGTGGACAGATTTGCTCTTTGGTTTACGATCGGACCCCTGGATTAGGGCTGGGCCTGATCCATATCCGTCCGTACTCGGCCGAAAGGCTGGAGGAGAGCAGAGACATGATCCGTACCACCGCCGCCATCGCGGCCACCTGTATCGCCTCGGCGTCGATCGCCGGGACCACCGTTTTCGATTTTGAGGGTCTGCAGCACGGCGAGATCGTCAACAGCCAGCTCGCCCCGATGCTGATGATCTCGGGTGTCAACAACGCCCGGAGCTTCGACATTGTCGCGGCGTTCGACACCAACCTCACCGGCACCGCCGACGATGACCTCGAGGGCCCCCCGTGGGCCGGGGGCAACCTTGCCGCCTCGAACACCCCTCTCGGCAACGTGCTGATCCTCGCCACCAACGACGACGGCGCCAACAGCGGCATCCTCACGGATCCCAACGACGAGGGTGCCCGCCCCGCGGGCTCGATCACCTTCTCGTTCTCGGAAGCGATCGGTCTGTTCGGCTTCGACCTCGTCGATATCGAGGGCGTCGTCGTCGAGGGCTCCTCGCTCGATTTCAGCCTCAACGGGCAGAGCGTCGGCAGCGTGACCCTTACCCAGTTCACCGACATCAACTCGTCGTACTACGACGCGTCAATCTCGTTCGGCAACAACCACGCCAACCGGTTCAGCCCCATCACCTCGGACGACCTGGGCAGCCTCTTCGACGAGGTCACCCTGAACCTGGGCGGCTCGGGCGCGATCGACAACATCGTCATCCCCAGCCCCGGTGCGATCGCGCTGCTGAGCATGGGCGGACTGATCGCGACGCGTCGCCGTCGCTGATCAGCATCCGACTCGGAATCATGTGAGACCAGACTTCTGTTCTCCTCAAGGCGCCCGCGGCAACGCGGGCGTTTTTGTGCGCCCACGCCGCTCCGGCGGTCGGACGTGCACCCGGATGCGGAACTGTGCAGAAGCAGCGGGCAACCCGAACCATCCGCGATCATGGGCAGTAGACTCAGGCAAGCCTCCGTCGGCTTCTGTGGTTCGCGGCATCGCGCCCAAGGCGCGATGCCCCCGCTCGACACGCGACTCGGACATGGGAAGGTGACTCGAACATGCTGGCACCCGCGAAACTGACATCGTTGAAGGCCCTCGCCATCCTCGTGCTCGGTGTGAGCGTCGCGCGCTCGACCGCCGAGCCCGCGTTCTTCTCCGAGAAGCCCTACGCCGAGGCGAAGCAGACCGCGGCCGAGAACGACAAATTGCTGTTCGTGAAGGCGACGGCGGTCTGGTGCGGCCCGTGCAAGATGATGGATCGGACGACATTCACGGATCAGCGCGTGATCGACTGGCTGACCGGGAAGGCCGTGTCGGTGTCGGTCGATGTGGACGAAGAGCCGGCGCTCGCGGGGCGGCTGAAGATCCGCGCGATGCCGACGACCATCCTGTTCAAGGGCGACCAGGAGCTCGCGCGTGTCGTCGGCTACCGCGACGCGGACGCGCTGCTCGAATGGCTCGGCCAGGCGGCGGGCGGCGAGATCGTCCCGGCCGCCGAGCGCCCCCTCCCCGCGGCCGATGACATCCGCGCCCGGCTCGATCGCGCACGCGAACTCGTGCGCGCCGACGAGTTCGCCAAGGCGACCGACGAGTACCTCTGGCTCTGGGACAACATGGTCTCCAGGCAGCCCGGGATGGTCGGCGTGCGCGGCTCGTTCATGGCGAGCGACATGAGCACGCTCGCGAAGCAAAGCCCCGAGGCGAAGGCCGCGTTCGTGAAACTCCGCGACCGGACCGAGGACCGGCTCGTGGACGGGAAGGGCGAGAAGACCTGGAACGACCTGCGCGACTGGCTCATCCTCAACGAACGCGTGCTCCACGACCGCGAACCCGTGCGCAAATGGATCGAACGCATCAAGGACCGCCCCACCGCGAACGAGACCTTCACGCGCACCCGGGACATCATCGATGAGATCCTCATCGATGACGGCCGCTGGGCGCTCTACGGCCAGCTGATCGACAACCCGTTCCGCGACATCGAGATGCACGAGATGCTCAAGCAGATGGACAAGGACCGCAACGACGAGTTCGGTCCCGAGGTGCGCGCACAGATCGAACTCGCCGAGAAGCGGAGGTTCTCGCAGAGCGTGTCCAAGACCGTCGCCGCCCTGCTCGCCGCGGGTCGCGATGACGAAGCCAAGGAGGCCGTCGATCGCGCGATCGCGAGCCAGGACGACGGCACGATGCGGGCGGCGATCGTCACGACTTCTCTCAAAGCCAAGCAGGCCCGCCAGTGGCACCTCGAGTTGATCGACGGCGCACCGGAGGAGGTCAGGCCGAAGCTCGCGCCGATGCGCGAGCGGATCGAAGCGTTGTTGAGGGGTTGATCCGGGCTCCGCTTCACACGGCCGGGCCCTCCGCCCGATACAACACATCGTGAGCGCACCGGACACGCCCAATCCCGAGACCCACGCCGAGGCCGGTGCCAAGACCGGCGTCGCCCAAGACGCGGCCCGCGATCCGGCCCACGATTCGGACCGGCCGCTCCCATCGCCGCACTCGTTCAAGCACCGCCTCGGACGCGCGATCTGGGGAGCCGTGCAGGGCACGCTGTTCCGCTGGAGTCCCCGCCCCCTCTTCGGCTGGCGCCGGCTGCTGCTCTCGATCTTCGGCGCCTCGCTCCACCCCAAGGCCCGCGTCTACCCGCGTGCGCGCATCTGGGCCCCCTGGAACCTCGAGATGGACGCCTACGCGACCCTCGCCGACGATGTGGACTGCTACGCGGTCGCCCGCACCACCATCGGCCGGCGGGCGACCATCAGCCAGTACTCCTACCTCTGCGGCGCGACCCACGATTTCGAGGACCCCGCCCGGCCGCTCGTGCCCATGCCAATCACGATCGGCCCGAGGGCCTGGGTCGCCGCCGATGTCTTCGTCGGGCCGGGCGTGACGATCGGCGAGGGAACCGTCGTCGGCGCGCGCTCGAGCGTGTTCAACGATCTGCCGGCCTGGAAGGTCTGCGTCGGGAGCCCCGCGAAGCCGATCCGCGATCTCGAGCCGCACACGGGAGAGTGACCCAGGATCAACGGGTCCCTCCCGATCGCCGGAAACCACACCCGCCCGGCAGTCCGACACAGCATTTGTTATCGGGCGCTTACTATCTGTACGGATCTCCTTGGGATTTGCCGCCGATTCGGTGACCAAGACGGAACAAAATCGTTCGTCATGTGTATCAACATGTTGAGCGGGTGTTCGCTCGGCGTCGGGCCGGGTGGGTCGGCTCGCGTCCGACCGATGGGACGCGCCCCTCGGCGCCGGGAGCACAACGCCCGGCGCGACTTCAGGAAGGTGTCCGCTATGAAGAACTCGACTCGCCTGCTCGCCGCACTCGTCGGCCTCGCCGCGGTCTCCACGACCGCCCTCGCCCAGAACGGGCGCAGCAACCGAGACCGCCGGAGCAACAGCCGGGACACCTGCCCCACCCCGACCTACCGCGGCGACCGCGGCTCCAACGTCGGCTTCTCGATCAGCATCGGGAACACCCGAGGCCTCCACAACAGGGGCTACAGCCATTCCAACCGCTACTGGGGCAGCAACCGCGGCTTCAGCCGAGCGGGCCACGACTTCTGGTCGGGCAGCCGATTCGGGCACAGCCGCGTGTACAGCAACGGATGGCGTCAGCCGACCATCCACCGCCCCACCGTCGTCTACACGACCCCCGTGGTCCGCCAGAGCCCGGTGATTGTCGAACGCCCCGTCGTGATCGAGCGTCCGGTCTATCAGCAGCCGACCTACACGCAGCCAGTGATCCGCGAGACCATCCGCGAGGTGCCGGTCTACCGCGACATCGTCCCGCAGAACCCGCAGACGCGGTACCAGGCCGGATGGAACGCGCTCGCCGCGGGTGACCCCGGGTACGCGCGCGAGTTCTTCGCCGATCAGTCGGTGCTGCGTCCCGACGACCCGACCCCGAAGGCGGGCCTCGCGATCGCGCGGGCCGCGGGCGGGTTCGATGATCAGGCTGAGTGGGCGATGCGCCGCGCGGTGCGCGCGAACCTGAGCCGGGCCCGCGCTGATCTTCCGGTCTACGAGCTCGAAGCACAGATGAACGCGATCGAGACGCGGTACGCCGACCGGAGCGAAACCTACAACGATCGCTGGTTCATGCTCGCGGCGACGCGGTACCTGCTGGGCGACACCGCGGGCGCGAAGCAGGCGGCCAACCAGGCGCTGTCGTTCAACGAACGCGACGCCGAGGCGCGCCGGATCTATGACCTCGTCTCCCAGGCGGGCTGACACACCCCACCCGGCGACAGCCGCCCGCCCCGACGAATCGAACCAACACACAAAAACGCCCGCCGATCGTCGGGTGTTTTTCGTTTCATCGTCATGGCATCCTCGACCCAAATCCGGACGATCCAGACCGCGTCGCCTCAGTCGTCCGACGAGCAGCCGGCGAAGAACGACTGCACGAACGCCGTCAGGTCTGCCTCGTCGAACACCCCGGTGGGCGGCGCGAAGTCGCCGTCCGGTGCCTGCGCCTGGTACGCGGTCGTGAACGCCACGATGTCGGCAAGGTCGAGCACGCCGAACGGCTCGGCGAGGTCCGCCGGTGAGCAGGGCGGCGCCCCGGCGTCGGTGCCGTGCACACGCAGTTCCGCGGCCTCCCACACCGCGGCGAGCCCGGCGCGGCGGTCCGCCATGCGGACGGTCCAGACGCCGTCGGAGCGCTCGCCCCAGTGCCGCATGCTCGTGAAGACATCCCCGTTGAAATCGTCGGTGCTGTCAAACCGCTCGCGCGAGAACACGGACACGGTGCCGTCGGGGCTGACGATCGAGATATCCAGCTCACCCAGGAACGTCGACTCGACGTCGAGGATCAACTCGACCGATTCGATGCGCACGCTGCCGTCCACGACGAACGAGCGGGAGACGCCGATCGCGTTCCCGTCGGGCAGCGCCTCGTTGATCTCGACGCGCCCGCTTGTCGCGCTGACCTCGGGCCCGACCGGTTCCCACGCGGCCGCGAGCGAGACCGCCTCGAAGGCGTCGATCAGCCCGTAGCCGTACTCCTCGTTGACCAGCCGGCCCGCGCCGTTGAGGACCCACGACTCGTTCCCCGCGTCCACCACGCGTGCCGTCTCGACGAGGATGTGCTGCACGTCGCGCCACGAGAGATCCGGGTTCGCGTCGAGCATGAGCGCGACGACACCCGCGGCGAGCGGGGACGCGGCGCTCGTGCCGCCGAAGCTCGAGGTGTACCCCCCGCTGGCGCGCGTCGTCGTGATGCCCCGGGAGCCCCCGTTCGAGTACGCGCCGATGAGCAGCGACGCCCCGGGCTCCGAATAGCTCGAACGCCGGTTGTTGTCGGCGATCGCGCCGACGGCGATCGTGTACCGGCTCGACGCGTACGGGTCGTAATCCACCCGGTCCTCCGCGCCGGCGCCGTTGCCGCCCGCCCAGACGATGATCGTGCCAAGGCCCTCGCGCCCGTTCACCGCGGCGCTCTCGATCGCGTCCATCACGACCGGCGACGGGAAATCAAACCGGCCGTCGTCGGAGGGTCCCCACGAGTTGTTCTTGATGTGGATGTCGTTGCCCAGCACCGAAAGCGCGCTCGCGGTCGCCGAGTTCGACCCGATGAGCCGCTGGGCGAGCGTCGCGTTGTAGGCGGTGCCCGCGATGCCCATCCCGTTGTTGCCGGCGCCCGCCGCGACGCCCGCGACCTGGGTCATGTGATCGCTGGTGAAGCTCGTGGACTGACTCAGGAACGCGTCGAAGTTCGGGGCGAGGTCCTCGTGGCTCGTCAGGAACCCGTTGGACTCGATGATGCCGATCACCACACCCTGCCCCGTGTAGCCCAGCGCCCAGGCCTCGGGTGCGCGCACATCCACGCCCGGCGTGAACGCGTTGGACAGGTGCCACTGGTCGCCGAACAGCGTGTCGTTGGGGACCGACCGCAGCTCGATCGGTGGGGTCGCGTCGAGCTCGACGGTCCCGATCGCGGGATCGCCCCCGAGCCGCTCGGCGAGCGTCGCCGCCGACTCGATGCTCCCCGCGTCGATCGCGTACCAGCCCTTCGCCACTGAGAGCGGCGTGACCCGGGCGAGCCCGAGCCCGGCCGCCTTGCTCACCTGCTGCCGATCGCTCGCGCGCACGAGGACACGGCCCGAGAGCGTCCACGCGTCGCCCAGCCTGTCGGCGATGCGCGCGTTGGCAGGGTCGGGCACGGCGATCCGCCCGTTGCCGGCCCGGACGACCCGCATGTCGAGCCGGGCGGCGACCGCGGTCTTCGCCTTCGCGTCGGCGACCTCGAACACGCGCATGCGCCCGTTCACCGGCACGACGACCAGGTCCTGCCCGACGGTGGCTCCGACCGGCACTACGGTGCCCGCGATGGCGGCGGCGACGGCGATACGGCTCTGCAGTGATCTCACGGCTCGCTCCTGGGAAAAACCCGCAGGGAATAAACAGGCACCGCGGGACGGACCGTCCGCAGGATCGCCTCCCCGTCACGACTGTTCGGATCGGGTGCTTCCCCGGATCCCTTTTCTTCCCGGACCAAACAGGGCCCGGGTCGGCACCCGCCCGGTCGGCTGATCCGACCTCTGGGTCCGGAAACGCGAGGAACGGAGAATGGGGACGGCTCGCACGCCGATCCGATCGGCCTGAGGTAGGGTATCGGCATGGCCGCCCCGTCCGACAGACCCGACACGACCGCACCCCGGACCGACCGCGACCGGCTCGCGGTCCTGCTCCGCGCCCGGCACCCGGTCGTCTCGATCGTCACCCACGAGGAGCAGGAGGCCCGGACGCTTGTCGAGAACGCCGTCCGCGACATGGGGCACCATCTCTGGGTCTGGTCGGTCATCGAGGGCGTGCGCGACGGGCTCAACGACGCGATGCCGATCAGCGAGACATGCAACCCCGCCGCCGGGCTCTACTGGCTGAGCACCCAATCGCTCCCGACGATCATGCTGCTGCTGGACGTCGCGGACCACATGGACGACCCGCACGCCCGACGCGCGCTGCGTCGGCTGATCGACCACGCAGACGCGACCGGTTCGCACGTCATCCTGCTCGATCACACCGATGCACTGCCCGCATCCGTGCGCGCGCACGCGACCCCGTTCGAGCTCACGCTGCCGGGCGACGCCGACATCGAGCGGCTCATCAAGGGCGAGCTGCAGGGGCTCCACCGGTCATCGCCGATCGAGATCGGGATGACGGGCAAGGCCTACCGCATGATCATCAAGAACCTGCGGGGGTTGAACCCGCGCCAGATCCGGCAGGTCATCCGCGACGTTGTCGCCGAGGACCGGCGCTTCGACGACGACGATCTCAACGCGATCCTCGCGCGCAAGCGGCAGCTCGTCAGCGCGGAGGGCTCGCTCGAGTACATCGAGAGCCCCGCGACGATCGACGACGTGGGCGGGCTCGACAACCTCAAGCACTGGCTCGCGCAGCGCGAACAATCGTTCGGCGATGACGCGTCGGCGTTCGGGCTCACCCCGCCCCGCGGGGTCCTCATGCTCGGTGTCCAGGGCGCGGGCAAAAGCCTGTGCGCCAAGGCGATCGCGACCGCGTGGGGACGTCCCCTGCTGAGGCTCGACCCCGGGACGCTCTACGACCGCTATGTCGGGGAATCGGAACGGCGCCTGCGCGGTGCGCTCGAGCAGGCGGAGGCGATGGCGCCGATCGTCCTCTGGGTCGACGAGATCGAGAAGG
>DDFO01000021.1:6042-6347 GCA_002337215.1 Phycisphaerales bacterium UBA1926 | reverse complement strand
TTCGCGAGCGCCGCCGCCCAGAGCACCGACGGCGGGCTGAGCCAGCGGATGTTCGGGACGCTGCTGACATGGATGCAGGACCACGCCGCCCCGGTCTTCATGGTCGCGACCGCCAACAACATCGAGGCGCTGCCCCCCGAGCTGCTGCGGAAAGGCCGGTTCGACGAGATCTTCTTCGTGGACCTCCCCGGCCCCGCGGCACGCGAAGCGATCTTCGCGATCCACCTCCGCAAGCGCGACCGCGACCCGGCGAAGTTCGATCTCGCATCGCTCGCGGCCGCCTCGGACGGCTTCAGCGGCGCGGA
>DDFO01000021.1:5430-5920 GCA_002337215.1 Phycisphaerales bacterium UBA1926 | reverse complement strand
CGGACGGCTTCAGCGGCGCGGAGATCGAGCAGGCGATCCTGAGCGCGCTGCACGCGGCGTTCGCGAACAACACGGAACCCAGCGCCGAGTCGATCGCCGAACGGCTGCGCGAGAGCCCCCCACTCAGCGTCACGATGGCCGAGAAGATCGCGGGCCTCCGCGCGTGGGCGAAGGACCGGTGCGTGCCCGCGGGGTGAGCGGCGTTCGATGGCCAGTCATCGTGTGCTGCCGACCCGCGAGAAAGGTCAGTGCCTGCGACCCATGACGCAATGCGGCACCGACCCGCACGCAGGTCGGTGTCACGGGCTGTGCGTTTGCCAACCGATCACGGCGCCCCGGCGAGGAACTCCTGCACGAACAGCGCGATGTCGGCGAGATCGAGGATGCCGTCGGCGACCAGGTCGGCGGTCAGATCGCCCGATGTGAACGCGGTCACGAAGATTGTGATATCCGCGAGATCGAGGACACCGTTGTTGTCGAGGTCGGCGAT
>DDFO01000021.1:1146-5314 GCA_002337215.1 Phycisphaerales bacterium UBA1926 | reverse complement strand
GTTGTTGTCGAGGTCGGCGATCGTTCGCGCCCCCACAAACAACGGCGCCGGCTGCACGACGGCGCTGATGATCGCCCCGCTGGGCGCATCGGCGGTGACCCGCACCCACAGCGTGCTCTCGCCGGCGTCACCCGTCGGCTGCGCGGTGATCTGATAGGTGCCCGCGTCGCCTTGGATCTCGCTGACGGAACCGATCTCGAGCGGCCGTGCGAGTCCGCGCGGCGCTTCGATCGAGAACGCATCGGGACCGAGCCCCGTGACCGCACCGCCCGCGAAGTCGCGGACCGTGACCTCGAACTGCGCGCCGGGCGCGTTGCCGACCGCGAACACGCGCTCGGGGAACACGCCGATCGTGGAGCGTGACCCGTCTGGCACGCCCACGCGGTCTGCCCGCCACGTGTCGAACTCGTCGCGTAGCTGGGGAACCGGGTCGTCGTAGCCCGGATCGGGGGTGTTGGCGACGTTGAGCTCGAGGAAGTAGTCCCCACCCGCGAAGCCTGGCTCGTCGCTGGGGATGCCGCCGCCGTCGTTCGTATAGACGCCCAGCACGGCGCCCTCGGTTGTCACGAAGTCGGCGATCCCGTCGCCCGAGACGTCACGCGCGCCGAGGCTCGTCCCCTCAAGAACCCGGCGGACCGGACCGCTGGCGATGCCGCCCATGCCGTCGTCGGTGGCGATCGCGAAACGCCCGAAGCGGGCGAGCATCGCGATGTCGTCGTCGCCGTCCCCGTCGGTGTCGGCGATCTTCCAGTCGCGAAGAAACTGGGGCCCGGGGTTGAGCACCGCGATGCCGGTGACCTCGTCGTAGCCGCCCATGCCGTCCGACAGCAGCGCGGTGAGGCTGCTCGCCCCGGCCTGGAAAACGATGTCGAAGACGCCGTCCCCGTTCAGGTCCCCCGTATCGAACTCGTCGCCCGTGAAGAACGCGTCGATCGGATCGCCCTCGGTGAACGTCCCGTCGCCGTCGGCGGTGAAGGGAATGAACGCCTGGTCGGACCCGCTGTGGATCAATACGCCCCCCGGGATCGATGCAACGTGGTCCGCTCCGCCGAGCGTGACGCCCGACTGGTCGGCGGTGCGCGTCGCGGCGCCCGCGCCGTCGAAGGTGTAGGTGTGGAACGCGTCGAGACCGAACGTCACGAGTTCGAGCCCCGGCGAGGACGCGTCGAACTCGCCCAGCACCGCGGCGTCGGGGCTGTTGAACGCGCCGGTGTTGACGAGCGGCTGGAAGGTCCCGTCGCCGTTGTTGATCGCCACGAAGATCGCGCCGCCCAGCAGCACGATGTCGGGATCGCCGTCCCCGTCGATGTCGCCGGTGCCCGCGTAGTCGGGAAGGGAGAAGGACCCCACGATGGGTGCGTTCCCAAAGACGAGCGGCCCGCCGGCGCCCGGCGTGATGTTCTCGCGGTAGACGAGCCCGCCCGAGAAGGTGGGGAGCGAAGCGAGGTCGGGCTTGCCGTCGAGGTTGAAGTCATCGATGAGGATCTCGCCCACGCCGAACCCCGAGCCGACGACGCCGAACGAGCCCGATTGCTCGCGGTCGCCCAGCCGGCCCACGAGCATGTAGCCCACGTCGGCGGTACGCACGAATCCGTCCACGGGCGGCGCGCCGCAGCCGGTCGGGTCCGTGTTGGAACACGAACAGCGGCCGTCGCCCCCGAACGCGTACGCGGCCTCCATCCCCGCCATCAATTTCTCGGCGAGGTCGCCGGGCGTGTTGAGGATGGCGTCCTCCGCCATCGCAACGACGGGCTCGCCCGTCAAGATGTTTCCCTGCACCGAATAGACCAGGTCCCCCGCGGGGCCGGGCTCACCCGCCTCGATCCGCCCCGTCACACCACCCGCCCAGTCGGCGTTCTGCGGGCCGCTGTACGTCAGGGCGTCCCCCGTCGCATCGATGAAGCCGTACTGGCGGTTGTCGTGCCCGTTGTCGTTGGCGGCAAGGTCGGCGAAGATCTCGCCGAGCGTCGCACCCCGCGCGAAGCCCTCGAAGATGCGTGCCCGGTTCGCCCCCGAAGTGTCCACCGCAGACTGGGCCGTCACCGCGCCCCTGCCGAGGATGAGCACCGGGGTGCTGGCGCGGAGATTGATCCCGGGGACACAGGTCGCCGAGCCGACTGCGATCTCCCCTGTTTGGGTATCCACAATCAGGATCGACCAGGTCGCCGACGCGGTGGAACAAGCCAGACCCGCGGCCGCAGCGAAGCCAATCCGAGGCGCCAGCGATCGAACCGCCGGGAGAACACGTCGCAGATCCATCGGCAGACTCCTCAGTTTCTCGAGCCCCGGATCCCTCACGCCCCCTCTGGAAGCGGTGGAATCCCGACTTTCGCTTATTTGTTCGGTTTCTGAAAGCATTTCGCCCACTGAGCAGCGGACTGTTTCCCTGAACCGTTTCGCATCGTCGTTGAATCTCGGATGCGTGTCCAGTCAAAACCGGGGGGAGCCGAAAGCAGGGTCGGCGGATCGGATCGGACCCTCTCACGCGCCCTTTGGGCCGGGGACCCTGTCTGCGGGTCGGAGCGGGCAATCGGGGGCAGGCGGGGTGATTCGTTCACCGGCCGGCCCGTGTCGGTTGACCGGGGCGTGAGCGGGGTTACGATCATGACCCGCTCGGCTCCCGGCCGGGCGGTTATCGCGTCGGGGCTGGCCAGACCCGTCCCGTTCGCGTCACGAGTCGCCGCTGTAGCTCAGTGGTAGAGCGCACCCTTGGTAAGGGTGAGGTCGCGGGTTCAAATCCCGCCAGCGGCTTTTTCTGCGGGCCGGGCGCATATCGTTCCGCTGCGGAAAATAGAACAATGCCCGTCGATCGGTTCGGCGGGTGCTCATCCCGGGTCGGGGAGGCCCGGACGCCCCGGGTGGGGCAGGCGGATCCGACGCGTCAGCACTGCTGCCGATCGGGCTCGCCGCGAGTGGAACAGCGACCGGTTCGGTCGGCAACGCCGCCGGCGGGTCCAAGTCGCCTTCGACACAACCGACCCGATGAGGGCGGACAGACACAGAGGATTTTCGAGATGGCCAAGGGAACCTTCGAGCGGACCAAGCCCCACGTCAACACCGGCACCATCGGTCACATCGACCACGGCAAGAGCACGCTGACCGCGGCCCTCTCGGCCCGCTCGGCGGCGCGCTTCGGCGGTGAGATCAAGTCGTACGCCGACATCACCAAGGGTGGTACCGTCCGCGACAGCAACAAGACCGTGACGATCGCGTCGTCGCACACCGAGTACGAAACCGAAGCGCGTCACTACGCCCACGTGGACTGCCCGGGCCACGCCGACTTCGTCAAGAACATGATCACCGGTGCCGCCCAGATGGACGGCGCGATCCTCGTGGTCGCCGCGGACTCGGGCCCCATGCCCCAGACGCGCGAGCACGTGCTGCTCGCCCGCCAGGTCGGCGTGCCCCACCTGATCGTCTTCATGAACAAGATCGACCTCGTGGACGACGAGGAGCTCGCCGAGCTCGTCGAGATGGAGATCCGCGAGCTGCTCAACAAGTACGAGTTCCCGGGCGACGACGTTCCGGTCATCCGTGGTCAGGCGAAGGCCGCCCTGGAGAACCCGAAGGACGACGAGATCTGCAAGCCCATCGACGAGCTGCTGGCCGCGCTCGACGAGCACATCCCCGAGCCCGAGCGTGAGATCGACAAACCCTTCCTCGTTTCCGTGGAAGACGTCTTCTCGATCAAGGGCCGTGGTACGGTCGCCACCGGCCGTATCGAGCGTGGCGTGGTCAAGGTCGGCGACGCCGCCGAGGTCGTGGGCCTCCGCCCCGACAACCTCGCGACCACCGTCACCGGCGTCGAGATGTTCAACAAGACCCTCGACCAGGGCCAGGCGGGCGACAACGTGGGCATCCTGCTCCGCGGCGTTGAAAAGGACCAGATCCAGCGTGGTCAGGTCATCTGCAAGCCCAAGAGCATCAACCCCCACACCAAGTTCAAGGGCCAGGTCTATGTCCTCTCGAAGGACGAGGGCGGGCGCCACACCCCGTTCTTCAACAACTATCGCCCCCAGTTCTACTTCCGCACCACCGACGTGACCGGCTCGGTCAGCCTCCTCGGCGGCGCCGAGATGTGCATGCCGGGCGACAACGTCGAGGTCGAGGTCGACCTCATGGACAAGTCGGTCGCCATGGAGCCCGGTCTCCGCTTCGCGGTCCGCGA
>DDFO01000021.1:508-1012 GCA_002337215.1 Phycisphaerales bacterium UBA1926 | reverse complement strand
CCCCCGGTGAGCCCGCCGGTCTGATGGGAATGGGCACAACCGAATCGGCCCGCGAGCGAAAGCCCGCGGGCCGCTTTTCCGAATCCGAGAACCAACCGGGCGAGGCCGGCGGGAAGTGGACCCCGCCCCGCAGCCCGGCATTCCCACCCGCCGGCGACCGGCGGACACGGGGCGACTGGGAGCCGACCGATGGCAAAGAAGAAGGGTCTTGCACGCGAGTACGTCTGGCTCCAGTGCACCGAGACGGGCGACCTCAACTACCGCACCTCGATCAACGTCAAGGGCGGCATCACCGACAAGCTCAAAGAGGGCTTCAACAAGTACTGCCCCCGCCTGCGGAAGCACACGCTCCACAAGATCAAGCGGAAGTAAGCCCCGGGGTGGGGAGCACGGACGGTCCGCAACGGCTGCCGCATGGCACGCCCGTCGCCCGCCGTATGCTGCCCATTCCATCGCGGCCCTGCTGGTCGCGGAACGCCAGTAGCTCAATTGGTAGAGCAGCGG
>DDFO01000021.1:0-446 GCA_002337215.1 Phycisphaerales bacterium UBA1926 | reverse complement strand
AGAGCAGCGGATTCCAAATCCGCAGGTTGAGGGTTCGAGTCCTTCCTGGCGTGTTCACAAAGCCCGGCCGCCGGCGTCCGATCGCCGGCAGGGCGCTCCCGCGGTCATCGCTCGCAGCAGCACACCGCTGAGCGACCCGCCGAGCGGCCCACAAGGGCGCGGCCCGTTGCCCGTGCGACGATCACCGCTGTCCGATCCGTTCCGTGCTCCCGTCCCGCCCATTCTCCCCGGAGGTTTCCATGGCGTTCGGCATCTACAAATCCGAGCAGGGCTATTGGGTCCGCGTGCTCAGCGCCGTCTTCGCGGGCGTGCTGGTCCTCGCCGCCGCGGCCTGGGCCTGGAACCAGGCGAAGGCCGCCGAACTCCCGGCCCGGGGCTACACCTTCCAGGTCAGCTCGATCGTCGGTGAGTTCACCCCGGGCTCGACGGTCGATCTCATCCGCGCC
>DDFO01000019.1:17397-21628 GCA_002337215.1 Phycisphaerales bacterium UBA1926 | reverse complement strand
GGGCTCGGTCGTCGTGTTCCTTGGGGGGGACGCTGGAGAAGGCGAGGGGCATGAGGACGTTCTCGAGGGCGGAGAAGCCGTGGAGGAGGTGGAAGGACTGGAAGACGACGCCGATGTGGGCGCTGCGGAAGTGGTCGCGGTCTGCGCCGGAGAGTTTGTGGATGTCTCGGCCCGCGACACGGATGGTGCCGGTGGTGGGTTCGAGGAGGCCGAGGATGAGATTGAGGAGCGTTGACTTGCCAGCGCCGGACTTGCCGGCGAGGAGGATCTGCTCGGCGGGAGCGCAGGTAAAGCCGGGGATATCAAGAACGGGTTGGGGCTGACCCGGGTAGGTGAATCCGAGGCTCTCGATCGCGAGGGCCTGCGGGGGTTGGCCTTGGGTTGCTCGTGTCGGGTCTTTGGGCATGCGGTGTTGTAGGCGGCGATGCGTGGTGTTGGCGCGGGCGAGCCCGCCCACGGGGGCGCCCGTTTGGGGTAGTCTGTCGCGATGGAGATCGCGGCATGGGTGCTTCGGGGGCTCGGTGTCTACCTCGCGTTGGGCGCTGGGTTCGCGGTCTGGTTTGTCATCGACGGGGTCGGGCGCATCAGCCCCGCGGCGCGTGGGACGGGGTGGGGGTTTCGGTTGTTGATCGCCCCGGGTTCGGCGGCGTTGTGGCCTTTGCTGGCGTTTGAACTGGCCGCGTCGGGTGGTCGCGGCGGGATGGTCGTGGGCCGGCCGCTGCGCGCGGACGACATCGAGACCTCGTTCGACGACGAGACGACGGTGGACGGTGGGCAGATCGCTGATGTGCCGGTCTCGGGGAGGCCCGATCGGTATGTTGACCCTGAAGCGGAAACGGACGCGGGGCCGGCGGTGGGTGAGGAGCATTCGGACAACCTGGAGGGACGGGCGTGACGCGGCGACACCGGCGGGTCCATGTCATCGCGTGGGGTCTGCTGGTGATCGGTCTGGTCGCGGCGGCGATTGTCGTGGGGTCTGGTGACGGTTTGAGCGGTGGGGGCGGGCTGTGACGAATCGGTTTGTCTGGGTCTCCTGGAACCGGCACAAGCGCGTGTACGACGCGGTGTTGGGGCTCGCGATGCTGGCGTTCCTCGCGGTGTTCGTGATGGGGTCCGTGGTGTTCGCGGAGAACGGCGTCGATCCCATGGTCGTGCTGATCCGCGCGACGGGGACGCTCGGGCTTGTGATGCTGCATCTGATCCTGTGCATCGGGCCGCTCTCGCGGTTCACGGATCGTGTCGCGCCGTTGCTGTACAACCGTCGGCATTTCGGTGTTGCGATGTTCTGTGTCGGGCTCGTGCACGCCGGTCTGGTGCTGCTGTACTACGGCGGCTTCGGGAACACGGACCCGGTGAGCGCGGTGCTGCTGTCGGGGCGGTCGTTCGGGTCGCTCGGCGCGTTTCCGTATGAGATGCTCGGGTTCGCGGCGCTCGTCATCCTGTTTGTGATGGCGGCGACGAGCCATGACTTCTGGCTCGACCTGCTGAGCCCCGGCGTGTGGAAGTGGATCCATATGTCGGTTTACGCGGCGTACCCGCTGCTGGTCGGGCACGTCGCGATTGGTGTGCTCGCCGTCGATGGGGCCGACGCGTTCGGCTCGGCGTGGACCTGGGTGCTCGGCGCCGGCGTTGTTTGCGTGGTGACGCTCCATCTTGTCGCGGGGCTGCGTGAACTGACGCGGGACGAGATGGGCTCCACGGTGATCGAGGCGGATGAGGTCGCGCCGGAGCGGGTCGGCTGGATCACGGTCGGCTCGGTCGATGACATCCCCGAGGGGCGGGCGAAGGTCGTGTGCCTGGGCGGCGGCGTTGGCGGCGCGGGCGATGGGGCGAAACGCGGCGAGCGGGTGGCGGTGTTCCGGGACAAGGGGCGGATCTCGGCGGTGACAAACGTGTGCGCGCACCAGGGCGGCCCGCTCGGCGAGGGCAAGATCGTCGATGGGTGCGTGACGTGCCCCTGGCACGGGTATCAGTTCCAGGCGGATTCGGGTCTTTCGCCCCCGCCTTACACGGACCGGATCGCGACATATCAGGTCCGGGTGGACGGGCGGACGGTGTATCTCGACCCGCGGGCGCTCGCGCCGGGGACACGGGTTGAGCCGGCGTTTTTCGAGGCGTCCCCCGAGGATGAGCGTTTGTTCGAAGATGTCGAGGTCGATCGGGCGGATAGTTCGATCGACCGGTCGGTTGACCTCCCGGGTGACCAGTCGGTTGGTACGGATGCCGGCGGGGACGCCGAGGATGGGTCGTCCCACGGCCCGGTGGAGACGGGGTTCTGATGGCAGAAGATCGGTCTGACAGCGGGTTTTATATCGGGTACTCGTCGCTGCCCCGGCGGCACCGGGTGTTTCTCGTCGTCGCGGTGCCGCTCGCGATCGCGGGGATGCTGGTCGGCGCGTTGGGGCTCGCGATGGCGCAGCCCGCGTGGGGGGACGGGTTCTGGGAGACGGGAGACGCGCGGGAGTTCCGCGGGACGCTCTCGCTGGAGCCGTACCCGATGCTGCATGTTGAGGGCGCGGGTGTGGGTGACTCGTACCTGCTCGTCGAGATGGGGAAGTTCGGGGCCGGCGATCGGTTCGCGGACCTCGAGGGGATCGATGGAGCGACGGTGGCGATCCGGGGGCGCGAGCTCCGGCGGGACGGGCGGCGGATGATCGAGATCGATCCGGGTTCGGGCGAGGGCGATGATCCGGTCTCGGTGCTTCCATCGGACAAGCCCGCGGTGCGGATCCGCTCGGCCGTTGATGAGGGCGGCGACGTGGTGACGATCGCCGGTGAGATCGTTGACAGCAAGTGCTATCTCGGGGCGATGAAGCCGGGCGCGGGACGCGGGCACAAGGCGTGCGCGACGCTGTGTGTTTCGGGGGGTATCCCGCCTGTATTGGTTGTGCGGGATGGGGAGGCCGGCGAGGGCGCGGTGTCGTACCTGTTGCTGACGGATGCGGCGGGTCGTGGGCTCCGCGGCTCGGGTCTGGAGGCGATCGAGCCGATGATCGCCGAAGGCATCGAGGTGCGCGGGCGGCTCGGGCGAGCGGGGTCTTGGCGGACGCTTCGGCTCGAGCCCGGGCAGTTTGATTGACTTGCGCGCGTTCGGGGCTTTTTCGTCGGTGTGTGGACAACCGATCGCTCGGGTCGCGGTGGCCGGATGCAGCGGGGTGATGGGATGGACACGACTCCGGATGGCGAGACACGCGATCCGAGCCTTGCGCAGCGTGATCTTTCGGAGCAGCCGACGATTGCGGAGCCGGAGGGCGTCGGTGGAGCGAGCGAGCTCGGTGGCGTCGGTCTGACGGGGTCGGTCGGTCCGTTCCGGCTGATCGATGAACTCGGCCGGGGCGGGATGGGCGTGGTCTATCGGGCGGAGCAGTCTTCGCCCCGGCGGACGGTCGCGTTGAAGGTCATGCGGGCCGGGCTCTCGAGCGACACGGCGGCGGCGCGGTTCGAGCGCGAGGCGCGTGTGCTGGGGATGCTGCGGCACCCCGGGATCGCGCAGATCTATCAGGCGGGGACCGCGGAGGTGGCGGGGGTCGGTGGGGCGGACGGCGATCTGCTCCCGTACTTCGCGATGGAACTGGTCTCGGGCGAGCCCGTCACCCGGCACGCGGACCGGATGGATCTGAATGTTGAGGGTCGGCTTCGGCTGCTGGCGGAGATCGCCGACGCGGTGCATCATGCGCACACGAAGGGTGTGATCCACCGGGATCTGAAGCCCGGCAACATTCTCGTGGACGAGCGAGGTCGGGTGAAGGTGCTCGATTTCGGGATCGCCCGGCTTGTGGACGATGAGGCGGACGGCGATTTTCGCGAGCAGACGCTGAGCCGGACGGGGCAGCTGATCGGGACGGTGTCGTACATGAGCCCCGAGCAGGTGGGGGGCGCGCTCGACGACCTGGACACGCGGAGCGATGTGTACACGCTGGGGGTGATCGGGTACCAGTTGCTGAGCGGTGAGATGCCCTACGAGACGGAGGGCAAGAGCGTCGTCGAGACGGCTCGGGTGATCGCGGAGCGTGAGGCGAAGCCGCTCGCGGCGGTGAACAGCAGGCTGAGCGGGGACGTCGCGACGATCATCGGGAAGGCGCTCGAGAAGGATCGCGCACGTCGGTATCAGTCGGCGGATGAGCTGGCGAAAGACATCGGGCGGTTCCTGCGTGATGAGCCGATCGCGGCGCGGCCGCCGAGCACGGTGTACGTGCTCGGGAAGTTTGCCAAGCGGCATCGCCCGCTGGTG
>DDFO01000019.1:0-17358 GCA_002337215.1 Phycisphaerales bacterium UBA1926 | reverse complement strand
CATCGCCCGCTGGTGATCGGCGCGTCGCTCGCGTTGGTGGCGTTGGTGGCGGGGGTGATCGCGACGAGCACGCTGGCGGTGGTCGCGACGCGGCAGCGTGAGCGGGCGGACGCGCGGACCGAGGTGGCGCTGCAGATCAACGAGTTTCTGCGGACGATGCTCGAATCGGCGGACCCGACGATTGCGCAGGGGCGCGAGCTGACGGTGCGGGAGGTCGTGGATAAGGCGGCGAGTGATATCGATTCGGCGTCGCTCGACCCCGAGGTCGAGGCGGACGTGCGGTACACGCTGGGGAAGACGTATTCGCTGCTCGGGGCGTACGAGCCGGCCGAGGCGATGGCGCGGGAGGCGATCGAGCTCTACTCGTCGATCGAGGGGCTGGAGCCCAGGTTCCTGCTGAGCGCCCAGCGTCAATTGGGGTACGTTCTGAGCGAGAGCGGGCGGCCCGTTGAGGCGGAGGCGGTCGCGCGAGCGGCGCACGAGGAGCTTGAGGCGTTGTACGGCCCGCGGGACCCCGATGTGCTGGCGGCTCGCTCCGAGATCGCGCGGAGCGTGATCGATCAGGGTCGGGTCGATGAGGGGGTCGCGATGCTGCACGAGATCGAGGCGGACGCGTCGCTGGCGCTCGGGCCCGACAGCGAGGTCGCGATGACACTGCTGCACAATCTGTCTTCGGCGGTGGGTGTGGCGGGCGATCTGCGCGAGTCGGTGGAGATCAACGAGCGTGTGCTCCAGCGGCGGCTCGAGAGCCTGGGGGAGACGCACCCCGACACGATCACGAGTATGAACAACCTCGCGACGACGCTGGTCAGGCTCGGCGAGTACGACCGTGCGGAACGCATGATGCGGGAGGTTCTCGCGCACCGGCGGCAGATCCTTGGCGACAATCACCGCTCGACGGCGACGGCGATGCAGAACCTCGCGGGCCTGCTGCTCAAGCAGGGGCGGCTCGACGAGGCGGAGCCGCTGGTGCGGGAGGCGCTCGAGATCAGCCGAGAGCGGCTGGGCGAATCGCACACGGTGACGCTGAGCGCGATGAACCAGCTCGCGTATCTGCTCGAGGACCGCGAGAAGCTCGACGAGGCGGAGGCGATGTTCCGGGAGACGATCCGGATTCTGGAGCGTTCCGCGGGGCGCGATCACCCCGAGATGTTCGCGCCGGTGAACAACCTCGCGAGCCTGCTCGTGAAGATGGGGCGGGCTGAGGAGGCGGCACCGATGTACCGGGATCTGCTGGGGCGTGTCGAGGCGGTGGTTGGTTCCGAGCACTATTTTCTGGCGATCTTCCGCTCCAATTACGGGGAGTGCCTGACGGCGCTCGGGCAGCGCGACGCGGCGGTCGAGGAGTTGACTGAGGCGGTGCGCGTGCTGGATAAGACGCTTGGGGCGGAGCACGAACGGACGGTCAAGGCCCGGGCGCGGCTTGAGAATGCTCGGGGACTCGGGGACACGGGTTCTGGCTGAAGGGGCGTTTGCGTGGTCGGGATGAGCGGGGAGTGTCGCGAATTTGCATACTGGGCTGGGATCCGACGTGGTGTCGTGTGCGGATCGGGCGACACCTCGGGCGATTCTGCCGCGCCGTTCTGGTGCTTTCGTGTCGGGTCGGTTCTCTGTTGAGCGAGTGATCGAGCAAGTGAAGGGGATTTCATGAAGCCGTTGCGTGTCGTTGGTGTCGGTCTCGCCTTCGCGGGAACTGTGGTTGTCGCGGGGTTTGGTGCGGGCTGCTCGGTGAGCGGTGAGCGCACGGCTTCGGATGTCGGAGGGCCTGCTGTCGAGCCGGCGCGGATGGTCCCGGTCCGTGCCTTCCCGGTCGCCGATCGCGGGCTGCTTGTCGATCCGTTCCCGCTCCCTGCTGATCGCGAGATCGCGGACCTCAGCGAGGAGGGCGTTTTCGTGCGCGGGTCGGCGACGGCGACGGTGATCGACACGCGGGTGTTCGATCCGCAGATCGCGCCGGCGGTGGTCGATCCGGCCGATGCTCGCCGGGTGAAGGTGCACCTTCCGCCTCACCAGCGGCCCGCGTTCCAGGCGGAGGATCCAGAGCGGTCGCTGCAGAATTTCCAGATGGGCGGGACATCGGGCGAACCGGTCGTGGACGCGGACAGCGTGAGCGAGTTCAGCGGGATCGATCGGACGGGGTGGGTCCCGCCGGATCCGACGCTGGCGGTGGGCCCGAACCATGTGGTGGTGACGGTGAACCAGTCGCTTGCGTTCTACACCAAGTCGGGGACGCTGCAGTTCGAGCAGATCCTGGGGAGCCAGGGCTCGCCCGGGTTCTTCGAGCCGATCGGGGCGGGGAACTTCGCGTTCGACCCCAAGTGCTTCTATGACCATGAGGCGGGGCGGTTTGTGGTGCTGGCGCTCGAGGTCTACTCGAGCACGGCGTACGTGACGATCGCGGTCTCGGACGACGCCGATCCGAACGGGGTCTGGTACAAGTACCGCACCGACGCGGTCACGGAGATCAGCGGGAACGACTACTGGTGGGATTACCCCGGGTTCGGCTACGACGGCGAGGCGTACTACGTCACCAGCAACCTGTTCCCGTTGAACAGCGGCGGGTTCGGCGGCGTCGGGTTCCGTGTGTTCGACAAGTCTGACATGCTCGTTGGCGATCCGGTGAACTTCTTCACGACGCGTGACGGGGGCGGCGCGTCCGTCCAGGCGGCGCAGCACTACGGCGATAACGTGAGCGACGGCGGCGCGGCGTACTTCGTGCAGACCAACGGCGGGTCGTCGCTCGAGGTGTACTCGATCGAGGACCCGATCGGGAACCCGCAGTTGCGGTCGCTGAGCGTCGCGGTGCCCAACCACGGCAGCGCGGGCGAGGTGCCGACGCAGGGCGGGGGGTCGATCTTCGCGCTCAACATCCGGATCATGAACGCGGCGTGGCGCGACGGGAACCTGTACGCGGCCCACGCGGTGTCGGTCGGTGGGGTCGCGAAGCCCCGGTGGTACGAGATCGATCTGCGGGGCTGGCCGAACGGGTCGTTCCCGACGCTGGCGCAGTCGGGGACGGTGGACCCGGGTGCCGGGATCGAGGGGTTCTTTCCGACCGTCGCGGTCAACGAAGCGGGCGCGGTGGCGCTGGCGTACGGGACGAGTTCGTCGAACCAGCGGATCCGGTTCTGGGTGACAGCCCGGAAGGCCGGCGACCCGGCGGGCGAGATGGGCGACCCGGTGCTCGTGCGGCAGAGTTCCGCGTCGCTCGGGAGTGATTCCGGGCAGCGGTGGGGCGATTACTACGACGCGACGGTCGATCCCGTGGACGGGCAGACGTTCTGGGCCATCGGGCAGACGCAGGAGAGCGGCATCGGGTGGGACACGCGGATCGCGAAGTTTTCGCTGGTCGCGTCGCCCTGCGCGGCGGACATCGCGGCGCCGTTCGGCGTGCTCGATCTTGCGGATATCAACGCGTTCGTGACGGGCTTCACCGGCAACGACCCGATCGCGGACGTCGCCGAGCCCTTCGGCGTGTGGGATCTTTCGGATATCGGCGTGTTTGTCGGCGCGTTCTCGGCGGGCTGCCCCTGAGTCGGCGATGAGCGGGTGATTCTGGCGGTTCGCGACCCGTTGGGCGGGTACCATCGGGCGTGATCCGTCTGCCCACAGAGATTGTCCGGGAACTCGAGCCGCGCTATCGCGATCGGCGGGTGTGCGTAACCGGCGGCGCGGGGTTCATCGGCGGGCACCTGGTCGATGCGCTCGTCCGTCTGGGCGCATCCGTGACGGTGATCGACGATCTTTCGAACGCGGATCTGGAGCATCTGTCGGGGCTGATCGAGCTTGAGCCCGCCCGTGTGCGGTTCGTGCACGGCTCGGTGCTCGAGCCGGAAGCGGTGGAGCACGCGATCGGGCCCGCCTCGGTGGTGTTCCACCTGGGCGCGGTCTGCTCGGTCCCCCGTTCGATCGAGAACCCGACGCGGAGCTGGGAAGTCAATGCGACGGGGACGATCCGGGTGCTCGAAGCGGCGCGGCACGCGGGCGTGAAGCGGGTGATCTTCAGCGCGTCGAGTTCGGCGTACGGCAACGCGACGACGCTCCCGGTGACCGAGGCGATGCTGCCCTCGCCGCTTTCGCCCTACGCGGCGAGCAAAGTCGCGGGGGAGCGGCTGATGCAGGCGTACGCGGAGAGTTACGGGATGAGCACCGTGAGCCTGCGGTACTTCAATATCTTCGGGCCTCGGCAGCGGTCCGGGTCGCCTTATTCGGGGGTGATTCCGAAGTTTGTCGAGGCGGCGATGCGTGGCGAACCCTTGACGCTGAACGGTGGGGGCGATCAGAGCCGCGACTTCACGTACGTGGGCAACGCGGTGTTGGCGAATCTGCTCGCGGGGGCGTCGACCGCGCCGCTCGCGGGACGGGTGCTCAACATCGGCACCGGGACGCGGACGACGGTGCGTGAACTCGCCGAGCGGGTGCTCGCGGCGTTCGGTCGCCCGGCCTCGGACGCGGTGGAGGCGCCCGAGCGGATGGGCGAGGTGAAGCACTCGCTCGCGGACATCGACGCGGCGCGCGAGGCGATCGGGTACCGCGTTGTCTCCGATTTTGACGAGGGGCTTGGGCTGACGCTGGACTGGTGGCGCGGTGGGGCAGCAGCGGCGAGTGGGGCCCGCGAACGGGGTGAGGCGTGAGCACGATCCGGGGTCTTGTCCTGTTGCTGCTGATGGTCGCGAAGTCCCGGTTTCGGCTGGGCGGAGCGTACTGGGCGTGGCGGCGTGAGACGGCCGAGGGCCGTGGCGGCGGGCTCACTCGGACGGCGCGGCTGCACGCGATGATCGACTACGCCAGATGGCTCGACCGGATGCGATCGATCTCGCGGTCCTTGTAGATTGCTGATTGGACGCCAGAATTGGCGGGTATCTTGTGAATTGACGTCGCTTCGGGTCTGGCTGGATCTCGCCCCGGCTTGATTGCCGGGCGTCGATGATCCGATACCATTCAGACGTACCGCGCCTCGGAACCGGCGCGGCGAAGGGTCTCTGTGGTCGATTCGGACGCGGGCAACGCCCCGCGATGTGGAGCAAACGATGGGTGACGGAGCCAAGAAGTCCGGTGCGGGTGGTTTCCTCCCGGGCCTCGTTCTGGGTGTGATTGTCGGTGCCGCGACGGCGTTTGTCGCGCTCGAGGTGATCGATTCGCCGAGGATCGATGTCGATCCGGACCGGTCTGAGGGGGTCGTGGATCGGGCTGATCGGGAAGCGGAGAACCTCGAACGGGGCGGTCGCGAGTTGATCGACCAGGTGGGCGAGGCGATCGAGGACGCGGGTGACGGTCTTGAGGACGCCGCGGACGACGCGGGTGCGTTGCTCGATGATGTCGCCGAGGAGAATAAGACCACGCCGCCTGCGGACCCGACGGATGGCTGATCGGCCGGCCGATGGTGGGGAGAGACTCCGGCGACTGGTCCAACAGCACGCGGAAACCAGTGCCCTGCTCGGGGTAGGGTTCGTGCCGTGCTACGGGGACGCCGGTGGTTCTGTCGTTGCCGAGGTGAAGCCGGTGGATGCACTCGGCGCCCGGGCTCGGGCTGATCGACCGGAAGAGAGCGGGCTCGGGGAGGAGATCGTTCGGGACGGGTCGGATCCGCTGCCGGATCAACGTTCGACGTCAGACGGTTCGGCGTCAGACGGTTTGACGTCAGTTGGCTCGAAGTTCGAGGCGCTCGAGGCGTTGCGGGTCCGCTATGCGGCCGACGAGCCGCACGCGGGGTTCGAGACGGCGCACACCTCGATCGTGTTCGGCGAGGGTGACCCGGAAGCGAGATTGATGTTCGTGGGCGAGGCCCCGGGGGCGGACGAGGACCGGGTTGGGCGGCCTTTCGTCGGCAAGAGCGGGCAGTTGCTCGACAAGATGATCGTGGCGATGGGGTTGAGCCGGGAGTCGGTGTACATCGCCAACGTGCTCAAGACGCGGCCTCCGGGGAATCGGACGCCGACGATCGAGGAGGCGCGGTTGTGCGCTCCCTATCTGTATGAACAGATCCGGATTGTCGGGCCCGAGGTGATCGTGACGCTGGGCAAGTCGGCGGGCCAGTTGCTGCTGGGGAACAGTTCGTCGATGGGGGCGATGCGCGGGACGTGGGCGGCGTTCCCGCCTTCGGCGCCGTTGGTCCCGGTCGATGCGGGGTTCCCGTCGATCGCGGTGATGCCGACGTATCACCCCGCGTACCTGCTGCGCTCGTATACCGCCGACAACAGGGCGGCGGTGTGGTCGGATCTCAAGCAGGTCATGGACCGGCTCGGGCTGCCCGGCTGAGCGTGTGATGCGGGCTGATTGCTGCATCGGGGGCCGGCTCACCGGAGCCACCGAAGTTCACTCACGCGGAAAACGAAAAAATCTTGGTTGTTCAGGAAACACCGCGGAACCCGTTGTGGACGCCCGCGTATCGGGTGCCACGATCAGAGCCGGCTGGTGGGAAACCACGTGAAGGCAGGCCTGACCGGTTCTTTGGATCGGATCGCTTGAACCCGACCCCCACGAGACTCGGCGCCCGGCAAAGTAGTCGGGTGCCGGGTTTTTTTCTGCGCTCAGATCGGGTGATTACGCCGCGCATCGGGATGGGGCGACTGACGTTACGACCGATCAGGGAACGGGTTTGTTCTCGAATGAGATCTCGGTGTCGGCAGGGAGCTTGGTCATCGCGTTGACGAGCCAGGTTGGGGTGCGGTCGCCGGCGGCGTTCGCGTCCCAGCGCACGAGGAACTCGAACTCGATCTTGTCTCCGACGGCGAAGTCATCGAGCGAGATGGTGGGAGCGAGATTCGGGAAGGCCATCACCATCGAGCGCATGCCGGGTGTCTTGGACGCGTCGTTGTTGACGAAGACTTCGCCGCTGGCGCCGATGAAATTCGGGATGTGCTCATGGTGGATCTTGAACTCCTTGGGCGGCGGGCCGGCCTCGGGGAGTTGGACGATCACGCCGCGAACGGTGTAAGCCTGGCCTTCGGCGTAGGTGGCCGAGTCGGTGGGGTCGGGCCGGGACGATTGGCCTGACTCGTTCGAGCACGCCTGGAGCAGCGAAAGGGAGGAGCAGAGGAGCGCGATCGAGACGACGGCGAGGGTGTTCGTCGATCGGGATGCTGTGATTGGGATCATGGTGAATTGTTGCGGGGCGTGGTTCCCGAGCCGGGGCCGTGAGAAAGAAACGGGCAAAAAGAAAAGCACGGCCTGAACGGCCGTGCCTTTGGGTGATTGATGAATGACCCACGCGGGCCTGAGAGTCAGGCCTTTTCGATGGTCAGGTAGCCCGCGACGGACTTGAGGTCGTCGGCGATGGAGGGGTTCATCGGGAGGTCCCAGGTCGCGCCGTTGGCGACGCGGACAACGCGGGCGGCCTTCTCGCGGCTGTGCCAGACGCGGTTGCCTCGGATGTAGGTGTTCATCCGGCGGGCGCGGAGGTGCTGGGCGCGACGCAGGCTCTTGACGTTGCTCGGGTCGAGCCGCATCAGGCGGGCGATTGTGTCCTGGGCACCCTTGGCCTTGGGGGCCTTGGCGACGGTGCAGCGGAGGGTCTGGCCCACGGCGTTGGCATCGATCTGGTCGGCTGTGATGGACATGGTCGAGATTCCCGCGGCAGAGATGTCCGGATCCGGAAGGATCTGGGGTGATCTGGATGGTCTGAAATCGGTACGCCTCGGATCGTGGGATCCGGAGCCGAGAAGTGTAGGCGGCACGCGGGCGGTGTCCAGTCGCCCGGGACGCCCGGTTCTCCGGTTTGAGAGCGGTTCTTTGCGGATCGCTTTGGGTTTGACGGTGCGGGACTCGGCTTGCGTGGCGGGGGCGGGGAGCCGATGTCTAGAGTGGTATCCCGTTTCAGGAGAAGTGGGGCAAGGTTTTCAGAAGGAATCTCATGTCCGAGCAACCCGCCGCGCCGTCGTTCGATCCGTCCGCTGAGCACCAGCAGAAGCCCAAACTCCGCAAGGTTCGGGGGTTCCCGCTCCCGGTGCAGGGCCCCGAGGGCAAGCAGTTGGTGATGCTCGGGCTTGCCGACTCCCAACAGATTTCTGACAGGATCGTTGCAACGCAGCCCGCGAGCCAGGTCGTGCTGCCCCTGATGGACGGGAGCCGGGGGCTTGACGAGATCGTCGGCGAGGTGGGCCGGGGGCTGACTCGGGAGTTCCTCGAGTCGTTCGTTGCCCAGCTCGATTCGGCGGGGCTGATCCAGGGGCCGACGTTTGACGAGATGTATCGGGATATGAAAGTCCGGTTTGATGAGTCGGACACGCTGCCTCCGGGCGTGACGGCCCAGGTGGCCGACCAACTCGTGATGGCCAAGCACGGCAAGGACGCGACCGACGAGCAGAAGGACGCGCACGGGGCGGAAGAGTTCCGGGCGATGCTCGACGCGTGGATCGATGCGGCCCTGAAGGACGCGGAGAACCCCGCGTTTGACACGTTGCCCGCGGCGGTTGTGGCGCCGCACATCGACTACCCGCGCGGGTGGATCAACTACGCGAACATCTACGGCCGGCTGCGGGTGTGCGATCGTCCCGACCGGATCGTGATCCTCGGGACGAACCACTTCGGGAGCGCGACGGGTGTGTGCGCGTGCGACAAGGGGTACGAGACGCCTCTGGGCACGAGCCCGCTGGACGCGGGTTTTGTGGACGCCCTGAAGGCAGAACTGGGCGAGGAGGCATCGGCCAAGCTCTTTGAACACCGGTACGACCACGAGCGTGAGCACTCGATCGAGCTGCACATGCCGTGGATCCAGCACTGCATCGGTGCGGGTGATGATGGATCGCATGTGCCTGTCTTCGCAGCACTTATCCATGACCCGACCGTCAACAGCGGGGAGAGCTATGACGGGAAGGGCGTGGGTCTGGACGCGTTTGTCGGCGCGTTGAAGGCCGCGCTGGACAAGGCGGGTGGGACGACGCTGGTGATCTCCTCGGCCGATCTGAGCCATGTCGGTCCGGCGTTCGGGGACCAGCAGGCCCTCGCGGGTGACGACTCGGCGGTCGAGAGCGAGCGCGAGCGTGTGACGTCGCACGACCGGGAGATGCTGAACCTCGTGACCCAGAACAAGGCGGACGACCTGATCGCGTCGATGACCTGGCAGCAGAACCCGACGCGGTGGTGCTCGATCGGGAACCTCGTGGCGACGCTGCGGGTTGTCGAGCCCAGCGAGATCACGCAGATCGGGTACGCGGCGGCGGTCGATCAGCAGGGGTCGGCGATGGTGTCGCACGCGGCCCTCGCGATGTCGTAACCCGTTTCAAATCAGGGGATTCCATTGGATTTGTGGCAGGTTCTGGGGATCACGGCTGGGGTGATGCTCGGCGCGGCGGGTCTGTGGATGCTGCGTGGTGGCAAGCGGGTCATCGCCGAGGACGGTGGCGCGGGAGGGGGCCTGAGCGCCCCGACCCGGATGACGCTTGGTGTTGTCTTCCTTTTGGTTGGGTATCACTGCGTGATGTGGGTGGTCCCGTCGCTCTCGTTCGGGGTTCCGATTGAGCGATGGTGGATCGTCGCCGCTGGTGCTGTGCTCGCGGTGGTGGGGGCGCTGGCGGTGGATCTCGTGGAATCGGATCGCTAGATCGCTGCCAAGGGTGGCCCCGTCATGGAATCGGGACGGATTCCGGCGTGTCACGGGTGTGTCACGGGGCGGGTGTGCGGGCAACCGCGGGCCGATGAAATGCGCACAATGTCGGACAGAAGCCTCGCGGAACGGCTGACTCTGGTCGGTCGGGTGTGCGGGGTGGGATGGGTCTGCACGTAGAAAGGACGGCCTTCATGGCGTCGAACATTTGTTGGGGCATCGAGGTTGGCGCGGGCGCGATCAAGGCGATCAAGCTCGAGGCCGACGGAGACCGGGTCGCGGTTCGTGACTTCGCGGTGATCAATCACCCGAAGGTGCTTTCGACACCCGAGCTTGATCAATCGGACGCGCTGCGGATGGCGCTGGGATCGCTGACGAACCAGTACGACCTCTCGAAGGCGATCCTGGCGGTGAGCGTTCCGGGGCACCAGTCGTTCGCGCGGTTCGCGAAGCTGCCGCCTGTTGAGCCCAAGAAGGTTCCCGACATCGTCAAGTTCGAGGCGGTGCAGCAGATCCCGTTCCCGCTGGAAGAAGTGGAGTGGGATTACCAGACGTTCGTGAGCCCCGATTCGCCGGATGTTGAGGTCGGCATCTTCGCGGTGACGCGGGCGCGGATCCTCGAGCAGCTCAGCACGGTGGGCGAGTTCGGGCTGACGCCCGAGATCGCGACGCTTGGTCCGGTCGCGGCGTACAACGCGCTGGCGTACGACCTTGAGTTTACCGAGGACACGCCGGGCACGATCATTCTCGACATCGGGACGACGGCGACGGACCTGATCATCGCGGAGGCGGGCCGGGTCTGGGTGCGGACGTTCCCGCTCGGCGGGCATCAGTTCACCGACGCGCTGGTGACGAGTTTCAAGCTGAGTTATTCGAAGGCCGAGCGGCTGAAGCGCGAGGCGGAGCAGACCAAGCACGCGCGGCACGTGTTCCAGGCGATGCGTCCGGTGTTCACGGACCTTGTGCAGGAAGTGCAGCGGTCGATCGGGTACTACCAGAGCGTGCACGCGGGCGCGGACCTGAAGCGGCTCATCGGGCTTGGGAGCACGTTCCGTCTGCCCGGTCTGCGGAAGTACCTCAAGCAGCAGCTGAGCATGGATATCTACCGCATCGAGGGCTTCAAGCGCGTCACGGCGCCGGAGGGCCGGGAGGCGGAGTTCGAAGAGGCGTCGCTCAACCTGGGCACGGCCTACGGGCTGGCGCTGCAGGGGCTTGATACGGCGGCGCTGCGGGCGAATGTGATGCCGGTGCCGGTCGTGCGGGAGACGATGTGGAAGCAGAAGCGGGTCTGGTTCGGGCTCGCGGCGGGTGTCGCGGCCGCGGCGACGGCGGGGTTCTTCGTCCGTCCGCTGATGGACATGACGGCGGTGCAGAGCGCCGTTGAGCCCAACGAGATCGGGCGCGTCGTGAGCACCGGCAACAAGCTCAAGACCGATGCGACCGACGCGGGTGTGCTGGGCGACGCGACTGGTGACACGACCGCCTCGACGCTGCTGGGCCTGCTCGACGGGCGGGGGATCTACTCGCACCTGGTCAACGACACGGGTCTGATCGTCGAGGATGTGCGGAACGCGCCGGTGCTCGCGGATGAGGACGCGTCGCTGCGGCTCGCGTCGCTCTCGGCTGAGTATGAAGCACCAAAGGAAGTGCAGGCTTCCGCGTCCACCAGCCGTGGTCGGCCCGATCCTCGGGGTGATCCGTTCAGTGGCGGTGGGCTTCTCAGGGTTGCGCCGCAGCCGATGATGCAGATGCAGCCGCAGCGCGTGGTCGCGACCGCGGAGTTCCCGGAGAAGATGACCTGGCAGGGCCAGGAGATCGATCTCGAGGGCAAGCGCCGGGTGAACGTGACGGCTGAGTTTGTGACCGATTCGGAAGATCCCGAGGATGTCGCGGTGCGGATCTCGGAGTGGCTGCGCAACGCGACCGCTCGCGAGGGCGTGCCTTACCTGATCGCGCTGCACGAGGACGACGAAAAGGTGTTCACGGCGATTGATGTGCCGGTGGCGGAGCCGACGGGGTCGGCGACGGCGTCGGCGTCGGGCACCGGGATCCGGCGGGTGCAGCGTCCTCAGAACATCCAGGGTGGTGGTGGCATCATCCGCAGCAACCCGGCGCCTGGGCGGGTGAATCAGATCACGCCGACGCGTTCGGGCACGACGAACGTGATCGACACGGACGATCCGCAGGAGCTGATCCGTGAGATGGACAAGATCGCGCCGATCACGCGTCCGCAGCCCGCGCAGCCTGCGACGGCACGGGGCGGAGCGGCGGATGAGGGCGAGACGGCGTACCGGGTGACGTTCACCCTTCTTCTGGACGTTCCTGGCGCTGCTGCGGCGGCGGGCGAAGGGGGTGATTCGTGAGTGGTCTTGGTGGTTGGTTCAAATCGAACATTCTGATCGTGGTCTTCGCGGTGCTGATCATCGCGTTGCCGATCGGCGGGTATTTCGGCTCGTCGATCTGGAACAAGAAGATCAAGGCGCAGGCCGAGGAGCAGCTCTCTTCGAAGAAGCGGCAGGTCGACGGGGTGGCGAGCGTGACGTACACGCTCCCGCCCATCACGGCGGGCGAGCAGCCTGTCGAGGAGCGTCGGTCGCCGAATGCCGCGGTGACGGCATTCTTCGAGCGGCAGCGTGCCGAGCGGCAGGCGGAGATCGAAGAGGTCGTGGTCCAGGCGGTCCGCTTCAATAAGAAAGAGGCGCGAGATCTGCTGCTTCCGGGGGTGCTCCCGGTCGCGGGCGAGGGCCGGGATGTCAAGAAGAAGGTGACCGAGCTCGCGGAACTGATCGTGGGTGAGGACGAGCTCGAGTCGGCGTACGAGCCGCTGTTCCGGGAGATCAACGCGGGGACGCCCATGGCGCCCGAGGATGTCGCTCGGCGTGTGGTGGATGCGTACCGGGCGGAGGTCGATCGCGCGGGTGGCGACCTCGGGACGCTGAGCGCCGAGGAGCAGGAGGCGCTCGACGAGCGGATGAAGGGGCAGCGGTACGGGGTGTATGCACGCCGTGCTGAGGAGCTGTCTGTTTATGCGTCGAAGGACGTGCTCCTCGGGGCGGATCCGACGGCGTATTCGGAGATCCCGGCTGAGGTTCCCAGCGGCTCACTCGACGAGACCGATGCGCTGCGCTGGCAGATGGATTACTGGCTGGTCGAGGATCTGCTCCGGGCGGTGAACCTCGCGAACCGCGGAGACGACGGCCTGCGGACGGAGATTCCGCGGTCGCCGGTCAAGCGGATCGTTTCGATCCGGCTCGGGCAGATGGACATTCCCGAGAAGGGCGAAGAGAGTGACGACGCATCGGGCGCCGGGGCGCAGAGCGATCCGTTCCGGCCTGGTCGCACCCCGTCTCGAACGATTAGCCGTGGGCAGCCTTTCGGCGGCGGTCCTGGTGGTGATCCGGAGGCGACGCACACGGGCCGCACGCCTGACGACAAGAACGGCGTGTTCCTCGTGCGGAGCGCGACTGTGACGGTGATCGCGTCGAGCGCGGACCTCGTTGGTGTGCTCGAGTCGTTCGGTGCGGCGAATTTTATGACGGTGACCGATGTGGAACTCGCGGAGGTGGACCGCTGGGCGGACCTCACGGAGGGCTTCTACTACGGCGATGAGCACGTTGTGCGGGCGGAGATCACCGTTGAGGTGGCGTACCTGCACTTCTGGCTCGCGGACATTCTCCCGGACTTTGTTGCGACGGCGTGGGGGGTTGAGAAGCCCTCGGCCGACGCGGATGCGGCGCCCTGATCGCCCTGATCGGATACTGAAAGAGGAATCAAAGCCATGAAACTCAAAGGCATCAATCCGATCGAGCAGCACGTCGAGAAGATCGTGCTCGCGGTCGTGGGGATCGTGTTCGTGGGCGTGCTTGCGGTGCAATTCCTGATCTCGCCCAACGAGGTGGACTATGACGGCACGAAGGTGCCGCCCAACCAGGTGCTGACGCGTCTCGGATCGAAGGCGGAGGCGCTGCTGTCGTCGATGAACGATCCGGATCCGACGTTGCCGGCGATCGAGACGCCGGACTTGTCGGCGTCGTATGCCGAGAAACTCGCGTCCGCGTCCTTCGACGCGCCGCGGCTGGCGAGCGCGCCGCTCGGCGATTCGTTCGGACTCTCGTTCACCGCGGTCGAGAGCGTGAACGGTCCTGTGACGCCGCTCCGGCTGCCCGATCCGTCGGGTGTGTTGGCGGTGAGCCAGTGGACAACGGTGGACCCGTTCTTCGCGGCGTCGCACCCCGGGCTTGATCCGTACCTGCCCCAGTCTCAGCCTATGGACAAGGTGAGCGTGACGATCGAGGCGATGGTGAACGGTGAATTGATCGAAGAGGCGTTGCGGACCGCCGACGAGGGCCGCCGGGCGATTCCTTCGCATTGGTGGTCGGACGGCGGGCAGGGCCTGATCGAGGTGTTGACGGTGGCCGCAGAGCGTCAGCGTCAGCAGGCGGACGGGTCTTGGGGCGAGCCTGAGCGGGTCGAGTCGGTGCGTTGGTCGCCGGACGTGCTCCAGGCGTACAACGAGGGCGTCCCGGAAACCGAAACGGTGGACTGGGCCGGGCTGAAGGCTCGGGACCTGCGTGAGTTGTCTGGCATCGCCCAGTCGGATCCCAGCCTGGTCGCGCAGCCTTTGTTCATCCCGTCGATCGCGGGTGTGGAATGGGTGCGTCCGAGCAAGGTTGCTGAGCGTCAGGCGAGGCTTGAGGTGGAGGCGAGGATCGGTCGCGTTGAGCGTGAGATCGAGAACCTCGAGAACGAGATTGCGCAGATCGAAGAACAGCGGACGGCGCGCAGCACCCAGCAGGCGAATCGGCCGACGCAGCCCACGCAGCCGACCGGCGGCGGCGGGCTTATCCGGGGCGGGGGTCAGCCCACCCGGGCGAACCGTCCGAACCGTCCCGATCCGTTGCAGCAGCGGATCGATGCGAAGCGGGAGGAGATCGCTGAGCGTCAGACGTCGCTGGACGCGTTGTTTGAAGAGCTCGACGAGTTCGCTCAGGCCGGGATCGGCCAGTCGGCCCAGCCGCGCCGCACAGCACAGCGGCAGCCTGCCGCGGGTGGTGGGCGGACACCGGCCGGCGGTGGCCCTCGGATTCTCGGTGGCGGGCCTCGCGTGCTGGGGGGCGATCCGTCGCCTCGTACGACGGTCCGTCGCCGAACAGTCGTTGGTCGGACACCCGGTGTTGAATCGCCCGGCCCGCTCCTGAGCGTCGAGGACTATTCGGTGTGGGTGCACGATTTCACGGCTGAACCGGGTGCGACGTACCGCTACCGGGTTCGGTACGGCGTGAACAACCCGCTCTTCGGGCGTGAGCGTTCGATCGGGAGCGACGACGAGGAACTGGTCGCGCTCGCGGGCGAGCCGGTCGTCGAGAGTGATTGGTCGGCGTGGACCGACCCGGTGCAGGTCGGGAGGACGAGCTACTTCTTTGTCACCAACGCACGCGACCAGGGGCAGCTTGGTCAATCGGCGTCGGCCGCGACGGCGGAGGTCTTCCGAATGTTCTACGGGTATTACCGCAAGCACACCATTACCCTCGAGCCGGGTGACGCGGTGCAGGGCGAGTTCCGGCTGCCCGACGACCTGCCGCTGTTCGCGGTGGGGGAGGTGGAGGCCGGGGAATTGGATCAGTACTTCGCGGAGCGTGATGGCGGTCAGGCGACCGTTGCACGGCCTGCGGTCGCCTCGGGCGACGATGCTGATGCCGATGACGCTCGTGACTGGCTGACAATGGTTGAGCCCCGCTATCCGCTGTCTGTGGACGCCGTGATGCTGGATGTCGCCGAGTTCCCGATCGTGGACGAGGCGGCGATGGCGGGCGGCGCGGCTCGGCGGATTCTCGAGGTCGTGTTCTTCGATCCGATCTCGGGCGTTGTGGCCCGTCGTCCGGACCGGGACCGGGAGATGCCCGAGTATCTCGCGGTTCAGCAATCGGCGGGTCTTGCGGAGTCTGCGAAGGTCCGGCAGCCGGATCTCGATGCCATACCGTGATTTAGGACACCGTTCCCTTCGGGGTTCTCTGGCCCTGTCGGGGCGGCTTCTGACGAAAAGGTGAAAAAACGGAGGCTGACAGATTGACGATCAGCGGATTGCGCCTAGCATCCTCTCGCCTCGTAACGGAGTGGTTTGCACCGCTCTGAAGCTTGGCTCACCCCGCGGAAGCGGGGATCAAGATCCTCTCGGGTTGATCCTGAGAATTCTTGGGCTCTTTGACAACCGGATATCGACGGGCAGATTTTGGCCCCGTCTTTCCCCCTACTGACTTGTTGAGTCGTTGGTTTGGGGACTGATTTTCCGTCTTGTAGGCGGGGCCTTGTTGAGTATCTCGTAGCGTTTAGAGCTGGTATCGATCCGGCAGTCTACCTAGGGCTGTTCGGGTCGGATGTTCGTCCTGGACTTGGTGAGCGGTTCGCTGTGACACCATTTTAAAGACTCCCGAAATCTTAGGGGGTCCATCATGCAATCCAGGGCGTGCACTGTGCTCTTGCCGTGCCGTGTCGTTCGGTCCTCTTCGGAGGATTGTTTCGTCCCGGCGTTTGGTAGGAGTGGTCAGACCATTAAGGGCGTGCGGCGGATGACTTGGCATCGAGAGGCGATGAAAGACGTTGGAACCTGCGATAAGCCACAGGGAGCTGGTAACCGAGCTGTGATCTGTGGATTTCTGAATGGGGAAACCCACCCTTCGGGGTATCACGTACTGAATGCATAGGTGCGTGAGGCGAACGCGGGGAACTGAAACATCTCAGTACCCGTAGGAAAGGAAAGCAACAGCGACTCCGTGAGTAGCGGCGAGCGAAAGCGGATAAGACCATACGAACCGGTTGGAATGCCGGACCGAAGAAGGTGAAAGTCCTGTAGTGGTCGTTAAGCCCATAGAGTAGGCTCGGGCTCGTGGAACCCGGGTTGAAGATGGGGGGTCCACCCTCCAAGGCTAAGTACTCCTCGATGACCGATAGCGAAACAGTAAGGTGACTGAAAGTTGAAAACCACCGCGATGAGCGGGGTGAAAGAGTAGCTGAAACCGCGCGCTTACAAGCGGTCGGAGCTCTGCGGAGTGACGGCGTGCTTTTTGCATAATGAGCCCACGAGTTAGTTTCATCGGCGAGCCTAAGGTCTAACGGACCGGAGGCGAAGGGAAACCGAGTTTGAATAGAGCGTTGAGTCGATGGAACTAGACACGAAACCCGTGCGATCTACCCATGGCCAGGGTGAAGGAAGGGTAAAGCCTTCTGGAGGCCCGAACCCGTTATCGTTGAAAAGATATGGGATGAGCTGTGGGGAGGGGTTAAAGTCCAATCAAGCCGGGAGATAGCTTGTTCTCGCCGAAATAACTTTAGGGTTAGCCTCAGATTGCAACTGTCGGGGGTAGAGCTACTGGATGGAGGGCGGGCCCTTCCTGGGTACCCCCTCCAACCAAACTCCGAATACCGACAGCCAAGTTCTGGGAGATAGTCCACGAGTGACAATATCCGTGGACAAAAGGAGAAAAATCCAGACCGCCAGCTAAGGCCCCAGAATTCGACTCAGTTCTTAAGGAAGTCAGATTGCTTAGACACCCGGGATGTTGGCTTAGAAGCAGCCATCATTTAAAGAGTGCGTAATAGCTCACCGGGCGAGGAGTCTGGCGCCGATAATAATCGGGAATAAGTCGAATGCCGAAGCTGCGGACGCGAAAGCGTGGTAGGCGAGCGTTCCACGGGCGTAGAAGCGGTTCCGTAAGGGATCGTGGAGCGCGTGGAAGTGCATATGTGGGCTTGAGTAACGATAATGCAGGTGAGAATCCTGCACGCCGAAAGCACAAGGTTTCCTGGGGAAGGTAAAT
>DDFO01000013.1:24968-25241 GCA_002337215.1 Phycisphaerales bacterium UBA1926 | reverse complement strand
ATCGCAAACCGGGGCGAGATCGCGCTCCGCATCATCCGCGCCTGCCACGAGCTGGGCGTCGAGGCCGTGTGCGTCTATTCGCAAGCCGACAAGGACGCGCCCTACCTCCGCCTCGCGGACCGCGCGATCTGCATNNGGACCGGGCCCCGCCAAGGACTCGTACCTCAACATCTCTCGGATCATCTCCGCGGCCGAGGTTGCGGACGTTGATGCGATCCACCCCGGGTACGGCTTCCTGAGCGAGCGGGCTGAGTTCAGCGAGATCTGCCGCGA
>DDFO01000013.1:23970-24880 GCA_002337215.1 Phycisphaerales bacterium UBA1926 | reverse complement strand
GAGTTCAGCGAGATCTGCCGCGACTGCAAGATCGAGTTCATCGGCCCGAGCCCCGAGGCCATGCGCCGGCTGGGCGACAAGGTCGAGGCGAAGAGATTCGCCAAGGCCGCCAAGGTGCCGATCTTCCCGGGCTCCGAGGGCGCGGTGACCGATCCCGATGAGGCGGCGGGGATCGCCGAAGAGATCGGGTACCCGGTCATCATCAAGGCCGCCGCGGGCGGGGGCGGGCGCGGCATGCGCGTCTGCCACAACGAGGCGACGCTCCGGTCCAACCTCCAGCAGGCGCAGCAGGAGGCCCAGGCCGCGTTCGGCGATGGGTCGGTCTTCATCGAAAAGTTCCTCGAGCACGCGCGGCACGTCGAGGTCCAGGTGGTGGGCGACAAGCACGGCAACGCGGTTCATCTCTACGAACGCGACTGCTCGACCCAGCGCCGCCACCAGAAGCTCATCGAGGAAGCGCCCGCGCCCCACGTCGATCCGAAGAAGCGGGACGGCGTGTGCGATGCCGCGGCGCGGCTCGTCAAGAGCGCCGAGTACTCGGGTGCCGCGACCGTCGAATTCCTGCTCGACGGCAAGGGCGATTTCTACATGCTCGAGGTCAACACCCGCGTGCAGGTAGAGCACCCGGTGACGGAGCTGATCACGGGTGTCGATATCGTGCAAACCAGCATCCGCGTCGCCGCGGGCGAACCGCTGCCCTTCAAGCAGAAGGACATCAAGATCAACGGGCACGCGATCGAGTGCCGCATCAACGCCGAAGATCCCGCCAAGAACTTCATGCCCAGCGCCGGGATGGTCGACACATGGCACCTGCCGGGCGGGCCGGGCGTGAGGATGGACACCCACGTCGTCCCGGGGTACCGCGTCCCCCCCACCTACGACTCGATGATCGCGAAACTGATCGTGCACG
>DDFO01000013.1:16191-23859 GCA_002337215.1 Phycisphaerales bacterium UBA1926 | reverse complement strand
GATCGCGAAACTGATCGTGCACGCCCCCGACCGCGACGCCGCCATCGTGCGGACCGCCCGGGCGCTCGAAGAGTTCCAGGTGGGACCGATCAAGACGACCATCCCCCTGCACCGCGAGATGATGACCGACGGCGGGTTCACCAAGGGCGGCATCGACATCCATTACCTGGAGCGCAAGCTCAAGGACCGCGAACGCGGGGGATAAACCAGGCGTTCACGCTCGCCGGCGACACCGGGAACTGCCGAAGGCGGCGAGCGTGAAGCCCGCGCGACCGGCAGCAAGACATGACGAATCAGGTGGAGACCCATCCGGGTCGGTAGAGGGTGTCCCCGGCGAGCCGAACCCTCGCGTCACCGATCCAGCCGGTCATTCACGATCGGCGTCGCCGCGCCGTCCAGACCGCGCCGCACGCGAGCACCCCCGCCGCGCCGGGCGCGGGGAAGATCACCCGGTCGCTGATGACCTCGAAATCGTCGAACAGGACCGGGGGCGTCAGGATCGAGTCGTCGGGGAAGATGGTGACCGTGCCCCCACCCATGAACGAGATCGGTTCGATGCCGGCGGTCATCACCCGGATCTCGAAGATGTCCAGCGGGTTGCCCGCCTGGGCTGTCCCGAGCACCGCGGCGTTGAAGATGTTGACATCCCCGACGAGGGCCCCGTCAACGAACGGGGACAGGGCCTGCCCGTTCATGAGGTTGGAAATGCCCACGATCTCGTGCGCCCCGGCCCCGGTCATGATGCCGATTCCGAAGAACTCGCCGGCGAATCCGCCGACATACGCCGATGGATCGCCGAAGCCCGTGAAGCCAATCGAAACCGTCCAGGTGAGGAGCGTCGGGGCCGCGTCATGGATCCGCGTCTGATCGACGCTGAAGTAGAGCGTCGCGGACTGCGCGCTCGCGGACCAGGCAAGCCCGGCGAGGGCACTCAGCGTGACCGACCGTGTTCCGTTCATCCCGATCCTCCTCTCGGACCCAGACCCGGGGCGAGTCGTCAGCCCCGCCGACGGCGTGCCACCATCAGCCCGCCCAGGGCGATCCCCATCCCCGCGCCCGGCGTCGGGAAGCCGACCCGGTCGCTCACCACATTGAAGTTCGTGAACTCGTCGCCCAGCGTCAGGACCCCATCGTTGGGGAAGACGGTCGTCAATCCGATGGCGTCGTATGACAGGAACCCGAAGGCGTTCCACGATACATCGAATGTGAAGATGTCGATCGGGTTCGCCTGATCATCCGTTCCGAGCAACGCGGCGTTGAAGATATTGACGCCCTCGACGCTCGCCCCGTTGGCGGCCTGGGGCGTGCCCTCGCCGGACAGCAGGTTCTGGAAGTTGCTCGCGGTGCCGAGCGAGTTGTCGGACGCGACGAACGACCCGACGAACCCGCCGAAGTACGCCGTCGGATCGGAATAGCCCGTGAACTCCGCCGCGACGGTCCACTGCAGCGTGTCGCCGATCGAGGGATCGGAGGCATCGGCGCGGAAATAGAGGGTGACGCCCTGGGCCGACGCGACCGCGGCCAGGCCGCTCACCGCGGCGAGCACAATCGATGCGTGTGTCATGCGTGCCATGATCCTGTCTCCTCGTCGTCCCCCGTCGAGTCGAAGGGCCGACCCGAGGCTACCGGATCACGGGAAGAATTCACACCTTTCGTTTGCATTTTGGCCCCATGAGCGCAAAAACAACACCCGGGCCCCTTACGGGACCCGGGTGCAGAGATACTCAGAAAGCTCGTCGGTCAGCCGGGATTAGCGGCGACGACGGGTGGCGACCAGACCACCGAGGCCCAGGAGGGCAGCGGCGCCGGGGGCCGGGACGACGAGGCGGTCGCTGATGACCACGAAGTCGGTCGGGATCGGGGTGCCGAAGATGTTGCCGTCGGCGAACATCGAGGCGACGCCGGTCGCGGAGTAGCTGAGCTCCGAGGTGGTGCCGCTGGTGTCGAAGCTGAAGATCGCGAGCGGGTTGGCCGTGTCATCGGTGCCGAGCAGGGCGTTGTTGAACATGTTGATGTTCACGATGCTGGCGCCGTCGGCGGCGGCGACGGTACCTTCGCCGGCCATGAGGTTCATGAGGTTCGAGGCCGAACCGTCACCGTTACCGTCGAACGAGCCGACGAAGCCACCGAAGTAGGCGTCAGCCGAGGCAAAGCCGGTGAAGCTGGCCCAGACGGTCCAGCTGGCCGAGTCGGCAACGACGTCCGAGCCGGTCAGCGGGTCACCGTCGATGTCGAAGTGGAGGGTGACGCTCTGGGCGGAGGCAGCAGCGGCGAGACCAGCGATGGACAGGATGGCGATGTTCTTCATTTGAGATCTCCTCACAGATTTGCAGTTATGCAGATTTGCACGATGAACTGATTGTGTCGCGAACGACTGAATTCGTGACCCACGCAAACATGCCACACCGTCTGAGTTCTGCAAGCCAACTGGCAAAATCAGGTGGTTTTTTTCAACGAATTACGTCCATATACCTAACAATTGTGCTCAAACCCGCGATATTTCGCCAGCAACGCTTCTGTCGGGGCGGCGAATGCCTGAGAGCACCTGCAGTTTCTCAGCGAAAATCTGCAGAAGCCGACGCCGGCACCCCCCGGATGCGTGGAGAGCCCGGCTATTGGACCATGTCTGCAGTCGCGTTCACTGGTGTCCGAGGTCGAGCCGCAACCAATGATCGCGTGGGCACTTGGGCACTTGGGCGCCTCAGCCGCGAGTCTCTGCTGTCATCCAGGCGGATGAACGCCGAGATGTCGTCTGGCATGCGCCGCGGAACGAGACCTCGCCAATGACCCCGTTCAAAGAGAACGCCCGTCCCTTTCGGGACGGGCGTCGATGTGTATCGCTTTTCAGCTGTCGATTCGCCGAGAATTAGCGGCGACGACGGGTGGCGACGAGGCCACCGAGGCCGAGGAGGGCGGCGACGCCCGGGGCCGGGACGATGTTGACGCTGTCGCTGACAGCGGTGCCCGCGAATTCTTGGGCGAGCGAGAAGATACCGTCATCGGGGAAGACGCTGTGCACGCCGGACTGGCCGTACGAGAGGACGCCCTGGGCACCGGTGACGACATCAAACGAGAAGATGTCGATCGGGTTGGACGGGTCGTCCGAGCCGAGCAGAGCGGCGTTGAAGATGTTCAGGGCGGTGACGCTGGCGCCGTTGGCGGCCTGGGGAGTACCTTCGCCGTTCATCATGTTCATGAAGTTGCCGGCCATACCGAGGCCGTTGTCGCTGGCGTCGAACGAGCCGACGAAGCCACCGTAGTAGGCGGTCGGGTCGCTGAAGCCAGTGAACGAAGCCGAGACGGTCCAGGTGATGGTATCGCCAACGTCGACCGAGGACTGGTTGGCCGAGAATGTCAGGGTCACGCCCTGAGCAGCGGCGCCGGCGGCAAGGCCAGCGATCGCGAGAAATACAATGTTCTTCACGGGAATCTCCTCAAATCTTTGATACGGAATGTCTTGTCTCCGGAGCTGACCAAGGCCCCGTTTCCGTGATTCACGACATCCGCATGGTACCGACATCCACGCAGATCGCAACAAAAGAGTCTGTATTCTCGCCAAAATACTTGCAGGAACGTATTTCCGTGCTTTGTTCGTATTATGACCCGACTCACAACGCCCCAGGCGGGACCCGGGCTGGAATCGATGGCGACCGAATACGGGAGCAAAAAGAGAAGCCCGGCCAGTTCGGCCGGGCTTCCTGATCGAAAATCTGCGAGCCGAAGCCGATTAGCGGCGACGACGGGTGGCGACGAGGCCACCGAGGCCCAGGAGGGCGGCGGCGCCCGGGGCGGGGACGATGTTGACCGAGTCACTCAGGACGCTGGCGCTCACTTCGATCGCCTGATCGAAGATGAAGTCCGAGTTGAAGAGCGACGAAACGCCCACGGCGTCGTAGGACAGGACGCCCTCGGCGGTGGCGGTCACGTCGAACGTGAAGAAGGTACCGATCGACTGATCGTCGGTGCCGAGCAGGGCGTTGTTGAAGATGTTGATGTTGTTGATGTCAGCGCCGGAAGCGACCGGGGCGGTGCCTTCGCCAGACATGAGGCTCGTCAGGTTGCTGGCGTCGCCGAGGCCGGCGTCGCTCGCGAGGAACGAACCGAGGAAGCCACCGTAGTAGCCGGTCGCGGTCAGGCCGGTGAACGAAGCGCTCACGGTGAAGGTGACGGTGTCACCAACGTTGATCTCGGTGGCGGAAGCCGAGAACTCGATCTGGGCGCTCTGGGCCGAGGCGGCAGCAGCGAGACCGGCAACAGCGGTAAGAATAACAGCGTTCTTCATATCTATCTCCTCTGGGATATATCGGGGGCGAAGCAATCACGCCCGGTTGGAAACCATGTGGAACTCCCACGCCGGAAGCATATTTCAGCCGAGAGCGGAGTGCAACAGATTTGGGTCATGAATCTGCGTAAATTCATTGTGTAACGGCGTTTTAGCGCAACGTTCGTATACCTGATCCGCGCAAACACCCGATCCGACGCGATCTGCAGCGTTATCGGTCCATCTCGGGCTCTGAATATTTCGTTCTCAGACCGCGCTGACCCGTTCGAGCACCCGCACGGTGAACGCATAATCGTTCTCATCGTCCGCGGCGTGCGCCTCCGACGAAACCTCGCGCCACTCCGCCTCATCAAATTCTGGAAAACGCGTGTCACCAGATACTTCCGCATCGACCATCGTCAGGACGAGCCGGTCGGCGATCGGCAAAGCAGCGGCATAGAGCACAGCGCCACCGAGGATGAACAGCGTCTCATCAGAGCTCGTCGCGGCCGATTCCGCCATCGCAATCGCCTCATCGAGGGAGTGCGCGATATCGATCCCGCGAGCCGAATACACCGACTGCCTGGTGACAACAATGTTTCGCCGTTTCGGGAGCGGGCCGGGCAGGCTCTCGAACGTTCGGCGACCCATGACGACCTGGTGCCCGCGAGTGACCTCTTTAAAGCGACGCAGGTCCGCCGGCAGATGCCACGGGAGCCCCCCGTCGCGCCCGATCACCCCGTTGCTCGCCACCGCCGCGATCAGCGTGATCTTCACACGCGCCTCCCCGCTCTACCGCACCCAACCGAATGTGCCCACCGCCACCGACCTTCAGACAGTCCCGCCCGACAGCCGTGCCAGGCCCTGGAGTGTGTTGCTTGCCCGCCCTGAGTCGATCGCGTCGGCCGCCGCGGCAACCCCCGCGCCGAGGTCCGCCGATGCTCCCGCGACACGCAGCGCCACGGCCGCATTCAGAACAACGATGTCCCTCGGCGGACCGGAGGCACCGTCGAGGACATCCGTGAGTATCCGCACCCCGTCGGCGAGGTCCCGGGCCTGCAACGCCTCGATCGACCCGATCGGCACGAGCCCCGCCGGATCGATCGGTTGCGTAGTCACGCCGCCATCGGCGACCCAGGCCGCATCGCTCGGGCCCAGCGTCGAGACCTCATCGAGCCCCCCCGCGCCGTGGACCACCACCGCCCGCTCGGACCCGAGCCGGGCGAGCGCCTCCGCGATCAGCCCCACAAACCGGGCCCCGTAGACCCCCAAGAGCTGGTGTTTCGCCCCGGCGGGGTTGGTCAGCGGGCCGAGCAGGTTGAAGATCGTCGGGAAGCCCAGCGACCGGCGCGGGCCGGCGGCGTGCCGCATCGCCGGGTGGTGCCGCATCGCGAACGAAAAACACACCCCCACCTCTTTGAGGCAGCGGGCCTGCGCCTCGGGCGACGCCTCGATGTTGACGCCGAGCCCCGCGAGCACCTCCGCCGAACCACGCCCCGTTCGGCTCCGGTTCCCGTGTTTCGCGACGACGACCCGTTCGATGCCCGATCCCGATTCGGGTGTCGCCGAAGCGGCGACGATCGCGGCCGCCGTGGATACGTTGAAAGTCTTGGCCGCGCCGCCCGTGCCGCAGGTGTCGATGACGACCTCGCCCGGCTTGGGCGTGTACGGCACCGGCGTGACATGCTCCCGCATCGCGCGGGCCGCGCCGACGAGCTCGTCGACCGTCACGCCCCGGCTCTGGATCAACGCGATAATCGCCCCGATCTGAGCCTCATCGAGCCCGCCTCCGAGCAACGCCTCGAAGACCGCTTGCGATTCCTGCTCGCTCAACCGGTCTCCCGCGACGAGCCGCGCCGGGACGCGGCCGAGGTCGAAGCCCCGATCCGATGTGTCTGTATGGGTTGATTCGCTCTGCACGCCGAGAGCCTAGCGGGGACAGATCGACGACGGGCAACCCCGTGGACCGTCTCCCGTACCATCCTGTTGGATGACCACGTCGCCGACACAGCCTGTGACCACCCCCGCGCGCACGCCCACACGTGCGCTCGACGCCGCTCGGTCGGTCGCGAGCCGGATCCGACTCTCGCGAGCGCTCACGTGCGGTGCGATCGGGTTCGGTGCTGGATCCGCCGCGGCGGGTCTCGCGATGATCATCACGACGCGGCTGCCCGCGTGGCACGCGCCGGCGCCCTGGATCGCCGGGGGCGTCGCTGTGTTGAGCGCCATCGCCGGCCTCGCGATCGGATGGCGTCGCGCCGTCGCGCCGAGCGTCGGCGCCGGACGCGCCGACGACGTACTGGGGCTGCACGATCGGCTGACCTCGGCGGTCGAACTCGCGGCCGAGAATCCAATAGAGGCGGACCCCGCCCGCGCCCGCCCATTCGTGAACATCTTGTTCGGCGAGGCCGAGTCCGCGGCGACCGGCGTGCATGCCAATCGGCTCGTCCCGCTGACGCTGCACCGCGGCTGGTGGATCGGGATCGCGTGTCTCGCGCTCGGGTCGGTGGGCTGGACATTCCTCCCGATGCCCGAGCCGGATCGGTCGCGCTCGGTCGCGCTCGCGACGCCCGAATCGATCGCCGATGCCGATGAGGCCCTGCGGGAGACCATCGCGGCGCTCGAGCCAGACGAAGACGGGCCATTGGACGCGGGCGGCGTGAACCCCGACCGGGATCGCGTCACCGATGAACTCACGGCGATCCGCGATCGGCTGGAACGCGGCGAAGTCGCTCCCGACGACGCGCTCGCGGAAGCCGCGAGCGAACTCGAGCGTGCGGCGTCAGTCAACGAGGAAGAAACGGAGGACACCGCAAGCCAGGCCATCGCGGACGCGGCCCGGTCGGCCCGGGAGACGGCGGCTGAGGATGTCTCTCCGGAAAGCGCCCGGCTCGCCGAGGCGCTCTCGAGCGGGGACCTCGCGCGCGCTCGCGACGCGGCCCGGGAGTTGATGCGGAACGCCGAGGGCATGCCCCCGGAGGCCCGCGAGCGGATCGCGCGGGACCTCGAGCGGTTGTCGGACGCGCTCGACGAGGCGGCCCGGCGCGAAGCCGCCCGCGACGAGCGCTCGGACGCGGACTCGGCGATGACCGACGCGCTGCGCGACCGTGTGGGCGATCTCACCGACGAGTCGCGCGTCGCCGAGGCGCTGGAACGCGAGGGCGTCGATCCCGCATCGGCCGAGGAGCTCGCCAAGCGGATCGCACGAGACGAACGGGCGAACGAACGCCGAGACCGGGCGACAGATGACATCGAACGGCTGCGCGACGCGCTCGACGCCGCGTCCGACGACCTGCGAGACAACACCGGGAACGAATCGGAGCAACCGGCGGACGAGCAAACCAGCGTCCCGACTGCCCCCCCTACCGACCCTTCATCCGAGACGCCCGAGAACCCGCCGACCAACC
>DDFO01000013.1:8007-16148 GCA_002337215.1 Phycisphaerales bacterium UBA1926 | reverse complement strand
CCCGCCGACCAACCGAGACGGAACCGAACGCGACCAGCCCCCCGAGCCTCGTGAAGGCGAAACAGGCGACAAGACCGACGACACAACCGGTGAAACGCCCGGCGATTCGACCGGCGAGAACCCCAGAAACCAGCAGGACTCGGAAACGCAGCCCCAATCGCAACCCGGAACACCGCCGGGATCAGAACAACCGGGAACGAGTCGGGAGCAATCAGAGCAGGGTCGGGAAACAACCCCATCCGAGCAGGGCGAGTCGGGTGAGCGGCGTGAAGCTGCCGAGCCTGGGCAGCAGCAGCCCGGCGATCGGTCCGAATCGCCCGATGCGCAAAGGCGAGAAGATCAGGAATCTGGCGGACAGGACCCCGATGGTCAGACGCCGGAAGGACAGCAGCCAAGCGAACAGCCAACCGAGCAACCGGGTGATCAGCCGGGCAACCAGCCCAGCAACCAGCCCGGCAACCAGCCCGGTGAACAGCCCGGTGAACAGCCCGGCCAACAGCCAGAACAACAGCCCGGCCAGCAACCGGGCCAACAGCCCGGTGGGCAAGAGAGCGGGCAAGACGGAGAGCAGACCGCCCAACCGGGTGATGAAGCGGCCGAGCGGTCGCCCGGCGCACAGGACGGCACGCCAGGAGATCAACCGACCGGCCAGCCGACCGGCCAGCCGGACGGACAGCCGGACGGACAGCCGGGCGAACAAGCGAGTGGCCAACCGGATGAACAGCCGGATGGGCAACCCGACGGGCAACCTGGCCGTCAGCCCGGGAGCGGGAAGCCGGGCCTCGATCAACTGACCGACGAACTCGAACGGCTCGCCGAATCGCAGCGCGATCGTCGCGAGCAGCGCGAGGTCTCCGACGACATGCGCAAACGTGCTCAGGAACTGCTCGATCAGGCATCACCCGAGCAACGCGAGCGGCTGGAAGACCTCGCCGAGCGGTTCGCGCAGCGCGATGCGCAGCGAGCCGGTGGGCCCCGTCCCTACGACGCGACCGGCGAGACGGTCGATGCACGCGACGAGAACTCCGCCACGCCGGGCGAACGCGAGCAGACGCTCCGCGAGTGGTTCAACCCCGAGGGCGAGCCGGTCGATGGCGTGGACCGTTCTGAGCGCACGCCGGCGGCGCTCCGCGAGGCGGCGGAGTCGGCCGACCGGGCCGTGGAGCAGCAGCGCGTTCCCCCCCGCTACCGAAAACTCGTGCGTGAGGTGTTCAAGAACATCCGCGAGCGCGCGGCCGAATCGGGAGCGGACGGCGCACCGGCGGAACTCGGCAAGGACGCGACACCCGAACCATCGAAGACCGATCCGCCGAAAAAGGACGGCGGCTGACACCGGAACCCGACGCGCCCGAACTCGGGACGCGGTCGGGGGCACGCTCGCATGGGGATTTCGTTTACTCATCCCGCCTGGCTCTGGGCCCTGCTCGCGGTGTTGCCGCTGTGCGCCGTTGCGCTGACGGGGTTCTCATCGATGAGCCGGTGGCGGCGCGCCTCCGCGGCGCTCGCACGGGCCGTGCTGACGGCGCTGATCATCGCGATGCTCGCGGGTGCCCAGAGCGTGCGGGAGACCGAGCGGCTCGCGGTGATCGGGGTCGTGGACCTCTCCGGGAGTGTGCGCCGGTTCGGGTCGTTCGGGCCGGGCGGTTTCGAGCAGAGCCCCGACCAGCAGACAGACGGTCCCGACGCGTGGGCCCGGGCGTACTTCGCGGATCGGCTCGCGAACCGAGGGCCCGACGATCTGTTCGGCCTCGTGGTCTTCGATGGGCGCACCGCGACGGTCGCGACGCCCTCGCGGGCCGGCGTGCTCGACCGCTCGATGTCGATGCTGCCCATCGGGGGGACCGACATCGCCGGGGCGCTGCGGCACGCGGCGGCGCTGATCCCGACCGACGCGGCGGGGCGGCTCGTGCTCGTGAGCGACGGGAACGCGACGGGGGCCGACCCAATCGAGGTCGCGTCGCTGCTCGGTGAAGGTTCCGGATCGAACGGTGCCGGGATCCCGATCGACGTGCTGGGGGTGGACTACGAGATCGGCGACGAGGTGATCGTCGAACGCCTCGACGCGCCGCCGAGCGCCGCGGGTGGGTCGACGGTTCCCCTCCGCGTGCAGATCCGAACGACCGGCGACGCGCGCGGGACGCTCCGGCTGCTGCGCGAGGGCGAGCCTGTCGATATCAGCACAGACGCGGGCGCCGGGGATGACTCGGATCGGATTCCATCCGGGGGCGGGCGTCGCGTCGTGTACGGCCCGGGACGGCATGTTGAGATCCTCGAGGTCCCCCTCGAGGATGGTCGGCTGAGCCGGTTCGAGGTCTTCTTCGAGCCCGATCGCGATCCGGCAACGGGTGCGCTCGTTGGCGACCGGGCGGTGGACAACAACCGGGCGGAGGCGTTCACGATCTCGCCGGGCGAGAGCCGGGTGCTGCTGGTGGACGGTGTGAGCGCCGGGGCGAGCGAGGGCGCGGGCGGGGTGCTCCCGCGGACGCTCGTTGAGAGCGGGCTGGGGGTCGAGGTCGTCGCGCCGAGCGGGATGCCGCGCGACCTGCTGGGGTTCCAGGCGCACGACCTGATCGTGCTGCAGAACGTGCCGGCCGAGGCGATGCCGCAGGGCTCGATGGATGCGCTGGTCGCGTACGTGCGCGAACTGGGCGGCGGGCTCGTGATCGTGGGCGGGCCCGACACGCTGGGTGCCGGGGGGTGGCGCGGGTCTCCGCTCGAGCCGATCCTCCCGGTGAAGCTGGACCTGCCCGAGAAACTCGTGACGCCGGAAGCGGCGATCGTGCTCGTGCTCGACAACTCGGGGTCGATGAGCCGGGGCGTGCTCGGGTCGTCGAGGTCGCAGCAGGAGGTCGCCAACGAGAGCGCGGCGCGGGCGATCGAGTCGCTGGACCCGGGCGACCTCGTGGGTGTTGTCTCGTTCAACAGCGTCCCCAGCGTGATCCACGAACTGGGCCCGGCGCGGGACACGGCACCGATCGCGGAGGCGACGCGGGCGATCCGGTCGGGCGGCGGGACGAACCTGCCCCCCGCGATGCAGATCGCACGCGAGCAGCTCCTCGCGGTGGACGCGAAGCACAAGCACATCATCGTGCTCTCCGACGGGCAATCGCAGAACTCGGGGCAGCTCCCGGGCCTGGCGCGGCAGATCCACGACGACGGGATCCGGATCTCGTCGATCGCGATCGGCGACGGGGCGGACCTCGCGACGCTCGAATCGGTCGCCGATGAGGGACGCGGCGCGTTCTACCACGTGCTCAACCCGGGCGTGCTGCCCAACGTGTTTCTCAAGGCGGTCCGGGTTGTGCGCAGCCCGCTCGTGCGCGAGCGGCCGTTCGAGCCCGTGGTGCTGCAGACAGGATCGCCCCTGACCGAGGGGCTCGGGGCGGTTCCCAGGCTGGGCGGGCTGGTGCTCACGCAGGCAAGGCCCGAGCCCACGATCACGTACGCGATGGCGACGCCCGACGGAGAGCCGGTGCTCGCGCACTGGGCGGTGGAACTCGGGCAGGTCGCGGTGTTCACCAGCGATGCGCACGACTGGGCCCGGCGCTGGCTCGACTGGGAGGGGTACCGCACGCTCTGGGCGCGCACGGCCCGGCTCATGTCGCGCACAACGGGCGGCGAGACGGGCGAGCTGTCGGTCATGCAGTCCGAGGGTCGGCTGAAGATCGTCTACGACGCGACGGACGAATCGGGCGAGCCGATCGATCTGCTGCGGGTCCCGGTGACGGTGTACGGGCCCGAGGGCGAGCCGACGCGGATCAGGCTCCGCCAGACCGGGCCCGGGCGGTACTCGGGCGAGATGAGCGCGGGGCGGGCGGGGAACCACATCGTGATCGCACGCCCGGCGCTGGGCTCGACGCCGCTCCCCCCGCTGCTCTCGGGTGCGACGGTCGCCCGGAACGCCGAGTACGCGAGGCTCGCGACGGATCGGCGGACCCTCGAACGGATCGCGGACGCAAGCGGTGGTCGGGTGCTCGCGTACGGCGAGGCGGTGGACCTGTACGACCGGTCGCTGGTCGAGCCCAGGCGGACCCGGACGCCGCTCTGGCCCGTGCTGCTGGGATGGACAGTCGTTGTGTTCCTGTTGGATGTCGGGACGCGGCGGATCGCGTGGGACCGGCTGCTGCCCGAGCGGGCCGCGGACGCGGAGTTTGCGCGGATCTCATCGAACGCGGGTGTGCGCCTCGCGGCGTTGCGCGGTGCGCGCACGAAACAGGCCGGGGAGGCCCGCGACGCGCCGATGCCGTCGGCCGCCCCGCTCACCGACGACGACGCGGACCGGCTTCGTCGGGAGGCCAAGGCGGCGCGGCATCGAGCACAGGCGGCGGAATACCGGAAGAAAATCGAGAAAGCAGAGCCACCGGCGGGCGGCGGATCGACGCCCGACAAAGAGCGGCCTGAGCCGCCGAAGCCGGCAGAAGAGGCAAGCGGTTTGCTCGCGGCGAAGCGGCGAGCGCGCAAGCGGTTCGAGGAGGGCGGGGATGGATGATTCACAGGCCGACGGGACGAGCCGATTCACGGACCGCGTGGGCGACTACGCCGCGCACCGGCCTTCGTACCCCGCCGCGTGCATCGACGCGTTGCTGCGGGGGATGGGCACGCCGAACATGCTCGCGGTCGCGGACGTCGGGGCGGGGACGGGGATCATGGCCCGGCTGCTGGCAGAGCGCGGGCCGTTGGTGGTCGCGATCGAGCCCAACACGGCGATGCGTGAGAAGGCCGAAACACATGATCGGGTGTTGATCGAAGTAGGGACGGCCGAGGCGACGGGGCTGAAGGACGGGTCGGTGGACCTGGTCGTGTGCGCGCAGGCGTTCCACTGGTTCGATCCTCCCGCGGCGTTCGCGGAGTTCCGGCGGGTGCTCAAGGGCACGGGCCGGCTGGCACTGGTGTGGAACGAGGTGGACGCGTCGACGGAGATCGGTGCGGGATACCGCGAGATTCTCGACGGGCTCGCGACGGACGAGACGCCCCGGGTGCGGTACGCGGCGCAGGAAGACCCGTTCGCGGAAACGGACCTGTTCGACGATGTGAAGAAGATGGGATTCCCGCTGGAGATGCGGCACACGCTCGATGGGTTCATCGGGCGGGCGTTGAGCGCGTCGTATGCGCCGAAGGCAGGCGCCGGGCATGCGGAATTGATCTCGCGGCTTGGGGACTTGCACGCGACGCATGCGGACGGATCTGGTGAAGTCTCGCTGCCATATGTCACGACCACGTGGACCGCGGCGGTGAAGGGGGACGAGCCGATGGTGCGGGTGGGCGCGTGACGCGAGCAATCCGTTCCGGCGGGATCTCCATTGGTCCGAAAGCCTTGAGGCGAACGCGGCCGGCTGTATAATAAAGATATATTTGTCCGCTTTATGGGCGATCGCGTAGGCCGGAGTTCTGCGCAGTCACAAGGAGGACGTTATGGCACCGGAACGATCAAGCCTCGCCTCGCTGATCGCGTGCGGCTCTCTTTCGTGCGCGGCGGTTGGGCAGATCATCCACGAGCCGAGCTACACGCTCTTTGGGGCGAGTTGGGGTGACCAATTCGGCAAAGCCATGGCGGCGGCCGGAGACGTCAACAACGACGGCACCCCGGATTTCATCGTCGGCGCGGCGGGGGGCACCAGCAGCGGGGTCCATCGTGGATCGGCGACCGTGTATTCGGGCGTGGACGGGGCCGTGCTGCACGTCTTCGTCGGCGATGCCATCGGCGACGGCTTTGGGACCGACGTGGACGGCGGGGGCGATGTGAACAACGACGGGCACGACGACCTCATCGTCGGATCGGTCAAGACCGACGGGGTCTGGATCGGGTACGCCCGGGTGTTCTCGGGGGCCGACGGGTCGGTGCTCTTCACCAAACGCGACGGCACGCCGAACGATAAGTACGGGGAGGCTGTCGCGATCGTGGGCGATGTGAACGCCGACGGACACGATGACTTCGCGGTCGGCGCCTGGGCCGACTCGTCGCTCGTCCGCGACAATGGCAGCGTGCGGGTCTACTCCGGCGCATCGGGTGTGATCCTCTATCACTTCCGAGGCGAGCGGGACGACTGGCTCGGCTACGACATCTCTCGCGTCGGTGACGTCAACGGTGACGGGCGCGACGACGTGCTTGCCGGGGGCCCCGGTCACGTGAACGAGTGGTATTCACAAGAAGGCGCCGCCTGGCTGTACTCGGGCGCCAACGGCGGTGTCGTGCATGAGTTCGACAGCGTCTACGGGGGCTCGCTCAACGGATCGAGTGTCGGAGGGGCGGGCGACGTCGACGATGACGGCGTACCGGACGTGATCATCGGCGCCCCGCACCCCGGGGCAGGGCGGGCGACGGTCTACTCCGGTGCCGATGGAACCGAGATCCACAGCTTCGTCGGCGACGACCCGGGCGAGGCCTTCGGAAGGCGCGTGGACGGTGCGGGCGACGTGAACGGCGACGGGCACGCGGACCTGATCGTCGGGGCCGACTGGGACGACGATCTGGGCGATGATAATGCGTTCAACAACGGGTACGCCCGCGTCTTCTCGGGCTCGGACGGGGCGGTGCTGTACACGTTCTACGGCGACGACGGCGGCGACCGCGCCGGCTGGTCCGTCTGCGGCCCGGGCGATCTCAACGGCGACGGTTTCGCGGACTTCATCGTCGGGGCGTTCGGGGACGATGACTACGGGTCGGAGTGCGGCAGCGCCCGCGTGTTCCTGAGCGGGTTCTCGCCCTGCAACGCCGCCGATCTCGTCGAGCCGTGGGGGCTGCTGGACCTCACCGACATCGTCGCGTTCATCAACGGGTTTGTGGGGGGAGACCCGATTGCGGACCTCGACGACAACGGTGTGTTCGACATCGCCGACATCGACCTCTTCGTGCAGGACTTCACCGCGGGCTGCCCGGAAATGTAACGCTCACGGCTGCTTGGGCTTCTGGCGGATCCAATCCGTCTCGACGAACTGGTAGCCCGTGTCCCCGTTGCGCACGCGGGGCACGATGTAGTCCAGGCGTGGCTCGTGCCCCAACTTCGTCTGCGGGAGCTCGACGATCTTCCCCTCCTTGACCGTGTAGACGAACCGGCGGAGTTCCTTCCCGTCGGCTGTCCGCGTCACGACGAGTTCGTAGTCCCCGTCCTCGTACCAGCCCGGCTTGGTGAACGGGATCGCGTTGGCGGCTTTCGCGTCGTCGTGGGGCTTGTAGAGGCGGACCGCTGTCTTCTGGTAGTGCTTCGCGTACATCGTGTTCTCGATCGAACGCGTGTGGGCGACGACGGCGCCGTCGCGGGTCATGGTGACCCTGAACTTCTCGGCGTGGCCGTCCTGATCCACCATGTCCCGCTGCCCGATCCAGATGTTGAGCGTGGGCCAGTCCTCGTCCTTCCAGGTGGCGTTGGTGATGTTGGCGTACATCTGCCAGAGGCCGTAGAACTGGTAGGTCTTCTCGGGGTTGAACGGGTCGTCGCCGTCGCCGGTCTGCTCGAGGACGACCGGGAGGCGCGTCGCGGGCGCGCCTTCGACGAGAAACACGATGTTGTAGACGCCGGGTTCCGTGAGCGAGATATCCGCGGGCCCCTGCACCTTGCCCCTCGCGAACACGCCTTCCCTGTTCATGTACTCGGGGAAGAACGGGAAGCTCGCGACCACTGTGTTCTGGCTGTTCACAACCGCGACCGAGGCGTTCAGGGGGCCCTCGGGCGGGAACGCGAGGTCGTAGTTCCCGAAGCTGATCAGGCCCGAGGAATCGTCGAAGTAGGTGCTGAGCACCTGGTCGTAGATGAACGCGGGCTTGGGCTGGGCGTGGGCGAGCGACGCGGCGCACGAGAGCAGCAGCACGGCGATTCGAACGAGCATGTCGGCCTCTTCCTGGGTGCTCGCGAATCGCCGCACCCGGGTGGGAGCGTAACGGCGTGCGTCTCACTCACGCAAACCGGCGCGCGAGCCGGCCCGGGATTCAGACCAACTCCCCCGCGAGGCTCAGACCGCCCCCGCCCGTGATCTTCACGCGGCGGATCGAGCCGATCATCGAATCGGGGTCCGAGTCGGCGGGAACATCGACGTGGACGATGAGGTCGCCGTCGGTTCGGCCCGCGAGTTGGGTCACCGCCTGTTCAGGATCCAGGGTGCCACTGCTCGCCGTCTTCGGCGCAGCAGTGCCGCACGACTGCGCC
>DDFO01000013.1:4602-7941 GCA_002337215.1 Phycisphaerales bacterium UBA1926 | reverse complement strand
GAAGACGGCGAGTCGTGGCACCCGTTCGAGGACGCCGCGACGCCCGCGACGCTGACCGTCAGGGAGACCATCCCCGTGCCCGGCTTCACATCCGTGCCCCGCTTCTTGCGTTCCGCCCGGCTGTGCCCCTCGAAGAGCACGTCGAACTCACGGCCGATCTGTTCCTGGCCGATCGCGCGGGAGATCTCGCCCTGGATCGCCAGCAGGCGGTTGTTCCGCTCGCGTTTGACCGGTTCGGGGACATCGTCTGGGATCTTGTCGAACGCGACGGTGCCGGGGCGGGGGGAGTACTTGAAGATGAAGCAGTTCTTGTAGCGTGAGCGCTCGAGCAGCCCCACCGTCGCCTCGAAATCGTCGTCGGTCTCGGTGGGGAAGCCCACGATGATGTCGCCCGAAAGCATGAGCGGGCGGCCGATCTCGGGCTGGTGGAGATAGCTCCGGCAGCGGTCGATGAACTCGTCATACTCACCGACGGTGTAGCCCCGGTTCATCATCTTGAGCATGCGGTCCGACCCGGTCTGGGCAGGGACGTGCACGTAGCGGCAGATCCGCGGGTGGTCGCGGATGACTTCCAGCACGTCGTCACCGAAGTCTCGCGGATAACTCGTCACGAAGCGCAGGCGCTGGATCGCGGGGACCTCGTCGTGGATTCGCGCGAGCAGATCGGCGAAGGTCGTGACCGATTCGCCCGCGAGCGGGTCGCGGCGATGCCCGCCCTTGAACGCGCGGCCTTTTTGCGGCTGGGTGATGCCGTCGAGCGAGACGGCCGACCCGTGCTCGAAGCGGTAGTGATTGACGGTCTGGCCGAGCAGAGTGATCTCGATCACCCCGGCGTCGGCAAGCCGTTTGCATTCGTCGATAATGTGGTCGGGCGGGCGGTGGACCTCGGCGCCGCGTGTGAACGGGACGACGCAGTAGGTGCAGAATTTGTTGCAGCCGCGGGTGATGCGGACGTAGGCGCTGAACTTCTTGTTCCCGTCCGGGCCGACCACCGCGTCGGCAGGCGAGATCGACCGATTGAGGTCGAGCATCTCGAGCGAGTCGGCGGCGGCCGACAAGGTGGCGTTGCGGCGCGACGTGTTGCCCTGCAGGGCGACCGATCGCGCGCTGCGGAGCACGCCCCCGCCCGCGTTGTTGGCGTCCGCCTGAGAAACACCGAGCGAATCGCGCGTGCGGACCGCGTTGTCGAGCAGGCCCGGCAGTTTGTCGAGCTCTCCGGGGCCGCACAGGATGTCGACGACAGGCATGCGGTCGATGAGATCGGTGCCATCGCGCTCGGCCATGCAGCCCAGGACGCCGACGACGAGCCCGGGGCGGGCCTGTTTCTCGGTCTTCATCTGCCCGAGCCGGCTCCAGACCTTCTGCTCGGCCCGCTCGCGCACCGAGCAGGTGTTGTAGAGCACAACATCCGCCTCATGGGAGTCGGTGGTGAAGCGGTAGCCCAGGCCCGCGAGCTGGCCGACCACCAGCTCGGAGTCGAGCTCGTTCATCTGGCAGCCGAAGGTCTCAAGATAGACGGATTTCTGTGTCACGCGGGAGTTTACGCATCCGGGGTCGTCGGGAACGACCGGGTCCCGCTTCGGTGGATCCGACGTACGATGGACCAATATGCGGCTCCCCGTCCTCGGAGAACTCAGCCTCGCGACCAAGCTGGTCGGCCTGTTCGGGCTGGCGGTCACCGCCGTCGCCTCGCTCGCGCTCATTCTTCCATTCGCGAGGATGCAGACGCTCGTGGACACCGGGCAACTCGAGACGGCGCGGGCGCTGCACGACGCGTGGACCGCGCAACGCGAGCGGGAGACGCCCATCCCGACCGACCCGGCCGCCGTCCAGAGGCTCGGCGACGCGGTGATCCTCGATCTGAGCACCGACGCCCTCCGCGACCGGTCCCGCGAGGACTGGCGGTTCGCGGAGATCCTCCGCGAAGCCGAATCCCAGCACGAACTCGACGACGGAGAGATCGGTCCGCGCGAGGTGTTCCTCAACGACTGGGAAGACTGGGAGAAGCGCTACACCTACGCACGGATCAACCGAGGCGCGGACGGGAACGCGACGGGCGTCGTCGTGCTCGAGCGGACGAGCGAGCAGGCCGCGGCGGAGGCGGCGATCAACTCGCTCTTTCTGCTCAGCGCGGGTGTGCTCGTCCTCGCGGTCGCGCTGACAACGTTCATGGTCATCATCCGGTGGCTGGTGCTCAAGCCCGTCAAGACCCTGCGGCTCTGGGCCGAATCCGTGGGCGACGGGAACACCGACGAGCGGTGTGAACTGACCACAGGCGACGAATTCCAACAGCTCGCCGCGACGTTCAACCAGACGCTCGACCAGCTCGAGGAACGCGAGAAGACCCTGCAGTCGATCAACATCGCGATGGACGTTCGGCTCAACGAACTCTCGGAGGTCAACGAGGCGCTCGACAAGGCCGCCCGGCTCAAGAGCGAGTTCCTCGCGGGCGTGAGCCACGAGCTGCGGACGCCGCTCAACTCCATCATCGGTTTCGCCGAACTGCTGCTCGACATCGCGACCCAGGAAGCGAAGACGGACGAGACCAACAACGCCGTCGTGCGCCGGAAGCGCTACCTCGAGAACATCGTCGAGGGCTCGAGAGGCCTCCTCGAGCTCATCGAGGGTCTGCTGGAGATGGCGCGGATCGAGGCGGGGAAAACCGAGATCAACCGCGAGCTGCTCAACCCCGTGGACGCGTGCCGGGGCATGCTGGGGCTCGCCGAGCCCCTCGCGAACCGCAACGGCGTGGCGCTCGAACTCGAGGCCCGACCCGAGGTCCCCCTGCTCGAGACCGATCCCCGCAAGTTTCAACAGATCGTCTTCAATCTCGTCACCAACGCGATCAAATTCACGGGATCCGAAGGGTCCGACGGCAAGCCTGGGCGGGTGCTCGTGCGGGTCGAGCGCGTCCCGGGCGAGGGGGGCACGCCCAGCGTGCGTGTGTGCGTCATCGACAACGGACCGGGCATCGACGCCGCCGACCAGCAGGCGATCTTCGATCGGTTCAGCCAGCTCGAGGGCGGCCACGAGCGACGGCACGGGGGCGTGGGGCTGGGCCTCGCGATCTGCCGCGATCTGTCGAACCTGCTCCAGGCCGAACTGCGCCTCGTCAGCGAGCCCGGCCAGGGCGCGATGTTCAGCGTGCTCTTCCCGCTCCGCCTGGATCTCGCGCTCATCGAAGAGGCCCGGCTCGAAGCCCGGTTCCGCGGCTCGCTCAACCGCCAGCCCGCGTAGGTCCGCGTACGGCGACCAGCCGAGTTGGTCGTTCACCGGTCTAGTGCCTTCGACCCGACGCATCGATCGCGTTGGGATAGTGCCGGATCGCGATCGGCTCCC
>DDFO01000013.1:241-4492 GCA_002337215.1 Phycisphaerales bacterium UBA1926 | reverse complement strand
CGCACGAACTCGACCGCGACGACGTCGACCCGGACCCGCCGGTTCTCGAGCCCGGGCCGTTTCGCGACGCCTTTCGCGAGCGCCGCGAGCTTTTTTCCCTTCGCCGCGGTGATCGCCCGCTCGGGCAATCGCTCGCTTTCCCCACCGGCATCGACCATCCTCGCTTTGACCTCCACAACGACGATCGCGTCGCGCTGCGGCGACTCGGCGATCAGATCGATCTCGCCGATCGTTCGCCGTGCGTTCCGCGTGATGATCCGGAACCCCTGCTTTTTCAGGTGTTGCGCGGCGGCCGCCTCGCCCCGAGCCCCGAGCGGCCTGCGGTCCGCATCGCGACCCCGAAGGCCCAACCGTCGACGCAGGAACCCGATCATCAGCGGCCAGCGCCGCTCGGTCTGCTCGTGCCGGCGGGACGACCGGTGCCGCGCGTCGGCCCGTACCGCTCGGCCGCGATATCGAGCAGGCGGACCATCATGTCCTCCACGTCCGACACGCTCGCACGCCCGAGCAGGCGGTCGATGTAACGCTCGAGTTCTACCGACGTCCGCTCGTTGCGGATCTGCTGGCTGATCGCCAGCTGGGCGTCGTAGAGCGACGTGCTGTTCTCCTCGATCGCGTCGAGGTGGACCCAGATGATGCTCGAGCCGAACGGGATCGGCGCGGTCGTCTCTCCCACCGAGAGCGCCGACGCGGGCCCGTTCAGTTCGTCGACCTCGAACGGCTCGGCCTCGGTGAGCGACCCGCTGAACGCGGTCTCCAGCACGCCGCCCTCCGTGATCGTCCACGTGTTGAGGTCGCTCGCCGCGAGGTCGGCGAACGGCTCACCCGCCGCGATCCTGCGGGTCACCTCGTCGAACGCGCTGGGCGTTGCGTCGGTTTGCTCACCGCCCTGCGCGTCGTCGTCGCTCGTTTCCTCGGGCGCATCGACGCGGACGATGAAGTACTTCGCGACCGGGTCGGGGTTGTACTTCGTGTCGTCCCTCGCGTACCGCTGCAGGATGTCGCGCCAGCTCACGGTGATCCGGTCCTGGATCTCTTCCTGGAGCGTGAACCGCACGAGGGTCCGGTCCTGCCGCTGCCGGAGGAACTCTTCCTGGCTGAGCCCCTGCTCGCGACGCAGGCGTTCTTCGGCGAGTTGCTGGCTCCCCCGGTTCTGGCTCAGCAGGTTCTGCCGCACGTCGTCGAGGAACCGACGCAGGCCCGCCTTCTGATCCACCGAGAGACGGCTGAGCGCCTCCGCCTTGAGCAATTCATCCGTAATGAGCGCTCGCATCTCCTGCTGGATAATCCCGGCCGCTTCGCGCATCCAAGGCTCGCGATCGAGCCGCTGGGCCTCGGCCCGCAACCGGCCCTCGATCGGGCTCAGGAACCCGCTGACGAAAACCGGGCGTCCGTTGATGTCGCCCACCTTCGCGTCGAGCAACTGGGGCGCTTCGATCGGCCTGCCGGCGTCCGCGATCGAGACCGGCTCGCCTGGCACGGCGCGGAAAGCGCCCGCGTCGCGACGCTCGCCGGAGGATCCATCGGTTTCAGCCACGGCCCGAGGCGGCGCTTCGGCGAGCGGTTGCACCGCCCCCGCTTCCCCGTCCGCGACGCGGAACGCCGTGGGCTGGACCTCGCGGATCCGCTCGCGCTTCGCTTCGTTCGATGACCCGCACCCCGGCAGGCAACCCGCGAGCCCGGCGGCGAGCAGCACCGCCGCAGGGAACTGCAACCGCCAGGCATCGCGGCGCGGTGCCGTCTGTGCCGGATCGTGCGTCGCGGAGAGGTTTCGGTCGATCATGCTCAACTCCGTTCGTCCGGGCGGTGGGCCCGCCGGCACCCTAGACTGCTGTCGGAACAGCATGATTCACACGCGATCCATCGCCGCCCGATCGGGCGACGCGACGCGAAAGGAGACCATCGGCATGGCCGACGGCGATCAACCGAAGATTATCGTGGATGACGACTGGAAGTCGCAAGCTCAGGCCGAGAAGGAAAAACTCGCCGAGCAGTCCAAGGCGGACACGGGCGAACCCAAGCCGGGAGAACTGCCCGAGAAGATCGGATTCACCGACCTCGTGCGCATGTTCGCGACCCAGGCGCTGATGTATATGGGCGCGTTCCCCGATCCCCAGACCGGCAAGGCGGTCGTGGCGCTCGACGTCGCGAAGATGAACATCGATCTGCTGGGCGTCCTGGAAGAGAAAACCAAGGGAAACCTCGACGAGGAGGAGAAATCCCTGCTCGACGAGTCGGTCGTCGCGTTGCGGGGCCAGTTCGTCGAGATCACGAAAATGATCGACAAGGCCCAGGCCGAGGGCCGAATCGGGCCCGACGGCACGCTCCGCGATCCGGGCGGCCCTGGCGGCGGCGCTCCCGATCTGGGCCTCTCCTGACCGATTGAATAGAACATCCCCGAGTCGATTCAAGTAATTTGAGGGTCTCACCCGTGGCAGAACAGCAGAGCTTTCTCGAAAAGCACCACTTCCTGCTCCGCAGGCTCCACTCGCTGAGCGGCATCGTCCCGATCGGCGTCTTCCTGATCGCCCACCTGGTCACCAACTCCTCGCTCGCATGGGGCTCGTTCGCTCTCCGCGGCGAGCCCGCGAAAGAAGCGGGCGTGCTCGCGGGCGGGGCGCAGTATTTCCAGGAAGAGGTCCACTGGATCAACACCGGGGTGCCCCACCTGCTGCTGATCGAGATCACGCTCTGGCTCGCGATCGCGTTCCACTCGATCCTGGGTGTCTACTACGCGACGACCGGCAAGAGCAACACGAAGAACTACGCCTATCAGGACAACTGGCGCTACACGCTCCAGCGCATCTCGGGCTATCTGGGCATCGTCTTCATCTTCTATCACATCGCCACGCTGCGATGGGGATGGACGTTCCTCGTGCCGGGCGGGGCGACCTGGAGCCACCACTTCAGCGCCTCCACCCTCGCGGCCGCGATGAAGGGCTCCACCGAGACCATCACCGCGGGCGGCATCGCCGTCAGCCTGATCTACTTCGTCGGCATCACCATGCTCGTCTTCCACTTCGCCAACGGGTTGTGGACCGCCGCGATCACCTGGGGGCTCACCGTCTCTGAAGGTGCCCAGAAGCGGTGGGGCGCGGTCTGTGCGGTGCTGGGACTCGGGCTCATGGTCGCGGCCTGGAGCGCCTTCTTCGGCGCCCTCGCGCTCGATCACGACACCGCCAAACGCGTCGAACTCCGCATGATCATGGACAACCCCGAGCACCTCGAGATCGTCAAAGAGAAGTACGGCGAGGCATGGTGGGACGAGCAGGTCGAGCTCTACCTCGACGGTGTACACCATTCGGCGGACGCCGATCCGATCGCGGCCACGCCCTCACCGTGATGTGCCGGAGACCCGATCGAAGCCGCCGAACCGTACGTTATCGGACACACGCTTTCCGGTTGAACAAGAATCTGTCCTCGTTCGATCGCCGAAGATGAATCAGGAACACGCACCCGTTTGGGAGTCAACGCAATGGTCGCACACAACGAACGCCGGGTGATCGTGGTCGGGGGCGGGCTCGCGGGCCTCGCCGCGGCCGTCCGTATCGCCGAGGCCGGCATCCCCGTGGACCTCTTCAGCATGATCCCCGTCAAGCGCTCGCACTCCGTGTGCGCCCAGGGCGGCATCAACGCCTGCAACGAGGTCGCCCGCCAGCAGGGCTACTCGGAGTACCAGCACTTCGATGAGACCCTCTACGGCGGCGATTATCTCGCCGACCAGAACCCCGTCCTCGAGATGGCAAACTGGGCACCCCGGATCATCGACCTGCTCGACCGAATGGGCGTCCCGTTCAACCGGACGAACGAGGGCCGACGCGATCTCCGCCTGTTCGGGGGCTCGCTCTTCAAGCGGACCCACTTCGCCGGCGCGACGACGGGTCAGCAACTCCTCTACGCGCTCGACGAGCAGACGCGGCGGTACGAGGCCGAGGGCAAGATCAACAAGTACGAGTTCTGGGAGTTCCTGCAACCCGTCACCGACGGGGACGGGGACGACAAACGCTGCGTCGGCATCGTCGCGCAGGACATGCGCACGATGCAGACCCGGGCATTCCGCGGCGACGCCGTCGTGATGGCGACCGGCGGGAACGGGCTCATCTTCGGCCAGTCCACCAACTCGGTCATCTGCACGGGCGGCGCCGCCTCCCGCTGCTACCAGGCCGGCGCGTGGTACGGCAACGGCGAGATGATCCAGGTCCACCCCACCGCCATCCCCGGCGCCGACAAGTGCCGCCTCATGAGCGAGTC
>DDFO01000013.1:0-184 GCA_002337215.1 Phycisphaerales bacterium UBA1926 | reverse complement strand
GGCGAGGGCGGCCGCGTCTGGGTGCCCCGCAAGCCGGGCGACGAGCGCGCGCCCACCGCGATCCCCGAGGCCGAGCGGCTCTACTTCCTCGAAGAGAAGTACCCCGCCTACGGCAACCTCGTGCCGCGTGACATCGCGACCCGCGAGATCTTCGACATCTGCGTCAACCAGCACATGGGCGTGG
>DDFO01000028.1:18379-19389 GCA_002337215.1 Phycisphaerales bacterium UBA1926 | reverse complement strand
CCGGATGAGCATCCCGATCCGATCGCGCGTGCCCAGACCCGCCCTGCGCACGTATTCCGTGAGCGATCGGCCGTCCACGAACTCCATCGCGAAATAGGGCCTCTCGGCACGCCCCTCCCCGTAGGTGCCCACCTCGTAAACCTGCGCGATGCCGGGGTGCTGAAGGCGCCCGAGCACCTCGGACTCAAGCCGGAACCGCCTGAGGAGCTCCTCGGACGGGAGCACCGACCGGACCACCTTGAGCGCGACCCGGCGTTTCGGGCGCTCCTGCTGGGCCTCGTAGACGACGCCCATGCCGCCCTCCCCCACGACGCCGAGCACGCGGAAGCCCGCAATCCGATCGGCCGGCAGCTCGGCGGCCAGATCGGGCCCCGACATCATGTCCGCATACACGCCCGACGCGACACCCGGGGCGACAGGTGTGAGGAACGCCCCATCGTCGCTCATCGCGTCGAGCATCCCCTCGACTTCAAGGCGGAGCGGCGCGTCGCCCGCGCAGCGTTCATCGAGTAGCGCCGCCTGCTGCTCGGGCGTCAGCCCCTCGAGCGCCTCAAGGATCGCGCGAACCTCGTGCAGTCGCCCGGTTCCCGTCATGCCCTCGGACCTTCCATCCGCTGCTTGAGCCATGCCCTGGCAAACTTCCAGTCCGACTCGACCGTCGTGTGGGAGACCGACAGCACCTCGGCCACCTCGTCGATGGTCAGCCCGCCGAAGAACCGGAGTTCCACGACGCGCCCCAGTCGCTCGTCTTGCTTGGAAAGCTTGGTCAGCGCCTCGTCGAGCGCGATCAGATCAATCCCGTCGCTGTCTGTGACAGCCAGCCCCGCATCGAGCGTCACCCGGTCCCAGCCGCCGCCCCGCTTCTCGGTCAGACGTCCCCGTGCGTAGTCGACGAGCACCTGCCGCATGGCGCGGGCCGCGATCGCGAGGAACGCCGACTTCGGGACACTCTCGGCGACCGGCGACTTCGCGAGCTTGAGATAGACCTCGTTGACCAGCGCCGTCGGCTG
>DDFO01000028.1:17706-18223 GCA_002337215.1 Phycisphaerales bacterium UBA1926 | reverse complement strand
TCGTTGACCAGCGCCGTCGGCTGCAGCGTGTGCCCCGCACGCTCGGACCGCATGCAGGCCCCCGCGATCCCCCGGAGCTGGTCGTACAGCACCGCCGGCAGGTCCTCGTTCGAGTCGCCGGCACGCTCAGACTCGGCCTCATCCTCGTTTGTTGCGCGGTCGACGATCGTGCACCCCCCCGATTCCGAGCCGTCGGCACGGGCCCTCAAGGCCCATTCCTCACGAGTCTACCGAAAAATTGGACGGGTTCGGTACGGGTATTCAGAAAATTCGGGCGCAGCACTTGGGAGGACGCGGCCCGGGCTCGCATAACGAGCAGACGGATGGGCCGCGAGGGTCGGCCACGTCACACGCCACAAGTGGCATCCAGCCGCCGGAAACAAGCGGCACATCCCAATCGGAAGGGGACCACCATGAAGAACCTGAAGAACTCGATCCGAAACCCAGCAAGCGCACTGATCGCCGCGATGATCAGCGTCGTTGGGCTCGCGAGCCCCGTCGCCGCCGCGTCGCCTTG
>DDFO01000028.1:10168-17649 GCA_002337215.1 Phycisphaerales bacterium UBA1926 | reverse complement strand
GTCGCCGCCGCGTCGCCTTCGAGTGATTTCGGCATCGACGACGACACCGAGTATCAGAGCTTCGTGGACGCGATCCGACGCGCCGAGTACATCCGCGACGATTTCATCGCCGGCGCCATCGCGATCTACGACGAGAGCGGGAACGTGACGGGAGAGGTGGCGAACCCGCCCGGCACCAAGCCGAGCGTGATCGGCACGATCGCCGCGACGGTCGCGTTCATGGAGCGCAACCCGGCGGCGGAGAGTGCCGCGACAGAGGACTTCATCGAGGCCTTCGAGGCCGAGTTGGAGTCGTTCCGCGCCGACGACCCCTATCTGAACCGGCCCTCGAACTTCCTCGCGGCAATGCGGGCCGCGCGGGTGACCGCGGAGATTTCCGCGAGCCCGAGCACGAATCTCGGGGGGTTCGATACCGACATCAACGAGCGTGCCCTCGAACTGCTCGGGATCAGTTTCCCGGAGGTCACCAGCCGCTCGGCGTTCGACGACCGCGTCGAGGCGCACGAGCGTGCCCTGGTGCGCTCGCTGGGCAACAGCAGTGAACTGGTGCTCCTGCTCACCCACGTCCTGATGAACCAGGACCCAGACGGCTCCGAGCGCGTCACGGACAACACCGACACACTCCGCGACTACATCCGCGACGACGCGGGCTACGAGTCCGCCTGGAAGCAAGGGATGTATCCCAAGCCCGAGATCAACGCCGCGATCATCGCTCTCCCCGCGGATTACGACGCGTACCAGGCCGCGGTCGCCCAGTCGATCAACACCTACGACGCGGCGCTGGCGACCTACCAGGCCGCCGAGGATGCGCTCCGCGATCCGACCACCGGCAAGATCACCGATTACGACGCGCTCGAAACGGCGCTCGAGCAATACCGCGCAAGCACGTCGCTCTCCGACAATGAGTTTCAGCAGAGACTCCGTCAGGCGTCCTACGGCGTGCACGACGCGATCGACGAGATCTCGTTGGAGATCGGCCCCGACCCGCTCTCGCTCGACGAGACGCTCGGTCTCACCGAGGCTCAGCTTGAGGCGATCGCCCTCGAACGCCGCAACGACCTTCGCGAGGTGTCGGGCGAGCGCGCGTCGATCAGCGCCAACGCGATCCTGATGTACCAGAACGTCGCCAACGCCGAGTACGCGGAGCGGCAACTGAACCTGGGCGCCGCGACGCTGGGCGCAAACAAGAACTGGACGAACGCGAAGGCGGGGACCCAGCTCGGGATGAACGTGCTCGGGTTCGGCGTCGCGATCCTCGATGACGACGTGACCTCGGCGTACGGCTTCTTCTCCGATTCCGTGATGACGAGTCTCGACCTCGCGGAGAACAACGAGAGCAGCGGCGTGACGCTCGACGACGTCTACATCCAGATCCGGGAGGTGCAGCACCAGATCCAGGCGATGCAGACCCAGCTCAACGAGCGGTTCGACATCGTCGAGCAGAAGCTCGACATCGTGTTCGACACGATGGTCGAAGGGTTCGATGTCCTCGCCTTCGGGCAGCAGGAGATCCGCACGCGGATCGACCAGGCGATCGACCTGATCCAACGCCGCAGCTCCGAGCTCTCGACGCTCGAGGGAACGCTCATCCGCGTCAACACCGACCTGATCGACCTGCTGTTCAGCCAGGACCTCAACGACCGCGTCGGCGTCCGCTTCGACGGGGTGGACTTCCCGTTCAACTCAGGCGGGGGCGGGGACGACTTCGATTCCGCCGCCAGCGATTTCTACACCTATGCGGTCAACAACGCCGACGACGCGATCTACGCAGGTGACCCTGCGAACGTGACCGCCGACATCACCGCGTACCTCGCCGCCGCGGACGAGAATTTCACCGATTCCACCTCGTCTTCACGCATCAACGAGCTCATCGCGCTGAGCCCGGCGTTCCTGACCGGGGGCAGCCCCATCCTCGTTCCCGAGAGCGTTGTCTCCCCCGAGGCCTGGTCGATGGCCTCGACGGCCTATCTCCAGCTGGCATCGGAGAACCCCTGGTACTTCGCCCGCGACTACACGGGGCAGGGAGCCAGCCGCCTGGACGAGATGATCGCCAAGGGCAACGACCTGATCGCCCTCGCCCAGGCATTCCGCCAGACCGAGACCGACAACGGCGAAGAAGTCCCCACGCTTTTCAAGGAACTGGTTACGAACTACAAGGCGAAGGTCGCCGAGTTGCAGGCCCACATCGACGACTCGATCGAGCGGTACCTGATGCTCGACAACACCGTCGGACCCGAAATCTTCGACGTCCCCCTTTCCAACGGCACCCACGCCATCGACCCGTGGTTGGGCAACATCTCCGTCGACAGCGGCCCGCTCGTCGACGCGATCGAGTTCTATCTCCCCGGCCGCGACCACTGGAACACGCTCAACGGGCTGCCGAGCCCGTCGGGCAACCAGGATTGGAACGAGGGGTATAACTCAATCCTCGGGAGCATCTCGCGGAGCGGGACCGTGGGCGACCACGATCTCTCGAAGACATACTCGCTGCTCGATGCCGCGACGAACGGCGGCAACTACCGCAACGCCTACTGGATCCTCAGCAACGACGACGGCTTTGACAACCGGGTGAACTTCTACGTCGAGCTCGAGCGCACCGCCGGCAACTACGTCAACAACGGCAACTGGGAGGCCCGCCGGAGGATTCAGATCCGCAGGCAGACCCGGCTCTGCGACCCGATCACCGGCAACTGCGGCAGCTGGTCGAACGACGGGCTCGGCACGCTCAATCAGCTCGGCGGCTGGGCCGACTTCATGGAGCGCATGTGGCCCGAGTTCAAGCACGACCTCGCGCCGGGCTCAAAGATCAGCTCCGGCACGGTCGTCGGACGCGGGACCTACATCGGCAACACCGAGGAGCGGGCGATCGTCGAGGCCGACCAGATCGAACTGCAGAACGCCGACCAGGTCCGCGACAAAGCGCACAAGGCGCTCGGCACCGCCCGCGAGGCGCTCCGCACCGCGATCTACACCGACATGCTGACCCCGGGCATCAACACGTACCAGGGCAAGTCGCTCGTCGAACGGCTCGACGCACTCGACGACGCCGAGGCGATCCTCGACGCCTACGTCGCGGTCGCCTTCCCGAACGCCCTCGAACGCAGCGGCCTGCTCCGCAGCGCTCTCCGCGGCGCCGCCCCTCTGCGGGACATCAACGGCGACATCATCGTCGCGGGCAGCGAGGTCGGGCTCCGCGGGGCCGACGTGATCGAGTTCGTCGAGCAGGCGTTCGAATCCGACGCCGAGTCCGACATCGACCTGCAGAACACCAACCCCGACATCCACCGCATCGACGACTTCTTCAACGACCGGATCGACCTGGTCTACGGCGAACTGATCGCGGCCCTCGACACGCCCGTCCAGGCCGCGCCCTACGCCGAGATGGTGCTCGCGGAACTGAAGACGCTGCGCGAACGCCGCAACGACCTCGCGGTCCCGGATATCTACGAATCGCAGATCGAGGGGGCCGTGCAGAGCGTGCTCGACAACGACACGCGTCAGGTCCGGATCTATGACGAGAACGGCGTCCCCGAGTACCGCACGATCGAGATCGATATGTCCTTCACCAGCGGGGACGACGGGTATCTCGAGCCCGCCAACGGCACGCTCCAGATGTTCGCCGACGGCACCTTCGTGTACATCCCCGACGACGGGTTCACCGGTACGGATTACTTCACCTACCGCGCCCGCTGCAATGTCGCAGCCGAGGGCGAGAACGCGAACTACGCGACGAGCGCCCCGGTGATGGTCCGCGTCCGGACCCTCGACTGCCCGCTCGATCTCGTCGACCAGGGCGACGACCTGGGCTCGGAGATCAACGCGTTCGACATCCGGCAGTACATCGGCGAACGGACCTCCGCCCCCTCGATCTCCGGCATCATCGATGCCGCGATCGCAGGCGACTGCCAGTAACCATCATTGCTCGAGAATCGCAACACCACACGCATCAACGCGGGCCCAAACACCCGCGCAGACCGACAAGGAAAATAGCCATGACACGCAACACGACACGCAACCTGATCGCCGCACTCCTCGCCTGCACCGTCTCAGCCTCGGCCACGACCGCCCTCGCCGGTCAACCCAACGATCCGACCGCCAGCATCTCATTCGTCACCAGCGACACCGTCGCCCCCGGTGCCACCATCACCGTCAGAGTCATGTGCGACTTCAACACCAGGACCAACGATCCCGGCCTGCTCGGCGATCCGGGCCTCTTCCTGTTCGCCTGCGACCGGATCTACGTCTCAGGTCCCTCGTCGAGCACCGGGACCATCGATATCAATTCTGCCTTCCCGCACCTGCAATCGGCGGGCGAGTTTGTCGGGGCAGCCGATGTCCGCAACATCGCCGGCACCGTCGGGAATGCGCCCGGAGTCACCAACCGGGTCAGGCTTTTCAGCTTCCAGCAGACCATCGACAGCGACGCCGAGGACGGCGACACGCTGAGCTTCGATTTCCGCGGCTCGCTCATCTTCGACGCCGGGGGCGAACTCTTCTCGATCGCCACCGAGACACCCAGGGCCTACGACCTCAGCGGATCGGCCGAGGGAACGCTCTCCGTCGATGAGAGCTGCAACGCCGCCGACCTCGCGGCGCCCTGGGGTGTGCTCGACCTCTCCGATATCAACCTTTTCGTGAACAGCTTCCTCGCCCGCGTGCCGCCCGCGGATCTCAACGGAGACGGGATCTACGACCTGACCGATGTTGCCAGGTTCAGGGACGGGTTCACGGGCGGCTGCCCCTGAACGAATCCTCCGCCGGAGTAACACACGCTCACCGGCAACAACTCACAGAGAGAAAAGGCCGACGGCGCTCGCAAGCGCCGTCGGCCTCTTTGTTGTATTCAGACTCGGTTTGCTTCAGACACCGACTCGAAACAGATCAGGGGCAGCCGCCCGTGAAATCGTTCACGAAGATCGTGATGTCAGCGAGGTCGTAGATCCCGTCCTCGTTCAGATCACCCAGCGGGTCCTGGCTCGTGAACGCGGTGACGAACGCACCGATGTCGCCCAGGTCCAGCACACCGAAAGGCTCCGCGAGGTCCGCGGCGTTGCAGCCGCCCGGGACATCGCCCTGCACGTAGCAGAGGTCATCCCAGTAGATCGTCCCCGTCGGCGCCTCGGTCATGAAATCACCGCCGAAGAACCGCAGGGGCAGGATCGACACGCTCGTCGCGTACGGCGGGAAGTCGCCCACCGCGAGCATGTCCTCGTCGGTGAACACGATCTCGAAGTACCGCCACTCGCCGTTGGTCTCCGACGCATCGACCGCGACCTCAACCGAGGTGTAGATCGAGAAGTTCGGGGGCTCACGCCGGAACTCGAGTTTCAGCGCGACCAGGTCGTTCGCGAGCGTCTCGCCCTCCGGGACGAGGTAATACCCCGAGACCGTCACGTCGCCACCGAGATACTCGTAATCGGGATCGAACAGGTCCGACCCGTCGGGGCGGAAGATGTTCGTCGTCCAGCCCTGGAACCGGGTCGCGTCACCCGTCGCGGGCGGGATGCGGATCGCACGCTCTCCCGAGCGCACAAACGCGCCGGGGTCGCCCGCGCTCACATAGTTCGATGACGCGATGTTGAAGTTGCCCCAGCCCAGCGGCAGGCCGCCGACAGGCGCCGCCTCCTCAAACCCGGGGTTGAAAATCAGATTGCCCTCGCTGGCGAAGGCGGTCGCGGTCAGCCCCGCCACCACGGCGAGCGTTGCGGTACGGATTCGGTGTGCCATCTTCTTTCTCCTTCGAAGATCACCCAGAAACAGTCGCACGGGGCGTGTGCAGCGCCTGAACCGCCGCGGCGACAAGATCAGCGGGATGAACACGGACGCCCGCCCCCGGAACACATCGCCCCGGGGAACAGCCTCCACCACAGGACTGTAAAGGTTTTCATATACTGTGTCAACACTGTATCGAGAACCCACCCCCGATTCTGGAGGACGGATGGCGGATCCCGAGAAATCAGGTAACACAGCCGCCACCGACGCCCTCTCGGCCGTCGGCGGTTCCGCTGCCAAAACAGCCGCTCGCGACCGCATCCCCTGGGTCCAGCTCCTCGCCTACGGGCTCGGCGGCTTCGTCCCCATCGCCCTGTTCAACTCCGTCGGCCAGCTCAGCGGGCTGATCGTCAACGTCGGGCTCGGCGTCTCCGCCATCCTCGTCGGCGTCGCCCAGATGGTCCCCCGCTTCTGGGACGCCATCACCGACCCCATCATGGGGCACATCACCGACAACACCCGCTCCCGGTTCGGCCGCCGCCGCCCCTACATCCTCATCGGCGGCTTCGCCGTCGCGATCACCTTCGTCGCGATGTGGGCGGTCCCCCGCGACTGGGACCCGATGGGCCAGTTCTGGTACTTCCTGCTGATGTCGCTCGTCTTCTACACCGCCGTGACGATGTTCGAGATCCCCCACGGCGCCCTCGGCATGGAGATGACCGACGACTACCACGAGCGCACACGCCTGTTCAGCGCCAAGAGTTTCGTCGGCAACCTCGGCGCGATGATCACCCCCTGGTTCTACGCGATGGCAAACCGCCCCTTCTTCATGGGCGGGGGCGATGAGGTCGACGGCATGCGCAACGTCGCCTTCATCGCCGCGGGGATCGTCATCGTCTTCGCGATCGCCTGCGCCCTGCTCTGCCGGGAGCGGCACTTCGAGCAGGTCGCGGGGCAGACGCGCATCCCCATGTGGACGCGCCTGAAGATGACCATGCGTAACCGCGTCTTCCTCATGCTCGTCGCGATCGTCTTCGCGACCGTTCTGGGCTTCAACCTCGTCAATAACTTCGCCAACTACATCACCATCTTCTATCTCTTCGGGGGCGACAAGACCGAGGCGAGCCAACTCATGGGATGGATCGGCACCGCCTGGGGCGTCTCGGCGGTCGTCTTCGTCTTCCCGCTCAACTTCATCAGCGCCCGCATCGGCAAGACGCGCACGCTCCTGCTCGCCGTGGGCCTCATGCTCGGCGCCCAGGCGAGCAAGGTCGTCTGCTACAACCCCGACCACCCCTGGCTGCTGTTCATCCCCACCGTCATGCTCTCGGGCGGCATGCTCATGTTCTTCACGCTCGCCAGCGCCATGGTCGCCGACGTCTGCGACGCCGACGAACTGGAGACAGGCCGACGCAGCGAGGGCAGCTACTACGCCGTCTTCTGGTGGTTCCTCAAGATGGGCATGGCGGGCGCCTACTTCGCCGCGGGCCTGCTCATCGAAGCGACCGGCTTCGACGAGAAATCAGCCGTGCAGACGGACCGCACGCTCCTCCTGCTCCGCGTCTTCGAGATCGGGCTGCCGATCGTGCTGGGGCTGCTTTCAATCGTGATGGTGCTCCGCTACCCGCTCAGCGAGGCGAAGGCGTACGAGATCAAGAAAGCGCTGGAGAAGCGGCGGGCGTCGCGTGGGGTGGCGTGAGGACGGTGCGGGTCCGTCTTATTCAGCGAACTTGCTTGGGTGCCATGGAGACGGCGCAGCCTTCTCCATG
>DDFO01000028.1:6236-10117 GCA_002337215.1 Phycisphaerales bacterium UBA1926 | reverse complement strand
GACGGCGCAGCCTTCTCCATGATTCGACCTGCACCCGCACGGAGAAACCGCTGCGCGGTGTCTCCATGGCACCCGGGCCGGGCGTTTGAGCGTGGTCGTTGGTCGGAAGAGAAAACACTGACCTGCGAGGCAGGTCAGTGGCACGGGGGATGGGCTGGTGGGCCTTAGGTGGGACACGCGGGGGCCCCGGATCAGTCCATGTACTGCCGCTTCATCGCGTTGATGCGGCCCACGGTCTCTTCCCACTCACCCTTGTTGACCAGCACCCCGGTCGGCCGCCCATCGGCGAACTTGCTCGGAACGCCCTTCGCCGGATCGATGAGCCCGTCCGAGGTCAGCAGCATGCGCTCAAACTGGCCCCGGTTCATCTCCCATTCTTCGCCCGTCTCCGTGCAACGGATCGTGACCATCTCGCTGCGCCGCTCAAGACTGTCGGGCGCAGAACTCCCGTTCGAACGCATCAGCACGAGCGCCGCAACCGCGAGACAGGCGCCGGAGATACACCACGCGATCCATGGCTTCTCACGCATTGTTTCACGCAGTCCCATGGCAGCCGTCCCTTCGCAGAATCAGTTCTCAGGATAGAGATTGCCCCAATTCCAGAAATTGGGGTAAGAGTTGTACTTATCTCGGCCCAGGATGTACTCCGCCTCGGTGAGCCGCTGAACGCGGGAGTCTCCGCGAAGCACATAGCTGCTGCCGACGGTATCGGAACCAGGCTCATTGCGGGTCGCAGCCTTGCGATGACGGGGGATCCAGTCCACCGCGTCAATCGCCCAAACCAACTCGCTCGGGTGACGGATGCTCCGTATGGGCTGCCCCGAAACCGGAAGCGAATCGTTGAACCAATACTCCGTGAACTCTTCGGTTCCATCCTGATCGAAATCGCTAACCATCACGCGTCCGCCGAACTCCATCTCCAGACGGGTCTGCTCGTCGAGCACCGATGACGCACCCATCGCGAGCGGGCACACAAAGATCTCTTCCGCACCACCGTGATACTCAGCGAGTTGGCGGATCACGTTCTCCCGGTGCGCCCGAAAATCATTCGATCCGGTCGCCGGGTTCACTTCCTTGCCCGGCAGATAGGGGAACAGATCAAAGAAGACCGGGTTGCGCTGGTCATCGAGATACATCTGAGTCGACAAACCGATCTGCTTGAGATTCACTTGGCAGAGCAGATCCTGCGCCGTCCGCCGCGCGCTCCCCAAGGAGGGCAGAAGAATCCCGATCAGCAGCGCGATGATGGAGATCACCACCAGCAACTCGATCAGCGTAAAACCGCGAGCAACCACCGATCGCGTCGGCGTCGATGACTCCTGGGTCGATGATCTTTGATTCGTCCGCATCATGACCCACTCCTTTCCGTCGTCGGCTCTACCGCCGGCATCTTCAGTTCCGTCCTCATCGGCTCCGCGACCCACGACACGCGAACCGAGATCTCGTCACCCAACCCACCCAGCGTCCGCTCATCGAGCACGCACCCCGAGAACGCCTCGCCGTTCACCGTCAACCGAGGCGTCAGACCGGGCGCGAACGCCGACGCGTCGAACGACACACGCACCCGCTTGCCACGGTACACCCGCGTCGCCTCGACATCGCCCATCGACGCGAACGGGCACGGATCGATCCGCAGACCCTCCCACGTCGCACGCAGGCCCAGCACCCATTCCATCGTCACACGGTGCAGCCACGCGGCCGACCCGGTGTACCACGTCCACCCCGCCTTGCCGGGCGTCTCGCACAAGGGCCCGTCCACGTTGCCCGGGGTCACGTACGGCTCGGCGACATAGGCGTCCGCGTCGCGACCACGCAGAGGCGGGCTCACCCCGCGCCAGATCCGCTCAACCGCATCGACATCGCGCCGCTTGCACGCCGTCGCCAGCGCCCACGTCGCGGCGTGCATGTACACGCCACCGTTCTCGCGCGCGCCCGGCGCATACCGGCTCAGATACCCGATCTTCGGATCGGGGACCGTGTACGCCGGAGCGAGCAGCAGCACGCCGTAATCCGTGAGCAGGTGCTCCTTCGCGCTCTCCCAGGCCGATTCCGCTCGGGCCTCGTCGGTCGACTCGGTCAGGATCGCCCACGTCTGCGCGTTGAGGAAGATCTTCCCCTCGAGGCTGTCTTGCGAGCCGAGCCACCGCCCGTCCGCGTCCGTCGCCCGGCGGAACCAGTCGCCGTCCCAGCCGTGCTCATTCACGACCTTCGCCAGCGTCTCGCGGTGCGCCTGCAGGCCGTCCGCTTCCCCGGCGTCGCCCGCGCGCCGCAGCGCCTCGGCAAACTCATCGAGCACGCCGATCAGGAAGAACGCGAGCCAGACCGATTCACCCGCGTCGTCCGTCCCGACGTGGCTCAGCCCGTCGTTCCAGTCGTTCTCGCCGATGAGCGGCAGCCCCCGCTCGCTCTGCCGGCTCAGGCTGAACCGGATCGCCCGCAGGCAGTGCTCCTTCAGCGATGCCGGCGTCTCGTCGTCCACCCACCGCGCGGTCTCATCGAGGATCGCGACATCGCCCGTCTCGCGGATGTACGCCGCCGCGACGAAGGGCAGCCAGAGATAGTCGTCGCTGCACTTGCTCCGCAGCCCCGTCTCCGTGATCGGGTTCCACCAGTGGTAGACCGCCCCGTCCGTGAACTGGTGCGCCGCGTGCAGCATGATCTGCCGCTTGCACCGCTCGGGGTCGTACTGCAGCCAGAGCTGGCTGTCCTGCAACTGATCCCGGTAGCCGAACGCGCCGGACTGCTGGTAGTACCCGCTCCGCCCCCACATCCGCGCGCTGATCGCCTGGTAGGGCAGCCAGGTGTTGGTCATCGCGTCCATGTCGGGCATCGCGCTGCTCAGCCTGCCGCCATCCAGCACGCCCGACCACAGATCGCCCGAACCCGCGATCGCGTCCTCGACCGCCTCGGGCGTCGAGAGCCGATCGAGCAGCCCGCCCAGCGACGCCGCGTCGTCCGCGACGCCCAGCACAAACGCGATCGTCTTCGACTCGCCCGGCTGCAACGCGAGATCGGTCCCCACCGCCGCGCACGCATCGACGAACCGCCCGACGTGCGTCTCCAGCCGCTCGCGCATCCCCGCGGGATCCGCCTGCGTGCCGTAGCGCCCGATGAACGCCGCCCGGTCCGCCGTCGCCCAGTGCGCGCCGTCGGTCACGATCGCGAACCCCGCCGCGTGAGGCCAGGGCCTGTTCCAGTGGTCGTCGGCCGTCCCGAACGGCGCCTCCCACATGTTCTTGGTCGCGACGATCGCCCGACGGTCCGCGTCGTGCCGAGTCGTGAAGAACAACCGATGGAACTCGCGCTTCACGTCCGGCGCCACGCCGCAGCACCACTCGAAGGAACTCCCGAGCCGGAGCCGGCGAGCCCGATCCGTCGTGTTCTTCAGCGTGATCGACCAGACCTCCGCGGTCTCCTCCGGCGCGACCGCCAGCGTCCACGATGCCTCGATGCCCTCACGCGACGTCTCGAACGTCGTCGAGCCGGGGCGGTGCACGCACCGGAACGCGTCGTACCCCACCCGGCAAGGCTGGGGGCTCAGCGACCAGGTCGGCCCATCCCCATCCAGATCGCGGAGGTACACAAACCGCCCGCTGTCATCGCGGATCAGATCCATGTTCCAGCGCGTGATGACATTCAACTGGCAGTGATCAAGCCAACTGAAGCCGCCGCCGTTCTGACTCACCACAAACCCGTACCGCCCGTTGCAGACGACATTCGTCCAGGGGCTGGGCGTATCGGGATCCGTGATCTCGTACGCCGAAGCGTTCTCAATAAACCGGCCGTAGCTGTTGTCGAGCATGTCGCGTCGTCCTGCGTGCTGAGCCCCGGGCAGGGGCTGTCCGCGTCGTGCGTGAATCGATCCCGAGTCAGAATCGCCC
>DDFO01000028.1:365-6187 GCA_002337215.1 Phycisphaerales bacterium UBA1926 | reverse complement strand
ACCCGAGTCAGAATCGCCCGCGCGCCCGGTCTGGGCGCGCGGGCAGGAGAGAGTCCGATTCTCCGATCAGCGACGCCGGCGCAACGCCAGCAGGCCGCCCATGCCGAGCAACGCCCCCGCACCGGGCGCCGGCACGAGGATGTCGTAGTAATCGATCGAAACGTTCCCATTCAGAGCGTCGGGCTGGTTGATCTGCGCCCCCACGCCGTAGAACTGATCAAACGCGCTGGGGATCCCGCCCTCCGTCGAGGTGAACGCGATCTCGCCGCTCGAGACCCAGCCCGATCCGGTCGTCAGGTTGTTGTAGAAGTACTCGATCGTCGAGTTCATGCCGCTGAACTCGCCCGCGCCGGGGCGGTGCACCATCCGCAGCGAGATCTCGTCGCCCACGTTGTACACACCGGCGCCGAACGAGTGGAACGGCATCGTCGAGCCGAACGCCGCGACCTCGCCCGTCCCCGTCAGCACGCCGAAGAGCCCGAACCCGAAGAGGTCCGCCTGGAACCCGGCCTCGACGTTGCCGACGCTGTCCGCCGCGTTCACGCGCATGGTCATCGACATGTCGAAACCATCGCCGTAATCGAAGTCGACCTTGTTGCCGCCCCCATCAGAGAACCACGAGGCGTGCCGGTTCGCAAAGTTCCCCGAGCCGTAGTTGTTCTCCCGGAGCGTCACACTGCTCCCGCCCGCGCTGTAGTTGCTGTTGTACGTCAGGTTGCTCCCGGCAAAGTCGTTGAACAGCCGGGGTGCATCGACGAACCCGTTGATGTCCGAGACGCTCGCGCTCGCGACGCCCGTAACCGAAACGCCCGCCGCCAACCCAACAGCCATCAGTGTCGTGGTGATCCCTTTGGAAATCATGTTCAGTTCTCCCTCTCGCATACTCACGCCCGCACCTCCGCGGGCGTCACCGCCGGACCCCGCGCCACCCCTGCGGGACGCGACCCCGATCCGGCCAATGTAAACCTTTTCACTCATCACGATACTCGGACGCGGCCCTGTGTCAAGACAGTCAGGGCACCTCCGCCCGGTTTTTCTCCGGTCCGCCCTTCAATCGTCCCGGGATCCCGCCGCACGCCGCAACCCCAGCCGCTCCAGGCCGGCCCGCACACCCGCATCCCGGTGAAAAAGGTCCCAGACGAGCCCCGATCGGGCGTTCTCGAGCAGCACCAGCATGGGCCCGTGGTCGATCGCGACCGTGTCCGTCGCCCGCCAGGGGTCCGAACCGCCCCGGTACGAATCCACGAACCCGTACCGACCCCGCGCTCCCGCCGCCACAGGCTGATCGGGGCTCCCCATCCACGCCAACCGCTCGCCCCCTGGGCCCTCAAGACCCCGGAAATGCCGCATGGCACGCAACGAAAGCCCCGGCTCGAACACCACCGATGACGCGGCCGCGTACGGCGCAACCACCCCGCCCCCCCACTGATCGCTCGGATCGTGCTGAGGGAAGTCCCGCCCAGGCTTCGCCCCGATCATCTCGATCCGCTCGGGGAACACCCCGGGCACCAGATACCCATCAGGCCCGTCGCACGCACTCAATCCCCACGCGTCAGGGCCGAACGTCGGCAACCCCTCCGGGTTCGCGATCGCCTTGTCCCGCTGCAGCCGGGCCAGCCGTCGGCTGTTCTCCCACCAATCCACCCGGGCACGATGATCCACGCCGAACGCCGCGGGGTCGTCCACACCGATCGACGCATAATCGACCCAGCAGTGCGCGAAAAACGCCGTGAAGAGCGCCCCCGAGTACGGGAACCAGACAACGAGCGACTCATCCTCCGCCGCGGGATTCACCCCGATCTGCCGCCGCAACTGGTAGTACGTCTCGGGCGCGACGCGATGGTCCGCGTCCGGCGCACAAACCGCGATCAGCGTCGCCAGCCGGTGCTCATCCCCGCAGTCCACCCAGGAATACGGGATCAGCGTGCCCTCCCCGGTCGGGTCCTCGTCGCTGACAGGCCGCCAGCCGAGCGAGAGAAACCCGCGATCGGGGCTCGGCGCATCGCCGCGCTCAAAGTCGACCTTCCCGTTCAGGAAGAACGTCCAGTCCGCCTCCGCGACCATCCCGTCCGCGAGCCGCTCGATATCGCCCCCAAAGAACTCACCCGCGACGATCGCCCCCGCGAACAGGATCGCCGAATCGATCGTGCTCACCACCAGCTCGGTGCCCAACCGGCGCGGCGACGCATCCCCCGGATTCAAGAAGTGATAGAACAGACCCGCTTTGCGGTTCAAAGGCTGATCGAGCAGCGACCGCAGCACCTTCTCGGCGCGAGCCTCGGCGTCCGCTCGGACCATCCACCCGCGCTCGGCCGCGATCGCGTACGCCGCGAGCTGGTACCCCACACCCGCGACGCTGATGAGATCCGCCCCCGACCGATCGCGAACCAGCCCCGTCGCCGGGTCCACCTCGTGGATGAAATACGCCAGCGCACCGCGCTGCACGTCCCCCAGCAGATCCGCGTCCTCGTCCGAAAAGTCGAAGGGCGGGCGAGGCCGATCCGGATCAGACTGGATCACCACACCCGCCGCGCGCACCGACACACCATCGGCGTCGGAGCCCGACGGACGCTCGGGCGTCGCGGCGCACGCCGTCGTCATCGAGACGACCGAAACAACTGCCAATGCTGCATTTAGTGGCGTCCTCCAAGCAAACTTCTCGGAGAAAATGACGGGAAACACGCATGATGTAATCGTTTTCATCGAGTATCATCATCTCCGATGACCTCTTCCGATGCAAGGCCGAGCGAGGCGAGCGACGCGAAACCCCGTCGAGGGCGGGATGTCTCGATCCGGCGGGTCGCCGAGATGTCGGGTGTCTCCATCGCGACCGTGAGCCGCGTGCTCAACAACCCCGACCTCGTCGCACGGAACACGACCGAACGCGTCCAGCGCGCCGTCCGCGAGCTCGGGTACCGCCCCAACCTGTTCGCCAAAAGCCTGCTCAGCAAACGGAGCCGGGTGATCGGCGTCTCGCTGCCCGACATCCACGGCGAGTTCTACGCCGAGCTCATGCACGCCGCCGACCGCCGCGCCCGCGAGCTGGGCTATCACCTGCTCGTCAGCGCCGGGGCGCACCAGGAAGACGCGCCCAGAACAGATAACGACAGCACCGGTGCCGGCTTCGCCATCGACCTCGTCGATGGGCTCATCGTCATGCTCACCGAGCAATCCCGATCCGACCTCGAGGCGATCGCCCGGCTCAACATCCCGACCGCCGTGATCGGGTGCGACCGCCCCGGCGCACGGGTCGAGACCATCACCTACGACAACATCCTCGGCGCCGAGCAGGCCACCGAGCATCTTCTTGAGGGGACTCCACCCGAAAGGTGCTACTTCGTCGGCGCGCACAAGGGCAACCTCGACTCCGACGACCGCGCGCGCGCATTCACCGACACCCTGCGCGCCCGGGGCCACGAACCCGACACCGACCAGATCGCCTACGGCGAGTTCACCTTCGAGTGGGGCTGGGACTGGGCCTCCTCGCGCATGGACGCCGACGCGCTCGCCGGCGCCGCCGTCTTCGCCGCCAACGACGAGATCGCCGTGGGCATCGCCAACGCGGCCCGCGAACGAGGCCTCGAGATGCCCCGCGATATCCGACTCGTCGGCTTCGACGACTCCCGGATCTGCACGCTCCTCCGCCCCGAGATCTCGTCGGTCCGCGTCCCCATCCCCGATCTCGCGAGCGAAGCCATCGACGCGCTCGTGCGCCGGATCGAGTCCCCGGAACGCGACCCGAAGCACACCCGACTCGCGACCAGCCTCGTCATCCGAGACAGCAGCCGGCTCAAGGAACGCGCATGAAACCGGCAAGACCACAATCCGCCCACGCGACAGTCCGTGTGACAGTCCGCGCGACCGCCCTCGCCTGCATCGCCTCCGCAGCCAACCTCGCGGCGGCGACGCCGACCGCCGAGCCGTGGCCCTTCGCGGATCTGGGCCGGGTCTCGGCGACCGCCGCGGCCTCTCTCTCCGGCACCTACGCGGTATCGAGCACGGAAACCGACGCGATCGAGGTCCGCGGGATCCGGGGCGAACTCCTCCGCCGGATCGAGCGCACGGAACTGTCCGCCATGCTCCCCTGGACAACGCTGTCCGCGGACGGCGACGGCCCCTCCGCCCTCGCGCTCAGCGATTCAGGCCGACTGCTCTTCGTGATCGTCCACGACGACGAGCCCGCGCCCGACGGGTTCGGGGGCGACGCCATCCTCCGATTTGACCTCGTGCTCGGCACATCTTCCACGTTCTCACGCACCGAGTTGAGCGACGTGACCGAACCCGCCGCCGACCCCGGTGTCTCCCTCGCCCACCACGCCGGAACGCTCTACGCGGGCGGCGCGGACGCGACCGTGCGTGCGCACGCGGCCGGCAAGGACGCGACGTTCTCGATCCTCCCGCAGACCGCGACGCTGAGCGGTGCGGTGCGTGGGCTCGCGATCGACCGCGACTTCGGACTCGTTTATGCGCTCACGCCCAACGCGCTCTGGCGCGCGCCCACCGGCGCATCGCTGGGTTTCGTGTTCGCGGGCGTGCTCAACGGCGGCACCGGGCTCGCAACCGGACCCGCCGTCGGGACCGCAGGGAACGGCGATCTCTTTGTCAGCAAGGCGATGGGCGGCCCGGGCGACGGGGGAGAAATCCTCCGCATCCCCAACGGGCAGGCGATCGGCCTCTCGACGCTCGCCCCCGAGTTCTACGCGGCGGTCGATCGGCCCGCCGCGGATCTCGACGCGACCCCGTGCGGCCGGCTTCTGGTCGCCACCGACGCCGGCGCGCGCATCATCGCCGACGACGCCGACCCCAGGCTCGGATTCGAGGCATGGCTGCGCGACGAGTTCGCGCAGGTCGTCTCGCTTGCGCGTGGGCTGATCGCGCCCGACGGCGAGCCCGCCGGATGGGTGATCGACGCGGATGTGCGCGCGGGGGAGTCCCGGTTCCACCCGGCGTCCCCCGACGGCGCGGCGTGGGCGGTGCTCCTGCTGCTGATGGACGACCGACTCAACGACGCGCCCGACGCGCGCTCGTTGGTCGGGGAAATCCTGACCCGCTATGCCGGACTCGCAGGCGACGGGATCGCGCCGTCGAGATCCGCCGACGGGATCTACCGGCACTGGCTCGATCCGTTCACGGGCGGCGTGAAGCCGGGATGGTCCGACGAATTCGCAACGCTCAGCACGATGAAGATCGTCCTCGCGGCGGACCGTGCGAGGCGCTTCTACCCCTCGGACGCCGGCATCGCAGCAGCGGCGGACGCGATCATCGATGGCGTCACGAACTGGGACGCATACATCGACGCGAACGATGCGCTGTTCTTCCGGGCCGCCCAAGCCGGCGGACCGACGGGCGGCGCGGCACGCCCGTTCCACGAGGGGATCATCTTCGTCGAGCAGGCCGAGGTCTTCGGGGGCGTGGTCGGCGTGCTCGATCGCTGGCTGCAGCGTGCGCGCTGGCCGAGCGCCGAATTCGCATCGGGGATGCCCGTAACGGTGAACTCGCAGGGGCAGCACCTCCCCGCGTTCGTCTCGCTTTATTCCTCGCTCGTGCAGGAGCCCTTCCGCGAAAATCTCTCCTGGGCGACCCACATCGACCACCTGCTCGGCTCGCACGCCGCGTGGACCGACGACGCGGGCCCGAAGCACATGACGGTGTTCAGCGCCGGCGCGACCGCGCCCCAATGGGGCGGCTACCACGCCGACTCGCTGAGCGACCACCCGGGCGATGTCACAACCTTCCCCTCGCTCATGGCGTTCTCGAGAGACGGGCGGACAGGCCCCGCCGTGAGCGCGTACGAGGCGTACCGCCGCGGCGCCCGCCAATCG
>DDFO01000028.1:0-231 GCA_002337215.1 Phycisphaerales bacterium UBA1926 | reverse complement strand
GCCCGCCAATCGTTCGCGGGCGGGGCGTCGATCCTCTACCGCCGGTCCGACGAACTGCCCGGCTACGCGTTCAACGACGCGGGGCTGCCCGATGTCGCGCTCGGCGCGCTCGGGCTCGCCGAACTCATCCAGCCCGGCTCGGTCGAAACCGTGCTCGCGGGTGGATACAACGAAGCGGGCTGCGTCGCGGATCTTGCACCGCCGTTCCGCGTGCTCGATCTCGCCGACATC
>DDFO01000030.1:6953-7589 GCA_002337215.1 Phycisphaerales bacterium UBA1926 | reverse complement strand
TTCTCGTTCGATCGCGTCGGCAAGTCCAACAGCAAGTTCGACCGCGAGAAACTGCTCGCGTTCAACGCCGACACGATCCAGCACGGCATGACCGACGGCGAGTTCGCCTGCCAGTGGATGGGCTGGGCCGACCGGTTCGACACCGATCTCGCCGAGTGGGCCCGCGCCGATTTCGACCGCTGGGCGATCGCCGCCGCGGCCGCACGCCCCCGCACCAAGACCCTCTCGGACGCCGCAGACGCGATCACGTTCGCGCGCACAACCATCGACGCGATCACCTACGACGCGAAGGCGGTCAAAAAGCACCTGCTCAAGGGCGATCCATCGGGGCTCGTGGTCCTGCCCCAGACGCGCGACGCGCTCGCCGCGATCAAGGACTGGTCCCCCGAGACGATCGAAGACGAGATCAAGGCCTTCGCCGAGTCCTCGGGCGCCGGGATGGGCAAGGTCGCCCAGCCCCTGCGGATCGCGCTGACCGGGTCGGCCGTCAGCCCACCCCTGGGCCTCTCGCTCGCCCTGGTCGGCAAGGACGAGACCCTCGCCCGCATCGACCGCTGCCTCGCCCAGGAGTTCGCCGAGACCGCGGCGTCGTAACGCGGGTGAACTCATCCGGGTGCCACGGCCGTCCCGGCCGTG
>DDFO01000030.1:1806-6844 GCA_002337215.1 Phycisphaerales bacterium UBA1926 | reverse complement strand
GACCCGAAGGGCGAACCACGAACAGACGACCCCGGAACACCGAACCACCTTCGCCCTTCGGGTCGAAGACGGGCACCGACCGCGGCCAGACCAACCGGCATCGAACCGGGTGCCATGGAGACACCGCAAAGCGGTTTCTCCATGATCAAGGCTCCGGTTCTTGACGCGCACACCGATCTAGAATCAGACCGGGAGGTGGTCACCATGACCCACACGCCCCACACCCGCCGTCGGCTCATCCCAGCCCGATTCCAGAACCCCATCAACCGAGCCCTGAATCTCCTCCTCTACCTCGTGCTCTGTTTCATGATCGGCACCGGGTTGTTGCTCTGGCTCCGCCTCCCCCCGGGGCAGGGCCGACACCGCGGGGGCGGGCACGACGCGATCCTGAGCCTGACCCGCCACGAATGGGGCGACTGGCACCTCTACGCGGGCCTCGCGTTCATCGCGCTCTGCGTGGTCCACCTGCTGATGAACTGGACCTGGCTCCGCAAGATCGCGGCCGGGGCGCACGCGGCACGGTTCTGGTTCGGCATCGCGCTCGGGCTCGCGGTCATCGCCGTGCTCTGGTTTGTCCCGATCGACCATTGACCCGCGGGTCATCCCCCCGAGACGCCGCGGTATGCTCGCCCCATGTCCGACCCCACCGACCCCAACGACCCCAACGAGCGCCCCGCGCCGGCCCGATCCAAAGGCTCCCCCTGGCCCTGGCTCCTCGCCGCGGGGCTCGCCTTCCTGCTGCTCGTCGGCACCCTCGCCGGGTCGTTCATCTACGCCGTCCGCGCCGTGCGCGGCAGCACCGTTGAACTCACCATCGACGGCACGACGTGCCGGACCAGGGACGATTGGACCCCCAGGGTCACGGTTTTCCTCCGCGACCACACCGTCCCGGCCGGCACCGCCATGCTGGGCCTCGCCCCGTACGGACCCGACGGGCACGTCATTCTTATGACCACCAAGGTCGGCACCTCCCTCGATCTCCCCAGCGGCGAGTTCAGCTCCATCGCGACGATCGATCTCGCTCAGTGGGACCCCGACGACGAGATCTGCTTCGAGGTCTCGGGCCTCGAAGACCAGCTCACCACAGGCGACCTGATCGTCGTGGGCGATCTTGCGAGCCCGATCGCGACCGCCCTGCTCTCATCCTGCGGCGTCGGCGCGATCATGGTCATCGTCATCGGCGTCTCGCTCATCAAAGCAAAGAACCGGTTCGACGCGGCATAACCGAGACACCTTCCGATACCAAGCACCGTCATCCGCTGCCCGCGAGGTCAATGCGTTCGCTTCTGACGTCTTTCCCAGGATTTCCATAACGCTTCACGGCGTGCGACCCGGCTGGCCACGTCTGACCCTCAAGCACCGGCCGCATCGCATCCCAAAGCAGGTCGGCGTCCGGGCCATATGTATAAACAACACATACCCCATCGCCGAACTCATCGCCATCGAGTTCGCCTACCTTGGCGTGGGCGATTGCGGCTTCCAGCCGATCCTCCACATCCTGGTATTGCTCCACCACTCCCTCTTCGATCGGGAACCCATCCTCGTTGGCTTCATAGCGAAGGTGCAGGAGCACCGCGTGCTCCTCACGCTCCGGCTCATCCGCGACCGATTCTGCCTTCGAACCAAATAACTTTGACAACAATCCCATCATTGACTCCTTGCGAACTCAAAAGAACACAAGCACCAGCCCCAGCCACACCGCCAGTGACACCATCAGCACGCACGTGTACCCCACGATCTCCCGCGCGCGCACGCCCGTGATCGCCAGCAGCGGCAACGCCCAGAAGGGCTGCAGCAGGTTCGTCAGCTGATCGCCGTACGCGACCGCCATGATCAGTTTTCCGGGCGGCACACCCACGCTCGCACCCGCCTCCAGCACGATCGGCCCCTGGATCCCCCACTGCCCGCCCCCGCTCGGCACGAACAGGTTCACCACCCCCGCGCTCACGAACGTCAGCAAAGGCAGCCCGGTCTCACCGGCCGACGCGGAAAGCCACGCCGAGAACGACTCGACCAGCCCGCTGCTCACCAGCAGCGCCATGATCCCCGCGTACAAAGGGAACTGCAGGATCACTCCCGCGCACCCTTTCGCCCCGTCCTCCACCGCGCGCACGTAGCTCGCCGTTGACCCGTGCAGGATCAGCCCGAGACCCAGCATCAGGGCGTTGATCTCGTTGAGACCGACGCGCCCGAGCCCCGAAACCGAGCCGTACCGCCAGACCCCCGCGAGCAGCGCCAACCCGAGCACCCACGCCAGCACCGGCGTCTCGTGGAGCCAGTCGGGCAACGACCTCGACGATGTCCCACCCTCCTCTGACGAGCCCCCGGCGCGAGCCGGGGGACCTCCCCCCTCGCTCGCGCGAGGGGCTCGCACCGCATCCTCCCCATCCCTCTGAGGGTGCCCCGGAGACGGCGCAGCCTTCTCCGGGTGGCGTCGAGCGTCGTCGTACGCCCCGATCGTGCGCACATCCTCACCCGCCCCGGGCGTCAGCAACCACAGCACCGCCGGCACGATGACCAGCAGCCCCGCCGTCGCCACGAGGTTCATGGGACTGAAGATCGTCTCGCCCAGCGGAACGCCGCCCTCGAAGCGTTCGAGCATCCCGGCCGGCAGGACTTTCGCCGCGCCGTCCGCCGAGGTCATCGTCAGCGGCGCGCTCCCGCTCAGCCCGCCGTGGAAGACCGCCATCGCGCAGTACCCCGCCGCCGCCAGCAGCGGGTAGTGCGCCCGCACGCCCCGCGCTTCGAGCGACCGCGCGACGTCCCGGGCGAGCAGCGCCCCGAAGATGAGCCCGAGCCCCCAGTTCACGAGCCCGAACGATGCCGACACAAGCCCCACCATCGCCGCCGCCTGCGCCGGGGAACGGGGCAGACCCGCCAGCCCGCCCAGCAGCGCGCGCACGGGCCCGCTCGCCGCCAGCGCGTGCCCCGTCACCAGCACCAGGCACATCTGCATCCCGAACGCGAGGAACTTCCACAGACCGTCCCCGGCCCGCCACGCGTCGAGCAGATACACCGCCGACGACGCATCCTCGGCCTTCCCCGGAAAATCCCCCAGCCCCAGCGCGAGCCCCGCCGTCACCAGCGTGAGCAGCACCGCGAGCACAAACGGATCGGGAGCCGTCCGCTCGAAGACCCGGCTGATGCTCGAACCCATTCCCGAGACTGCCCGTGCGATCATGCCGTCAGACTAGCGAATCCCCTTCGGCCGCCGTGTCGCCGATCGCGGTTCCCAGCACCCCGTCCACGGCCGCGCGCATGGCCGCCATCTCCGGCTTCGCGATCCGCTGCCCCACCGCGCTCGCCCAGAACATCAGCCCGCCCACCGTCACGCACGCCGGGATGAGCAGCAGCGACCACGGCGTGCGATCGAGCAGCAGTTCGGCGATCCCCCACATCGCCGATCCCAGGATCAGCGTCAGCAGCGCCAGGTACGTGAGCATGTACCCCACCCAGATGTTGTTCGCGGGGTTGAACCGCCCCGCGACGATCGCCGACACCGATGGCGACGCCGCGCCATCATCGCCGCCCGTCTCCTCGCGCACCTCGAGCGTCAGCACGGGCGACCAGAAGTGCCGGGACTGTTTCCGGATCGACAGCGTGAAATGGCTCCCCGCCCGCACCGCGTCGTACGGACACTCCCCCGACCGGATCCACGCGGCCAGCGCTCGCTCCGCCGCGTCTGCGGTGCCCACGAGCGTCAGTTCAAAGGTCGGACCCAAAACAATGTCACGCACGGCGATACCTCACCGCGCCAGCATAGCAAAGCAAGGCACAAACCAGTCCTCCCCAAGCCCCAACACCCAGTGCCTGGTGCCTCTTCAACTCATGTCGATATCCCGCACCCCGCGGATCTGCCGCATCCGCTCGGTCGCCTCGCGGAAGTACTCGCGCACCTCGTCGGCGTCCTTGACCGCGTTGAGCACGATCTCGGGAGTCCGTTCGTCGGTGCTCGTCACCTCGAGCGTGCCCAGCCCCACCAGCCGCTGCACGAACGGCTTGATGAGCCCGACATCCCGCACGCGGTACAACTCGACCTCCTCGGTGCGCCGGTTCAGGATGCCCCATTCCCAGCGCAGCCGTTCGGTGGTGAGCGTGAACCGCGTGCTCTTCACGTCGAGCCACTTGTAGATCGCCCACGGGATCGGGATGACCAGCACGCAGAGCACAAACCACCAGAAGTTGACCCACTGGCTCGGCCCCCCCGACCAGAGCTCGGTCTCAGGATCACGGCCAGAGCCCCGTTCGGGCGTCTCGCCCCGCCGATGCTCCGCCCGACTGTCCACGATCCCGTCGTCCATGACCATCCCCTTCCGGCTCGGCGGCACCCACCCGGGGCCGGGCCCGGGCGTGCCAATATCGCCCTTTTCGTCGTCTGCGAGCCTATACCGACTCTGTCGAGATTGCCGACCCACGCTTTCACACCCGTGCCGGCCGACCGATCACGCGCCGGGCGGGACGGGCCCGCCGGAGTCTTTGCAAAACCTTTATTTGCCACCGCCTGTACCGGACCGTTCCCCGCGCTATGTTCGTGGGTTGAGAGAGTGGAGGCAAGAAGAGACGCCCTCGGCTTCAAACGAAGCCGAGACGCGATTCGGGAGAAGAGCGAGAGATCAGAGAGACCGGCGGTCATCCGTCGGTCTTTTTTTGTGCGCCATCGCGCCGATTCCACGACGCCGAAGCCCGAGCGTCAATATGTCGCGACGTCGCGCGAGCGGACCGCGGCGCCAACCGGATCAGTTCCGGTCCCGAAGCCCACTCGTGGGTTTTCACACGGGTCTGTGCGACTACAAATCCCCCGATTGGGCATCTTGAATTCCGCCTCTTTGGCAAAAATCACGTTTCTCATAGTACTGATCTGAAACAGTGTTGAACAGATCGCCATGTTCAGATGCATTGTAACTGTACCGGAATGCGTTCTCGCCGGGTATCGACGGAAGGAGAATAGCATGACACATACTCAAAAAACCGGGTGCCTCTGGCATCTGCGGTCCGCGTTCACACTCATCGAGTTGCTCGTGGTCATCGCGATCATCGC
>DDFO01000030.1:0-1730 GCA_002337215.1 Phycisphaerales bacterium UBA1926 | reverse complement strand
GTGGTCATCGCGATCATCGCGTTGCTCATCGGCATCCTGCTCCCCGCCCTCGGCGCGGCGCGGGAATCGGCGATGACGCTAGGTTGCGCGGTCAATCTCCGCAGCGTGGGGCAGGCGACGCACCTGTATGCAAACGATAACCGCGATCACATCTGGCCCCGCCGGACGTGGATCCGTGTCGTCGCGGGCACCAACGAGTACCAGCCAAACGCCGACGAGTACGAGCCCGGCATCTTCTTCGACTACGTCGCGTCCGCCGACGACGTGCTCGCGTGCGCCAAGAACCAGCGCCAGGGCACGGGCCTTGTCGATCCGTCCGAAACTTCGGAGCTCTTCGACGACCGACCTTATGTCGAGGTCGACACCGACTACTGCTTCACCCGCGGTATGCAGGGCGCCCGCCTCGACAACCAGGCACGGCTCGCTTATGTCAACCGCATCGGGGGCGTGACGGGAGCCGTCGGCCTCGTGCAGAACGCCGACTTCGATCAGAAGCTCAAGCTGTTCAAGCAGCTCCCGATCTTCGTCGAGGAGAGCACCTGGATCAACAACGGGACCGGCGAAGGCGATCACACCGATGCGGACTGGTCGAATCAGGACCAGATCACCGAGCGGCACAACGACCGCGGCCACCTGCTGAACATGGACACGACCGTGACGCTCTTCGAGCACACCTACGGCAATCCCGAGATCGCCGAGCAGGGCATCGACTTCACGGGGTACGACATCTTCGTCAAAGTCTTCTTCAACGGCGACGACGTCTGGCTCCCCATGATGAGCGACACGACCACCGCCGACGGGACCCCGCGCGTGCTCGACTGGGGCTGGCTCCAGTCCTATCAGCGCTGACCACCAGACGGATTCCGATGAGTGGGCCGCACGCCGGGAACGGGTGCGACCCGCGTTCCCGGCTCACCTCGGTGTGGATGGTGAGCGATGTCGAGCCGCGATTCGGGGCCGCGGGATGATCCGAAAATCAGGAGGGAACACATGAACCGTCTCACCACCACCGCCTTCGCGATCCTCACCGCCGTCGGTGCAACCGCGTCGGCGCAGAACCTTGCCCCCAACCCGTCCTATGAGGATGCCGGGCCCGGTTTCATCGTCGTCGACCAGTGGACCAACTTTACGACTCCCGCCGATGTCGCGCAGAACGGCGAGATCATCCCCAACGGCGGCGGCTTCTTCACCGCTCAAGACGGCTCGCGCGCCATCCGGTTCACCGCCGGCGGCGCCGGGACCAACAACCAACTCGATACCGTCTTTGGTATCGACACCAACTATGACGGCATCGAGGACCGACTCCCCGTCACGCCAGGCGAGGAAGTCCACCTCTCCGGATGGCTCTACCATCCTTCCGTCGCCCAACTGCAGCCCCGCAGCGGCACCGGCGGCGCGATGGACCGCTTCGGCAGCCAGTTCTTCCTCGAAACACGGTTCTACGACGCCAACGGCGATTACACCGGAACCCGCATCAAGCACTGGCTCTACGAGGGCCGCGATACCGTCTCTTGGTTCGTCGTCCCGCCGGTCGACGAATGGACCTATTTCGAGAGCGAATCGGTCGTTGTTCCCGAGGACGCTGTCGACGCAACGCTCATCTGGGTGCTCATCACCTTCGGCGATCCCGGGAGCTACATCTACGCGGACAACGTTTACTTCGGGCCCGCCGGAAGTGCCGGCGGCTGCAACGCCGCAGATCTCGCGGAGCCCTTCGGCGTGCTCGACCT
>DDFO01000027.1:45100-48802 GCA_002337215.1 Phycisphaerales bacterium UBA1926 | reverse complement strand
CTCGCCGACGAGATCAACCGGACAACGCCCCGGACCCAGACCGCCTTGCTCGAGGCGATGAGCGAGGGGAGCATCTCGATCGATGGCACCGTCCACACGCTCTCGCCTCCCTTCATCGTGCTGGCGACGCAGAATCCCTACGAGTTCGAGGGGACGTACCTGCTCCCGGAGAACCAGCTCGATCGGTTCCTGATGCGGATCAGCCTCGGGTACCCGTCTCCTGAATCGGAGGCCAAACTGCTCGATGTCCGCCCCGCGCAGACCGTGCTCGATGAGCTGGAGCCCGTGCTGACCGCGGCCGACGTGGTCGAGATGCAGCGGGCCGTGGACAGAGTGAAACTCAGCGAGTCGATCCGTGAGTACATCGTCCGGTATGCCCGCGCGACGCGGGATCACGATTCGATCGAGATCGGGCTCAGCCCTCGGGGCAGTCTCGCGCTCGCCCACGCAGCCCGGGCAACCGCCGCGATGGCGGGACGCGACCACGTGATCCCCGAAGACGTGATCGAGAACATCACCCCGGTGTGCGCACACCGGGTGTTCCTGCGCGGCGACAGCGGGTTCAGCAACTGGAACGCCGCGGCGGCGGTGCTCGACGAGACGCTGCGGACCGTCGGCTCGCCTGTGTGAGCGCCGGACAGCGCAACGCCGGTTCAGCCGCCCATCGGGTCGGCGGGGCCAATCCTGCTCTGCACATCGCGATCGAAGTCCCGGATTAGCCGCCGGAGCGTCGAGACGTCGACCCTGCCCGGCACGCGAGTGACCAGATCCCGATGATCGCTCAGCAGGCGGCAAACCGCCGCGATCGTCGCGCTCGGCGGAGCGGTGCCCCTCGAAATCACGTCGTGGTCGTGCCACGAGAGGCTCACCCGCAGCGACGACGACGCACAACCCTCGGGCGAAAGCGTGATGGTGTATACCCACCCCGCATCCGATTCGATCTCATCCTCAATCTCGAATCGGTCCACGCTCGGCATGGGCCGAGGATACCCGAATGGAGATCGCCCGCGTCGCCGCCCGCTCTGTCGCGTAGCATCGACGGATGGAATTTCTTCTCGAAACGATCCGGCTCGGCCTGGCGAACCTCCGCCTCCAGATGCTCCGCTCGATCCTCACGGCCCTCGGGATCATCTTCGGCGTCGCCGCCGTGATCGCGATGGTCGGGATCGGCGAGGGTTCGACGCGTGAGGCGCTCGCCCAGATCGAGCGGCTCGGGGCCCGGAACATCATCGTCCGCAGCCAGAAGCCTCCCGAGGCCCAGAGCCAACAGAGCGGAGGCCAGCGGGGGTTCATCAATCGATACGGGCTCTCGTACAACGATCTCAAGGTTGTCGAGGAGAACTTCGCGGACGCGACGCACGTCGTCCCGCTCAAGGAAGTCGGCAGCGAGATCCTGCGGGGCGAGCTCAGGAAGACGAGCCAGACCTTTGGCACGACCGAAGAGTTCATCAATGTCGCCCGGCTGACGATCGAACGGGGGCGGTACCTGACCGAGTCGGATCTTGCGCAGCAGTCTCTCGTGTGCGTCATCGGGTCGGAGATCGCCGAAGAGTTCTTCAGGCTCGAAGACCCGATCGGCAACAGGCTCCGGATCGACGACAAGGTTCTCGAGGTTGTCGGGGTGCTCAGGCCTGTCGGCCTCTCCGGCGGCGCGGGGTCGGCGCTTGTGGGACGCGATCTGAATCTCGATATCCATATCCCGATCACGACCGCCCGGGCCGTGTTCGGCGACACCGTGATCAGGCGGACACAGGGATCGTTTCAGGGCAACGAGGTGCAGGTCGCGGAGATCTACCTCGAGAGCCCGAGCCGGGAGCGGGTGATCCCCGACGCGCAGCGGCTCCGCCGGCTCATGGACTACAGGCACCCGAATCTCACCGATATCGGGATGATTGTGCCGTACGAGCTGCTCGAGAACGCGCGGAAGCGGGCGTTGACCGGGCAGTGGATCAGCGCGTCGATCGCGGCGATCAGTCTGCTCGTGGGTGGCATCGGCATCATGAACATCATGCTCGCGACTGTGACGGAGCGGACTCGTGAGATCGGCGTCCGCCGTGCGCTCGGGGCGACCCGGAAGCACATCGTCGCGCAGTTCCTCGTCGAAACGGGCGTGCTCAGCGCCGTCGGCGGGCTCGTGGGCGTCGCGCTGGGGCTCGGGCTCACGATCGCTCTTGATAGCGTTGTCCCGCTCCTCCCGCAGGCGCCGTTTATCGGCGGGCTGTTCCCGCCGGACGTCAGCCTCCCCACCGCGGTCTCGCCGTGGGCGGTGATCGTCGCGTTCCTCGTCGCGGCGGCGACGGGGCTGGTGTTCGGGATCTACCCCGCACGGAAGGCCGCGAAGCAGGACCCGATCGTGGCGTTGCGTCACGATTAGCCGCATCTGGCCTGGAGCATCCACAGGACGCCTTGGCCCCCGAAACGCGATCGAAGAAAAAACCCCGGGGTTGCCCGGGGTGGTTGCGTTCTGCTCGATGACGTCGAGACGGGTCAGGCTTCGCCGAGAAGATCAGCGATCTCGTCATCGACAGGGTTCGACGCACGGTCATCGGCCGGGCCCTTGCCCCGCTTGGTCCCCTTGCCGCCCTTGGCTTGAGACTCCTCGTCCGCGTCATCCTCGCTGTCGTCGTCGTCATCCGCCGCGTCGGCCTCGAGGGCCTCGATGCGGGCCTTCTCGGCCTCCTCGAGTTCCCGCTCGGCACGCTCGTGCTCTTCTTTGGTCATCTTGCGCTTGATGTGCTCGATCTTGTCCTTGTCGGGCGCGAGCACGATGCTGGTCTGCCGTCCGACCCAGCGGGGCGCCATCTCGATCTTCGCGATGTCGCTGAGATCAACGCAGATCTTCTGGAGCCGCTCGAGGCCGAGCTCTTTGTGCATCATTTCACGCCCGCGGAACCGCTGGGTGATCTGCACCTTGTGGCCCGCCATCAGGAACCGACGCGACTGATCGACGCGGATCTGCACGTCGTGCGGGTCGATCTTGATCGACCGGCCGAGACGGATCTCCTTGAGTTCCTGCTGCTTGCCCGCGGCGCGGCTCTTTTGTTCTTTCTTGGACAGGTCGTACTTGTACTTCCCGTAGTCCATGATCTTGCAGACCGGCGGCTCGCCCTTGGGGGCCACTTCAACAAGGTCGAGCCCCGCGTCTTTGGCCATGCGCTTGGCGTCCTCGACATCGACGACACCCACCGGGTTATCGGTCTCGTCGATCAGGCGGATCGGTGATATACGGATCAGGTCGTTGATGCGCAGGCGTTTGCTATTGTCGCGCGGTTCGGGTCGGAATCGTCCTCTTGCGATGGGAGGGGCCTTTCGGTGGAAACAACTGACAAGCGTGTGGCAACGGCATCATGCCGGGCCGTGACGCGCCAAGGTCCGCGTTGGGAACCACTCCCAATGCATCGGCTGGTNNACCCGCCTCTTGAGCCATCCGTTGCGCTTCATGGGTGTCGACAACGCCCACCTGCTCGTTGTCCGCGCCGATCAGCCGGATCGGGGAAATCCGGATCATGTGGTTCACCCGGGTGCGTTGCACCGGGGGACCGCCCCTCATCATAAAACGACGTGCGATTTGCAGATCTCCTGGTTGCCGTCGGCCCATTCCGACGATCGTCTTGGCCACGGTCTCCCGTGCCGCGCCGAGGAACCGTCCCCGGCCTGATTCATTCCACCCGCACACGCGGGACTTCGTGATACTACGGGGCT
>DDFO01000027.1:44370-44927 GCA_002337215.1 Phycisphaerales bacterium UBA1926 | reverse complement strand
GGCTCGCGACCCTGCGTCGCAGCAGCCGACAGCCCTGAACGGTCGATATCCAGCACATCCGATATCGGATGCGAAGGCCTGTGCTTCCGCTCTCGGTCCTGAAAATATCCGGACCCAGCGTAAGAAGCAAGCGGAGGACCCCTATCCCGGTGGTTTCTTCAGCGTGGCCACAGGTCAAAGGTACGGGTCGCTTGTGCGATGGGACTCGAGATTGGGTGTATGACTGGCCGTGAGATGCTCGCCGATCACGTAGCGATCGCCAGCACGTTCCCGATCGCGCTCACGATGAAGAGCAGAAGGAGCACAAGAAATACGGGTTCGCTGAAGACATCGAAAGGCGATTTCCGGGCCGCATCCGCCGCGTCCTGAGGGATTTCGGCCGAGACCGCGGCGGCCTCGGCCGCCGCCAGGCCCGCGAGATCCGAGATCTCGCTGATCCCGCGGTGCGCGATCGGGGGCTGGTCGCCCGCCTTGAGCGCCCGGAGATCCAGCAGCAAATCGGCGCAGTTCTTGTACCGGGCGCTGGGCTTCTTTGCCATCATCATCTCGATGATCTC
>DDFO01000027.1:11322-44317 GCA_002337215.1 Phycisphaerales bacterium UBA1926 | reverse complement strand
GCCATCATCATCTCGATGATCTCGCTGATGCCCGCGCTCAGTTTCGGGTTTACGTGGTCAGGGGCGGTCAGTTCGGCCTTGAGGTGCTTCTTCATCACCTCCGACGGGTCCTTGCCCTCGTAGGGGACGACGCCGGTCACCATGTGGTAGAGCGTCGCGCCCAGCGAGTAGATGTCCGCCTGCGGACCGACCGAGTCGAGGCCCATGACCTGCTCGGGGCTGATGTAGTACGGCGTGCCGAACGCCTTGCCTTTCTCCGCTTCGGCGGCCTCTTTGTCGGCGACCGCGCGGGCGAGCCCCATGTCGGCGAGTTTCACAACCTCGCTCTTGGTGATCATGATGTTCTTGGGCTTCACGTCGCGGTGAATCAACCCGCACTCATGGGCGTGCTCGAGCGCCTCGGCGACCTGGATCGCGACCTCGATCGCACGCGCCTCGTCGTACCTCTTGTTCTTGACGATGTCGTCGTGGACGGTTCGGCCGTCCACGTACTCCATCACAAAGTAGTACGTTTCACGGTGCTGACCGACGTCGAACGCCTGCACGATGTTGGGGTGGTTGAGCTTCGCGGCCGCCTGGCCCTCACGGAAAAACCGCTCGATGAACTGCGGGTTGCTCGCGAATTTCTGCGGCAGAATCTTTACCGCGACGTAGCGATCCAGGCTCCGCTGCTTGGCGCGATAGACCTTCGCCATCGCGCCCTTGCCCAGTTCCTTGAACTCGCTGTATCCGGGGATGCCCCGGCGCTCCTCGTCGAGCCGTTCGCGCAGCCGAGTCATCTGGCTCTGCGTCGCATACCCGTTGTTGACGAGCAATTCCCAGAGCGACTGCTGGCTCTCCTCGTCGGTTTCCCGCACCAGCGTCAGGCAGTGCTTGACCTGCTCGGGTGTCGCGAGCCCCTGATCGACAACCGCCCGGCCTACAAGCGTGTCGAGATTCGTCCCGCTCTTCGCGGCCTCTGCCCTCAGGGCTTCCTGAGCCCGGATCGACGCCGCGTTTTCATCATCTGCGACAGGCGGCGTGAACCCAGCGGTATCCTCGGCGGCGTTCGAGTCGCTCACGCCGACAACCGACTCAGGATTCTGTTTGGGTTCTGGCTGGTCCATCCGACGCCTAACTGCGTTCGCGCACATCCCGGGGCGAAGTGCGGAAGGTAAATCCGGATGCCCCCCGTGTCAATCGCTCCGTTCATCTCACTGAGATCGATACGGACGATTCTGCTGTTCGGATCGACAGATCAACGCGACTCGCGCACGGGAATCATACGGATCGGCTCGATTCGTGACGCAACCTCGGGTTTTCGGTCGAGCCACGGCACCGGTTCAAGTTCTCAGGCAGATCGGTGCACCGCGCGGTTCGCTTGCGCCCGGCCGGATGCGTTGCTCCCCTCCTTGGATTCGCAGCAGAAGTCAATTGGATCGCGCTTCTCACCGATACCCACCTCGCGGGCGTGGTGCGGTCGGGTCGGCTTCTCGGACGGTACTCCTGCGAGCACGGGGCAACGATGTCGGCAAGCGAGCAAGCCAACGCGTTCTGCCGTGAAGTGCTCGCCTCAGGCGAGATCTTCATGATCGAGCACGACCTGCGGGGGCCCATCTCCTGGCCGCTCGCGTCCCACCAGCACGCCCGTCCGGTGTGGTCCTCATACCGACGGGTTGAGTTCATGCTCAACGGCCCGCTCGCCGGCCCGGGGCTCGTCATCGCACCGCACAGCTGGGCCGAGTTCTGCAGCGACATCCTCCCCGAGATCGCCGAGGCAGGTGTGCTCGTGGGACTCAACTGGTCGGGCCCGCGCGCCCGGGGCTACAACCTCGAACCCGCGGACGTGCTCAGCCGCGTCGAGGCCTACGCGACTTCGGTCAATCTGCCGCCGGAGGAGGATGACACGGAACGGCTCGCCGGCTGACCGGCTACCGTCTCGGGTGATGCCGACACGCACCGATCTGCTGAGCGATCTGACCGATTCCCAACGCGCCGCCGTGGAATGCACGGAAGGTCCGCTGCTCGTCCTCGCCGCCGCGGGGTCGGGCAAGACCCGCGTGATCACACGCCGGATCGCGCACCTGATGGCAAACGGCGTCCGGCCGTGGCAGATCCTCTCGCTGACCTTCACCAACAAGGCCGCGGGCGAGATGCGCGAACGCGTCGAGAAGATCCTCGCGGACGGCGACGACCCGCGTCCGCCGCGTGGCCTGACGATCACGACCTTCCACTCGCTGTGCGCCAGGCTGCTCCGGCGGTACGCCGATCGGGCCGACATCCCGGGGCTCAAGCCCGATTACACGATCTACGACTCCTCGGACCAGATGGCGGCGATGAAGCGGGTGCTCAAGGCGATGGACCTCTCCTCGTCGAATTGGCCGCCCCGGTCCGTGCTCAGCGCGATCAGCAACGCGAAGAACGAATTGCTCGACGCGGAAAAGTTCGCCGTACGCGCGACGGATTTTTACAGCAAGCAGCTCGCGAAGATCTACACCGCCTACTCGGCCTCGCTCCGCAAAGCGGGCGCGATCGATTTCGACGATCTGCTGCTGATGACGGCACGAATGCTCGAACGCAACGAACCCGTCCGCCGCGAGTGCCAGGACCGTTGGCGCTACATCCTTATCGACGAATATCAGGACACCAACGGGGCACAGTTCCAGATCGCGAGCATGCTCGCGGGCGAAGGACGCTCCGATGATTCGGACCTCGCGGGTCTGCCCGACGTCGATGAGTCCGACCTGTCTTCTTCCGGGAACGCCCCCTCCATCGGTCCCAACATCTGCGTCGTGGGCGATCCCGATCAGGCGATCTACGGCTGGCGCGGTGCCGACATCTCCAATATCCTCGACTTCGAGTCGCACTATCCGGGCGCCAAGACCATCACGCTTGGTGAGAACTTCCGCTCGACCGAGTCGATCCTGTCGATCGCCGACACGCTCATCAAGCACAACGCCAACCGCAAGGACAAGCCGCTCTACACGACGACCAAGGGCGGCGATCCCGCCCGAGTCGTGCAGTGCCGCGACGAGCGCCACGAGGCGGACCTGATCGCCGACTGGTTCCGCATCGAGCACAACGACCACGGCATCCCGTGGCGCGACATGGCGATCTTCTACCGCACCAACGCCCTCTCCCGCGTCTCCGAAGACGCCCTTCGCACCGCGGGGATCCCGTACACCATCGCCCGGGGCACTGCCTTCTTCGATCGCGAGGAGGTCAAGAGCGCCGTCGCGTATCTGCGCGTCGTCGCCAATCAGGCCGACGATGTCTCGCTCACCCGCATCGTCAACACACCGACCCGCGGCATCGGCAAGACGAGCCTCGACCGCGTCCGGCTGATGGCAGAATCAGCCGGGTTCCCGATTTTTCAGGGCCTCCGCTCGCCGGGCGACGCTGGCGACATTTCACCGCGGTCCGCGAACGCGATGACCAAGTTCGTCGAGATGGTCGACGGCTGGACCGGCGCCGGATCGTTCATGGGCGCGGAGGTCGCGGGCTCGCTCGCCGAACTCGTTGAGATCGTGATCCAGGACTCCGGGTTGCGGTCCCACTACGCCAAGCAGGCGAAGACGAGCGGGGCCGAGTCGGACATGGAAAGGCTCGACAACCTCGACGAACTCATCTCGTCGGCCCGGGAATTCGAGGACGAGTACGACCCGACCGATGATCCGACCGAATTCCCGGGCGCGGACGTGCTCGAGGGCGGGGGCGCTCCCGAGACCCCCCCGCTGCTCGCCCTCGTGCGGGCCTGGCTCGAATCGATCGCGCTCGTCGCAGACGCGGACGCGGTCGACCCGTCGCAGGGCGCGGTCACGTTGATGACCCTGCACGCCGCCAAGGGCCTCGAGTTTCCGGTCGTCGCGATGATCGGGCTCGAAGAAGGCACGCTGCCCCACAGCCGGGCGTTCGATTCCGAGTCATCCATGGAAGAAGAACGCCGCCTCGCGTTCGTCGGCATCACGCGTGCGATGCAGAAGCTCCAGATCACGAGCGCCCGCTACCGGACGATCCGGGGCGTCACCGAGCGCACCATCCCCAGCCGGTTCCTCGAAGAGCTCGGACGCGAGCACGTCCAGCGGTCCGATCAATCCGACGATTGGTCGCAGTCGTCCTCTTTCGATGATGAGCAGGAGACGCCCTCCAACGCGACTACGACCTCCGCGGGCCGGGGCATGGCGACCGGCTCAATGGAGGCCAAGCTCGCCGCGGTCCGCGCCGCCCGTGCACAGAAAGCCGCGGGGCCATCCGCCGCGAACGCCTACCCCGTCGGCTCACGCGTCCGCCACCCCCAGTTTGGCGAGGGCAAGGTCGTCAGCACCTCGGGGTCGGGCAGCAACGCCCGGGTCACCGTCGATTTCCAGGGGCTCGGAAAGAAGACGCTCGTCCTCGAATATGCCCGCCTCCGTCGCGTGTAATCGAACCACAGTTCCATGCGCTAACCACGCAGAGAGGAAGCCGAGGTCCGCGGGCACTGTTTCCATCTCAAGCTATTGTCTGAATTCTGCGTACAACATGTGAAGCGGAAAGCCCGATGAGCCAACGCGACACAACCGATCGCATGAGCGTCGCACACCGAGCCAGGCCTGTTGTCCGCTGGGCATCGACCGTGTTGCTCGGGGCGTGCGCCGCGTTCTGGTCTTGGTTCGCGCTGTCCGTCGGGTTCTCAGAAGGCACCCCGGCGGCGGCACCTGTCGCCGGACTCGTCGGCTCGATGGCGGTGCTCGTCATCACAGGCGTGCTCGTTCCTCGGATCGGCGGGATGATCGCGCTCGCCGCCGCAGCGATCGCCGCTTGGCTGTTCCACTCTGCCGACGCGCGGCTCCTGCTCGCGCTACCGGTTGCCGTCGCCGGGCTAGGGCTCGCCACGACCGGCCCCTGGATCTTCCATCCCTCCCAAAGCACCCGCTGATCGCGAATCAATCTATTTCAGACCTTGAAGTCTTCTTTTGTTGGGCGAACAATATTCTCCTATAACGGAGGTATCTCATGCGTGCCATCCACACCGGTCCATGGTCGATCACCCGAGGCGTCGCGACCGCCGCACTGCTCGCGGTCACCGCATTCTGGACTTGGCTTGCCCTCGCCATGCGCGTCATCGGCGGGCCGTTCCCAGAGTCCATCGGACCGATCGTCCTGTTCGTTATCCCGCTGCTCGCGGCCGCAGCGATCACAGCAGTCAAGCCTCGCTACGGAGGCCTCGGCCTGCTGCTGGTCGGTGTGTTGGCCTGGGGGTACTTCGGCGACCCCGGCATCTGGGCGATGCTCGCGCTCCCGCTCGTCGTGATCGGCACAGCGCTCGCCGTCGTCGGCCGGCGCCCCCACACCGCCTGGCATCTCGACGCACCAGAGCCCGACACCACGCAGGCCTGATCCGATTCGTCTCGTCATACCGCGGCGACGCGCCCGCTCAGGCCGGCGTGATGCCCCGGTAGAGCTGCTGCACCCGGTCCGACTCGACCCGGCGGACGTTCTCGAGCACCAGCCTCGGGACGCGCCACGCGCCCTCCTCGGCCGTCACGTTCGAGCAGTGCTCGTTCAGGCAGCGGTAGAGGAACTTGAACGCGTCGCGGGGCTGGTGCATCTGATCGAGCGCATCGACCACGTCCTGCCGCGTCACGTCCTCATCGAACAACTGAATCAGACTCAGCGGGTCACCGCCGGGCACCCGGCACGCGTTGAGCCGCGCGTTGCACAGGTCGTAGAGCATCGGGCCCGACCAGCTCAGCCGCTCGATGAAGCCCTGCTTGTCGAGGCGTGCTTCTTGGAAGAAATCCGCGGATTCCTTGAACAGCGCGTGTCGGAGCTCGATCGGGAGCAGGAGCTTGACGCCGAAGCGTTCCTGCTGCAGGAACTTGTTGTTGAAGAGCGGCCAGATGATCGCCCGCATCTTTTCGGAGTCGCCGTTCACCAACGTCGGCTCATCGACACGGTCCACCAGCACCAGGATTCCCGTGTACCCGAACCGGGCGATCACCCTGCGGAGCCGCTCGAACATCGCGTACCGCGGCTCGTCCGAGTCTGCCACGAGCGGGAGCACCGCGTGCGTCCGGCTGTTCGGATCGATCGACGCGAGCGAGGATGCGATCGATTCCGGTGCCCGCTGCGTCGTCCGCATCTCGCTGTGAACCCGAGTCGCGATCCGCCGAAGCGCTAGCCGGTCCCAGATAAGCCGCTTGATCAGCACCCCCGCGTACGCCGCGAGCAGCACAAGGAACATGACCGCGAACGCGTCTTCCATGAACCCGCCTTTGGTCTGCCCCGGGAAGAGCCAGAGGAAGAGCATCGCCGCCGCCGGGACCCACCCCGCGAGCGTCCCGGCTCTCCAGAGCACTTCCTTCCGCTCCGGAACAAGCCGGAGGATCCTCCGGAGGCGGGCCGACCGGGCCCCGTCGTTGTCGGCGGGGTCGTAGAGCGACTGGAGCACCAGCAGATCATGCCGGAGGGGAACGGCCCACCGCCTCGCCGCCTTGCGGGGCTCCTCGCCAAGATCCGCGGCCGGCCTGTCTTCTCCCTCATGCAGCATCGCCGCCGCGATGCGATCGACCGCGATCGCGAGCATCGCGTCCATGTGGTCCACGAGGCGGAACGCCTTGAACGGCGCGAGCTCCTTCTTCGAATCGCCGAAACGCGCATCGAGCTCCGCGACGGGCTGATTCAGGTCGTCGTAGCTGATGACAAAGATCTTCGCGTTGGGGTTTTTGGCGTTGAAATCCCTCACACGTTGCGTGATCTGCAGACGGATCGCGGTCTTGCCGCTCCCCTTCTCGCCGAACACGATGGACGTGCTGGGCCGGGTCAGCTCACCGAGGATCTTCTCGAAGTCTGAGTGCATGCTCCCGCCGGGCGGGGCGCCGGGCCCGACCGAGACGCCCGCGGGGGGCGCATCGCCCAATCCGTTCAGACGAGCGAGGACCTCGTCATGGCGAGCCTCCTCGCCCCGGAACGGGTTCTCCGTGATCGACCAGTGCTCAAAGAACTGCGTGATGTTCATGACGCCTCGCGTATGCCGTGTCGCAGACCGTGCTCGGTGCCACGACCCCGCCCGGATCTTTCTTGGGAATTCTCGAACACGAGATCCGCCGATCCCGAGGAAGGCCCGGAACCCAACAGTGCCGCGTGCGCCCCCCGTGCGTGATCCACTCGTTTCAGTGGTCGACCCGCTCGCCCAGAAGCGGGCTGATCTCCTCGGTCACTGTTGCGAGCAGTTCGGGGGTCCTCGCCTCGCAGTTCAGCCGGAGGAGCGGCTCGGTATTGCTCTTGCGGATGTTCGCCCACCAGCCCTCGCTCTCGAAACAGTCCACCGTGACACCGTCGAGATCGTCGATCGTGCCGCGCCCGATGTAGTGCTCGCGGATCTCCGCAAGGGCCTGATCCTTGTCCTCGATCTCGAAGTTGATCTCGCCCGATTGCACGTACCGCTGCGCGGGCTTCACCATCGCGCTGACCGGCTTGCCGGACGCCGCGACAGCGCTGAGCACCGTCGCCATCGCGATCGCGCCCGAGTCGGCGTTGAAGTTCGTTCGGAAGTAGAAGTGCCCGCTCAGTTCGCCGCCGAACGCGCAGCGGTGGTTCGCCATCTCCTGCTTCATGAAGACGTGCCCCACCTTGCCCCGCACGGGCTTGCCCCCCACCGAGACGATCGCCTCGGGAACCGCCTTGGTCGAACGAAGGTCGTACACCACGCTCGACCCGGGACGATCGTTCAGGAAGAACGGCACGAGCGCCGCGGTCAGATGATCGCAGCCGACGATCGCGCCGGTCTCATCGACGATCACGCACCGGTCCGCGTCCCCGTCGTAGCACACGCCGAGGTCGGCCTTCTCTTTCTTCACCGCCTCCTGCAGCTGCTCGAGGTTGCTCGCCACCAGCGGGTTCGGCTCGTGCACGAACTCGCCTTTCGAGTTGTCGAAGTTGAGCGGCACGATCGTCAGCCCCTCGACGTGCTCGCCCTTCGTGCCGAACACCTTGGGGACCATCGTGCCCGCCATCCCGTTGCTCGCGTCGATCACGATCTTGAGCGACTTGCCCCCAAGATCGCAGTGCTTGAGCACGTGCTTCTTGTACGCGTCCCAGAAGTCCCGCTGCTCGACGCGCCCCGCGGTATCCGCCCCGATCAGCGTCCGGTCGACCATCGCCGCCTGCTTGCGGACCTCCGCGAGCCCCGTCGCCTCGCCCACGGGCTTCGCCTGCCGCTTGCTGACCTTGAAACCGTTGTACTGAGGCGGGTTGTGGCTCGCCGTGACCACCACGCCCCCGGCGCAGTCCAGGTGGTTGATCGCGAAATACATCATGGGCGTATCAACGAGCCCGATGTCGATCACGCTCGCCCCGCCGTTGGTCAACCCGGCGATCAACTTATCCGCCAGCGTCGGACTGCTCTGACGCATGTCGCGGCCCACGATGACGTTCTTCATCATGGGCGTGGTCTCGCCCGCGGCCTCCGCGTCCGCGAGCAGGAATTTCGCGCAGCCGTACCCGATCTGCCAGGCCATCTGGTCGGTCAGCGGATCGGGGTACACCCCGCGGATGTCGTAAGCCTTGAACACGCGTCCGAGCATGTGATTCTCCGGGTCTGGAAAGAGCGATACCGAGCAATCTTCAAGGATAGACGGTTCCGTTGCACGCCGCCGCGGCTTCGAACACACGCGAAGATCGCGCAAAATCTGCCCGCAGGTCTTGTGAAATCCCTGGATCTCGCTACTTTCTGGGCAACGCGAGGGAGACCCCGCGAGGAGACAAGACATGCAGCACACACCCGCCCTCGCGGTCGCGTTTTCTGTCGCGATCTCGGCCACGCCGTTCGCCACCGCTCAGTTGACATCCCAGCAGTTCTACCTGCTCCGCGGCGACGGCCTGCTCTACAACGGACGGTTCGGCTCCAACACCAGCTCCCTGGTCGGCGATGCCGGGCTCGCACCGAACCCGGGCAGCGGCAACGGTCTCGGCGGCGAACTCGCGTTCGACCAGCACGGCAGGCTCTACGGGCTCGGCGGGACGTCGACGAACGCGACCGACATCCGCGTCGCACAGATCAACACCGCGACCGCCCAGTCGTCCACGTTCTTTGATCTCGACGCGTTCAACTCAACGAGCATCACCATCGACACCGACGACCGGATGTATGTCTACCAGACCCAGATTCCGGGCGGAAGCTCGATCCTGACGCTCGACACGAACACAGGCCAGGTTCTTTCCCAAGTCGCAGAGAACGCCGACGAGTTCTTCACGAGTTGGACGATCCGAAGCGACGGCCTTCTCGTCGGCGCCGATCTGGGCGACGGGTCGTTCCACACCATCGACCCGAACACGGGGGTTGTTGAAGCACTCGGGCTCGGGTTCGGCTCCACGATCAACTCGTTTGCGAACTACGGCGGGAACTCCTACTTCATGTCACGGCAAGCCGACGAGTCGCTGGACATCTATTCCATCGACCTCTTCTCAGGCGAGTTCCTGTACGAACTCACCCTCACGGGAGAACACCAGGTCGGACCGGGGAACATCTTCGGTTTCGCCATCATCCCGGCCCCGGGAAGCGTGCCCGTGATGGTCTCCGTGGGCCTCGTCGCGACCCGCCGCCGTCGCTGATCCGAACTCGATCTAATCAGTGACCCGGCGGGGTCTCGGCCCACTCCCTGTACCGCTCCGCCAGCACCCCGAATACATCCTTCCGCACACCCCCGGTGCTGATCAACCCTTTGCGGTTGTACCAATCCTGCACGCCGTACAAAGGCCTGCGCGGCGACCGGAAGTCCTTGAGAATCCAAGGGCTCACGCCGTCGATCTCGTCGACGGTCTCCATCCAATCCAGCGTCGACGTGTAAAGCCGCACGCCGTACTCCTCGCTCCAGCGTTGGTCCGGCGTCCCGTGATAGCCCTGCTTTATCCCCGCCCCGAACTCGCTGACCACGAACGGCTTGTCCCACGCGAGCACGAGGTCCACACCCTCCAGGCTCTCGGGTTCATCGTGGTACCAGCCCACGTACTCGTTGACCGCGAGCACATCCGCGACCTCGCCAAATGGGTCATCGACGTGCATCCGGGTGATCGTCGCACCATCGCGATCGAGCCGCATGAAGCACGCGGCAGAGAGCAGCCGGCTCGGATCCCACTGCTTGACCTTCCTACCCAGCGCGACGCGAAAAGCCGTCCGGTCCGGGTCGTCGCCCGTCTCGTTGCCGACCGACCAGATGATCACGCTTGCGCGGTTCTTGTCGCGGTCGATCATCTCCTTCATGTGCGTCTCGGCGAGCCCCAGCGTGTGCGGGTTCTCATAGTCCATCACCCAATACACCGGGATCTCCGCCCACACCATCAGCCCCAACTCGTCGGCGACTCGCAGCATGTGCTCGTTGTGCGGGTAGTGCGCCAGGCGGACATAGTTGCAGTTCAGATCCCTGGCCCACCCCAAGAGCTCTCGAGCGTGCGATTCGCTCCACGCACGCCCGCCCTCGGGCGCTTCCTCGTGGATGGAAACCCCACGCAGGAAAACCCGTTTACCGTTGAGCAGGATATTACCACCCTCGGTCGTGATCGTGCGCAGCCCGATCCGGTCCCGGGCCGAGTCTCCGTCGATCGCGAACCGAAAGCCGTGCAGTACCGGCGAGCCCGGCGACCACAGATCCAGCCCTCCCCGAGGCATCGAGAACCGTGCCCGCCCGAACCCGTCGGTCTTCGCGATCGTCTCCCGATCCGTGCCATCGATGGAGATCGTGACCGCGGTCCCCGCCGCAGTAGGCCCTTCCCCCGGACCGTCAATCCGCACCCATCCCTGGATTGTGGTCCCATCAGCTGTGAGCCCGACCGACCAGTCGCGCACGAATGTCTCCGGCGCAGCGACGAGCGCGACCTCACGCGTGATCCCCCCGTAGTTCCACCAGTCGGTCAGCAGCCCGGGCACATCGTCATCCAGCCGACGGTTGTCCACGCGGACCATCACCACGTTGTCCCCATCAACCAGATGGTCGGTCGCCTCGAACGCGAAGGGCGTGAACCCGACCGCGTGCGACCCGAGTTCGACCCCGTTCAGCCAGACCGTCGCCCGCCGATTGACGGCCCCGAACCGCAAGAAAAACCGCTCGCCCTCATCGGGCTTCGCGAAGGTCTTCCGATACCAGACCAGCCCCTCGTAGAAGAACAGCTCGGGGCGCTGGCTGTTCCAGTCCCCGGGAACCACGAGCGTGTGCGCATCGCTGAACGCGTACTCCACCAGATCAGAGGGCTTCTTGGCGGTCTTGTCCTCCCAATACCCAGGGCTCCGAGGCCGACTCAGATAATCGATCGATCCGTTGTCCACCGGGTCGACAAGCACCTGCCAAGCCCCGTCGAAGCCGACCGCGACCCGTTCGCTCCACCCCGCGATCGCCCCCCCAGACGACGCCTCCGCGCCCTGTGCAGGAAGATCGCCCGACAGGAACAACACCGAAAACCATGCAATAAAAGCTCTCATGCCGAGAGCCTAGCCAACCCGCCGCGGATCCGTTCGCCGCACCCGGCCGGCGAACACAACCAGCCGGTCAGCGCGTTCTCATCCCGGCGGGCAACGCCCTCAGGAAGGCCCGCCCGTAGGGCTTGGTCACCACACGCGAATCCAGCACAACGACTCGGCCCGAATCGCCGTGCGAACGGATCAGCCGGCCGACGCCCTGCTTGAACCGGATCACCGCCCGCGGGATCGAATCCTCAACAAACGGGTTCCCCCCGCGCTCCTGGATCCGCTCGAGCCGGGCTTCCGTGAGCGGCCGGCCGGGCGGGTCGAACGGGAGCCTGGTGATGATCACGTTCCGCAGCGCATCCCCCCGTACATCCACACCCTGCCAGAAACTCGCCGCCCCGAACAGCACCCCGTTGCCCGACTCCCGGAACGATTCGAGCAGTTCCGTCCGCGATCCCGCGCCGGGCCCGCGTCCCTGAACAAACATCGGGTACCCGAGCGATTCGAGCGGATCGCACATCAGCGCCGCGACGCGATCAAGCGTGCTGAAACTCGTGAACAGCACGAACGCCCCACCCTCGGTCGCCTCGACATGTTCGAGAATCCGCACGACAAGCTCGTGCTCGAACGACCCGGATTCGGTCGCCGAAGCGTCCCATCCCTTCCCACCAGACCGGCCCGGCTCGGGCATGGTTTTGTCGACATGCAGCTCGACCTGGCTCGCGTAGTCGAACGGGCTGCCGAGTTGCATGGTCTCCGCCCCGCTCGCCCCGACACGATCGAGAAAGTGGGCGAACGCCGTCTCCGCACGCTCCGCGGGCTCCTCGTCATCAATCGTCCGCGTTGCGAGCGTCGCGCTCGTCATCACCACGCTGAAGTCCGCCCCGAACAGATGCTCCTTGAGCAGCGGCGCCACCTCGATCGGCGAGCACGCCAGAGTCACGCGACGGGACCGCGTGCCACGGCCTTCCCGGCCGTGCCCGCCCCCCGCCTCCACCCAATAGCAGCACCCCTCGAGCGTCTGGGTCACCAGTGCCTCCGCCGCGTCGGCGATCTCCGACGCCCGCTGCATGTACGCGTTGAGCTCGAAGCGGTCCGCCTCGCCCCGCCCGCCTTCTTGGGTCAGTTCCTTGAGCCGACGCAGCTGCGTCACGAGCCCGTTCATCGCGGGGGTCAGCTTGTTCTCGACCGCGCCCTGCTCGCGGATTCGTCCTCCGCGCGCCCGCCCCGACCGCTCCAGTTCGATCAGCGACTCGAAGAACGCCCGCGACGCCGCCTCCGCCTCGTTGATCAGGCGGACGCACCGCTCGATGGGCTGCAGATCCCCCGCGAGTAACTCCAGGTTCGAGAGATATCCCTTGCCGGTCTTCCGGTGGTACAGCGTCGCGAGCAGGTGGTTCACCCGCCCCTCGCTGAGCGAGACCCCGAAGTGGTCCGACGCGACGTCCTCCACCATGTGCGCCTCATCGAGAATCACATGGTCGTACTTGGGCAGGACCCCGATCGTCCCCTCGCTCCGCGACCGCATCGCGAGATCCGCGAAAAACAGCGCATGGTTCGTGATGATCAGGTTCGCGCGCTCGAGTTCCCGCCTGCTGTTCTGATAGAAGCACTGCTCGTGGTGCGCACACTTGCGCCCCATGCAGTTGCCCGAGTCGCTCTGCACCTTGTCCCAGATCCCCGCGCGTTCCAGAGGCGGCAGCGTCGACAGCGACCCGTCCGGCGTGTCGTACGCCCAATCCTCGATCACATGCAGGCTTCGTCGGCTCGCCGCGTCGGGAAGCAACCGCTCCTGCCGTGCGCTCGCGAGCTTGAGCCTCCGTATCGACAGGTAGTTGCCACGCCCCTTCGCGAGCACGGCCCGCAGCTCCCCGGCCCACTCGCCCGCCTCACCATCCCCAGCGGCCGCGAGTGATTCGGCCAGCAGCGGCACATCCTTCCGCATCAACTGTTCTTGCAGCGCGATCGTGTTCGTCGCCACAACAACGGTCTCGCTGAACGCCAGCGCCCGAGAGATCGCCGGCACCAGGTACGCGAAGCTCTTCCCGACCCCCGTCCCCGCCTCGACTACCAGGTGCGACTTCGCTGCGAGCGTCCGCGACACCGCGCCCGCCATCCGCAACTGCTCAGGCCGGGCCTCGTACCCATCGCCCAGCAGTGACGCGATCGCGCCCCCGTCTCCGAGCACACGCTGGACCGTCGCGTCGCTCACTCCGCGTCAGTCCCTGTCGACGTCTCAATCCCCAACGGGTTCCGCTTCGGCTCGCCGATTTCTCTGGGATACGCCGAGGGCGTCTTCCGCAGTTTCTCGATCACCACCACCCGCCCGGTCGGCGTCTCCACCGTCCCCGCATGCGCCGCGTGCAGCAAATGCAACGCTCCCTTCGCCTCCGCCAACTCCTCATCCGCCTTCTGCCCCTTGGTCAGCACGCACAGCCCGCCGACCCGCGCGAAGGGCACCGTGATCTCGAGCAGCGATGCCAGCCGGCCCACCGCCCGCGCCGTCACCACGTCGAACTTCCCGCGCCGGTTCGACTTGTCCTGCGCCGCGACCTCCGCCCGATCGTGCAGCACCGAGACGTTCTCCAGCCCGATCTCCTTCGCCGCGTGCCGCAGAAACCCGCACTTCTTTTCGGTCGAGTCCAGCAGCGTCACCCGCGCGTCCCGCCGGCAGATCGCCAGCACCAGACCCGGCAACCCGCCGCCGCTCCCGATATCGATGATCGTCAGCGGCTCCCCCTCCCCGCTCGGCTCCGCCTCCGCGAGCACAGGGAGCAGGGTCAGACTGTCCAGCAGGTGCTTCTCGATCGCGTCGTCCCGGTCCTTCACGGCCGTCAGGTTCATCGTCGTGTTCGCCGCGAGCAGCAACGCGAGGTAGTGCCCCAGGTCCCGCACCTCTTTCGCTTCGAGCTCGATCCCGAGCGCCGCCGCGCGCGCCACAAAACCGTCCCCGAGATCGATCGGCTCCAACCCGCTCGGCAACTCGACCGGTGCTTTCCACGTCCTTTGCTTCGGACCGTCCTTCGGCCCCGGCCCAGCCGATTGTCTGGGCTTGTGCGACCGCCCCCCGGGCTTCCGCTTCGGCCCCGACGGTCCCCGACCCGATTCAGAATGACGTCCGTGTGGGTGCTGCATCGCCGTCAGCGTATTCAAACGATCGCCTGTACGGCTTGGAATCCCGGTGCAACGCCACATTCATAATCAGACCCGTCATGATCCAGACCGTCAGCAGGCTCGACCCGCCGTAGCTCACAAAGGGCAGCGTGATCCCGATGATCGGGACCAGCCCGATGTTCATCCCCACGTTCACCACCATCTGCGTCGCCACGAACGCCGCGAACCCCACGCAGATCAGCCGCCCCTGGGGCGTCCTGCACAGCCCGCTCGCCGCCAGCGCCCCGGCGACCCACGCCGCGGTCAGCCCCAGAAGCACCAGCCCACCGAGAAAACCGAACCGGTTCACCACGACCGCGAAGATCGTGTCGTTGTGCCGCTCCGGGAGGCGGTTGTAGGTCAGCAGCGCCTCAGCCTTCTCGCGGGGCAGCCCGTCCGCCCCGCCCGCGCCGATCAGGTTCTGCGCCGTGTACGACTGGTAATTGATGTCCTGAGCGGACGCCGTATCGCCCTGGTACTGACGCACAAGCGCGACGATCCGCGTCTTCTGGTGCGGCTGCAGCATCGGGTAGACCGCCGGGGCCGCCAGCGCCGCCGCGACGACGATGAGCGTCAGATGCCGCAGCTTCGCCCCCGCCGCGATCAGCATCGCGAACAGGCTGGGAACGAACAGCGACGACGTTCCGAGATCGGGCTGCAGCGTGATTAGCCCGACCGGCACCGCGGTGATCAGCCCGGGCACGATCAGCCCGGTCAGGTTCCGGTGCGACGACCGGTACCGCATGTAGTGCGCGATCACGAGCACGTACGCGATCTTCGTGAGCTCCGAAGGCTGGAGGTCCACTGGGCCCAGGTCGATCCAGGCCCGTGCCCCGTTCCGGGGCGTCACGATCGACGCGGGAACAAACGGGATCAACAGAAACACCAGCAGCCCGATGCACGCCGCGAACGCGGGAAGACTGATCAGGCTCAGCCACTTGTAATGGGGCAGCGCGACGATCGTCGCCGCCAGCAGGCCGATGACCAGAAAAACGGTTTGCTTCCACGCCACCGCGCTCAGCCCGCCACCCAGGCTATCGGCCGACGTCGCCGACGCGAGGTCGATGGTGTACACCCCGATCAGCGAGAGCGCGAGCGCAGCGAGCACGCACAGCCACGCGGGATTCAGCACCTGCAGGCTCGCGGCCGTGTGCCGCTTGACGTTCGTCCCGTGCACGAGCCGACCGATCGGCGAGCGCACAACCCGCGCCGGGGCCGCGTTCGTCGGCGAGTGATCCAGCACGGTCCGCTTCATCACGCGTCCGCTCATGGCACGTCCCTCACGAGCGGCCCGCCGCGACCACCCCCACCGGGCAGATACCCCTCCGCGATCAGCGCGTGCACGATCTGGTTGGCAACAGGTCCCGCGACCCGCCCGCCGCTCCCGCCGTACTCGATCAGCACGCTCACCGCGTACCGCGGCGCGTCGCCCTCGGGCCCAACGAGCACCCCGAACCACGCGTGATCGCCCGAACGCACCACCCGGGCCGCTTCAGGCCCGGGCCCATCGGGGTCCATGGTTAGATTGGGCGCCTGGGCCGTGCCCGTCTTTCCCCAGACCCGCACGCCGGGCGCGTTGAAAATATTCTCCCGCCCCTCGGCGAACCCGATCGTGCTCCCCGTTCCCCCGCGCTCGTTCACCGAACCGAACAGACCCTCGAGCGCCGCCTCCACCGCCGCGGGGCTCATCCTCGCCTGACCCGTCACACTCGGGCCTCGCCCATCGTCGATGATCGTCGGCGGCACAACCGCCCCTCCCCGCGCGAGCGTCGCGTACGCGTTCGCCGCGTGCAGGGGTGTCCAGGTCACAGGCCCCTGCCCCATCGCCATCAGGATCGAATCCGAGATCCCAAGGTCGCTCCCGTCGCCGGGGCCCGCGACCGGCCCGACCTTGCCGGGCCACGCACGCCCGACACCGAGATCGAACCCCGTGCCCACGCCGAAGTCGGCATAGATCGAGACCATTTCCGTGGGCCCGATCCTGCGTCCCAACTCGTAGTAGAAAATGTTGCACGAATACTTCACCGATTCGGCGGCGCGCACAGGCTCGCCCGTCGTACTGTGGGTCACACCCGGATTCCGTTTGTAGATCCAGCACCGGTACACGTCCGTCCGATCGTCGAGCAGGTGCCCCGTGCAGACAATGCCCCGGTCCATCCGGTAGAACCCCCGCGCCGCCGCCTCGCTGAGCATCAGGGGCTTGACGATCGACCCGGGCGGGTAGGGCACCGCCATCGCCCGGTTCACATGCGGGTCGAGGAACGCGGGGTACCGGCTCTCCTCAGGCGACTCGTCCCACCGCGCGTCGCCCTGCGGCGAGGGCGTCGACACCATCGCCAGCACGTGCCCGGTATCGATATCAAGAACGACCGCGGCGCCCGCCAGCGTCTCGCCCAGCGTGACGCCCCCGTCCCCGTGCCAGGGCTGCACCGTCGTCAGCCCGACGCTGGGCTCCATCGCCGCACGGATCCGCGCCTGCAGCATCGCGTCGATGGTCAACCGGATATCGCGCCCGGGCTCGGGTTCCGCGGACCACCGCTCCCCGGTGTCGAGCCGGACCGTGGTCAGCCCGCGCAGCCCGCGGAGTTCGTGCTCGTGCGCCCGCTCGATGCCGCTCGAGCCGATCGGATCGCCCGGGATGTACTTGCCCCGGTCCTCGCCCGATTCGGTCAGCCACCGCTCCGAACCGATCCCGGGTGTCGCCGCCGCGGCCCGTCGTGCCAGCCTGTCCTCGGGGTACAGCCGAGTCCGCAGCGTCCCGAGCACGTGCCGCCCGACGCCGGTGACCCGGACCGTCTCGATGCCTTCCCTCTTCATCGGTCCGGGCAGCGTTGAGCGATCCACCCCGACTTCGATGACGTCGAACGGGCGCACACGGTCGGTCGCGTCCTTAAGCGAAACGCCCGGCAGCAAATCGGTATAGACCGATTCCTCGATCGGAGACCCAGTAGGCGTCGGCCCACTCGCCGAGTCCAGGTTTGGGACCCGGATCGGGACCCGCCGCGAGAGCATCCGCCGCATCGCGAACGCCGCGTCATCGGGGAGATCGGGCACGATCACGTGGGACTGACGCTCTTCGGCGATCTCCGTGACCGCCGCTTCGGCGAGCCTCGCCTCATCCTCCGCCGTCAGCCCGCGTCCGCCGGCAAGGTGCTGTTCGATCAACCGATTCCGCCGCGCCTCCGCGACCGCCAACCGCATGCGCCCGACCCGCCGGACCACGGCATCGATCCGTGTCCGCAGCTCGCCGGGATCGGTCCGGGTCTCTTCGGCGATCCGATCGAACGCCCGCGCGACCACACCCCGATATTGATCGGTGAAGGGCTCGGCGAGTGCCGCCCGCCCCGCCTCGTCCGCCTCCAGCCACCGATCGGGGTAGACCCGCCGGGCAAGCCGACGCCCCTGAGACTCGGCCCATGAGCCGTCGAGCACCGAGAACGACACCGAGACGCCGTACGAGGGCCGATCCATCGCGAGGACCCGCCCTTCTCGATCCAGGATCTTCCCCCGGATCGTGGGAGACCATGTCCGACGCACGAGGCGAGTCTCGGCATTGGCGAGCCGTTGCTCGCCCTCAATGAGCGTGATCTGAGCGAGCCGAGCAATGAGCGCGACCATCACCGCGCACAAAAGCAGCCACTGCAGCACAAGGCGGCGATGGAACATGCTCGGGATGGTCTTTCGGATCGTTCGGCGCATCGGTACCCGACTCTATGGATCGGATGAGATACGCCCCGCGGGCCAGCCTCGGTCGTCAGACGCGGCTGTCTTTTTCAATCTCGGCGTACGCGTTGTGGCTGTGGATCGATTCATAGTTCTCCGAGGTGATCCGGTACCACGAGATCGCTTTGTCGCCGTCCAGGACGACCGCGAGGTCCCGGATGATGTCCTCGACGAACTTCGGGTTCTCGTATGCCTTCTCCGTGACGAACTTCTCATCGGGCCGCTTGAGCACCGCATAGACCGGATGGCTCGCGGCATCCTCGAGCTTCGTTGCGAGATCCTCGATCCAGAGCATGTCGCCCTCCGTGCGGATGGCGGCCTCGATCCGGCAGCGCTGGTTGTGCGCGCCGTACTCGCTGATCTCCTTGGAACAGGGACACAGGCTCGTCGCTGGGGCCGCGACATGCATCACCATGTCCGGCTGGGCGTCTCCTCCCCGGGCGGTGCACTCGAACGTCACCTCGTAATTCATCAGGCCCGCCTGCTTGGTCACCGGGGCGTGCTTCTCGATGAAGTACGTGAACGACGCCTCAAAGTGAGCCTCCTGGGCGTTGAGGCGGACGCGGATCGCCTCGGTGACGCCCGGGATGTCGTCGGGCGTGAGCGGCTCGCACGAGTGCTCATTGAGCACCTCGAGGAACCGGCTCATGTGCGTGCCCTTCTGGTGATGGGGCAGCGCGACATACATGTTGATGTTCGCGACCGTGGTCTGCTCTCCGCCCGACTTTGTGCGCAGGCGGATCGGGTACACAACCTCTTTCACGCCGACGCGGTCGATCGCGACCCGTCGGGTATCGGTCGACGCCTGCACGTCGGGCATCGTCACGGGGTGATCTGTTGTCGTCTCATTGGTCGGCATGTGGGTCTCGTTCGGCGTCGCGACTGACAATGGATTGGCCTTCCGGTTGGGCATTTCAAGCCCGCGATCGTGGTGGCACGGCGTTGAGGCGCCGCGTCGGCATCCCTCAACGACCGGTCTCCGATCCGGTTCCGAGGAGGCAATGCTAGAACCCGTTTCGACGCCGCCGTGTTCCCCGATTCGGCCCCGCAGCCCAGAAGACAGCGGAATCACCGGGCACCTGCGATTCTCGGCTGTTTTTCACCCCCGGCGGACAAAGACCTGCAGCCGGTAGCCGTCCGCGACGACCCCGCGTTCGGCGCACAGGCGGTCCCGCAGGGCGATCAGTTCGGGGACCTCGATCGCCTCGACCTCCCCCGACCCGACGTCCACGATCAGGGTGTTCGCCTTGTTTCCGTAGACAAGCTGGTAATGGATCTGCTCCCGCTCGATGGGGACACGCTGGATGATCCCCGCCTCCTCAAGCAGCTTGAGCGTCCGGTAGATGGTCGCCTTGCTCACACCCGAGCGTTCGGTCCGGAATCGCTCGACCAGCGAGTCGGCCTCGAAGAGCCCGTCCACGTGGATGATCGTGTCGAGGATCTGCGCCCGCTCCGGGGTGTACTTCAGCCCGCCCTTGCGCAGGTGCTGGCGAAAAACGGCGCACAAGGGGGGGAGGATCTCGCCGAGAGTCTCCTCGTCCGAGGTGTTCTGTGGGATCGGATCCAGACGCATGCCCGATCATACGGACGCTGATCGGGCCCCGCCGGCCGTAGACTGCCCGCGATGCCGAGCGGGGCCCACAAGAAACCTTTCCGTTGGACCGACGTGTTCGTGCGCCCGTCGCTCGCCTGGCCTGTCTGGGCAATCGCCTGCGCCGCCCTCACAGCCTCGGCCGGCTCCATTGGCGGGACGCTCGACCCGCTGACCGCGTTGCTGCTCACCATCGACACGCACGTGCAAGCCGGGTGGCCTGCGGTGCTTCTCCTGCTCGCTGCGATCGGTTTCGGGAGGGGTATCTGGCGCGGCGCTGTACTCAGCCGAGGGCTTTGTCCTGGGCTGTATTCCGATCTCCGAAGCGTCTCCCCGGCGGTCGGCGTCGCGATGATGCTTTTCGTCATTGTGACGTTGGGCACGGCGGGGCTGTTCTCCCCGGCCTTGGTCTGGGTGCTCGTGGCACTCGGACTCTCGGTACTGATCGCCGACGTTGCTCATCTCGTTCGACAGCCCCCGGCGGCACGCCGACGCGCACTCGGTCCGCCCCCCGGCTGGCTCTGGGTCGGGCTCCCGGGGATCGCCGTGCTCCTTGTCGCGGCGGCGAGCCCGCCCGGCGTGCTCTGGGCGAGCGAATACGCCGGCTACGACGTGCTGAGTTATCACCTCCAACTCCCCAAGGAGTGGGTGGAACTGGGGCACACCAGCCCGGTCGAACACAACGTGTACTCATTCCTACCCGGCGCGATCGAGCAGGGGTACGCGGCGGTCCTGCTCCTCCGGGGCGCCTCCTCCGGCGATCCGCTGGCGGGCGGCGGGGCGGGACTGGCGGCGGCGCACACCCTGCACGCGGGGATCACGATTCTCGCCGCCGGGGCGGTCTCGGTGCTCACGCGGCGGCTCGCGATCGCGGGTGGCGTGGATCGCCGAGGCGTCTCGATCGCGGGTGCGTTCGCGGGCGGTGTGACGCTCTGCACCCCCTGGACGATCGTCGTGGGCTCCCTTGCGTACAACGAGATGGGCGTCGTGCTGATCGGCGCGGGCTCGATGCTGATCGCCTGCCGGCGGGGATCGGATCGCTCGCACGCGGCGGCTCTGCGCGCCGCGGTCGTGGGCGGGCTGGTCGCGGCTGCCTGCCTGGTGAAGCCGACGGCGCTGCTCTTTGTTGGCGCACCAGCCGGGGTCCTGCTCCTGCGGTTCGGTCGGCTCCGGCACTGGCCCGCGATGATCGCCGCCGGCTCACTGGCGGGCGCGGTCGTGCTCGCGGTCTGGCTCGCACGCAACGGACTGATGACCGGCAACCCGGTGTTTCCCCTCGCGACCGGGGTGTTCGGGAGCGGGCATTGGACGGCCGAGCAAGCCGGGCGGTTCGCGGCGGCGCACGCGTTCGATGGCTCAATTGTCGATCGGCTCCGCCTGCTGGTATTCGCCGATCCGACGGTCGCCCAAGGCGCCAACGGCGTCGCGCGGTACCGGGGGACCTCGAACACGCAATGGCTGCTCGCGTTCCCAGCGGGCGTAGCGGGCATAATCGCGTTGATCGCCGCACGCCGGAGCCGGGCGATCGGCGTCGGGCTCGGGATGTGCATGAGCGCGCAGCTCGTCGCGTGGCTCGCGTTCACGCATCTGCAGAGCCGATTCCTGGTGCCCTGCCTGCTCGTGCTCGGGCCGAGCATCGGGTCGGGGCTTGGCATTGCGACCCGTGGCGTGCGCTCGAGTTTCGTGGTGATCGGCGTCGGCGTGATGCTGTGCCTGCTCCAGTCGGGTGCGCTCTGGGCGGTCTATTCCGAGCAGGCGGGTGGCGAGCCGAACCGGGCGCTGGGTGCACCGCCCGCGGTGTTCATGGGCGAGCCGTACAGCATCGACCTGGGGCGCGTCTCGCCGATCGCATACATCAATCATGAGACGCCGAGCGATGCGACGGTGCTGCTCGTCGGCGACGCGACTCCGCTGTATATACGACGGCGGACCGTGTACGCGACGGTGTGGGACCGCCCGCCGATTCTCGATCTTGCGGCGCACCGGCCCGTCTTCGTGCTCATCAACGATGCCGAACTCGCGCGGCTGCGCAACAGCGGCTATCTACACGAGGAATTGACCGGTGAGTCTCTGGACAAGATCGTGCGCACACTGCGACCCGTCCGAGCCTGGCCGGAGATCGGCGTTCGGCTGTACCGTGTGCCATCGCAGGAGACGCCGTGAACGCCGAATCCGATACGAATGAGGTACGCCGGTCGGCCGGGAAGATCGCGGTCCAGTTGGCCGGGTTCGCGATCGGGCTGGGGCTTCTGGCGTGGACGGCTCGCGAGGCGCTGAAACCCGAGAACCGCGAGCCGCTCTCAAATCTCGGGGACGCCGACCCGGGTGTGGTCGCGCTGCTCTTCGGCTGCTCGCTGGCGACGCTCGTGATCAACGGCCTGATCTTCTGGGTCGTGCTGCGCCCTGAGAAGAAGACCCCCGTCTCTGACATGGTCGCGACCAACGCGTTCACGACGATGCTCGCATACCTCCCATTCAAGCTCAGCCTCGTTGCGCGGGTCGCGCTTCACAACCGGCGCGACGGCGTGCCGCTGCTGACTATCGCGGCGTGGTTCGGGGCGGTCGGCGCGCTGATCTTCGTCGCGATGGGGCCCGTTTCCGCGGCGAGCCTGTGGCGCAAAGGTGTGGACGTCTGGTGGTGGGTCGGGTCGCTGGGCGGGGTGGGCCTCTGTCTCGGGATCCTGCTGGTTGCCGCGGGGCTGCTCGCGCACGAACGTGGCCTCCAACGAATTCATGCGATCACAGACCCGCTGAAGATCGGCCCCGTGAACCGGTTTCTGCGCACGGAGTCGTTCGGCAAGATGCACGGCGTTTTCGGGATGCTCGCGCACCCCTGGGCGAGCATCGGAGCGACGGGGCTCCGCCTGCTCGACATCGGCGTGCTGACGCTCCGGTTTCTGGCGGCGGCGTGGATCCTCGACGTCGAGCTCGGGTGGGAGCAGGCGGTGCTGTTCGCGAGCACGTATTTCATGATCGGGATGCTGAGCCCCTTCGGGATGCTCGGGACGCGGGAGGCCGGATCGATCGGGGTCGCGGGGTTGCTGGGGTTCGGCGACGCGGGCGAATCGCTCGCGGTGGTGATCCTGATCGTGACGGCCTCGGAATCGCTGGCGTACCTATTCGGGGGCGTGCTCGGCGGGGTGTGGATCAGGCCGGACCGGCTCGTGCGCGGGGTGAAGGCCGCGGCGGAGCTCTGAGAGGGTCGGGGTTCGGCGGGGCGTGCCCGCGACGCGGGCGATCTACCATGCCGGCTCATGCGACTTGCACTTGCACAGGTGAATCCGACGGTCGGGGATATCGCGGGGAACGCGGCGCTGATCGAGCGCACGATCGGGGACGCGAAGAATCGGGGCGTGGACCTGCTGGTCTTCCCCGAACTCGTCGTGTGCGGCTACCCGCCCAGGGACCTGCTGCACCACGAGGGATTCGTCGAGGCGTGCGAGCGGGAATCGAAACGGATCGGCACAACCTGCACGCGCGGGATCACCGTGGTGCTGGGCCTGCCGCTCCGGCTCGAGCGGGGCACGGGGGCGGTCGGCGGGGGCTCGGCATTGGCCAACAGCCTCGTGGTGTACCGCGACAACGAGCAGATCGCCTACTACGACAAGCGGCTGCTGCCGACGTATGACGTGTTTGACGAGGACCGGTACTTCGAGCCCGGGGATCGGGCGGTCGTGATCGACGTCGCCGGCGAGCGCGTGGGTCTGGCGATCTGCGAGGATCTGTGGCAGGCGAAGGACGCGGGGTTCGGCTCGGCGTACGCCGGTGCGCCCGATCCGATCGAGGAGCTCGGGAAGGCCGGCGCGCGCACGGTGGTGGTTCCGTCGGCATCGCCATTCGTTCTTGGAAAGGGCACGCGGCACCGTGAGATCGTGCGCGCGCACGCGACCCGGCACAGGCTGACGATGGCGAGCGTCAACCAGGTCGGCGGGAATGATGACCTGATTTTCGATGGACACGCGTGCGTGATCGGGCCGGACGGTTCTCTGTTGGCGGCGGCACGGGGGTTCAGAGAGCAGCTGCTTGTTCTGGAGAGCGATGCGACGCGGTTCGGGGATGTCGATGACCCGGTGCTGACAGCCGATCCGCATCGGCTGCTGTTCGACGCGTTGGTGCTCGGCGTGCGCGACTATTGCCGGAAGACGGGGTTCACGAAGGCGGTCATCGGGCTGAGCGGGGGGATCGATTCCGCGTTGACGGCGGCGATCGGTGCGGCGGCGCTGGGTGCCGAGAACATCCTCGGTGTGATGATGCCGGGGCCTTACTCGAGCGGGCACAGCCTCACGGACGCGCGGGACCTGGGGGAGCGTCTGGGCGTCAAGACGGTGTCGGCGCCGATCGGGCCGGGGCACAATGGGATCGGGGGCGTGCTGGACGCGGTGTTCGGGGATATCGGAGAACCGGCGCTTGGGGAGACGCGGCCTGATCTGACGGAGGAGAACCTGCAGAGCCGGGTGCGCGGGGCGATGATCATGGCGGTGAGCAACCGCACTGGTGCGATCGTGCTGACGACGGGGAACAAGAGTGAGTTGGCGGTCGGGTATTGCACGCTGTACGGGGATATGAACGGCGGGTTGGCCGTGCTGAGCGATGTGCCGAAGACGCGGGTGTTCAGCCTTTCGCGGTGGATAAACGAGCACTGGAAATCGCTGGGGTTCGGGAAGCCGCCGATCCCGGAGAACACGATCGCGAAGCCGCCCAGCGCGGAGCTGGCGCCGGATCAGAAGGACTCGGATTCACTGCCTGATTACGAGGTGCTCGATGAGATCGTCGATCGGCACGTGGAGCGGAAGCAATCGGCGGGGACGATCGTCTTGGAGACGGGGTTCGACGCGGACGACGTGGCGCGGATCTGCCGGCTGATCGACCGGAACGAGTACAAGCGGCGTCAGATGGCGACGGGGCTGAAGGTGACGGGGGTTGCGTTCGGGCCGGGGCGTCGGGTGCCGATTGCGCGTGGGTGGCACTGAGAATACGCCCGCGCCCGATCAACCCATTTGAACAGCGCCGACGAGTTGGCCGAGGTTGGTGACGCCCTGCTTCGTCCCCCACTTCCTGAGGCCCTTGGCGATCTTGATGGGTGCGGCGGGGCTGACGAACAGGGCGGTGCCGACTTCGATGGCGGTGGCGCCGGCGAGGATGAGTTCGGCCGCGTCGTCCCAAGCCATCACGCCGCCGATGCCGACGATCGGGGTCTGCGTGCCCTTGGCGATCTGGGTGTGGACGAGGTGGACGAGGCGGACGATGGCGTTGTGGACGGCGGGGCCCGAGAGGCCGCCGGTGCCGTTGCCGATCTTGGGTCGGCGCGTGCGCACGTCGATGGCCATGCCGGGGGTGGTGTTGCAGAGGCTGAGGGCGTCGCAGCCGGGGCGGGCGTTGGGGCCTGTGGGCTGTGCACCTTCGCCGGGATCGATGCAGGCGCGGGCGAGGTCGATGATCGTGTGGGGGGTGCCGGTCGTCACTGGGGGGAGTTTGACGATGAGGCGGGTGTTGGGCAGGAGTGGGCGGACCTCGCGGATGAGTTCGGCGAGGAGGGTGGGATCAGCTCCTATCTCGACGCCGTGTTTGACGTTTGGGCAGGAGACATTGAGTTCGACGGCGGGGATGGACTCGATCGCGTCCATCTCGGCGGCGACGCGGCGGTAGTCGTCGATGCTGAAACCCGCGATGGACCCGATGACGGTGGTCGGGATGGACCCGGCCTTGGGGGCGTATTCGCGTATGAAGGCGTCGATGCCGGGGTTGGCGAGGCCGATGGCGTTGAGCATGCCGGCCTTGAGGGGGGCGACGCGCCAGGGGGCGTTGCCTTCGCGGGGTTCGGGGGTGATGGACTTGGTGACGAGAGCGCCGACCTGGGAGAGATCGAGGATTTCGGCCATCTCGCCGAGGGTGCCGGCGGTGCCGGCGGCGAGGACAACGGGCGAGCGGAGGGGAAGGCCGGCGAGGTCGGTGGCGAGGATTGGGTCGGCTGGACTGTGCGGCATCGGAAGGAGGATAGTGACGCAACACCTTGGATGATGGTTGCCGTGGAGACGCCAGGGCCTTCTCCACGCTCGATTCGCCCTGATCCCGGAAAAACCGCTGGCGCGGTGTTTCCGGGGCACCCGCTGGTGGCGGGACCTCCATGATTCGGACTGGCAGCATGTCTAGGGTTGACGAGCGACAAGGAGCCCACATGGACCAGGCGAAGCGGATCGAGCAGTTCAAGGCGTTGTGCGAGCAGGACCCGGGGAACGACATGGCGCGATTCTCGCTGGGCGGTGCGTACGCGCAGAACGGTCAGCACGCGGAGGCCGCTGAGGCGTATCTCGAGTGCGTCGGGATCAACGAGAACTTCAGCAAGGCCTACCAGCTCGCGGGGAAGAGCCTTATGGACGCGGGCGAGACTGATCGTGCGGCGGAGGTGCTTGAGAACGGGTATCTGATCGCGGCGAAGCAGGGTGATCTGATGCCCAAGAACGGGATCGCGGATCTGCTGCGGGAACTCGGGCGGGCGTTGCCCGAGGTGCCGGCTGAAGAGAAGAAGGCGGCGGTCGGGGGTGGTGATGGGTTCGTCTGCCAGCGGACGAAGCGGCCGGGCACGCGGATGCCGCGGGCGCCGTTCCGGGGTGATCTGGGGACGTGGATCCAGAGCAACATCTCGAAAGAGACGTTCGATGAGTGGATCGGGCTCGGGACGAAGATCATCAACGAGCTTCGGCTGGATCTGAGCCGGGAGCAGGACGACGCGGTGTACGACTACGGGATGCGCCGGTTTCTCGGGTTGACCGACGAGCGGTATGAGGAGTTGACGGGCGCGACGCCCCCCGCGCCGTCGGGCGAGTATGTCGAGATGATCGACACGATCCTGTCGCGGAGCGGGCAGCTTGAGGATTTCGGCGGCGAGCTGCACCGGCAGGTGTGAACCGACGGCGGGGTTCTGAGCCGGCCGCGTCGGGTGTCAGTCTTCTGATTCGCTCGGCCCGGGCTTGGGGAGCGTGATGGTGAAGGCGGTGCCCCGGCCCGGCGCGGTGTCGAGGGTGAGGGTGCCGCCGTGCGCTTCGATGATGCGGCGTGTCGTCGGGAGGCCGAGCCCGGTGCCTCCGGCTTTGGTTGTGAAATAGGGCTCGAAGGCCCGGGCGATCTGCTCGTCAGTCATCCCGCTGCCGGTATCGATGATGTGGATCCGGGGCGACGCGGCTGGGCCCACATCGGTGCGGACGATGAGTTCGCGCGGAGCGCCCGGCTCGTTTCCTTCGAGGGATTGTGCGGCGTTGATCATCAGGTTGAGGATGCTCTGCTTGAGCAGGTGCGTATCGACCGATGCCCGGAGCGCGGTTGATACTGGCTCGGTGCGCAGGCGGATGCCTCGTTTGTCCGCCTCGGGGTGGAAGAAATCGGCGAGTTCCTCGATGATCGGGGTCAGCTCGACGGTTTCGCGGTGGAGGCAGATCTCGCCGGCGTAGTCAAGGAAGTCTTCGAGGATGCCCCGGAGGCGTTCGGTCTCGCGGGTGAGCGTTCCGATGCGGCGCGAGATCCGGGCGTGATCGTTTGGGTCGATCTTGAGGTCTGCGATCGATTCCTCGAGCAGTTGGGCGTTCATGCCGATCGTCGAGAGCGGGTTCTTGATCTCATGGGCCAGGCCGCCCGCCATCGCGGCGACTTCTGAGACACGGGCTCTCGCGCTGGCGAGTTCGTCTCTGCGGGCGTTGGCTGATCGCACGGCGAAGATGATCGCGAAGACCGCGGCGGTGGTGAGGATCGCGATGAGAATGCCGAATGCGGCCGGAGTCATGGGCGGACTTTATGCGCCGAAGACCGTGGGCTCGGTCGATCGAGGGGCGGATTGCTCCGCTGTTCAGCGGCGCGGGGTGCGGGCGTAGCTGGCTTGTGACTCGCCGACTTCGGTCTCAACCGGGCGGATGACTCGCGTGGCACGCCATCCCTTCTCTGAGTTCTCGGCATCGTACTCAACGGTCGCGCCGTCACGAAGGACTCGGAAACCGTCGCCCTCGATGACGGTAAAGTGGACAAAGATATCCTGACCTTCCGGTCCGACGAGGAAGCCGAACCCTTTGCGCGGGTCGAACCATTTGACCTCACCCTCGGCGCCGGTGATGTTCAAGGCCTCGTTCGGATCCATCGCGCACCTGCTTTCCCTGCAAACGAGAGCGCGCCCGTTGAGGCACGCGGCCGACCATCAAGCGGGCGGTTCTCGATCCGGCGTGATGGTCCGACGCCCACGCAGCGGACGAACTCATGCGAATCCCCGGAAGATTGCAACTTCAAATATAACGGGCCGCCCCAAACCGTGTCAACGGTCGGGGGCGGCCCGTTCTGGAATCAAGGGACACGGCGTCTTCTCAACGGGATGGGATCCCTGTATCAAATCGGCCGTGATTGGCTATCGATGGACCTGATCAGGCGGTCGCGCCGGCTTCTTCTTCGGCCTCGGCCTTCTCGGGCTTCACTTCGGTCTCCATCGCCTGCTTGCGGCTGAGCTTGATGCGGCCCTGATCATCGACGAGGATGACCTTGACCTTCACCTCATCACCGACTTTGACGACGTCGGAGACCTTCTCGACATATCCGTCGGCGAGTTCGGAGATGTGGCACATGCCGTCGGTGCCCGGCGCGATCTCGATGAAGGCACCGAAGTCCTTGGTCGAAACAACCTTGCCGTTGTAAACAGTGCCGGGCTTGATGTCTTCGCAGATCGCGGAGATCTCGGCCTCGGCGTCCTTGATCTTGATGCCGTCCGAGCAGCTGACGATGACGGTGCCGTCGTCTTCGACGTCGATGCCGACGCCGTACTTGTCCTGCAGGGCGCGGATGGTCTTGCCGCCCGGGCCGATGAGCTTGCCGATCTTGTCGGGGGCGATGTGGAGCGTGATGAGACGCGGGGCGTAGACGGAGATGTCTTCGCGGGGCTCGGCGATGACGGCTTCCATCTGCTTAATGATGTCGAGTCGGCCCTGTTTGGCCTGCTCAAAGATGACGACCATCTGCTCGATCGACAGGCCGCGGGCCTTGAGGTCGAGCTGGACGCCTGTGATGCCGTCGACGGTGCCGGAGACCTTGAAGTCCATATCGCCGAAGAAGTCTTCTTCGCCCAGGATATCGGTGACGAAGACCTCGTTCTCGCCGTTCTCATCGGTGAAGCGGCCGACGGAGATGCCGGCACAGGTGTTGACGAGGGGCACGCCGGCGTCCATCAGGGAGAGGCAGCCGCCGCAGACGGAGGCCATGGAGGACGAGCCGTTGGACTCGGTGATATCGCTGACGAGGCGGATGGTGTAGGGGAAGTCCTCGGGGCTGGGGAGGACGCCCAGGAGCGACCGCTCGGCGAGAGCACCGTGGCCGATCTCGCGGCGGCCCGGGCCCATGATGCGGCCGGCCTCGCCCACGCAGAAGGGCGGGAAGTTGTAGTGGAGCGTGAACTTCTTGGAGTACTCGGGCAGGAGGCCGTCGACGATCTGCTCATCGCGACCGGTGCCGAGGGTGGTGGAGACGAGCGACTGGGTCTCGCCGCGCTGGAAGAAGGCGGAGCCGTGCGTGCGCTCGAAGATTCCGACCTGCATCTCGAGGGGGCGGATCTCGTCGGCCTTGCGGCCGTCGGCGCGGAGGCCCTTCTCGACGATCAGCTTGCGGGTGATCTTCTTCTCGAGGGTGCGGAACGCCTCGGAGGCCTGCTTGCGGGCCTTCTCGCTGTCGTGGTGCACACCCGGGGTGGCGTCGGCCTTGACGTCGAAGTTGCCGTCGAGGAAGGCCTTCTTGATCTCGGCGACTCGCTTGCTCCGATCGGCCTTGCCTGGGATCTGGCGGGCTTCGGTGAGGTCGGCCTCGCAGACCTCGCGGCACTTGGTCATGATCTCGTCGGGGACGAGGACGAGGTTGCCGAGACGCTTCTCCTGGCCGGCCTTGCCGACGAGTTCCTCGATCAGATCGAGGATGCTGGCGATGTGGGTCTCGCCGAACTTGATGCAGTCGATGAGCTCGTCTTCTGGGATCTCGGCGGCGCCGACCTCGATCATGTTCATGCCGTCGCGGTGGCCCGAGAGGACCAGGTCGACATCGCTGAACTCGAGCTGGCTGACGGTGGGGTTGATCACGTGGGTGATGTTGTCGTCTTCGTCGAAGATCCGGCCGACGCGGACGGTGGCGAGCGGGCCCTCGAAGGGGCAGTCGCTGAGGGCGAGGGCGGCGGAGGCGGCGGTGCCTGCGATGACGTCCGCGTCGTTCTCACCGTCGTGGCTCATGACCCAGCACTGGATCTGGACTTCTTCGATGAAGCCATCGGGGAAGAGGGGGCGGATCGGGCGGTCGATCATCCGCATGGTGAGGACTTCTTTTTCGTTCGGGGCGCCTTCACGCTTGCGGAAGCCTCCCGGGAACTTGCCGCCTGCGCTGAGCTTCTCGCGGTAGTCGACCTGCATTGGGAAGAAGTCGAGCCCGGGGCGGGGATCGGCGCGGACGACGGTCGCGAGGACCGTGGTACCGCCGTAGGTGGCGAGCACCGCGGCGTTGGCGAGCTTGGCGACCTTGCCGGTCTCGATGCGGAGCGTGCGTCCGCCGATTTCGGTCTCAACGACTGTGGGGCTTTCGAGTTTCATGGATTCTGCCTTCCTGCGGTGGTCGGTTTGGACCTTCCGCGTGCCGGTGATGCCTCTCTGGGCGTGCCGGCGGGGGCCGCTCGTCCGATTGCCAACTCAGCGGGCGTGGGACGGCGGCGGTGCGTGGAACGGTCCGGACGCGTGCGATCGGGAGGCAGAGGGCGGAGCGCCGTCGGGCGGCAGACACGGGGAGACCCCGGTCTGCGACGACGCTGCGCCGACTGCCGCTCCGGCACGCGGCCGGGTTGACAACAAAGAAAACGCGGCCGGTTTCCCTGGCCGCGTCTTGGCGATGCGATTACTTGCGGAGGCCGAGCGCCTTGATGGTCTCGCGGTAGGACGCCTCGTTCTTGCTCTTGAGGTAACGGAGGAGGCGGTTGCGTCGACTGACCATCATGACGAGGCCGCGGCGGCTGTGCTTGTCGAGCTTGTTGGCGCGCAGATGGGTCGCGATCTGCTGGATGCGTTCGGTCAGGATCGCGATCTGGACCTCGGGGGAACCCGTGTCCTTCTCATCGCGGGCGAACTTCTTGATGACTTCGGACTTTGTTTCCGGGGGGAGGGGCATGGTTGCTCCAGAGGCTTCGGCCGGGCGCAGAGCCCAGCGGAAGTCTTGCGTTGTCTCGGTCGCCGCAGCCCCGGACGATCGGGACTGCGCGGGCGCCGTCGAGCCGGATCTCCGGCGATGGCAATACTAGGCCCGTGGGGTCTGAAAGTCGGCTCGAAATGGGAGGGATCGGCGGGCGCGGGGCGGTGCGGAGTCGGTAGGATCGGGGCATGCCACACCTCCAGATCTCCCGTCGTGTCGCCTCGCTCAAGCCCTCGGTCACCGTCGGGTTCACGAACCGAGCGAAGGCGATGCGTGCATCTGGGGTCGATGTGCTCGGTTTCGCGGCCGGGGAGCCCGATTTTGATACGCCGCAGGCAGTGAAAGATGCGGCGAAGCGGGCCCTGGACGAGGGGAAGACCAAGTACTGCCCCACGCTCGGCGACCCAGAAACCCGGAATGTGATCGCGCAGAGACTCGAACGCGAGAACGGGATCGCCGGGCTGACCGGGGAGCATGTCGCGATCGGAGCGGGCGGGAAGCATGTGCTCTACACGGTGATGCAGTGCCTGCTCGACCCGCCCGAACCGGGCGGGGGAGCCGATTCGAAGCCTTGGGAAGTGCTGCTGCCGGTGCCTGCGTGGGTGAGTTATCGGCCGATTGCCGAGCTTGCGGGGGGTGTTGTCACTGAATTGCCGACCCGGGGCGAAGACGATTTCAAAATCACACCCGAGCAGTTGGCGGACGCGATCACACCGCGGAGCCGGCTGCTCGTGATCAATTCGCCCAGCAATCCGTGCGGCACGATGTACACACCGGATGAACTGCGGACGCTCGCGGCGGTGGTCGCGGAGAAGGCCGAATCGGTCGCGCCGGACCTGGTGGTGCTGACCGACGAGATCTACGAGAAGATCGTGTACGGGGGGATCGAGCATTTCTCGATCGGGTCCGTTCCCGAGATCGCCGAGCGGACGTTCACGATCAATGGGATGAGCAAGGCGTACGCGATGACGGGATGGCGGATCGGGTACGGGGCGATGCCCGGCCCGTTTGGTGCGGAGCTCATCAAGGGGATGGGCAAGCTGCAGGGACAGATGACGACGAACATCACAAGCTTCAACTACCCGGCGATCCGGTGTGCACTGACCGATGCTGGGGTCGCCGACGAAGTCGAGCGGATGCGGCTGGCCTTCGCGGCGCGGGCGGAGCTTGTAAAAAGCCGGCTCGACGGGATCGACGGGTTGGCGTGCCCCACTCCCACAGGGGCGTTCTACGTCTTCCCAGACGTGTCCGGGCTGTTCGGCAAGACCTCGCCGGGCGGTCGGCGGATCGAGAAGGCCCAGGACCTGAGCGAAGCATTGCTCGAGGAAGCCCATGTCGCGTTCGTTCCCGGTGAGGACTTCGGCGGGTGCGGTGCGAACCATGTGCGGATCAGTTTCGCATGTTCCGAGCAGCAAATCGAAGCGGGGATGGATCGGTTTGCTTCGTTTGTCCAGGCGCTCCGCTGATCGGTGGAACCGGACCGGGATCGGCTAGGCCCGCTTGGGAAATTCGGCGACGCGGCATGGATGGGCACGGGCCGGCCGTTTTCGCGAGTGGATCGCGGTGAACTGCGGCCCGAGATTCTCGCTCCGTCGGCAGTCGGGCCCTGTGGACGCGGGGACGACCGGGTGTACAATGGGCCGACTGGATCCGCTCCGGTCACGCGAACTGCCGCGACTGTTCAGCGGCGACGCGGGTGTAGTTCAGTGGTAGAACGTCAGCTTCCCAAGCTGAATGTCGTCGGTTCGATCCCGATCACCCGCTTTCAGATAACTTCAGCCGAACGCAGCACTTCGCGTACCTGCCCGTGTCGGGCAGAGCGGCCCCGAGAGCCCTTGGACGGTGGTAATTACCACCCAAGGCCGCGAGGTACGCACGATGCCGCGTTCAAACCCCTCCATCCCGAAGTACTCCCTGCACAAGCCGAGCGG
>DDFO01000027.1:8191-11151 GCA_002337215.1 Phycisphaerales bacterium UBA1926 | reverse complement strand
CCGGTATCGCAGGAGGCGTACAACCGGGTGATCGCTGAGCATCTCACCGGGGGCGTGCCCACCGCGAGGCCGGCGTCTCGCTCGACCGGTGGTCCTCTGTCGATCGCCGAGTTGGTCCTGCGGTACGCCGTTCATCGGAAAGCCTCGAAACTGAGCCCCGCGACCTTCGCGAAAGTCGACAAGCCGGCTCTTCGGCGGCTCCGACGGCTCTATGGCACCGTGCCCGTATCCGAGTTTCGGCCGACGTCGCTACGGGCTATTCAGCGGCGGGCCCTTGTCGACGAGGGTCTGAGCCGGCAGTACGTCAACAAGAAACTGACCCCGGTGATCAAGCGGCTTTTCAGGTGGGGTCTCGCGCAGGACCTCGTGCCGGCGGATGTGGTGACACGTCTGAGTGTCGCTGAACCAATCAAGCGGGGTGAGTTCGGGGCGAGGGAGACGGAGAAGGTGAAGGCGATCGATGACGCGGTCATCGAGCGGACGATCGCCGACATGGAACCGATCCCGGCGGACATGGTCCGCGTGCAGCGGCTGACGGGGATGCGGCCGGGGGAGGTCTGCGCGATGCGGTGGGCGGAGATCGAGACGGATGGGGATATTTGGGTCTACCGGCCGGCAGAACACAAGAACGCACACCGAGGGCACGACCGGATTATCACGCTGGGGCCGAAGTCGCAGGCGGTGCTGATGCGGTACCGGGATCGGCCGGAGGATGAGGCGGTGTTTTCGCCACAGCTTGCGGCGGAGGAACGCCGGGTACGGAGGCGAGCGGCCCGTCAGACGCCGCTGACGCCGTCTCAGCGGGCACGGGATTCAAAGCGAGTGAAAAGTAGATCAACCGGGAAGGGACAGCCGGCGGCGGCGTACACAACCACCAGCTATGCGGCCGCGATCCGGAGGGCGTGCGAGCGGCTGGAGATCTCCGTGTGGACGCCGAACAGGATCAGGCACACGACCGCGACCGTCTTGCGTGAGCAGCAGGGACTGGACGCCGCTGCGGCGATGCTGGGGCATGCAAAGCCCGACACCACACTAATCTACGCTGAACAGACGTTGGAATACCAGACCGATCTGGCAAGGAGGTTCGGATGAGTGGTGGCGTACTAGTGAGTATTCGTGAACAGGGCGTTTACGCGAGACTTGAAACGGAGCATCTCGATCAGCTCAGTCCGGAAGAACTGATGAAGCGACTGGCTGATATCGGATCACGTGATCCCTGCCCGACCATTGAGAAACTCAAGTCAAATTTGTTCAGGTCTTTGGAGCATGCCAAAGAACTGGAATCCCAGGTCACAAATAGCCAGGGGAACACCAGAGAAGATCTCAGACGGACCGTCGAGTTGATATGCGAGCATGCATCACATGCTGCCGGTGAAGTAGGGTTTCTTGAAGAGTCAATGCTGGCGGGTGATTTGGAACGATCTGTATACCACGCTATTCGAGCTGGTCACTATAGTGCCACAACTGAAGCTCTCTATCACGAGCCGAACGCGTCGCTTGGCAAGCGACAACGCCCACATCCCGCGAAAGCGGGTAGGGCAAGGCAGTCCGTTGGAGAGACCAAGGAAGATCGATACCGAAAAATCGTTCGAACATACGGCCAACTGTCTGATGACGATTTTCCGAAGGTGGGGCTGAAGGTCGAAGAAGTCGCAAAGCGTCTCAACTGTTCGTCTAGCACAATCCATCGCGCTCTCCGGGACCACAAAAGCGACAGCTAGGTCTTTTAGTGTCACAGCACTTCATGACCAAGGAATAAACAGCAAAACTCCCCTCGACGATTGCATTCGAAGGGAGACTTGCAGTGATCGAGGGAATTCTCAGGGACGCGCCTGAGCAAATGTCGATTTCCCGTGCCGCGCGGCAGTGCGGCCGTCACGCGTCGACGGTCTGGCGATGGGTTCATCGAGGTGTCGTCGTCAGTGGCCGGAGAGTCAACCTTCCTGCGATTCGACTCGGCGGACGGGTCGTAATCACTTCCTCTGCGCTTCGACAGTTCCTCAGGGACCTCAACGAGCAGCCTAAGCCGGCAGTTCCTCAGACCGCTGCTCAGGAATTCAATATTCGCTGTGAAGAACATGGCCTCTAGCCAGTATGAGCACCGCGAAAGTGGTGCCTCTGCGTTCAACTGAGTGATCGTCGCGGGCCGGTCGTGCCTCAGGGTAGTCCGCGTGCTTCATCAGCATTGAATGATGGACATCACCACGCCCCGGTCGGCGCCGACGCACTGCCGGGGGGTTGGCCTGCGGGCCCGTGGTGACGGGCAGGGTGAAACCCGCGGATGCCCGAGTTCAAATACCGCGGGCGGTTGATGGGCTCCCGACTGACGGGCAGTTGATCACGACCAACCCCTGGGCATTTTTTCGCGAAGCCGGACTTGCCCAGGGGTCGGTCTCAAAGCACGCCTCCCTCCGGACAGGTGTTGGCTTTCTAGATATCAGTTTGAAGGGCAAACGCCTGAACACTCGCCCTCGCAGCCGCACCCCGGTGCGTGATCAGCTGCCGACGCTCACCGTCAACAAACGGAGGATTCAATGGATGATAACCGTGACTCGAATGGTCGATTTCGTCAGGGCAACGCCGGTGGACCAGGGAATCCGCTAGCTGGCAAGATCAGCAAGCTCCGAGCGGCCCTCGTCGCAGCCGTGAACGAAGAAGACATCCGCGAGATCGCTCACGCTTTGATCGAGACCGCGAAGGGCGGCGATGTCCGGGCTGTTAAGGAACTCCTCGACCGCACGATCGGCCGGCCGGTCGAGACGGACTTGATCGAGCGTCTGGAGTCACTAGAGACTGCCCTAAAAGACGTTGAGACCGATCGGGAGATGCGGCTATAAAGGAACGCCTTCGACGCCTTCAGACCCGCTTTTCTGCTCTCGGACAGTGCCCCCAGTGCAACGACAGGGGAGTGCCCGGAATCCGACTCGAGTACTTCGGCTCTGGCGAACACCGGGCCCCCG
>DDFO01000027.1:2103-8108 GCA_002337215.1 Phycisphaerales bacterium UBA1926 | reverse complement strand
CGCTGCGGGATGGTCAGTCAGCTGACTATTTTGAGAATCAACACGAGCCCGATCGGTCCTGTGCCCCTTCCCGGAGAACCCGGAGCGCCTTATGCAGATGAATGAACCGTCTCCCATTAGGGGTTTGGTGGGGTATCTTGAGATGGACGCTCATACACCTTCGTCCGCATGCGATGTTGCTCCCCTCCATGGACAATATCGCGGGCGAATCCTCGTGTTCCGCAGCAGGACTGGCATCTGTTTACGCGACGATTCTGCGGTGATGCGTTGGCCGACCTGTCCCGAAGGACTCGAACCTCCAACCCGATGGTTAAGAGTCGGCCGAGAATCAGCCTTGGCGATGCCGGAAAGGGCGATTCTGAGGGGCGCGCATGTGAATCTGTAAGCGGGCCTTCCGACGGCTCCGGGGACGGGCACAAGGACGAGACCGACGTGGCCGGGCAGATGGAGAGGCTCGAGGGAGCGCTTGATGGGCTTCCGGAAGAGCTGCGGGAATCGCTGGTCGCGTTCTTCGCTTGGCAGGCTCGAAACGGGCGGGGCTAACATCGTGACGGAGCCGCTGGTACAATGCGTCCGATGCGGATGACCCCCGTCATGCTGGCTGTCGCTGTATTCGGATCGCTCCTCGCGGTCCTTGGGCTGTCGCGCGGCGTCGGGGTGCCGGTTGCTGGTCACGGGCACGCCCATGTGCATGTCCATCACCACGACGGCTCGGCTCATCATCATGTCCACACGCATCACAGCCCGGTTGGCGAGCGGGGCGACCTCCCGGAGCCGGTTCGTGGCGCTGCGCGTTCGCCAGAGCCCGACGATCACGGGCACTGCTGCCATGACCATCACCACAGCTGCTGCTTCAGCGATGACGCGCTCCCGGGCCGGTCGCGCGACTCGATCCCAACGCCTGCCGCCATCCTGGCGGCGGATGACAAGGGCCGAACGTGGGCGAGGCGGCTCGCTCACGATCAGCGTTCGCCGCAGACGCGCGGGCGACCGCCGGACCACCTGATCCATCTCCGAACGGTTGTGCTGCTGACCTAGATCCGGCTGGATTCCCCCAGCCGTGCTGTCGTGTGCGCTCGCCCCGAGGCGACAACGCCGCGAAGCCTGATCGGTCCACACCCACCCGTTCGGAGCAACCCCTTTGCCGACACATCCATCCCGGCCCGCGCCGGCCGCCGCCTGCTTCCTCGTTCTGGGGAGCGCCGTGGTGCTGCTCGCGGGCTGCCAGAGCTATCAACCCAAACCGCTCGATCTCGCGGCCCATCGCGACACCTGGCTCGCCCGGACGCCGGGCGATGAACCGGTTGGGGTGTTCGCGGAGAAGCTTGCCGAGGAAGGCAAGCCCAGCGCGTTCGATCTGTCCGATGGGCTCAGCCTCGCGGAGGCCGAGGTCGTCGCGCTCGTGTTCAACCCCGACCTTCGCCTCGCGCGACTCCGCGCGGGTGTCGCGTCGGCGACCGCCGAGCATGCCGGGCTGTGGCAGGACCCGCAGTTTGGCGTCGACTTCCTGTCGATGGTCGAGGGCGGGTCGAACCCTTTCCTGATCACGCCCGGGCTGTCGCTGACCATCCCGATCTCGGGACGTCTCGAAGCCGAGAAGGCGAGGGCGGATGCTGCGGTCGCGGCCGAACTGACTCGCGTCGCGGAACAGGAATGGCAGACGCGCATCGAGGTCCGCCGGGCGTGGCTGACCTGGTCGGCGGCCACGCTCAAGGCCGAGCAGACCGAGCGTTTGCTTGCCTCGATCGAGTCGCTGGTCGGCTCGACCACGCGGCTGGCCGACGCCGGCGAGATCGTCCGAACAGAAGCGGCGCTGTTCACCATAGAACAAGCGAGCCAGCGGCAGACGATGCTCCGATATCGCGGGGAAGCTGCTGAGGCAGAGCAGGAACTCCGCACCCTGCTCGGGCTGTCTCCGGCCGCACCGCTCGAACTCGTGCCGACGGTCGCGGCAGTCATGGACCCGGACGAGCTGACCCCCGACGCCGCGACCGATCGGAGCCTGACGCTCGCACGGCTCCGCGACGAGTACGAGGTCGCCGAGCAGACGCTGCGGCGCGAGGTGCGCGAGCAGTACCCCGACCTGACCATCGGCCCGCTGGCCGAGTTCGACCGGGGCGATACGCTGCTCGGTTTCTCACTGTCGCTGCCGATCCCGCTCCTCAACGCGAACAAGCAGGGCATCGCCGAAGCGCACGCGGAGCGCGAATTCGCCCGCGCGGCGTTCGAGACGGCGTACGAACGGCTCGTCGGTTCACTCGCGGTGACCCAGACTCGGTTCGACACGATCCGCGAACAGCGTGAGGTGATTGAGACGGAGATCGCTCCGCTTGTGGATCGGCAACTCGCCGACGCCCAGAACCTGTTGCAGCTCGGCGAGGGCGGGAGCCTGGTGCTCCTCGAAAGCCTGACCCGCGTCGGTCAAACGCAGATGTCCCTGATCGACGCACGGCTCGGCGAATCGCTCGCGATCGCCCGGCTCGCCGAACTCGTCGGTCCGCCCACTGCTCAGCCGGTTGACGACCCGAACACAAACACTCCCGGCGCGGCCGACCCGGCCCCCGCAACCAACGAGGGCGACGCCGCCCGCGAGGTGACCCCATGAAATTCACACAACACCGATTCGCATCGCTCCTCACGCTTCTCGCCATCTCCGGGTCGCTGCTCATCACCGGCTGCACGCAGGAAGGTGACAATGCACAAGCCCCTCAACAGGAAGAGGCACCGGCCGCGGCGACCAACCGCATCGACATCCCCGCGACCGTGCGCAGCAACCTGGGCATCACTTTCGCCAAGGTCGAACGGCGAAGGGTGGACAGCACGATCCGCGTGCCCGGCGCGTTCGAGCTCCAGCCGCTCGCAAGGCACGAGTACCGCCTCACGCTACCTGGCACCGTGCAGCTCGAAGTCGACCAATACCAACCCGTCGAGCCGGGCGATCTGCTCTACCGCTTCCGTTCGCCGCAGTGGCCCGAGCTTCAGCACGAGATCATCATGGGCGAGCAGGACATCGAATCGGCCCGCGCCGACATCGAGGTCGCCCGGGCTCGGATCGACGAGACCGAGCGTCGCGTCGCGATCATGCGGGACCGGCTGTCATCCCTGATCGCGGCCGAGATCCGCAACGCAGATCTCGAAGCTGAGGTCGCGGCACTCGAAGCGAGTCTGCCTCGCTTGCGCGCGGAGCTCAATCAGGCCGAGATAAAGCACGCCAACGCCGAGCGGACGCGAGAGCACGCTCTGCATCGCGCATCCGCCGCGACCGGGATTCCGGAAGAACGGCTTGCCGCCGAGGCCGAGCAGCATAACGAAGCGATTCCTGTTTATCGCACAATCGACTGGATAGAGGTGCGGGCTACCGAGCCGGGCGTCGTCGAGATACTCGCGCTCACCGACGGCTCCTTCGCTGAGGCACCGTCGCTCGTGCTCTCGACCATCGACCCGAGCAAGGTGCGCTTCCGGGCCATGGCTCTGCAGTCCGACCTGGTCCGACTCGGCACAACGCCCGAAGCCCGCATCGTGCCGCCATCCACGCCAGGCATTCCAATGAGCGACAGCGTCGACGCTTCGGTCACGATCGGCCTCGAAGCCCATCCCGAGCAGCGCACCATCACGCTCCTCGCGACCCCCGCCGAAGGGCGGGCCTGGATCCGTCCCGGCGTCTCCGCGTTCCTCGAAGTTGTCGCCGAGACGACCGGCGGCCCGGCGCTCGCGATCCCGCGTGCGGCGATCGTCAAGGACGGTATCACCCATATCTTCTTCCGGCGTGACCCGCAGAACCCCAACAAGGCGATCCGTGTGGAGGCCGACATGGGCGTCGATGACGGTCGATGGGTCGTGATCAACAGCGGGATCTCGCTCAACGACGAAGTCGTCCTCGAAGGCACGTTCGAGCTCAAGCTTGCAACCCAGCAAAGCGGCGTCATGCAGAAGGGTGGCCACTTCCACGCCGACGGCACCTTCCACGCCGAGGAAGACTAAGAGGAGCGAGACATCATGCTGAAGAAACTCATCCAGTTCTCGCTCGATCATGCGGCGCTTGTGCTTGTGATGGCGGGTGTCGTGCTTGCGTTCGCGGCCTTCAGGCTGCCCAAGACACCGGTCGACGTATTCCCCGAGCTCAACGCACCGACCGTGGTCATCATGGCCGAGGCCCCTGGCCTCGCCGCCGACGAGGCCGAACAGTACGTCACCTTCCCGATCGAGACCTCGGTCAACGGCATCCCGGGAGTGCGGCGTGTGCGCACGAGCAGCGCGATTGGCCTGTCCATCGCTTACGTCGAGTTCGACTGGGGTACAGACATCTACCGGGCTCGCCAACTCGTCTCGGAACGACTCGACACCGTCAGAGAGGAACTGCCGCCCGATACGCACGCGGAGATGACACCCATCACGAGCATCACCGGCGAGATCATGCTGCTCGCCGTGTCCTCGCCCGAGGGCGTCGTCCAACCGCTTGAACTGCGTGCCTACGCGGAGTTCGACCTACGAAACAAGCTGCTCGCGATCCCGGGCGTCTCGCAGATCGCGGTCATCGGAGGCGAGCTACCGGAATACCAGGTGCTCGTGCAGCAAGAGAAGCTCAGGCTCTACGACCTCTCTGTGGAGGATGTCATCGCCGCGGCAAGTGAATCACACAGCACGCTCAGCGCCGGCTATCTCCCGAGCGTTGACAGCCTTGAGTTGCCCATCCGTCAGAGCGGGCGCGTGCGATCGGCCGCGGACATTGCAGGCACGGTGATCAAGTACCACGACGGCGCATCCGTCACGATCGGGCAGGTCGCCGACGTCAAGCTCGGCCCCGCGCTCAAGCGTGGCACCGGGGCGGAAGGCGGACAGCCGGCGGTCATTCTGACCGTGCAGAAGGCTCCCGGCACAAACACGCTCATCATTACCGAACAGATCGATGCCATGCTCGATACGCTTGAGGCGTCACTGCCCGACGGCGTAGAGGTCAATCGGCAGGTCTTCCGACAATCCGACTTCATCAACCTGTCGGTCTCCAATGTGTTTCATGCCCTGAGAGATGCCGCGATCATCGTTTCGGTCATCCTGCTGCTGTTCTTGCTCAACGTGCGGACAACGCTGATCACCCTGACAGCTCTGCCGCTCTCGCTCGCGGTTGCCTTGCTGACGCTTGGCTGGTTGGGCGAAACCGTGAATGTCATGACGCTGGGCGGTCTCGCGATCGCGGTCGGCAGCCTCGTTGACGATGCCATCATCGATGTTGAAAACGTCTTCCGACGCCTCAAGCAGAACGCCACGAAGCCTGAGAACGAACAGCAGCCGAAGCTCAGGGTCATCTTCGATGCGAGCAACGAGATCCGCCCGGCCATGGTCTTCGCGACCATCATCATCGCGCTGGTCTTCCTGCCGCTGATGTTTCTTGAGGGCATCGAAGGCCGGTTCTTCCGCCCGCTCGGCATCGCGTTCGTCATCTCGATCATGGCGTCGCTGGTCGTCGCGCTGACCGTGACCCCCGCGATGTGCCGGTACATGCTCAACGTGAAGCCCGGGTCGGCCCTTGAAGCCGACGGCTTCCTCGTGCGATTCCTCAAGAAGCTCTACGAACCGGCAGTCCGGCTTGCGCTCCGCTTTCGGACCGCCGTGCTCGGATGTGCCGGTGTCGCGACTGTGCTTGCGCTGTGGCTCGCATCAACATTCGGCACGTCGTTCCTTCCCGAGTTCCAAGAGGGCACGTTCACCGTGTTCCTCAGCGCTCCCCCGGGGACCTCGCTCGTTGCGAGTGACCGCATGGCTTCCGCGGTCGAGAAACAACTTGTCGCGGCCGAGGGTGTTCGGAGCGTGACCCGCCGCACGGGCCGGGCCGAGCGCGACGAGCACGCCGAGCCGGTGAGCAACTCTGAGATCGAGATCACGGTGAAACCTGGCTACGACAACATCGAGGTGCGAGAGCGGATCTCACAGATCCTCGAACGCGTGCCCGGCATCACCACCAACATCGGCCAGCCTATCGAGCACCGGCTCAGCCACATCCTCTCGGG
>DDFO01000027.1:1073-2055 GCA_002337215.1 Phycisphaerales bacterium UBA1926 | reverse complement strand
GGCTCAGCCACATCCTCTCGGGCACGCCCGCCGCCATCGCGATCAGCGTCTACGGCGATGATCTCGATGTCCTCCGCACCATCGCCAAGGAGATCGAAGCCACCCTCAAGCCGCTGCCGGGAGCACGCGATGTCGCGGCCAACCGCGAGGTCATGATCCAGTCGCTCCCGGTGGACTACCAGCCCGCCGAGCTCGCCGCGTACGGGCTCACGCCCCGATCCGCCGCGCAGCAGGTCCGCAACGCGATCTTCGGCGTCGAGGTCGCCGAGGTGAACGAGGGCGTCCGTCGGTACTCGCTGGTCGTCCGACTCGAAGACGAAGAACGCGACACCGTCCGCGATCTCAAGAACCTCGTCCTGCGCGGCATGGGAGGCGCACTCGTCCGACTCGACGAGGTCGCGGTCATCGGTCCCGAGATGGCCTCCAACCTCATCGCCCGCGAGAACGCCCAGCGTAAAGCCGTCGTGTCGCTCAATGTCGCCGAGGGTTCGAACCTCGGGCATCTGGTCACGCAGGTCCGCGAGCGCGTCGACCCGATCGTGCAGCGGTACGGCTACACCGTCAAGTACGGCGGGCAGTTTGAGGCACAGCAGTCAGCGAGCCAGACCATCACGCTCTTCAGCGGCGTGGTCGTGCTCATCATGGTCCTGCTGCTCAACCTCGCGATCGGATCGCTCCGGGTGTCGCTGCTCGTGCTCGTGAACCTGCCGCTCGCTCTCATCGGCGGCATCCTTGCGATCTTCCTGACAGAGTCTCCGAACCCATTCATGAACTTCGCGGCGTTGTTCGGTGCCGGTGCATACACCGCCCCGGTCATCTCGATCGCGAGCCTCGTCGGGTTCATCACGCTCTTCGGCATCGCCGTCCGCAACGGCATCCTGCTCGTCAACCACTACAAGCACTTGATGACTGAAGAGGGCGTGCCGATGCACGAGGCGATCGTCCAGGGCTCGATGGAGCGGCTCGTGCCGATCCTGATGAC
>DDFO01000027.1:0-974 GCA_002337215.1 Phycisphaerales bacterium UBA1926 | reverse complement strand
CTCGTGCCGATCCTGATGACCGCTCTTACCGCGGCACTTGCTCTCATCCCGATCATCCTGAAGGGCGACAAGCCGGGCAACGAGATCCTCGCTCCGCTCTCGGTCGTCATCCTCGGCGGCCTGCTGACCTCAACCTTCCTCAACCTCGTCGTCGTGCCCGCCGGGTACGCGGCGATACATCGTCTCAAGCACCCGGTGCGTGCCGGGGAGAGTGAACCGAAGACCCCCGATTCCATCTGAACCAAGGAGAAACACGCAATGAAAACGACGAACACCACCGCCGGACTCGCCCTCCTCGCCGCCCTCGGACTCACCCTCACCGGCTGCGGCGAGTCAGGCTCCGGCGACGACCACGCCCACGGCCCGGACTCACATGATCACGCCCCCGCCGAGCAAACTCCAGCCGCGGGGGGTGACACGCACGTCCACGCGGACGGCTCGACTCACGCCGCACACGAGCCCGATCCGGCTTCCCACACCGACGCGTCCGGCGACCATGCCCACCACGATGACGAGGTCGCCCTCGATCCCGCGACCATCGGCGAGATGACCGTCGAACTCGCCCAAGGGCACGGCGCGGTCGAGCCCGGTAAGGAAGGCCACCTGATCGTCAAGCTGCCGTACAACGACAGCGGCGCGACGGTCGTGCGCGCATGGATCGGCACCGAAGACCGCACGCTCTCGTTCGTCGGCAAGGGCGAGTACGCCCCGTCGCACGATGACTACGACATCCACGCGACGGCGCCGGATCCCCTGCCCGAGAACACCATGTGGTGGATCGAGATCGAGAAGCCCGACGGCACCAAGGTCGTCGGCTCGTCCACCCCGATCATGGAGTGATGTGTCGTGGAGGCCGACGGCGGCGAGATCAGCTGGAGGCAGTTCTGCTATGACGCTTGCAGAAGCACCATCATCGCAGTTGCCATGGCAGCCATAGTCAGATCCTCAACAAGCGTGACCTTGGTCATGGGCAG
>DDFO01000006.1:1740-3305 GCA_002337215.1 Phycisphaerales bacterium UBA1926 | reverse complement strand
GGGTGCGGTGTCGATCTCGGTGGTCGATCCGAGGCTGAGCTCGATGGGGATGGCGTTGTTGCCTGAGCCTCCGAAGAAGCCGGGGCGGGTCTGCGTGCCTTCGGGGTTCGTGTCGGCGTCGTAGTCGCCGATGAGGGTGCCGGTGGTGTCACCGTTGAGGCCGAGCGAGCCGGTTGCGGTGGAGGATTCGGAGTCGATGGTGAAGGTGCTTGGGGCCGCGGTGGTGATGCCGGCGGTGAGGAGGAGATACGCGGCGATTGGGGTGTAGTGAGACATGATTTCCTTCCGGACTGACACCGGTTTGCTCGCGGACAACCGAGGTGAGTTTGGTGATTTCTGTTGTGAAGCTCGCTGACGATTTACTGTACTGGATCGTGCGTGCGTGACAAATCAATGGCGCCGTCTCACGCGTGAAGGCATGAAATGATGCGGGGATATCGCGGGCTATCGGACGGGCCGGCGGCTTCTCGGGAGGGTGATGGTCACCGGAGTTCGACGGACCAATAGGCGTCGTCGAGGAATGCTTTCCAGGACGCGTACTTGTCGCTGCCAAGCTTGATGGAGATGAGCGGGCTGCGCTTGGGGCGGACGGGCGTGGTGACGAGTTTCATCCGGGCCTGTGCGGGTGTTCGGCCGCCCTTCTTTGCGTTGCATTTGACGCATGCGCAGACGAGGTTTTCCCAGGTATCCGGACCCCCTTGGCTGCGGGGCTGGACGTGGTCGATGGAGAGTTCGGAGGTGGGGAAGAAGTGGCCGCAGTACTGGCAGCGGTTGCGGTCGCGGGCGAAGAGGTTGCGCCGGTTGAGCTTGACGCGCTGGGCGGGGAGGCGGTCGTATCCCAGGAGGCGGATGATCCTTGGGACGACGATTTCGGTGCGGACGGTGCGGACCCAGTCGAGACCGTCTGGCTCGAATTCTCGTTTGAGATCGGAGAGTTCGAGCCAGGAGGCAAAGTCGTAGTTTGCGTAAGCGCCGTCATCGGCGTGGATGACCTCGGCTGCGTCTCGGGCGAGGAGGGTGAAGGCTCGCTTGGCGTTGACGACGCGGATTGCCATGTAGAGTTTGTTGAGGACGAGGACGTGATTGGAGAGACCGTCGCCGGTTGCGAACGAGGGGAGGGCGGAGGCGGAGTTGGTGAACTGGGGGGCCGACGAGGGGGGCACCATTCGAATGGTGCGATGATCGCCGGCCCGTCGAGGGCCGGGCTCATCGGTTGATGGTGTGACCGCGCGGTGCTTTGGCATATCCGCTTTTACCAAGATATTGGGCGTGCGCCAAGCAAAATCACCCGTGGTGGTGGGTTCGGGCGCGGATTGATGGGATCTTTGCGCTTCTGCGTGGTGAGGCTGTCGTTGTCCGCTCTCGGGGCGGTCGCCTGTTCCCGCGCGAATGCCGGGAGATCGTCAGTGGCGGAAGTGGCGCGTGTCGGTGGTCATGCAGGTGACACCGTGCTTGTCGCAGAGATCGAAGGTTTCCTTGTCGCGCTTTGAGCCGCCCGGGTGGACGATGAGTTTGATGCCGGCGTTGATGAGGAGTTCCGGGCCGTCGGGGAAGGGGAAGAAGGC
>DDFO01000006.1:835-1644 GCA_002337215.1 Phycisphaerales bacterium UBA1926 | reverse complement strand
GGGAAGGGGAAGAAGGCGTCTGATGCGGCGATGGCGCCCTTGGCGTTGTCGCCCGCTTTCGCGATGGCGATGTTGCAGGAGGCGACGCGGTCCATCTGGCCCGCGCCCCCGCCGAAGAGGCGGACGCCTGAGGCGTTGTCCGAGTCGGCGGCGGGCCCGCCGATCGCGATGGCGTTGCTGGAGAGCCCTCGGACGGCGAGATCGACGAGTGGTGCGGCGGCGAGGAGTGCGTGGTCTGGCTCGGGTCCCGCGGCGTGAGTCCAGCCGCTCGCGTCGATGAGTTTCGTGTCGCGGTCCTGGATGAGCATGCCCCCTGGGATGGATCGGTACTCGAGCTTGCGTTGGCGTGCGGCGGGGCGTTCGCCGACGGCGAGCAGGCGGACGTTCTTCCAGCGATCGGCGAGCGTCTTGGCGGCGTCCTCGTGGAATTCCGGGGCGACGATGACCTCGAAGAACCGGTCGGGGGCGGCGATAAGGGCGGCGGCTTCGGTGTCGATGGGCTGATTGATCGCGAGGATGCCGCCGTACGCGGCGAGCGGGTCGCCCGCGATGGCGAGTTTGACGGCGTCGGCGGGTGTGTCGGCGATCGCGAGGCCGCAGGGGTTGGTGTGCTTGATAACCGCGGCTCCGACGCGGGATTTATCGACGCGGCGGAGGGATTTGACGAGTTCGAGGGCGGCGGAGGCGTCGAGGATGTTGTTGTAGCCGAGGTGTTTTCCGGAGAGCTGCTGGGCGTTGACGATGGTGGGGCCGTTTGAGGCGGGGTCTTTGTAGAGGGCGGCGGACTGGTGGGGGTTCTCGCCGTAGCG
>DDFO01000006.1:444-718 GCA_002337215.1 Phycisphaerales bacterium UBA1926 | reverse complement strand
TGGTGGGGGTTCTCGCCGTAGCGGAGTTCGTCGGCGAGGTCGTAGTCGAGGGTGAGCGTAGAGGGAAAGGCTCTGGTGGTCGAGTTGTCGAGGAAGGCGGAGATGGCACGGTCGTATGCGCTGGTTCGGGCGAAGGCGGCGGCGGCGAGCCAACGTCTGAGCTCGAGCGTGGTCGCGCCGCTGTTGGCGCGGAGCTCGCTGATGAATCGGTCGTACTGGCGGGGCGCGGTGAGGACGGTGACCCACTCGGCGTTCTTGGCGGCCGAACGGATCA
>DDFO01000006.1:0-131 GCA_002337215.1 Phycisphaerales bacterium UBA1926 | reverse complement strand
AGGTCGATGGGGGTGATGCCGTGCTCGTTCATCGAGGCGACGTGGGCGGGGTTGTCTCGGAGTGCGAGGAGGCCTCCGTGCACGCGGGGGTGGAGCGTTTTGACGCGTCCGTCCATCATCTCGGGAAAGCC
>DDFO01000035.1:17195-26930 GCA_002337215.1 Phycisphaerales bacterium UBA1926 | reverse complement strand
GGCTACGACCTGGCGTTCAACGTCAACCTCGTTGGCGAGGTCGATCCCTCGTGTAACGACGCTGACAACGCTGAGCCCTTCGGCGTGCTCGACCTGGCCGACATCGGTGGCTTCGTCACCGCGTTCCAGGGTGGCTGCGGCGAAGCCGCGGACATCGCCGCCCCGTTCGGCGTCTGCGACCTGGCCGACATCGGTGCGTTCGTCACCGCGTTCCAGGCTGGCTGCCCGTAATCGGTTTCCCGAAAGGGACGCTGAGAACGGCGTCCGGATCGCGTGAGCGTGCTCACCTGATCAGGACAGCCTGCATCTGATTCTTCGCAGCACCCGCGGTTCGCCGCGGGTGCTGTCTTTTTGCGAGTTGTCCAGTTGGGTCGCCCTGATGTGTGGCCCCGCGTTACGGCCCTGTTTTACGGTCCTGTCTTACGGTCATGTTGCGTCGGGCGTTGTGGTGAGTTCGGTGCTGGCTCGTTGCGCGCGAGCGGAGACGCGGTCGGTCAGTGTGCGTGGGAACGGCGATCGGCTGGGGATCGGGTAGGCGATCGAGTGACACCATTTACGCGGCCGGGCCCGGCCCCTTGCACTCGGATCGAATCGGTTCGTCGGTTGGGGCCGAGGGGCCCGGGGGGAGCGTGGGAGGCCGTGGGGGGATCGCGACTGGGCCCGGGCTGCCGGGTGTGCTGGGATTGTCGTGCTCGATGCCTCGGGGCGGTGACATCAGCGTGGTGGGAGGCATGCTGGCATCAAAAATGCCCGGGGGTCATGCGAACATGCGCCCCCGGGCCGGGAAGAGAAGAGCGTGATGAATGAGGAGCGGCGTTGTGCTTGCCGTGCCGCGGTATGCGGGTGACGTGGCGTGCTTGTTTCCTGGGCCTTGCGGCGCCCTCCCCAAGTGAAAGGCCTGCTCCGATGGTCGCGGCGTTCCATGCCTCCGGACCAACCCGGCTCCACACGATGCCGGTTTGGCAGCGGTGGGGCCTGAAACAGACCTTCCTCAAACATTGTTGCAGGTTTCACACGACGTGGAGCCAGCGAGTGTTCTCTTCGCGTCAAATTGTTTCAAATCAGGTAATTTCTACGTGCGATTGGCGCGTCGATCGTGGACCGGTACACTCGGCTCGCGGGAAGACCTGGTCTGCGTAGAGAGCTGGCTCGAGCCGGCGGCTGGATCTGCGGATCGGGCAGGCCTTTGTTCGCGGTAGAGAAGGGGCGATGTGTTGGCCGACGAGTTGAACGAAGCTGGGTCCGCCGGGTCGTCTGGTGAGTTGTCGAGTGGTTCATCGGATATGGGTGGCTCGGCTGCTTCGGCCGGCCGGCCGAAAGCTCGTTCGCTCCCGCGTGCCGGGGCGGAGACTTCGGGATCGGATGCCGGGGTGGAGTCGGGATCGGATGGGTCCTCGTCGGGAGGCGGCGCTTCTCGTGGCAACGCGTACGCATCGGTCAGTCTTGCGAATGAGGAGACCCTGGTCAACGGCGCGTGCGGTGGCGACGAGGGGGCGCTGTGCGAGTTGCTCGAGCATTACGGGCCGATCGTGCGGGATCGTCTGAAGCCGAAGATCGGTGCCCAGTGGCGGACGGCGCTGGACGAGGATGACGTGATGCAGGTGACCTACCTGGAGGCGTTCTTGCTCGTCGCGCAGTTCAAGTATCGCGGGCCCGGGTCGTTCCTCGCGTGGCTGAGCCAGGTGGCGGAGAACAACCTGCGCGATGCGTTGCGCGGGCTGCAGGCGGCGAAGCGGCCGAACCCCAAGCGTCGGGTGCAGGTCTCGAAGCACGCGGCGGAGAACTCGTTTGTGGCGTTGGTTGAACTGCTCGGCGCGACGGACAGCACGCCGAGCCGGGCGGCGGCGCGGGACGAGAGCGAACAGATGATCGAGCAGGTGCTTTCAGCGTTGCCGCCCGACTATGAGCGTGTGGTGCGGCTTTACGATCTTGAGTGTCGCTCGGCGCAGGAAGTGGCCGAGCAACTGGGGCGGTCGACGGGCGCGATCTACATGCTCCGTGCCCGGGCGCACGAGCGGATGCGCAGCGACCTGGGGAACGCGTCGCAGTTCTTTACGGATCCGGGGCGTTGAGTGCCAGGCATTGGGGCAGACGCTGATTGGGGCGCAGGGACGAGCGCGTGAGCGACGAGAAGCCGACAACGAGTCACGACGCGGTTCCGCCTGGCGAGGCGGAGACGGAGATGATTTCTCTGCCTGAATCCGGCGCGGGCGGTGATTCCGGGGCGGTTGCCGAGACTGCTCAAGAGTCGGGGCGGGCGCGTTCGGATGAGCCCGGTGCGGGGTCGGACCGATCGCCTCAGGCGGATCCGGGCAGGGGTGCTCGGGTCGTGTCTGCGGCTGATCTTTCGCGTGGTTCGGCGGCGGGTGCCCAGCGAGATGGGGATCGCGACCCCGGTTCGCGGAGTACGAGTGAGATCGGGCTGATCCAGGCGGCGCGGATGCAGGCGCAGCACCGGAGCCGTCCGGCGATGCAGGGCATCGGTCTCGCGGCGGGGATCCCCGGGTACACGATTGTGCGCGAGCTGCACCGCGGCGGGCAGGGCGTGGTGTATCTGGCGCGGCAGGACGGCACGGGGCGGCAGGTCGCGATCAAGCTGATGCGCGAGGGCGCGCTCGCGAGGCAGAGCGAGCGGATCCGGTTCGAGCGCGAGATCCAGGTGCTCGCGCAGCTCGACAACCCGAACATCGTGACGATCCATGACAGCGGGATCGCGGGTGGGTGCGGCTACTACGTGATGGACTACATCGCGGGGCGGAAACTCGATGAGTATGTCCAGCGGAACGAGCTCGACGTCGATGCGATTCTGAGGCTGTTTGTGAAGATCTGCCGGGCGATCAACTCGGCGCATCTGCGCGGGGTGATCCACCGGGATATCAAGCCGGGCAATATCCGTGTGACGCCCGAGGGCGAGCCTCACATCCTCGACTTCGGGCTCGCGAAGCTCGAGTCTGTGGATGGCCGGGTCAGCGCGGCGCCGACGCAGATGACCGCGACGGGGCAGTTCGTGGGGTCGTTGCCCTGGTCGAGCCCCGAGCAGGCGCGGGGCGACGCGGTGAAGATCGATGTGCGCACGGATGTGTACGCGCTGGGGGTGATTCTCTATCAGATGCTGACGGGGCAGTTCCCGTACACGATCAATGGGCCGATGCCGGAGGTCGTGGCGCGGATCGTGGGTGAGACCCCGGCTCGGCCCTCGGTGCACAACCCGCGGGTGAGTCCGTCGCTGGACACGATCACGCTGAAGGCGCTGGCGAAGTCTCGTGAGGGTCGCTACCAGACCCCCGGGGACTTTGCGCGGGATATCGAGCGGTTGATGGCGGGCGAGCCGATCGAGGCGAAGCGGGACACGTTCGGTTCGCTCTCTCGGCAGTTATTGCGGCACTATTGGGTGCCGATCGCGGTGGGGGCGGTGCTGCTGAGCATGGCGATCGCGATCGTCACGACGATGCTCGTGAGTCCTGATGATGGATTCCCGGTGGATGCGCGGACACGGGTGGAGTACGAGCGTGCCAGGCTCCGGCTGGAGGAGATCGAGCCGGAGAATCGGGTTCTGCGGGATCGGGTGCTGGAACTCGAGGCGCTGCTGCGTGAGCATGGGATCGAGCCGCCGGGCCGGCCTTGAGATCGGTCCGCTCGTTCGTGCGCCGTTCGCGCCCGGGCGGTAGGATGGCGTGATCCTCAGGCCGGAGCGAGCATGATGCGACTGACGGTTCTTGTTTCTGTGATCATGACGGTGTGGTTGGGCTCTGTCCCGGCGTGGGCGCAGGGGCCGGGTGTGTCGACGCCCGAGTCTGGGGCGCGTCGGCTTGAATCGCCTCCGGCCGTAGAGCAGTTCACGTTCGCGGTGTTCGGCGACCGGGTTCCGGGCTCGGACGCGGGGCTCGAGATTCTGTCGCGTGCGGTCCGTTCGGCCGAGCACCTCGGTGTTCGTTTTGTCATGACCACCGGGAACATGGTTGACGGGGCTCGGCAGCGTGATGAATGGGAACGGCGGGTGACGTCGTACCGCGCGGTGATGGACGGGCTGAGTGCACCGTGGTATCCGGTGCGTGGCCCGCTCGACGCGGCGGTGCGGGGTTCGATCGATCGGGATGCGCTGTATGCGTCCCGATTCGGGCCCTCGGCGTACGCCTTCACGGTCGATTGGGCGCTTGTCGTCGCGTTGCCCAGTGAAGAGCTGCGAGGGGGTGAGCCGGGGCGGGGCGCGCTGATCGACTGGCTGAAGGATGAACTCATGGGTTCGGCGGCGGACCAGGTGTTCGTGCTGATGCACGCGCCGCTCTGGCTCCAGGTGCCCGACGATTGGGCCGAGGTGCACCGCGTGTTCGTCGAGGATGGGCGGGCGACGCGGGTGATCTCCGGTGGAACGCGGTACGCCCGCGAGGATCGGCAGCGGGACAACGTGCGGTATACGTCGGTCTCGATGACGGGTGCGTACGCCTCGGAGACGCACGAGTACGCGTCGAGCCAAGCGATCACGCTGGTGCACGTCACCAGACGGGGGCATGAGATCACGGTGTTGCCCTATGACGCGGCGGCGTCGGCGGACGCGTTCGACGGCGACGATGCGGACGCGGTCCGGGCGCTCGCGGAGACGGGCTGGGCGTCGATCGAGGGGTTCCTGCAGGCGGGTGCTGAGCCGGGCGACGGCGCGGCGTTCGAGGTCGTGCTCGAGAACCCAACGGATGAGCGGATCGGGTACGGCGTTGAGGTGATCGCGCCCGAGGGCTGGGTGCTCTCGCGGCGGGGCATGAGCGGGACGATCGCGCCGGGGCAGACGCTTCGGCTTCCGGTCGCGGCGGATGCGCCGGCGCTCGGCGGGATTCGTCCGGAAGTGCGGGTGCTCGTGACGGCGCGGTACCCGGTGTCGACCGGGGGCGAGCAGCCTGTGGTGAGTCGGCTGGCCGTGCCGATGCGCCCTCGGGGCGCGGAGGCCGCGGCGGGCGCGACTCCGGAGTCGAACGGTGTGCTGTCGATGAACGGTCGGGGTGCGGTCCGCGTGGATCTGGGAGAGCGCCCGCTTGAGACAACGGTCGAGGCGTGGGTCCGGTCGAGCGAGCCGACGGGGAACTCGGTGGTGGCGTCGCGGTACGTGGACGGCGCGGGGATCGGGATCGTGTGGAGTCGGCCGCGCGGTACGCTGCCTTCTGGCGTTGTCGGGACGGACCGGGGGACGTCGCTCGCGGTGCTGGATGAGCCTGTCGCGTGGGACGAGTGGCACCATGTGGCGTTGACGTGTGACGGTGATGAGGCGGTGCTGTTTGTGGATGGCGTCCCGGTGGGCCGGGGTGAAGCAGGGGAGATGGTGTATCGGGACGGGCCGTTCTTCGTCGGGGCCGAGCCCAACGGGCGGGGCGATCCGGTCTCGATGTTCTCTGGGATGCTCGACGAGGTTCGGGTGTCGTCGGTGGTGCGGTACCGGGGGGCGTTCACGCCAGCCAGGACGCACGAAACCGACACGGACACGGTGCTTCTCTTGCACTTCGACACGGCCTATCACGGCGCGCACCCGGACGATTCGGGTCGCGGGCACCACGGCTGGACCGAGGGATCGGTCTCGATCGTGCGCGAGCCGAGGGAATAGGAGACGAGCAATGAATCGGATCGTCAGGACAATCGTCGCGGCTGGTGTGGCTGTGTTGGTGCTCGGCGCGGGGTTGACGCTCGGCGGGTGCGCCGGGACAACGATCGCGATGAAAGAGAAACTCGGGTACGCGAAGCGCGAGCAGCTGGTCGATCAGGTGCAGGACGCGCGGGATGAGCAGGAAGAGGCCCGAGAGCAGTTCGCGACGACGCTCGAGGAGTTCAAGGCGCTGACGGGGTACGACGGGGGCGACCTCGAGAAGACGTACAACCGGCTGAAGCGCGAACTGGAACGCAGCGAGGACGCGGCGGGGGATGTCAGCGGCCGGATCCGCGGGATCGAACGGGTGGCCGACGCATTGTTCGACGAGTGGGAAGACGAGCTTGGTCAGTACGAGTCGGCGTCGCTGCGCCGCGCGAGCGAGGATCAGCTTGAGGACACACGCGGCCGGTACGGGCAGTTGATCAACGCGATGAAGGACGCGGAGTCGCGGATGGGCCCGGTGCTGAGCGCGTTCAACGACCAGGTGCTGTTTCTGAAGCACAACCTCAACGCGCGGGCGATCGCTTCGCTGGACCGGACGGTGCTCGAACTCGAGGGCGAGGTGGACCGGCTGATCGAGGAGATGAACGCGTCGATCGCGGAGGCGAACGCGTTTATCGAGTCGATGAACGCGGGGTGAGCGGCGTCCGTCAGACTTTGCGATCCAGCACGCGGTACTGCACGGCCTCTGCGATGTGGGTCTCGTCGATGCCGTCCTTGCCGTCGAGGTCGGCGATCGTGCGTGCGAGGCGGCGGATCTTGTCGTAGGCGCGGGCGCTGAGTCCCAGCCCGGTGATGGCCTGCTCGAGCAGCGCGAGGGCGGGTTCGGACATCGCGGCGTACTCGTCGAGCTGCTTGCCCGAGAGGCGGGCGTTCGGGGTTGCCTCGCCCTGACGCTTCGTCATGCGGGCGCGGGCGGCGGTGGTCTGGGTCCGCATGGATTGGGTGTCGGTGCCACGCGGGATGTCGGCGAGTTCCTTGAAGGGGACGGCCGGGGCTTCGACGTGGATGTCGATGCGGTCGAGGAGCGGGCCCGAGAGCTTGGCGAGGTATTGCTCCATCTCGCGTCGGCCCACCTCGCCCGGTGCGACGTCGCCCTTAGGCGTGGGGTTCATCGCGGCGACGAGCATGAAGGAGGCGGGGAAGCGGACGGTTCCGTGCGCGCGGGCGATGGTGACGACGTGGTCCTCCATGGGCTGGCGGAGGGTCTCGAGCACGCCTCGGTTGAACTCGGGGAGTTCGTCGAGGAAGAGGACGCCCTTGTGCGCGAGGCTGATCTCGCCGGCGCGGGGGATGATGCCGCCGCCCACGATGGCGGGCGCCGACGCGGTGTGATGCGGCGTGCGCACGGGTCTGCGGGTGACGAGGGGCTGTCCGGGTTCGAGGAGGCCGGCGGCGGACCAGATTCGTGTGATCTCGACCGCCTCGTCGCTGGTGAGCGGGGGAAGGACGCCCGGGAGCGCCTTTGCCATCATGGTCTTGCCGGTGCCGGCGGGGCCCAGCATGACGAGGTTGTGGCTGCCTGCGGCGGCGACGACGATGGCCCGCTTGACGCCTTCCTGGCCTCGGACTTCGGCGAAGTCGATCGGGGCCTCGGCGGTGCGGAGCATGTGGGAGATGTCGGGGACGGGCTCGGGCTCTGGATCGATCTCGCCCGAGAGGAGACCCATGACCTCGGAGAGTGTTGCGACGCCGAAGACGTTGAGCCCCTCGACGACGGCGGCCTCGCGGGCGTTGTCGAGCGGGCAGACGAAGGCCTCCATGCCGCGCTGCTTCGCCATCGCGGCCATCGCGATGGTGCCCTTGATGGGGCGGACCCGGCCGTCGAGGGCGAGTTCTCCGACGAAGAGGCATGCGCGGTGGTCGAGGCCTCCGGCGCTGGAGGCGAGCACGCCCTGTGCTGCGAGCAGGCCGATCGCGATGGGGAGGTCGTAGAGGGGGCCTTCCTTGCGGACATCGGCGGGCGCGAGGTTGATGACCGCCTTGCCCTGTGGGAAGGGGTAGCCGGCGTTGCCGAGGGCGGCTCGGACGCGGTCGAGGGATTCATTGACGGCGGCGTCGGGGAGGCCGACGATGGTCTGCTTCTCCAGGGACCGGTTGTCGAGGTCGACCTCGATCTCGCAGGGGCTGGCGTCGATGCCGCGGAGGAGGCAGGATTCGATGCGGGCGATCATGCCGAAAGCATACCGAACTTGCGCCGTCTGGGTCGGGTTGTGTCAGAAGGTGGTCTTGCCCTTGAAGATGCCGCGGATGACGCCGTACAGGGCGGGGATGAAGAGGATGCCGATGGCGGTGGAGAGGGCCATCCCGCCGAAGACGGCGGTGCCGATGGCGACACGGGAGTTGGCGCCGGCGCCGGTCGCGAAGAGCAGCGGGGCGGTGCCCAGGATGAACGAGAGCGCGGTCATCAGGATGGGGCGGAAGCGGAGGCGGCTCGCCTCGACGGCGGCCTCGCGGACGGGCTTGCCGCCCCTGCGGAGTTCCTCGGCGAATTCGACGATGAGGATCGCGTTCTTGCAGACGAGCGCGACGAGGAGCACGAGCCCGATCTGCGTGTAGACGTTGTTGTCGAGCCCCCTCAGCAGCGTCGCGAGCAGGGCGCCGAGGATGCCGATGGGGATGGTCGCCATGATGGTGAACGGGAGGATCCACGATTCGTACTGCGCGGCGAGGAAGAGGTAGACAAAGATGAGCGCCATCGCGAAGACGATGGGTACGGCGCCGCCCGCCTTGATCTGCTGGTAGGCGGTGCCGGTCCACTCGTAGCCGAACCCGTCTGGGAGCGTTTGTACGGCGAGTGCTTCCATCGAGTTGAGGGTCTGACCCGTGCTGACGCCGGGGGCGGGGTCACCCGTGATCGCGGCGGCGGGGTAGAGGTTGTAGCGGAAGATCGTTGCGGGCCCGACGGTGTCGCGGATGCTCGCGATGCTGTCGATTGGCAGCGTGTTGCCCTCGCGGTCGCGTACCTTGAGGCGGAGGACGTCCTCGGGGTTCATGCGGTACTCGGGCTCGGATTGCAGGCGGACCTGGTATGTGCGCCCGAAGACGTTGAAGTCGTTGACGTAGGCGGAGCCGAGGTTGGCCGAGAGGGTGTTGAAGACGGTGTCGAGATCGACTCCCAGGCGTTGCGCCTTGGTGCGGTCGATATCGAGGTAGAGCTGCGGCGTGCGCGCGCTGAAGCCGGAGAAGGCGTTCGTGACGCTGCCTGACTGCGCGGCGGCGCCGGCGAGGTCGCGTGTGACGTCTTCGAGGACGTCGAGTCCCCGGTTGGCGCGGTCCTGGATCCGGATCTCGAAGCCGCCGCCGTTTCCGAGCCCCTGGATGGGCGGCGGGCTGAAGGCGAACGCGATCGCCTCTGGGATGGCGGCGAGGCGCGGTGTGAGGTTCGCGATGATTCCACCGACCTGGGTCTCGGGTGTCGTGCGGTCGTCCCAGTCGTCGAGGAGCACGATGAACGTGCCCGCGTTGGATTCGCTTGCGCCGGTGAGGATGCTGAAGCCGCCGATTGCGACAACGCCCGAAACGCCTTCGGTCGCGAGGACCTCGTCCTCGACCTTCCGCATCACGGCGTCGGTCCGGGCGACTTTCGCGGCGGGCGGGAGCGAGACGTTGACAAAGAGCGTCTTCTGGTCCTCGTTGGGGATGAACCCGCCCGGTGTGGCCTTGAACGAGAACCAGACGCCGGCAAGCATCGCGAGGAAGGCGATGACGGATAGTGCGGCGAGCCGCAGGGCTTTGTTGACCGACCATACGTAGACGGTGGTGCCGGTGTCGATGGCGCGATTGAAGATGCGGAAAAGGAAGAACCGCTTCTCGGTGCTTCTGCGGAGCAGCACGCCGCAGAGGGCCGGGCTGAGCGTGAGGGCGTTGATGCTGGAGAGGAGCGTGGCGACGGAGAGGGTGACACCGAACTGGCGGTAGAGCTGTCCGGTGATGCCGGGGAGGACGGCTGTTGGGACGAAGACGGCGAGGAGCACGAGGGTTGTCGCGATGACGGGCCCCGAGATCTCCTTCATCGACTTGCGCGCGGCCTCCTTGGGGTCGAGGCCTTCCTCGTCGATGATGCGTGTGGTGTTCTCGACGACGACGATGGCGTCATCGACGAC
>DDFO01000035.1:16743-17160 GCA_002337215.1 Phycisphaerales bacterium UBA1926 | reverse complement strand
GCGTCATCGACGACGATGCCGATCGCGAGCACGAGCCCGAAGAGGGTGAGCATGTTGAGCCCGAACCCGAGGGCGAGCAGGACGGCGAGGGTGCCGATGATCGAGACGGGGATTGCGACGCCCGGGATGAGGGTGGCGCGGAAGTCCTGCAGGAAGACGTAGACGGTGAGGAAGACGAGCAGCGAGGCGATGATGAGGGTGGTGACCACCTCGCTGATGGACGCCTGGACGAAGTCCGTGAAGTCGTAGAAGACCGGTGCCTCGAAGCCCTCGGGGTAGTCTTCGGAGAGTTCGTCGAGGGCGGCCCTCACCCCCGTGGCGACGTCGAGCGCGTTCGACCCCGGGAGCTGGTAGACGCCGATGACGGGCGCCTCCATCCCGTTGAATCGTGCGAACGAGTCGTAGGACTGGCTGCCC
>DDFO01000035.1:2897-16668 GCA_002337215.1 Phycisphaerales bacterium UBA1926 | reverse complement strand
TCGTAGGACTGGCTGCCCAGCTCGAGCCTTGCGACGTCGCGGAGGCGGACGGTGCGTTGGTCGTCGCTGACCTTGAGGATGATCTCCTCGAACTCCTCGGGTGTGCGGAGTCGGCCCTTGGTGCTGAGGGTGAGCTGGAAGCCCGCCTTGTCGGTGGTCGGTTCCTGGCCGATCTTGCCGGCGGCGACCTGTGTGTTCTGCGTCCGCAGGGCGGCGATGACTTCTCCGGTTGTGAGGTCTCGCGCGGCGAGCTTGGTCGGGTCGAGCCAGACCCGCATCGAGTAGTCCTTGGCGCCGAAGATGGTGGTCGAGCCGACGCCCGGGACGCGCGCGATGCGGTCGACCATGGAGATGCGTGCGTAGTTGGAGAGGTAGAGCTGGTCGTAGCGCCCGTCCGGGGAGTGGGGGGCGATGACCATGAGCATGCTGGGTGACTGCTTGGTGGTCGAGATGCCCTGAGAACGCACCGCCTCGGGGAGGCGGGGCTCGGCGACACCAAGGCGGTTCTGGACGCGCACTGTCGCGAGCTCGAGGTCGGTCCCGAGTTCGAAGGTGATGGTCAGGACGTACGACCCGTCGTCGGAGGATGTCGATGACATGTAGATCATGCCCTCGACGCCGTTGACCTCCTGCTCGAGCGGCTGGCCGACGGTCTCGGCGACGACGGCCGCGTTCGCCCCCGGGTAGACGGCGCGGACCTGAACGGTGGGCGGGGCAACGGCGGGATACTGCTCGACGGCGAGTTGCGTCACCGAGAGCACGCCCAGGAGCACCATGACGATCGCGACGACGCCCGCGAAGATGGGGCGATCGATGAAGAATCGGGAGAACATGGATCAGCCCTCGCCGCTCTGGGTGGGATCGGTCGGTTCGGCGGTGCCGTCTTCCGGGGTCGGGTCCGGAACCGGGGCGGGCGACGCGGGCGATCCGAACGGGCGTGTCTGCACGCTCGCGCCGGGGCGTGCCTTCTGGATCCCTCGGACGATGTAGGTGTCCTCAGCGGTGAGCCCGGCGGAGACGGCGACCTGCCCGTCGACCAGACGCTCGCCGAGTTCGATCTTCCGGCGAGAGACCGAGCCGGCGTCGTCAACGATCAGGACGAACTTGCCATCGAGCCCCGTCCCGACCGCTTCTTCGTGGATGACGGTTGTGTCCTCGCGCGTCTCCCAGGGCACGCGGATACGTGCGAAGAGGCCCGGGTAGAGCTTGCCTGTCGGGTTGGGGAGCACGGCGCGGACGCGGAGCGTGCCGGTGCTCTCGTCGATGCCGGTGTCGACGAAGTCCATCTGTCCCAGGTGGGGGTAGCCGTCTTCGTCGGCGAGACCGACCTCGATGGGTGGCGGTGGCGGTCGGTTGGGGACCTCGTCGAGTGAGCCGTTCTTGCCGCTCGAGAGATAGCGGAGTGCGATCGTCTCGCTGACGTCGAAGCTGACGCGGATCGGGTCGAGGGTGACGACTTTCGCCAGGAGGGTCGGCTCCTGCCTCCCGACGAGGTTCCCGGCGTCGACGTAGTTGCGGTCGACGCGCCCAGAGATCGGGGCACGGACGTCGGTGTACGAGAGGTCGAGCTCGGCCGCCTTGAGCGATTCATCGGCGGCGTAGACGTCGGCCTTCGCCTGCTCGAGTTCCGCCTCGGCCTCGAGGAGTTCGAGTTCGCTCGCGGCGTTTGCGCGGACGGCGGTCTTCGTTCGTTCGAGGCGTGCTTCCGCGAGGGATTGGGCGGCCTTCGCTCGCTCCAGTGCGGCCTTCGCTTGTCCGACGACGACCTCGTAGGGTTCCTTCTCGATCGTGAACAGCACGTCGCCTGCTTCGACGCTGGTGCTCTCGCTGAAGGCGACGTCGGTGAGATAGCCCTGGATGCGGGCCCGGATCTCGACGCTCGCGATCGGTTCCAGCGTGCCGGTGTACTGGAAATACTCGGTCACGGGGCGGAGTTCCGGTGTCGCGACCTCCACCACCGGTGGGGGTGGGGCGGCCGGCACGGGTTGCTCGCACGAGGCGAGAACCCCGGTCAGCAGTGATGTCGCGGCGATGATCGCGCGTCGGTCGACTCGGCGTGGTCTGGGCATGTGCGTCTCCCCGGAGCGTTTCGAGCGTGGGGAGCGTAGCGGATTCGTGCGCGCGGAGCCGCCGTGGTTCGCGCGGTGATCTACACTTCGGCGACCTTCGCGGCCGCGGCTTCTCGCAACAGGCCCACATCAGACCCGCATCAGGAGAACGGCATGGAGCTCTACATCGACACCGCGAACCTCGACGAGATCAAGGAAGCGCACGACATGGGCGTGCTCGATGGGGTGACGACAAACCCTTCGCTGATCGCGAAGGAGGGCGTCGATTACGGCGACCGGCTGGCGGAGATCTGCAAGGTTGTTTCGGGCCCGGTGTCGGCCGAGGTGATCGCGACGACGAGCGATGAGATGATCCGCGAGGGGAAGATGCGTGCGGGGATCGCGGAGAACATTGTCGTGAAACTACCGAGCACGGTCGACGGCGTGCGCGCGTGCAAGGCGCTGAGCGACGAGGGCATCCGCACGAACATGACGCTCTGCTTCCAGCCTTTGCAGGCGCTGATGGTCGCGAAGGCGGGGGCGTATCTGGTCAGCCCGTTCATCGGGCGCGTCGATGACATCGGGCTGGACGGGATGGATCTCATCCAGCAGATCCGGCAGATCTACGACAACTACGGGATGCCGACGAAGATCCTCGCGGCATCGATCCGGCACTCCAAGCACATGCTCGATTGTGCGCTCGTGGGGGCTGATGTTGCGACGGTGCCGATGAGTGTCATCAAGGGGCTGATGAAGCACCCGCTGACGGATATCGGGCTCGAGAAGTTCCTTGCGGACTACAACAAGGCGTTTGCCTGAGCGATCTCGGCGGTGAGGCACACCGACCTGCCTGGTGGCGGGGCGTTGGCTCGCGGCGGAGAGCGCCTCAGCTCGCGGCGGATTGGGGGCGCGACTGGAGCCTGCGGAGCAGGACCTGCCCCTTCTCGGTGAGGGAGGGCTCGTCTTTCCACTTGCCGCGAAGCTGGATGTGCTGGTGCTGTGCGAGCATGGTGCGTACGTGCTGCCAGCGGTCGCCGAACCCGATCCAGAGCTTGTTCTCGAACGCTCTCCAGTCACCTCTCGCGAGGTCGTCGAGTGCGTCGGCGATGGTGCAGTGGTCTTTGGTGCTGAATTCCATCCGTGGCTCTCCCTGCGATTCCCGTGCCCCTGCTGATTGGGAGAAGCGGCACCGGTTTGTCGCTCCTCACGAAGAAGAACGGATTCGGGGGCAGATGTTGCCACAAAAAGGACAGAACCGGGCTTCTGAGCCCGGTTCTGGGGTGGAATCAATGGAACCGGCGTCCGAGAAGGCGGGAACGATCTCTCGGATCGGCGTGCGAGGTGGGGGGATTATTCGAACCAGGTCGAGGTGTCGATTTCGGCGCCGCCGACGTCGAGGCCCTTGAGGCCGCCCCGGGTCCATTTGTAGAAGCCGGGGAAGCTGACGCCCGCGTTCGCGGGGACGTCGTAGTCCTGGAAGTAGCGCTGGTCGATGGACTTGTAGAGCAGCTCGGGGAGGACCGCGTTGTTGCCCGGGTCTCCCGCGTTCCAGCCGGGGTTGGCTTCCTGGCCTTGCCACGCGCCGGGCGCACCGCCTGTGGCGTTGCGCTGGGTTGGGGTGCCGGTGTTGATTCGGCGGACGGAGGAGTCGAAGAAGTTGACGTTGATCCTCGCTTCGGGGTCGGCGTAATAGAGCCCGGCGGTGCCGCTGCCCTTGGAGTAGTCGAACTCCTCGAAGAAATAGGACTTGCTGCTGGGGAAGCTCACCTCGTCCATGTTGCGTGGGGTGAAGCCGTTGGGATCTGGGACGTAGACGAGCGTGCCGTCATCGGCGGGGTAGATGGCGAGCTCGCCCTGGCTGTTCGGGCGCTCGTAGGTCCACGCGTAGACCGAGCTCTGGTAGCTGGAGGCGAAGGGCCAGCGGTTGATTGCCTGGGGATGGCTCCATCCGCCGGGGACATCGCCTCCGAGACCGGAGCCCGGGAGCGAGTCAAGATCGAGTGGGCTTTCCTGGAAATCGAGGTGATTGACGTCGAGCGGGCTGACGGCGATGGGCTCGGGTTGCTGACCGGTCAGCAGTTCGATGAGCGGGATGTGGAGGTAGCGGCGGTGGGGCAGGCGGCCGTCGTGCATGCGGATGGCGGTGGGGCCCTCGCAGCGACCCGTTGCTTTGCGGAGGATGGCGGCCTGCTGGGCCTGGGCGGCTTCGAGGTTGTCGCCCGGGGTGAAGGTTTCACCGCATCCGAGGTCGTACTCGGTGTAGGCGGGGAAGCCGTTGGCTTGGGTTCCGTTGCGGACTGCCTGCCAGTCGTACCCGCCCATCTGGCCGTCCTTCTCGGCGGCGTTGGTTGCGTTGGCGATTCCGAGTTGCTTGAGGTTGGACTGGCTGACCATGAGGCGGGCCGAGTCGCGGGCTTTGCCGAGGGCCGGGAGGAGGATGCCGATGAGCAGCGCGATGATCGCGATGACCACGAGGAGTTCGATGAGCGTGAATGCGTTGTTGTGCGCGCTGCGCGCGGCGTGTGAACGGTCGTCCATGGCCGGTTCCCCTTTGTTGATTGAGCGTGTTCGTGCCATCACGTCCGGCACTTGTGGCCCTTGCGATTCCGCTCGTCGTGATGTGCCACGAGTCGGCTGGGTATGAGATCCGGCCGATCCTCCGCGAGACCCTTCCAGGAGGACTCTGCAGGATACCGGATGGGTGTCGTTTCGCCAAGCGGTCTGACGGTTGTTCTTTGAGGGTCGGGTGTCGGCGTCGGTGGATTAAAAAAAACGACCGGGCTTTCGCCCGGCCGTTTACGGATTCACATTGATCGAGCCTTGAACAGGCGGCTGGTTTACCAGTTCCGCGTGTCGATCTCGTTGCCACCGACGTCGATGCCGAAGAGGCCGCCGCGGGTCCAGCGGTAGAAGCCGGGGAAGGCCTGGGCGACACCCTCGTCACCCGAATAGTCGGGGAAGTAACGGGAGTCGATGGAGTCGTACTCGAGGCTCGCGGTCTCGCCGGTCTGCTCGTAGTTCTCGGGGTTCCAGCCGGGGTTGGCTTCCTGGCCCGAGTAGCCACCCTGACCACCGTTGAGCTGCTGGTTGAGCGTCGGCGTGCCGGTCGAGATGCGGCGGACGGACGAATCGAAGAACTGCACGTTGATCCGGGCGGCGGGGTCGGCGTAGTAGTACGCGCCCTGGCCGGAGCCGGCGGTGTAGTCGAACTCTTCGAAGTAGAGGGCCTTGGAGCTGGTGAACGAGACTTCGTTCATCGAGCGCGGGCCGAGCGCGTTGGCGTTGTTGATCTGCATCAGCGTGCCACCCGCGGCGGGCTGGATGGCCAGCGTGCCGCCGGATGGGCGGGAGGGCGACCAGGCGTAGGCGGTGGTCTGGTAGGACGATGCGTAGGCCCAGAGCTTGATGGTCTTCTCGTCCTGCCATGCGCCGCTCGACGCGGTGGCTGAGTCGCCACCCGGGAGGAGCGAATAGTCCGCGGAGGAGGTGTACTCCTGGAAGTCCTGGTGGTTGACGTCCAGGGGACTGACCGCGACGGGCTCGGGCGCGTTGCCGGTCATCTGGTCGATCATGAAGACGTGGTTGTAGCGGCGGTGGGGCAGTCGCTCCAGGTTGGGCGTGATCTTGTCAGCCGCGGGGATGTTGCCGCAGCGGCCGGTCGCCTTGCGGAGGATGGCGGCGAGCTGGTACTGGGCGGCCTCAAGGTTGTCCTGGGGCTCTCGCAGCGTACTGCAGCCGATGTCGTACTCTCGTCCCGGTCCGGCACCGAAGCCGCCCGAGCTGGGTGCAGCGGTCCAGTCGAAAGTTGCGATCTGGTCCTTGTTGTTGGCGGCGAAGTTGGCGTTACCGATGGCCAGCTGACGCAGGTTGGACTGCGAGGCCATGATGCGTGCCGACTGGCGGGCCTTGCCGAGGGCCGGCAACAGGATGCCGATCAGCAGGGCGATGATGGCGATAACCACCAAGAGTTCGATCAGTGTGAATGCGTTCCGCTTGTTCACGGATTCCCCTTTCACTCGTTGTTCGCGGTCCGTCGCGGCGGTCCCGCCTATTTCCATCCCCAAGAGCCGGGGCAGATTACCAAATCCAAACGAAACTTTCAAGATTGACTCTCGCACTTTTGCCTTGTTTCCGTCCATGCCGGCGGGCTGTGGGGCCAAACGTCCGGTCGATCATGCATCCCGCCTGGGCTTGGGATGGCACAGATCGCTCAGGAACGGGACACATGCTATACGCACACTAGTGGGCGTTCCGATGCACAAATCCTCGAATTATTGTTGCGAACAGAATGCGAATATCGAGGCCGAGGGACCAGTTGCGGATGTAGAAGAGGTCGTAGCGGAGTCTTCTGCGGAGCCCTGTGTCGCCCCGAAGGCCGTGGATTTGTGCCCATCCAGTCATTCCGGCCTTGACGTGTTGGCGGAGGACGTAGCCGCGCTCTTTGTCTCTGAATTTTTTTATGAGTTCTGGCCGTTCGGGGCGTGGGCCGACGAGTGACATCTCGCCTCGGAGGACATTGAAGAGCTGCGGGAGCTCGTCGAGACTGGTTCTTCTGAGGAACTGCCCGAGCCTGGTGACGCGTGGGTCGTCGCGTTGGGTCCAGTGTGGCTCGTCTTCGGTGATGTCTGAGCGCATGGTGCGGAACTTGTAGATTTTGAATTCGTCGCTGCCGATGCTGACGCGGCTCTGCTTGAAAAGGACGCGTCCCGGGCTGGTGAACTTGACGGCGAACGCGATGGCGATCAGGAGCGGGGAGAGCAGGATGAGACCCGTGATCGCGCCGGCGATGTCGATCGTGCGCTTGGTGATGCCGCCCAGGCCGAGTGTCGGGTTCTCGCGGTAGGAGAGGATGGGCACGCCCTCGAGCTGGTTGATGTGCATCTGCTGGGGCATGTAGCGGGGGTTGACGTCGGGAACGTAGCGGACGTTGACGGTGAAGCGTTCGAGGTCGCGGAGCAGTTCGGGGACGGCACCGGCCTGAGCACCCGGGAGCGCGAGGTAGACCGCGTCGACAGGGTGACGCGTGAGAAGACTTTTCAGATCGGCGAGCCCGCCCACGACGGGGCGGTCGAGGCACTGTGCCCGGTTGGTTTGCTCGTGGTGGCTGATGAAGTAGCTGACCTTCAGCCCCGTCCAGGAGTTGCGCTCGAGGGTGCGGGCGACGCGCTGGGCGAGTCTGCCTGTGCCGATGATCGCGACGTGCCTGCGGTTGAGCCCCTTGCGGCGGAACTGGCGGAGCGCGAGGCGGATGGCGAGGCGCTGGAGGCCGACGAGGAGGGGCATCGCGAGGGCGAAGGCACCGAGTTGGAGGCGGGCGGGGCCGATGCTGGCGAGGGTCGATGCACCGGTTGACGTGCCCGGTGCATTGATGGGTGCGGCGTTGGTGGCCTGGATGAGATCGTTGCCGACGATCCAGAGGAAGAGCACGGTGCAGGTGGTCGCGATGGCGGAGGCTTTGAGGATCTGGATCTGCTCAAGGATGAGCGAGCGGTCGCGTTGGGGGGCGTAGAGACGGAGGGCCTGCATCACCGCAAGTGCGAGGGGCACAGTAAAAAGCAGGAGGGGGTCTTTGATGTACGACTCCCACGCTTCGGGAACGGGGTCGCCGCGCAACTGGAGCCGGAAGACCCATGCGAGCAGCGAGGCGGCGGCGATCATGAAGCCGTCCGCGGCGGCGAAGAGCGCGACAAAGAGTTGGTGGCGTCGTTTCAGCATGATCGTCGCGGGATCAGTGGTTAGGTCGTGGTCCCGGAGTCGGGTTCGGCGTTCTGGGTCTGGTTGCGGTCGGTCGGATCTGGGATCGATCGGAGCATGTCGCGTTGGTCTTCGTCGAGCGTGTCGGGATCGGGGGGGACGATGCGGAGTTCAATGTAGAGATCGCCCGATTTTCCTGCCGCGTTGGTGAGGCCCTTTCCGCGGAGCCGGAGAGATCGGCCGCTTGGCGTGGCTTTGGGGATCGTCAGGCTGAGCGACTCGCCGAGGCGTTCGACGGGGATGCGTCCGCCGAGGGTCGCGGTGGCGATGGAGATGTCGGCACGGGTCGTGAGATCGAGGCCGGCGGGGTCGGGCGCGTTGGGTCGGCCTCGGGTGATCGTGGGGTGTTGCTTGGCTCGGATCTCGAGGAGGAGGTCGCCTTTCCTGCCGGTTGCCGAGTCCGAGTTGCCCTGGCCCTTGACACGGAGTGTTGCGCCCGTGGCGACGGCGGGGGGGACGGTGACCTCGACGACGTTGCCGGAGGGGGTCCGGGCTTTGACGACCCCGCCGCTCGCGATCGTCTCGAGGTCGAGGGTGAGCGGGGCGCGGATGTCGAGGTTTCTCGGCGGGGTCGGTGGCCGGCGCGTCTGTTGGCCGCGGTCCCTGAAGAAGGTGTTGAACATCTCGCCGATGTCATCGGTGTCAACGCCGTGGAAACCTCCGCCCGGGTGACCTCCCGGGTTGCGGTTCGCGGTGAACGGGTCGGCATCGATCCGGCCCGTCCTATCGTATCGGGCGCGTTTGGTGTCGTCGGAGAGGATCTCGTAGGCCTGCTGGACGCGGGCGAACTGCTGCTGGGCGTCGGGTGCCTTGTTGACGTCGGGGTGGAGTTTTCGGGCGAGCTTGCGGTAGGCCGACTTGATGTCGTCCGTGCTCGCGCTGCGTGTGGTTCCGAGGATGGCGTAGAGGTCTTCCATGAGTGAGAGACGATAGGTCTTGGGTGCGTGCACGAAAAAGGCGTCGCCTGCTGGGCGACGCCTCTTGGTGCGGAACGGGTTGTCGTTCGAGATGATCGGCCTGACGGGTGGACGGTCGATCAGTCCTGGCCGTCTTCGGAGGGCCCGGCATCCGGCGCCTCGGGTGCGGGCGGGGGTGCCTGGACGGAGAGGACTTCGGTGTTGAAGTAGAGGGTGGCGTTGGGCCCGATGTTGGCGCGGGGAACGCCGTTGGCGCCGTAGGCGAGGTCGGCGGGGATGATCAGTTTGCGGACTGTGCCCTTGGTGATGCCGTCGAAGCCCTGCTGCCATCCGGCGATGACGCGCATCTCGGAGACGGGCCAGGTGAGGGGCCAGGGCTGGCCCTTGTCGACCGAGGAGTCGAACTTGTTGCCGTCGGCGGTCCAGCCTGTGTAGTGGACGAAGACGCGGCCGCCATCGACGGGGGCGTCATCGTCGGGGTTGGTGAAGGTGATGAGGGCGAGCCCGCCGTTGCGGCGTTCGACCTCGGCCCAGTCTTCGGCGCGGGTCCAGCTGTAGGACGCGGACTCGCCCGCGCCCCAGACGACGGCGCCGTTCGCGCCGTAGCCGCGGTCGGCGGTGGTCATCGTGCTGCCGTTGACGGTGATCTCGCTGGTCATCTCGACAGCGCCGCTGGCGCCGGTGGGATAGGGGTAGGGCGTGCGGCCCTTGAACCCGTTGGCGGAGGGCGAGATATCGAGATCGAGGGTCGCGATGAGATCGTCGCGGCTCAGCTCGGGGAAGGCTTCGGGGACGTGTCCCATGCCGACGAGGAGGCCCTTGCGGGAGTCATCGCCCATGATCTCGTAGGTGCGGAGGCGGTGGCCGTCCTTGTAGGCGTAGATCTGCATGACGGACTGCCGGAACGGCTTGCCCGGCTCGTCGGCGCGGTACTGCTCGACGTAGAGCGCGTCGGCGACACCCGAGATGGGTGCGGGCGAGACGGTCATAAGCATGTCGGTGCTGCCGTCCGCGCCCTCGCCCGACTCGGCGACGGGGGTTGCGGTCTTCCAGGTGCCGATGAAGGTCTTGGCGACGCCTTCGATGGCGCTGCTGGACCAGGACGGGTTCCAGGCTTCCCAGACTTCGTCGTACTGGAGCGGGGCGGCTTCGGCGGCTTCATCCTGTGCGATGGTGGTGCCGGCGAGAAGCGCGAGGGGGATCGCGATGAGGGCGAGACGGTTCTTCATCTGGTGAACTCCGTTTCGGTTTGAATCTCTGGAAAAAGGCGTGATCGGCTCTCGGTCCTGATCAGCATTGCACCCGCGGCCGGGGAAGTCTCCGGTCCCGAAAACACGGGGGGAGAGTATAGACGTTCACGCGGCCGGTTTGTTCGGTTGGGTTGGCCGTCTGGGTTGTGTACCCGTGTCTGGGGTCGGGGGTTTCATCGGCGCTGGAAGAGGATCTCGACTTCGACGGGGACGCCGAGCGGGAGCGACGGGGCGCCCACTGCGGCGCGGGCATGCTTGCCGGCTTCGCCGAAGATCTCCTCGAGCAGGTGGCTCGCGCCGTTGGCGACCTTTGGGTGGTCGGTGTAGCCGGGGCTCGCTGCGACAAAGCAGGTCACTTTGAGCGGGCGAGCAATGTTGTCGATGCCGCCTGCGGCGTTGGACGCGGCGGCGAGGGCGTTGAGTGCGCACTGGCGGGCGCACTCCGCGGCGCGGTCGGTGGTCACCTGCTCGGGGACGATGCCGGTCGCGATGGGCGTGCCGTCTCTGGTTGGGATCTGTCCTGAGGTCTGGACGAGATCGCCGAAGGTGATCGCGGGGATGTACGCGGCGACCGGGGTTGGTGCTTCGGGGAGTTGGATGCCGAGTTCGGCGATTCGTTCGGATGTTGATTGGTTCATGGTGATTGGTTTCGGCGTGAGTGGATGTGGTTGGGCCCGTTCTCGGGATGGTGAAAGTGACGGAACCGGGCGGGTTGACGCCCGGATAATAGTTGGTAGAGTTTGCCTCTCTCGCGAGAGAACGCCCCGACGGGGCGGTTGCGGATGAGCCGGGATTCGATCATCGCCCTTATTGGCCGACTGCGTGCGGCCGACTTGTGACCCTCCGGCACACTGCGACGACAACCTGACGCGATGGGACGGCCGCGAGCCGTCGTTGGCACGGCGGAGTGTTCCCCGTGCCTCGCGATCGACGCGGCGTGCGTTGATCGCACCGTCCAAGGCACGGTGGAGGCTGAACCTCCACCCGTAGCAGAAAGGGTCATTTATGTTGACCAAATTGAATCGTCGTGCGGGTTTCACTCTCATCGAGCTGCTCGTGGTTATCGCGATCATCGCGCTGCTGATCGGCATCCTGCTTCCCGCGCTGGGCAAGGCCCGTGCGTCGGCCAAGCGTCTGCAGGACTCGTCGAACATCCGCTCGAACATCCAGGGTCTTGCGACCTTCTCGAGCGCGAACCGTGGCCGTTACCCGCTGCCGAGCCGGATCGACTCGAACAACAACACGATCGATGACGGCCAGGTGGGCAGCGTTACCTACGCGAACGTCGCGGCGACTCCGCAGGTGAAGGACAACTCGCAGAACATCTTCTCGATCCTGGTCTGGGACAACTACACCTCTCCCGAGGTGCTGTTCAGCCCGGTCGAGCAGTCGAGCTCGATCCGTGCGGACGACGACTATCAGTACTCGAACCCCGAGGCTTCGCAGGCCATCGGCAACAACACCGCGGGCAACAGCCTCGCACTGTGGGACGCGGGCTTCAACTCGTCGCCGGTTGGTACCGCGGCGGGCAACCTGTCGTACTTCCACATGCCGGTCTTCGGCGCTCGTCGCAGCCTGTGGCGCGACAACTTCAACGCGACGCAGGTCATCATGGGCAACCGTGGTCCGACCTACATGGACGCTCCGATCGACGAGGAGTTCCAGCTGACCGACGACGCGCAGGGCACCGGTTCGATCACGCTGCTGATGCACGGGAACCGGACCCGGTGGGAAGGCCTCATCGGCTACAACGATGCCCACGTCGATTTCGCGAACGACGCGGCTCCTGAGAACCTCGTGTTCACGTTCACCGGCGAGGGTCTTGATGACGCTCAGCGGACCCAGAACGACAACGTCTTCGTCAACGAAGATGACCAGTTGGGCACGCTGATCCCGGCCGAGCAGAACCTGTCGGACGGCGGCGCCAACAACCGGAACGCCTACCTCGTGATGTACAACACGATCCAGGGCAACGGCGGCGACGTCCAGATGATGGACACCAACTCGCAGGATCAGAACTGGGGCTCGTTCCACGACTGATCCGCGGCTCTGATTTCTGACATATCAATAAAAGGGCCCGGCCGGTTCGGCTGGGCCCTTTTTTTAATGGCCTCTTGAGATGAAGAGAAGGCGTGTTGTGCTGTCGGCGGATTGTGTTGTCAGACCATCGCGGCGAGGACCTGGTCGAGATCCATCGCTTCGCCGGGCTCGCGTGCCTGGGACCATTTCACGGTTCCGACGCCGTCGTCGGACTGCCCGATGACGATGGTTCCTCGCTGGGCGACGTTGAGTTCGCTCCAGTAGAGCCCGTAGGCCTTGCAGGCAGCACGATGGATATCGCTGAGCATCGTATTGGTGTAGCCGTCACGCTCGGCCCATGCGTTGAGTGCGGCGAAGGAGTCGCAGGAGATCCCGACCGCGGCGGCACCCGCGTCGGTCCATCGCTTCATCTCTTTGGAGAGGCACTCCATTTCCGTGCCGCAGACACCGGTGAAGGCGAACGGGAAGAAGCAGAGGACGACGTCGGACTTCTTCACGGCGTCGGCGAGTGACCAGTCTTCACGGTCTTTGGTGGACAGCGTGAAATCGGGGGCGGTCTCGCCGGGTTGGATGACGCTGCTGCGGTGTGTGTTTTCGTTGCTCATCGTGGACTCCTGTTGTTTCGATGGGATTGCCTGGTGTGCCGTTGAGATCTCGAATGCAAGACTATCCGCGTCGAATTGCGGTGCGCCGGCTCTGGATGTGGCGTCGTTCCTGTTCTCGGCGTCTGCGCTGCACAGATTCGTGGCGGGGGATTCGCTGCAACGATCATCCGGGGACGGTGCGCGGTGATATGCTACGTGCATGACGGTATCGGCCGGATCTCAAGCAGTTGGCGGGACGCTCGATGAGCGGTACCGGATCGTTCGCGACCGAATCGGCGAGGCGGCGGAGCGTTCGGGCCGATCTGCGAAGGACGTTCTGCTCGTCGCTGTGACGAAGAACGCGGAGCCCGACGATATCCGTCGGCTGATGGAACTCGGGCACGAGGACTTCGGCGAGAACCGCGTGCAGCATCTGGCGCAGCGTGCGGCGATGTCGGACGAGTGGGTCGAGCGTGTGCGCGTGCTGCCTGAGACCGACGGCGCGGGGCTCCGCGCTGATCAGCTCATCCGCTGGCACATGATCGGCCACTTGCAGCGCAACAAGGCCCGCAAGGTCGTGGACCTCGTCAGGCTGGTGCACTCGGTGGACAGTCTCCGGCTGGCAGAAGAACTGCAGGCGCTGCTCCGCAAGAGCGACCGTCGGCTCGACGTGCTCCTGCAGGTCAACATCTCGGGTGAAGACTCCAAGCACGGGTGTTTGACCCCTGCGGTGCCGGCGATGGTCGAGCAGATCGAGTCGATGTACAGCCTTCGGCTGCGCGGGCTGATGACGATGGCGCCCCACTCGGACGACCCGGAAGACGCCCGGCCGCACTTCAGGCGGTGCCGAGAGTTGTTCGAAGAGATTCGGCGTGACGGTGCCGGCGACGGTGCCTTCAATCTGCTCTCGATGGGGATGAGCGGCGACTACACGGTGGCGATCGAAGAGGGCGCGAACATCGTTCGCGTGGGCTCGGCCCTGTTCCGAGAGCCTTGACGCCGGATCGGTGGCCCGCTCGACTCGCTCCACGGTGCCCGCTTGGCCTCGTCGGGTCTCGACTGAGTGCGGACAACGTTGTGGTTTGAGGCCTGATGAAAATTGGGATCGGCGGTGATCGGCTCAGACCGACGCGAACGTCGCGGCGATGCGGGCGATGGGCCCGCCCGAGCCGCGGGCG
>DDFO01000035.1:1591-2811 GCA_002337215.1 Phycisphaerales bacterium UBA1926 | reverse complement strand
CCCGCCCGAGCCGCGGGCGGCGACCATGTGGTCCTGGAGATGACGCCCGGGGCAGGCGGTGCTTGCCCACTCGCGATGGGTGTAGACGCTGTTGATCTTGATGCGGTGCGAGTCCATGTGGGACGCGATGAGGCTGTCGAGCGTGCGCTTGGTCGCGGCGGTGGGGCGCTGGCGCTCGTAGTTGCCGAGCACGAGGACGCCGATGTTGCCGGGGTTGTAGTCCTTGACGTGTGCGCCCTGGAGCGACTCGGGGCGGCATGCCCAGACACGGCCTGCGGGGTCAACGGCGTAGTGGTAGCCGATGTCGGCCCAGCCCTTGTTGACGTGGCTGGCGCGGATGTTTTCGAGGCGGCGGGCGGTGTCGTCGTAGGTCGTGCTTGTGAAGGGCGTCATCCCGTCGTGGTGGACGGTGAGGCTGCGGATGTGACCCATGCGGTTGGCGCGGCTGAGCACGGGCCCGTGCGACGACCAGGCCGACCGGCTCAGGATCGTGACTTGGCTCGGAAGGGTCTCACGCGGGACGCGGTAGTTCGGCCTGCGAATCGGGACACGGCTCGGCGGCGCATCCGCGATTGGGCGGTAGTCGGGCGACGATGGGATCGGATCGCCGAGTTGCCCGCGGCGGGTCGAGGTGGTGCTGCACCCAGTCAGCAGCGCTGCGGCTCCGGCGCCGAGGGCGAGGCCGAGAATGGCGCGGCGGTCGAGGGGCGTGCGCGGTGCGACACCGGCGTGCTCCTCATTCATTCGGCTCGGATGTTGGGGGGCGTGCTCATTCACCTGCATCACATCGGTTCGGGGCCTCGGTGCGGTGCAATCCTACAGGGCGTTCGTCTCTGATGCACGGATTCTCGGGCGGTTTCCGGGGCGCACGAGCAGAATCCCCGGAACCTGCGGCATGGTTATCCGGTCCCGTCGGCAAGGCTTGCGCGGGATTCCGGGCTTCGGTCGGTGTTGCTCTGTCGGGTGCGGTCGAGCCAGCGGGACCAGATGGAGAGGACGAGGAGCATGTAGAGGCGTTGGGAATGGTCGCGCCCGTGCCAGGGGTTCAGGGATTGCTCGCCGGCGGCGTCGTGCTCGCGGAGCATCCGGCGGACGAAGTTCATGTTGATCTCGACGCCGGCGCCCTCGAGGCCCGGGAAGGGGTCTTGACTGTGTAGGTGGTCGTGGAGGAGTTGGCGGAGAGAGCCGAAGTCGGAGCGGAACCACTCGCCGATGGGGAT
>DDFO01000035.1:883-1521 GCA_002337215.1 Phycisphaerales bacterium UBA1926 | reverse complement strand
CGGAACCACTCGCCGATGGGGATGGCGAAGCCCTGCTTGGGGCGGTTGATGATGTGGTCGGGGAGGTAGTTTCGCGCGACCTGCTTGAGCAGACCCTTGCGTTGTCCTTTGGGCATGAGGACATCGAGCGGGGTGCGGAGGGCGGCGTCGACGAGGTCGCGGGCAAGGAAGGGGGCGCGGACCTCGAGGGCGACGGCCATCGAGGCGGTGTCGGTTTTGCGGAGGAGGTCGTCGGGCAGATAGTTGAGGAAGTCGTGGCGGAGGGGGTCGTCGATGGTCTGGAACCAGTCGTCGCCGGGTTCCTCGCCGTCGATCTCGGGGATGAGTCGGCGGAGGTCGGGGGTCGGGAAGATGGAGAGGAGTTCGCTGTAGCCGCCGTGGCGGGCGGCGACGGCGAGGCGGGCGAGGTAGGTGGATCGCGAGCCCGGCGAGCGTTGGTCAAGCAGGCGGTCGGGGATGAGTTTCAGGAGATGGCGGTACCTGGTGAGTTTGGGGTTGATGGTGTGGCGTCGGTAGCCGCCGAAGAGTTCGTCGCCCCCGTCGCCCGAGAGGGCGACCTTGATGTGCTCGCGGGCGGCGCGGCAGACCCAGTAGGTGGGGAGGAGAGATGAATCGCCGAAGGGGAGGCCGAGCTGTTC
>DDFO01000035.1:0-869 GCA_002337215.1 Phycisphaerales bacterium UBA1926 | reverse complement strand
TTCGGCGAGGGGCGAGTCTCCGGCGTTGGGGTCGCAATCGATGATGGTGTGGTCGAGGCCGAGGTGGGCCGCGGTCTCGGCGGCGGCTTTGGATTCGTCCAAACGCGGATCGGGCATGCGGACGGTGAAGGCCTTGATGTCGGGGCGGTGCTGCTTGGCGATCGCGGCGATGAGGGCGGAGTCGAGGCCCCCGGAGAGGAAGAGGCCGAGGGGGACGTCGGCATCGAGGCGGGAGGTAACGGCGGTGTGGAGATTTTCGCCTAAGTCGTGAACCGACGAGTCGTCTCGATCCGGCGGGATCGAGCGTTGGTAACCTCGTTCGCTCGGGGCGTCGTCGGTCGTGATGAGTGTGTCCTGGGGGTGCTCGGTTGTCACTTCGATGGGCGAATCGGGGTCGGCTCCAGTCCGCAGCCAGCCATCCAGCGCTCCGGCGCGCCCGGCTATGGTGATCCCAATCACACCGTGCAGGTGTGTCCAGCGGACAACTCCGGCGTAACTAGTCGAGGCGACGATGCAGTTGAGTCGATCGTGCGAGAGATAAAGCGGTTTCTCGCCGGCGCGGTCGCGAGCGATTTGGAGTTGGCCTGCTTTTCGATCCCAGATCAGCGCCGCGTACATGCCGTCGAGTTCGTCCTGCATGCGGAGGCCCCACGCCCGCCAGCCGTGGATGAGGACCTCGGTGTCGGCGTGGTCGGTCTCGAAGCGGTGGCCGAGGGCTTCGAGTTCGCGGCGCAGGTCGCGGTGGTTGTAGATGCACCCGTTGAAGGCGACGGCGACGAGGTCGGTGCCTTGGGGGAGTGTTGTGGCGTCGATGGTGTGTGGGGGCGCGGAGGGTGCGGTTTGGGGATCGAGCCCCTCGCGCAAGCGAG
>DDFO01000005.1:57263-63855 GCA_002337215.1 Phycisphaerales bacterium UBA1926 | reverse complement strand
CATGGAGAATCCGCTCCGCGGTGGCTCCATGGCACCAATCCATGGTTTCCTCAGAGAACTCACTCAGATTACCCGAACCCGTGCGGGTCGAAAGCCTTGCCGGGTGCCATGGAGACGGCGCAGCCTTCTCCATGTTCAAGCCGTTCTCGGCATGGAGAATCCGCTCCGCGGTGTCTCCATGGCACCACTCCATGGTTTCTTCAGAGAACTCACTCAGATTACCCGAACCCGTGCGGGTCGAAAGCCTTGCCGGGTGCCGTGGAGACGGCGCAGCCTTCTCCATGTTTAAGCCGTTCTCGGCATGGAGAATCCGCTCCGCGGTGTCTCCATGGCACCAAACCATGGTTTCTTCAGAGAACTCACTCAGATTTGCCGAGCCCGGGCGGGTCGAAAGCCTTGCGGATCGACGCAGCGCCCAGCGGCATCGCCGCGATCGCGTTGGCGATGCGGTCGGCGGCGCTCGCTCCGGACGGCGCGGCGTAACGGTTCGCGATCCCGGCGCATTCCATCGCGAGCGCGTCGCGGATCGCGCGTTCGATCGCGCCCGCGTCGTGCGCACAATCGACGACATTCCCCGATCGCTCGCGCCCGCCCTGGCGCTCGCCGATATTGACGACGGGCAACCCGAAACTCGCGGCCTCGATGATCCCGCTCGATGAGTTGCCCACCATCGCCGCGGCATGGTGCATCGCGTGGTGATAGAGCGGGCCGAGCGCGCGCGAGAAGGCCCATCCGTTCCGGGCGCACGCGTCCTCGATCACGGCGTTGATCGCGTTCCCCGCGGGGTCCTGGTTCGCGGCCGTCGCGAGCACCGGCATCCCGACCGACTCAAGCGCTCGCACAAGCCCGCCCGCCTGCTGCGTCGCGTCGGATCCCCCGATCGTCTCGGGGTGCAGGGTGACGAGCAGGAACGGGCCGTCGCCTGAGAGCCTTGCCTCGCGGCAGAAATCCTCACGCGGCATCGGCTGTTGTTCCGCGATCCCATCGAGGCCAGGGGCACCGGTTTGGATCACGGTTTCGGGAGCTTCGCCCATCGCGACGAGCCGGTCGCGGGCCCGCTTGGTCGCGACGCAATGGAGGTTGGCGAGCGCGGTGATCGCGTAGCGGAACTGGTTATCGAGCGCGCCGGTGCTGATCTCCCCGCCGTGGATGTGGGCGATGGGGACCCCGGACGCGGACGCGGCGACGGCGGCGGCGAGCGTCTCGAATCGGTCGCCCAGCAGGGTGACGACGTCCGGCGCGTTCGGGCCGCGCCGAGATGAGAACGCGTCGCCAAACCTCCCGACCCCGCGGGCGATCCGCGACGGCATGTCCTGGTCATGGGTAAACTCGGTCTCGACGGTCTCGATCTGGTCCCATCCGTCGGCGCGGACGCGGTCGATGGTCATCCCGTGGCGCTCGGAGAGGTGCGCCCCGGTCGCGTAGACAATCGGCGTGGTTCCCGGATGACGCTCCAGAGCCCGAAGAACCGGGATGAAAAGCCCGTAATCGGCCCTCCCCGTGGTCACCACGGCGATCCGCCTCGGGCCCTTGCCGGGGCGGCCCGGCTCTGCGTCGGGAGGCGAGATGCGTGCGTGATCCGTCATCCCCGGCACGATACCATGCCGCTATGGCCTACACCGTTCTCGCCCGCCGGTACCGCTCCCGCTCGTTCGACGAGGTCGTCGGACAGGAATCCATCGCGCGCACGCTCAAGGCCGCGATCGACCAGAACAAGGTCGCCCACGCCTACCTGTTCAGCGGGACGCGGGGGGTCGGCAAGACCTCGATGGCGCGGATCTTCGCCGACGCGCTCAACAACCCCGAGGGCAAAGAAGACATCGCCCAGGCGATCTTCACGGGTCAGGACACCGATACGATCGAGATCGACGGCGCGAGCAACCGGGGCGTGGACGAGGCCCGCGAGGTCATCGCGAGCAGCGTCTACCGCCCCCTGCGGGGCGAGTACAAGATCTACATCATCGACGAGGTCCACATGCTCACCAAGGAGGCGTTCAACGCGCTCCTGAAGACCATGGAGGAGCCGCCCGAGCATGTGAAATTCATCCTGTGCACGACCGAGCCGCACAAGGTGCCCCCCACGATCCAGAGCCGGTGCCAGCGGTTCGACTTCCGGAACATCCCCTCGGGCAAGATCGAGGACCACCTCGAGGCGGTGGTGAAGCAGGAGGGCCTCAAGGCCGACGCGGAACTGATCTCCGCGGTCGCGAGGCTCGGCAACGGGTCGATGCGCGACGCGTTGAGCCTGCTCGATCGCTTGATCGCCGCGGGTGAGAAGAAACTCACGCTGACGCTGCTCGAATCGCTGCTGGGGCTGCCCGATCGCGAGGTGATCGGGTCGTTGATCGACGCGATCGCGGACGGGGATCCGAAGACGGTGCTTGAGCAGGGCGCGGTCCTTGTCAACAAGACCTCGACCGACCAGGTGATGGAGGCGTTCCTCGAGCGGTTCCGCGACCTGATGGTGATGTCGGCGTGCGGCCCGGAGACGGACCTTGTCGAGTTGACCGGCGCGACGCGGAAAGACGAGGCCGAGCGCGCGCAGCGGTTCGACGCCGCGGGGCTGGTGCACATGATCGCGCTCACCGAGAGCGTGCAGCGGGCGGTCAAGTCGTCGAGTTCTCCTCGCGCGCTCTTCGACGCGCTGCTCGTCCGGCTCGCCATGACCGAGAAACTGGCGGATGTGACGGCGTTGGTCGCGGGCCGTGATGCCCGCTCGTCCGCAACGGGGTCGCCCGGAAAAAAAGCCTGACGGCCGCGGGGCCCGCGTCCCGGGCACCCTCGGCCGATCCTGTACCAACAACGCCCCCTGCCCAGGCACCGACTCCCAAGCCATCCCCGCCTGCGCGGGGTCCGGTGACACACCCCGCGTCCGACCGCGACCGAGAGAGCGGTTCGCGCACCGTTGAGCGGGTCACCGAACAAGCACCCGAGCGTGCTGTTGACCCCAAGGGAACAGATCGGCCCGAGGTCGACGCGGCGGCCGGTGAACCGGCGGGCACCACCCCCCCGAACCCCGACGAGGTCTGGCCTCGCGTGCTCGAACTCGCCGGTCCTCGGCTGCGCGCGATGCTCGATTCGATGATCGTGCAGCAGACCTCCCCCAAGCTGCTCCGCCTCGGTGTGCCGGCGGCGCGTTCGGCGATGGCGCGGGATCATCTCCCCGAGATCGTTCGGCTCGTGCAGGAGACGGGCGCCCGGTCGATGTCGATCCAGTTCGTCGATCTGAAGCCCAGACCCGAATCCACCTCGGGGTCGGAGCAGCCGCGTCAGGCATCCAATCCAGAGACCAAACCGGAGACCGGTCCAGAACCCGGTCCCGCGGACGGTCCGGAACTCGGTTCCGATCAGAGCCCGGCGTTCGACCCGCGCGAGGCTGACAGCCACCCGCTCGTGCAGCGGGCCGCGGAGGTGTTCGGGGCGAAGGTCACCCATATCCATCCGAAGCGCCGCTAGCGGGCGCCGGCTCGAACCAGAGGAATCCAACCAATGCTCGATCAGTTCAAGGCGATGGGCGCCATCGCGGGTTTGCTCAAGGACAAAGACAAGGTCAAAGCGGCGTCCGACCGCGTGCGTGCGAAGCTCGAGGCGACCCGCGTCGAGGGGTCGGCTGGGGGCGGCGCCGTGCGCGCAACCGTCACCGGGACCGCGAAGGTGCTGCGCGTCTCGATCGACCCGGCGATCGGCGCGGGTTTCGCGAGCGAGGAGAGCCGGGAGTTCGCCGAGTCGCTCGTGGCCGAGGCGGTTAACAACGGCTTGCTGAAAGCCCGTGAAGCGGCGCAGACGATCGTCGAGGCCGAGGCGCAGGAGATGGGGCTCTCGGACATGATCCCCGGGCTGAAGAACTTCCTGCCGTGAGTGATGCGGACGAGGGCACGGGGTGCGTCTGGCACGACCTTCCCGCTGACATCCCGCTGCGGATCGAGCTGGAATCGTTCTCGCAGCCGAGCGGCGTCGACCCGAGGTCCGTCGAGGCCGCCTGGGATCGGATCCGCGCCGAGAACCCGCGTGCGTTCAACGGACCGATTCTTGCCTTTCTCGGCGCCCATCCCGAGCGGGGCTTCGTCCGCGCCGGGCGGGAGGAATACAGGAACCTCGCTGTGCAACCGGCGATCGGCACGGGCGTCGTCCAACTCGGCGTGACCGGTCTTCTCGAGGCGCGGGACGCGGCGGGAACGCCGCACGCGCTGCTCGGGCTCCGCAGCGATGCGACGCGTGTGTTCGGGGGGATGTGGGAGTTCGGCCCCTCGGGCGGCGTCGATCCGCCCCCGGTCGATCAGACCGAGATGGATGCCGACGACGTCTGGCGCGTCCTCATCAACGAGATCCGCGAGGAGGTCGGGCTTCCCGTCGATCCCGATCCGACACCCCCGATCGCGCTGCTGCACGATCCGGTCGGACAATCGGTCGAGCTGATCGTCCGCGTCGCGCTGCGCCGGCCTGTTGAAGAACTCATCGCGCTCATCGACGCGGAGAACCGCACGAGCCGATGGGAGTACGACGCGGTTCGTTGGGTCGCGTTCGACGATCTGCGCGCGTTCGTACGCCGCGAGCCGAGCATCCCGACGGCGCACGCGATCGCGGATCGGCTGTCGGGAGCCCGCTGACCGGCAGAAGGGCTGATGAGAACGCCGTTGACCTCGCTCAATCGCCCTCGAACTTGGGCCCCTTGAGGATGAACAGCGACTCGGGGTTGACCAGCGCGATGATCTTCGAGCCGGGCTCGGCCGTGGGGTGCTTCCCTGCAACCGCGATGGTCACGTCGCCGTCGGCATCGACGACGAACATCGGGACGGCCTCGTCGCCGTAGAGCGTGTGGTAGTCCTCGAAGGTGAACTCGGCGCTGATGCTCGTCGCCTTGATGACCCAGCCGGACGCGAGCCGCTTTTCGAGCGTCGTGAGATCGATGCCGGTATCGAACACCCGCCGGCCCGTTGATGACGAGTGGCTCTGCAGCGGGTCGAGATCGACGCTGCCGGTGCGGATGCGTTCGGGGATCGACTTGCTGTCCTCGCTCTTCGGCTTGGGGCGTTCCTTCTTGTCCACCCGCGCCGGGAGGCGGTAGAGGTTTGCCTTGCCGAACTCGTGCGTGAATCGCTGGAGGGCGAGCGTGTTGACCTCCTCGTTGGGCGTCATCGCGATGACCCGCCCCATGCCGCGGAGGTCGAGGTTCTCGAAGAAGATCTCGTCGAGGATGTTGCCGTAGGCGATCTTGAGGCCCGCCATCCGCCCGCTGGTGACGTTGCCCCGATTCGTGTCGGCGAGCGCGACCGCAACGCCGTGCCGGTTGAGGACGGCCGCGATCGCACGTGCCACCGGGGACGCGCCGACGATGAAGACCCCCTGGGGATCCTGGTCGGAAACGCCGAGCAGCCGGGCGACAGGGGAGGCCGTGAGCCCGTAGATCGTCACGGTGCCCACGATCATCAGGAAGGCGAGCGGGACAAGGCGGGAGGCACCGGAATCGGGCATCGCCTCTTCGAGCGAGAGCGCGAAGACGCTCGCGACGGCGGCCGCGACGATCCCGCGGGGTGCCATCCACGACATAAACAGCCGCTCGCGCCAGTCGAGCCCGGCACCGATGGTCGAGAGCCAGACCGACGCGGGGCGGGCGAGCAGCACGAGCACCGCGAGGAACAGCCCCGAACGCCACCAGTTGACCGCCTCAAGGTCGGCGGGCGTGATCCGGGCCGCGAGCACGATGAACAGCGACGCGATGATCAGGACGCTCAGGTTCTCCTTGAACTCGAGGATGTGCCGCAGATCGACCCGGCGCTGGTTGGCGAGGAAGACGCCCATCACCGTGGTCGCGAGCAGGCCCGATTCTTCCTGGAAGTGGTTCGAGACGCTGTAGGCGATGACCACAAGCATCAGGCTCGTCGGGTTCTGCAGGTGCTCGGGAATCCAGAACTTGTCGAGGAAGCCGAGCAGGAGCAGCGCGCTGCTGAGCCCGATCCCGCCTCCGATCACGATCGTCTTGAGCAGCGCGATGCCGACGGTGAGCGGGACCTCGGCCGGGTTACCGGCGAGCAGAACCTCGAGCACGAGCACCGCGGAGACCGCCCCGATGGGGTCGATCACGATGCCCTCCCACCGGAGAATCGGGCCCGACTGCCCCGCGGGGCGGATGTGGCGGAGCAGGGGCCCTACCACCGTCGGACCCGTCACGATCAGGATCGCGCCGAGCAGCGCGCTCAGCTGGGGGCTGAGCCCGAGCACGATGTAAGAACCGAGCGAGGCGACGATCCACGTGACGAACGCGCCGAGCGACACGAGCGTGAACACGGCCCGGCTCACACCCTTGATGTCACGGGCGCGGAGCGTCAGGCCGCCTTCATAGAGAATCAGCCCCACGCAGAGGCCGACGAGCGGCAGGAGCAGATCGCCGAACAGGCTGTCCGGGTCGAGCAGCGGCTTGCCCTGGGCCATCGCCCAGCCGGGCCCGACGGCGAATCCGAACGCGAGCAGGAGCAAAATGGAGGGCACCTTGATGCGCCACGCGAGCCATTGGGCACCAACGCCGAGCGCGACGATGAGCAGCACACCGAACCCGGCGTTGCCCCCCCCGCTCGCCGCGAGCGTCAGCAGATCC
>DDFO01000005.1:38239-57184 GCA_002337215.1 Phycisphaerales bacterium UBA1926 | reverse complement strand
CGAGCGTCAGCAGATCCGCACCCAGACCGCCCATCACCACCATCCCGCGCGCCGCAGCACACTCGATCTTCCGAACCCCGCGGAGGTCCCGGATCGGCTCACACGCCGCCCGACCCGCCGCCGAATACCCGCGAGAGGATACCGCGCGTGTGGCTCGCTGCGAACGAGCCTAAAGATTCTCCGAAATCCGCCGCTGCGTCCCCGTCCGCGCGGTCCGAAATCGTGCGGAAGACCGCGAAGGGCACGCCGTACTCGTGGCAGACCTGCGCGACCGCCGCCCCCTCCATCTCGACCGCGAGCACATCGGGGAGCGCGTCCCGGATCTCGCCCGCCATGGCGGGGCCGTGGATGAACTGGTCCCCGCTCGCGATCAGACCCCGGTGAACATCGCCCCCGGCGCCGTCCAGGTCGGCGTGGGCCCGGGCCGCGTCCGCGATCCGGGCCGAGAGATCGGGCTCGGTCTCGAAGGTGCCGGTGTCGAGGAGCGGGACGATGTGCCTCGGCCAGAGCGGACGCGGATCGAGATCGTGCTGCACGAGCGCGTCGGCGACGACGACATCGCCGATCGCGACGCGATCGCCGACGCCGCCAGCGACACCGGTGCAAATGACACGCCCGACGCCGAACCGGACGATGAGTTCGGTCACCGTCGTCGCGGCGGCGACTTTTCCGCACCGAGCGACGACGACCACGGCCGGGGTTCCCCACAGATCGCCGAACAGGAACGTCCGCCGGCCGTGCTCGACACGATCGGACACCGACATCGCCTCGACGAGAGCCGCCCCCTCCTCGGGCATCGCGACGAGCACGGCGGTGCGTCCCGCGGGAGCGGGTGGGTATGGCGCCTGCATGCGACGGCCCCGGTTACTCGTCGTTGATCGAGCCGATGCTCTCACGCTCGACGAAGCGGGCGCTGAGCTTGATCTGTCCCGGTGCCGCGTCGAACCCGTCGATCCGCCCCAGCAGGCGGATGGTCGCGTGCTCGCAGGTATCGACGAGCGGGTTGTCGAAGATCGTGATGGGCGGGTCGAAACTCTGGAGCGCGGAACTGTCGCCCAGGAGGCCCAGCACCGAGCAGGTGTCGGGGATCACGCGGCCCATGGCTTGGGCGCCGAGTGCTGCGCCGAGCGTCATCTGCGGGCCGATGCCGACGAGGGCCGTGACGCCCGGGTCGCGCGTGAGCAGGTCGATCGTCGCCTGCTTGCTGAGCCGCCAGGGCTGGCCGGCCTTCTCGAGCGACCGCTCGGGGGTCGGATCAACGCGGACCGGAACGATCCGGTCGGCGGGCATCCCGAGACGGCGCACCGAGTCGATGATGTGCTCCTCGATGCCCGAGATCGTGCGCACGTCAGCGGCCGGCACGAGCATGCCCAGTTTCTTGTGCCCGATCGCGAGCAGGTGCTGGATGCCCAATCGGCTCGTCTCGATCGGGTCGATGAGCACGGTGTCGGTGCCCGCGATGCGGTCGGCGATGTCCACAACGACCGTCGGCAGCGCCGCGCTCGAGGCGGCCCGGAGCACGACATCCCGCTCGCCCCGGCTCGGGAGCATGAGCAGCACGCCCGCGATCTGCGAACTCGTCAGGTACGCCGGGATCTCTTCGTCGTCGGCGTCCACCTGCGCGTGGATCGAGATGCGGTACGACGTGTGCCGCAACGCACGCCGCACACCCGACAGCGCCAGGTGAAGCCGCTCGACCTCGAGATGCGGGAGGACAATCAGGATCTCTTTCGCCGCCGGCTGCGTGTCGGCGACAAACACGCCCCGCCTGGGCGAGGACCGCAGATAGCCCTGCGCCACCAGCGTGTTGACGGCCTGCTTGACGATGCCCAGCGAGCAATCGAAGTCCGCCGCGAGGCGGCGCATGCTCGCGAGCTTCTCGCCCGGCTGGAGATCGCCGGAACGGATCCGGTCTCTCAACGCATCCTGGATCCGTCGCACAAGAGGACGATCCCCGAATCCCTCAGTGGGTAGTTCGGTCATGGCAGCGCCTCGCGGATTGAAGTCGGGAACGTCCGGGTCGGGATCACGCCGCCCGGCCCCGAGCCGGTACGCGTCTGTGCGCCGGGCCTCGGAAATGACCCCAGGGGGATTCGAACCCCCGTTACCAGGATGAGAACCTGGTGTCCTGGACCAGACTAGACGATGGGGCCTTAGTCGCAGTAAGCATAAAACGCGGCCCGCCCGGGTCAAGCATTCGCACGCCCGATTCGTTCAATTCGGGCGCTTCCTGAGAGACCGTGTGCGCCCAGTTTCGCTTTTGCGCACAGTTCAGCTCGATTCGCCCAAATCGCCCCTCACGATCCGGAATCGCCGGGCAGCAGCACGAGCACGAACAGGTCGTAGGCAACGTGCGCCCCCACCACGATCCCGAAACCCCGGAGCACGAAGATCAGCCCAAGGAAGCAGCCGGCCACGAAGTAGACCAGCCGGCGGGCGATGATCGTGCCGGTGTCCCCATCAACATGGTGATAGAACGTGAACGCCATCGCGGCGAGGGCGATCGCGAACCCCGCGGCCCAGGTGTCGCCGAGCCGGACCATCCGCCGGAGCGCGAACGCCCCCAGACTGACCATCAGCAGGCGGAAGAGCATCTCTTCATAGAGCCCCGCGCCGATCGACAGCGCGATCCGGCTCAGCAGCGGGATCGATGCGAGACCGCCCCCGCCGCCCGGTACCGCGTCCGCGGCGACCTGCACCGCTGCAGGCCCGCTCAGAAGGGCCGCGATGACCAGCAGCGGGATCGCCCAGACCACCGACTCGAACGCCATCAACGGGATTGTTTTCCAGCGGACGCGCCACGCGTCGCCCCGCGCCACTTTCATCAGCGCGAGCACGGCGATCAGCAACAGGCCGGGCAGATAGAGCGCGAACTCGCCGAACGCGTTGAGGAAGCGGTTGATGAGCTCGTGGGCGGCGACGGTTTCTCGGACACCGCTGAGGTCATCCAAAAACAACGTCGCCTCATAGAAGGCGACGAGCGGGAGCACAAAAAGCAATATGTGCAGCGGGTCGGCGGAGCGATCGGCATAGCCGAGGCGGGATGGCGCCTTGCCGGGTCGCGGGGCGGGCTTCGCGCCGGCGGTCCCGCCGCGTTCCTCTGCCCGACGCTTGCTTCCCACGCAACGCCCCCGACGATCGTGCCGAACTCTCGGAGACCCGTCACCACGCGTTCACCGCGCGAGGATCAGGCCGACGAAAATCAGACGCGGGTCAGCCCGCTTGCTTCGCCTTCTTCAGACGAGCGTTCATCCGGCTCTTCCGGCGGGCCGCCTGGTTGCGATGGATCACACCCTTCTGAGCGGTCTTGTCCACAACAGCCGAGGCCGTCTTGAACGCGTCCGTCGCCGCGTCGAGCTTGCCGTCCGCGAGCGCCTTATCAAAGGACTTGATCGCGGTCCGCATCGACCGCAAACGCCAGCGGTTGAGCGCACGACGCTTGACGTTCTGACGGACGCGCTTCTTGGCTGAGTCGGTGTTCGGCATGCTGGTTCCTTGACCCTGCTCGGCCCCGGGCTTTCGCGCCCGGAGGCCAGTATGTGCTCAATGCGACGCGGAGCGTCTCGTGATCGTGACAGTCTCGCCTGCTGGAAGGCCTCCCATGCCTTTCCAAGAGGGCCCGTCGGAGGCCGGGAAGGCGGACCGATGCCGCCTCCCGAATGATCCGATGGGACCTCAATCATTGCCCGGGCGGGCCGGGGAATCAAGCCCGGTCTGGTTCATCGGTCCATCCGATATTCCCCGACCCGGGCGTGGGTTGGACGCCTTCCACGCCCCGTCCACTTGTCGCGGCTCCGGAACAGGTGTAGCATCCCCCTCGATCGATCTCCGGGAAACCGACGGATCGTGCCGCGGGCGTAGCTCAACTGGATAGAGCACCTGACTACGGATCAGGAGGTTGAGGGTTCGAATCCTTCCGCCCGTGCTTACGCAAGCCCTGCATAATGCAGGGCTTGTGTCGTTTTGCCGACCGACACACCCGTCGCTCGCGCACCAGCCTGTCACGGCGGTGCGATCTGGCGATCGGGAGCGATGCCGCGGCCTGCTTCGAATACCTCGACGCCGGCGGACCCTGAAAATCGCCACCTCTCGCCAACGATCGCGTCTCCGATGCGAGCCCAGCCGGGTGCTCGTGCCGAAGGCACGGACATTCCTGGCGTGGGGACAACCTGACACGCGGACAAAAAGAAACCGGCCTCCCATCGCTGGGAAGCCGGTCTGAAATCAGATTCGTGCGATACGGATCACACCGGATCAGCGACGACGACGGGTCGCGACCATGCCGCCGAGGCCGAGGACCGCGAGGGCCGACGGGGCGGGGATGACAGCCCAGGTGCCGAGCTGGACGGCGCCGGCGACATCGTCGGCGGTGTCAGCCGGGAAGTAGAGCGCGCCGCTGGTGTTGCCGGCGAGCATGTCGGCGTACTCGTTGGCGTCGAGGTCCCAGGTGCCCGAGCCGGTGAAGGCCTGGCTGCCGGCGGTGAAGGTGACGGTGAAGTCCGACGACCAGCTCCAGAGGTTCAGGCCCGAATCGGAGCCGCTGCCGCCGCGGAAGAGCGAGGGGCTGCCGTCCGAGGGGTTCTCGGTGTTGGTGATCATGCCGGAGACGTAGGACGCGCTCAGCGAGTCGCCCGCGCCGCCGTAGAAGTTGTCGAAGTAGACGCCGATGCCGTCGCCGCCCGAGGCGGTGACTGCCGACGCGGCGCTCGTCGCGGTGATCGTGACCTGGTTCGTCACGGAAAGGTCGATGAGCAGCAGCGGGGCCTGAGCGCTGGCGGCGGTGGCAAGACCAGCGATGGTGGCGATGGCGGCAATACTGGTGGTGTTCATGTCTATCTCCCTTGATATCAAGATCAGAGTTCTCTCCCGGCCCGTTTCAGACGAGCCGAGTCCTATTCACGGGTCATTGGGCAACAACGCCCTATACCGCGGAAGATCCAAACTACCACAAATCCCAGCGAGTTTGCGGATTTCTGCTGACTTTTTGCAAAATCCTCGACTCCACACACCCTTGGAGGCATGAGAGATCCGATCCAAACCCGTACCTGAGCCGGTCCGATCGAACGTGAACGTCCTATAACAAGACATACCGCCTCACGCCCGCGTGAAGACCCCTGACATGAACGGCGTCCACGTCCCATCCGAGCCCAGGCACTGCGATCGCAAGACCCGCTCGTCGGGGGAGCGCAGTTCGACGATGTCCTGGTACCGAGCGGTCTCGGCTGGGTTGTCGAACGCCGGGCCCTCGCAGTCCAGCGTCAGCACGTTGCCCTCCAGCGTGCCCTCGTAGACGAACATGTACGCCATCGGGGTGCCGATCCAGGTTCCGACGAACCGATCCTTCGCGGGGTCGAACCCGAGCGACATCAGCCCTTTCATCTCTCCGCAGCCGGGCGCCGTGCCCGTCATCTCGCCGATGACCCAGAGGTCCCCGAACGCGCGCACGACCTCGCGTCCGGAGCCCCGTTCCGTCTTCCCGTCGGGACCCATGACACACTCGTTCTCGTAGGTCCACTCGCCGACGAGCTGCTGGAGCCATGGGTGCTCGGGGGTTGGTTCGGTCTGCATGGGTGTTGCCTCCGTCGCGAGAGAAGCGAGCCGGTGTCGGTCCGGCCCGCACCCTACCGCGTCATCACGGGACGCGTACCGTCCCACGCCGACCCGGCCCTGCACCATGCCCGAACTCCCGATCGCCAACCCCGGCTCGCCCCCGTCGCTGCGGATCAGCGAGATGTTCTGCTCGATCCAGGGCGAGGGCAGACTGACCGGTGTCCCGTCGCTCTTCGTGCGCACGAGCGGGTGCAACCTCCGCTGCACCTGGTGCGACACGCCGTACGCGAGTTGGGACCCCGAGGGACCGGTGCGCACCGTGGACGACATCGTCGACGAGGCCCGGTCCGCGATGAAGGACTCCGGCGTGCGCCACGCCGTGCTCACCGGGGGCGAGCCCATGCTCCCCCCCGCGATCGTGCCGCTCAGCCTCGCGCTCCGCGACGCCGGCTTGCACATCACCATCGAGACCGCGGGCACCATCGTGCGCCCGGTCGCCTGCGACCTTATGAGCCTCTCGCCCAAACTCGCCAACTCGACACCGGCCGACGACCCGCGCGATCCCGGCGGCGACTGGGCCGAGCGGCACGAGTCACGCCGGCTCAACGCCGAGGCCCTCCGCTCGCTCTGGCACGGCTCGCCCGAACTCCGCGCCGCGAACCCCAGAGGCTGGGACCGCCAGTGCAAGTTTGTTGTCACGAGCGACGCCGACCTCTCGGAGATCGGGTCGGTGATCGAGTTGCTGGATGAAGGCCGGGCGGACGGCGCTCGCACGCCCCCGTCGGACATCATGCTCATGCCGGAGGGCACGACCGAGCCAACACCCGAGGCTCGCGACACGGTCCAGGCGATCTGCATGAGGACCGGGTACCGCTACTGCACCCGCCTGCACATTCAGCTCTACGGCGACACGCGCGGGACGTGAACCGGGTTCTGGCCTGTGCGCAGGCCTGTGCGCACGCCGGCAGCGGTCGCGCGCCGTTCCCCCCCATGCTCAATCGACGCGGCCCCCTCCCGGGGGCCGCGCCCGTGTATCTCAGCCGGCCGGCTGCGTCACCGGCGGCGCCGGGACGCGATCAGCGTCCACGCGAGCATCGGCGCGACCGCGGGAGCACCCGGCACCGCCGCGATCGGCTCCCGCGGGTTCTCGCCGACGAACCCGGGCGCGAACCGGTACCCGTCCCAATCACCATCGGTGAGCACGCGGTCGCCGAACCCGACCATCGCGCCCTCCCACGCCCCCCCGGCGAACGGAGCGCCGTCGCCCAACGCGTAGGACCAGAACCCGGTGTTCCAGCCCTCGGCGTAGAAGTCATCGCCGTCCGTCGCGGCCGCGCCGTCGCTGGTGCCGGCGAACGCAAGTCCGCTCGGGCCGAAATCGGTCCCATCGGTGATCCCGAAGCCGTCGCCGTCCAGGTCATAGCCGAGCCCGACGATCGCGTCGCCGAACCCGAAACTCGCGAAGCGCCCGTACAGGTTCGCGTCCGCGTTGATGACGGCCGAGAGCATGTCCTGCCCGGTCGCGACCCCGTCCCAGCGGAACCCCCACGCGAGGCTCACCGGGCCTGCGCCGCCCGGCCCGTTCCAATCGATCACGAGCGCGGCCTGGTTCGCGCCGTCGCCCACCCAGAACGCGAGATCGTCGAACGCGAACGACGCGTGCGCCGAGGCGGACATCCCGAACGCGATCACCACCGCGCCCGTGCGCACACCGAGACCCAAACCACGATTCAAAGGACCACCCATGGTGTCTCTCCTTGCCCCGCTCGCGTGCGACCCGATCCGCGCGGGCGCACCGATCACAGCCGGGACAGCCTTCCGAGTGTGCGGGTCGATGTGCGCGCGGGGAGACGCGACGATCGCCCGGACACCCGATTCGCGCGGGCCCCCGACGCTGAACGATGGCAGGTCTTCCGGCTCCAGGGCGGGAGCGCCATGCTCCCAAGGCCGAGCGCCTTCCCACCGGACCATGCCTGATGCAGCATCAGACACGAACCCCGGCAGTGGCATCTGCTCGGCCCACACCCCGTTACGGCGGCGCGTCCGCGGCGGCTTTTCACCGCACTTCCCTCGTGCCCGCCCACGCGGCGGACGCCATCGAATCATGCTCACCATACCACGCGCGAAATCTGCGCGTGACGATCACGGCGTATCGCGCTCAAAACCGGGTATGAAATTCAGAAGAAACCCGATGCGCCGAGCGGGGCGGGTCGGGCGAGCGCCTGCGTTCTTCGGCGGTTCTCTCAGGCGCTATCGGCCACCGGCCCCGGGGGCGGGGTCTTGCCGTGCCTCGGCTTGCCGGGCCGCTGGTGGCGGATGATCTCACCGGTCGCCAGGTAGACCACGTCTTCGGCGATGTTGCCGAGCAGATCGCCCACGCGTTCGAGTTCACGACCCACCCGGTAGCACAGCAGCCCCAGTTCCGCCGACGCGGGGTCCCGCTTAATCCAATCGGTGATCTCGGTGAACAGCCGCTTGTCGAGACGATCGATCACGCTGTCTTTGGTGATCAGCGCCCGTGCCCCGTCCACGTCCTCGTCCAGCACGGACCGCAGCAGATTCTGGCACATCTCGGGGATGCGGTCCCCGATCTCGACCAGCGAGACGGGCCAGGTCGGGCGCTCGCCGTCGGCCAGTTGAAGCGTGACCTTCGCGAGCGAGGTCGCGTGGTCGGCCACGCGCTCGATATCGGCGTTCACCTTCAGGCAGAACGCGAGGGCGCGGAAGTCCTGCCCGTACGGCTGCTGCAGCGTCAGCAGTCGCAGGCATTCCTGCTCGATCGCGACCTCCTCATCGTCCACATCGTCGTCGCGGACCCGGATCTCGGTCGCCAGTGATTTGTCGTTGTTCCACAACGCCCAGATCGACGCGTCGAGCATGTCCACCGAAACGCTCGCCGCGCGGATCAGACGACGACGAAGAGCGAGCAGATCGCGATGGAACGGCGAGACAGGTCCCGGCGGCACCGTCGCAAACCCGCCCCGGTCCGCGGGCGCGGGCCGCATCGGCGCGGGGCTCTTCTGCTCGTCTCGATTCCCATCCGTCATTCCCAAACCCTATTCCCAATCTTCCTCAAACCCAATCTTTGCAACGGGTTATCGTATGCGGGCTGAAAATTTCCGCAATCTGGACAATAGGCTTGTCGCAAACACAATCAACACGCTCCCCGATCGATCGATCGAGACATCATGCCACAGATCGCGACGCAGAGCCCGCGACCCTGTTCACGCGGCATCCAAACGCTTGACTGCGCCGCGATTCCCGCGCGCCGGTTCGCATATCTTTGTGCGCGGCAGTCTCAGGCCGAGACCGGGAGCCGCAGCCGCGTCGTCAGCACCCGCATCAGCGTCTGGGGTTCGAGGTAGTTCGCGGGAGGCCGGTAGTAGACCTCGCCGAGTCGCTCCCCGCTCGCGATGGATCGCGCGTTGGTCTGCGCCAGGTCCGCGTCGATCGTGCGGACGCTCCCCTTCGCCTTGGCGAGCGCTTCCACAACCGGAGCCGGGTCGGGGCAGAGGAACACGACGTCGCCGCCGCGGATCGTCATGGTGCGCACGCCCAGCGCCGCGACCGCCGCGCGCAGCGCCGCCAGATCCATCAGCCGGTCGACCGCCTTGGGAGGTTCGCCGTAGGCGCTGGTCAGATCGCTGCGGACCTGTTCCAACTCGGCCTCCGTGCGCGCCCCGGCGATTCGTCGGTAGGCCTCGATCCGACGCTGATCGCTGGGGATGTACGCCCTGGGGATGATCCCGGTGATCCCGATGTCCACGACCGTCTGCGCGACCGGCTGCTCGTCGGCGGTGCGGGTCAGGTCCTTCACCGCGTCCTCCAGCAATCGGCAGTACATCTCGTACCCGACCGCGGCGATGTGGCCCGATTGCTCGGCCCCCAGCAGGTTCCCCGCGCCGCGGATCTCGAGATCCCGCATCGCGATCTTGAACCCCGCGCCGAGCATCGAGTATTGCTCGATCGCCTTGAGCCGCTTCTGGGCGACCTCTTTGACCGTCCGGTCCGCGGGGAGCAGCATGTAGCAGTACGCCCGGTGCTTGTAGCGACCGACGCGCCCGCGGAGTTGGTGCAGTTCGGCGAGGCCGAACCGGTCGGCGTCGTTGATGATCATCGTGTTCGCCGTCGGGTTGTCGATGCCGGATTCGATGATCGTCGTGGCGACCAGGATGTCCGCCTCGCGGCGCATGAACGTGAGCATCACCTGCTCGAGTTCGCGGGGCTCCATCTGCCCGTGCCCGGTGACGATCTTTGCCTCGGGGACAAGGCTCCGGATATCGGCCGCGACCGACTGGATGTTGTGCACGCGGTTGTGGACGAAGTAGATCTGGCCCTCGCGCGCGAGTTCCCGTTCGATCGCCGCTTTGATGCGGTGCTGGTTGTAGGGGATGACCTCGGTCACGATCGCACGCCGATCCATCGGGGGGGTCGTGAGGCTCGAGATATCCCGGAGGCCCAGCATCGCGAAGTGGAGGGTGCGTGGGATGGGCGTCGCGCTGAGCGTGAGCACATCGACGGTCATGCGGAGCTTGAGCAGCGCTTCTTTGTGCTCGACGCCGAAGCGTTGCTCCTCGTCGATCACGACCAAGCCGAGATCCGCGAACTTGACGTCTTTGGACAGGATCCGGTGCGTGCCGATGATGACATCGACCTGGCCCTTGCGCAGATCCCGCAGGGTCGCGTTAATCTCCTTGGTCGTCTTGAATCGGCTCAGCGACGCGACGCGGAACGGGTAGGCCGCGAAGCGCGCACGGAACGTGCGTTCGTGCTGCTCGGCGAGGACGGTCGTGGGCACGAGCACCGCGACCTGCTTGCCGAACTCGCACGCCTTGAACGCGGCGCGGATCGCGACCTCGGTCTTGCCGAACCCGACATCGCCGCAGAGCAGACGGTCCATGGGGCGGTTCCCCGACATGTCCTTCTTGATCTCGTTGATCGCCGCGAGCTGGTCCTCGGTCTCGTTGTAGGGGAACTCGCCCTCGAATTCGCGCTGCCACGCGGTGTCGGCCGGGTACCGGATGCCCGGCATGTGCTCGCGGGCGGCTCGCACGCGCAGCATCTCGCTCGCGAGATCGCGGACGCTCTCGCTAACCTTCGCCTTCGCGTTCTTCCATTTGGTCCCGCCGATGTGGCTCAGGGGTGGCTTGCCGCTGAACCCGCCCACGTATTTCTGGACAAGATCGATCTGGGCGCACGGGACGTGCAAGCGGGACCTGCCGCCGAACTCGAGGGTGAGGAATTCCTCGGGCTCGGACGTGTCCTTCTTCGCCTTGCCCCATTCGCCGGGCCCGGTTGTGCGCTCGTCGCGTGTCTTCTTCCTGCCGGGCTGAACGAGGGTCAGCTCCAGAAACTTCGCGATCCCGTGCTCGGCGTGGACGACGTAATCGCCCGGCTGGATATCCAGAAAGGTATCCATCGCGCGCCCCGCCTTGAGGCGCCCCGCGCCGCGGCGGACCTCGAAGCGGTGCAGCAGTTCGTGGTAGGGGACGACGGTGATTGACGGTGGCTGTTTCTTGTTGCCGCCCGCGTCGGTCCAGATGAAACCGCGGTGGATGTAGCCCTTCGAGGCGTCGATGCCGGTCTCGCCGTAGGTCGCCAACAGCTCCCCGAGACGTTCGATCTCGGTCGGCTTCTCGCAGGGCACGATCACCCGGCTCGTGCGCGCGAGTTCGTTGAGCTCCTCCACCGCCGTCGCGGCGTCGCGGTCGAAACTCGGGATGGGCTCGACGGGCAGGTCAATGCGCACATCGGCGCTCGCCGCCCCGGCGCTGAACTGGTTGATCTCCCCGACGGCGTGCAGCCTCTCGGCGAGCCGTTTGAAGACCGCGGGCGGGCCGAAGATCCCGCGCGGGTCGGTTGCGCGCTCGTAGTACCCGCGCCCCTGCTCGGTGACCTCGAGGGTCTCAGAAATCAACCCGAGCGTGCGCGCCGGCAGCAGGTCGAGCAGGCAGACACTCGAATCGTTCGGCTTCGCGTGCTCGGTCGAGTTGGTGATCACATCGACCGATTCGAGCGCACGGTCCGAGCCCATCGTCTCCAGATCGATCTCGCGGATGGACTCGACCTCATCGCCGAAGAAATCGATGCGGACTGGCGCGCCGACGGCCTCTTTCGTTCCCGCGCGCGAGCCCCCGGCAACAACCGTCCCGCCCGATGGAAAAATATCGACGATGCCCCCGCGCACGGCGAAGTCGCCCGGCTCCTCCACAGCGTCGAGGCGCTTGTAGCCGGCGCTGCCGAGCCAGTCGGCGAGTTCCGACGGATCGGCCCGGCCGCCGACCGCGATCGTGCGCACAAGGGCATCGATGCGATCGGGCGCGGGCACGCCCTGCATCACCGCCTGGATCGGGCAGACGATGACGGGGGCCTCGTCGCCCGGGTCTTCGAGCGACCGCACGACCGCGAGCCGCTGGGCGAACAGGTCGAACGCGAGGCTCGATTCGCCGGGCAGCACCTCGAGGGCCGGCATCCGAAGGACGGGGCGTCCCAGCCCGGTCAGCTCGGCCTCACACTCGTCGGCGTCGTCGAGGTGAGCGGTGAGCAGGAAGAGCGGCCGGCCCGTCCGCGCGGCGACGGCAGCGGCGATCAGGTTCGTGCTCGATCCCTGCGACCCCGTCGCGACGACCCGCCGCTGGGATTCCATGTGCGCGCAGAGCTGTCCTACGGCCTCCGACGATTGGATGGCATCGAACAGATCCATGCGCGCACGCTCCTGCGGGCCGACCCGGACGAGATCGCCCGCGACGGTTCCGCTGTTTCGGTCATGCTAGGTGTTCGTCGGCATGGGGTCCGCGATTCACTCGAAGCGGATGTAGGGCTCGATCGCCTCGGCCGTGCGCACGCCGATCCCCCGGACATCGGTCAGATGCGTCAGCGATCGGATCGGGCCCTCGTCGTCGCGGAAGGTGATGATGCGTTCGGCGAGAGTCGGGCCGATATTGGGCAGCAGCTCGAGCTCGTCCTTGGACGCGCGGTTGATGTCGAGCCGCTCGGTCAGCACGTCGCGAGCGCTCGGTTCTGGCGCTCGCGGTTCGGGCTCGGTTGGCCTGGTGACCACCGGAACGATCGGCTCGCGTGCTTCGCGGGCAACGCTCGGCGGACGGTCCTCGGCCCATCCCGGTTCCGAACGCTGATCCCCGGCCTCTCGCTCGGCGCGCGGCACCGTTATCGCGGGATCGACCATTGCCTGTGGGACGTATCTCGATGCGGTCTGCGTGACCGATGGAAGGGGTGCGGGCGCGCGCCCGATGATCGACCAGAGCATGCCGACGACGGATGCGCCCCCGATGACGCCCGCGGCGGCCCACCGCGCAGGGGACGGGCCGCGCTTCGATGGCTGGCCTTCGCTCGCCTTGGACGTCTCCCCGGTCATGAGAGCGATTGTAACAGTTTGTCAGGGGTTTTCAGCGGTCTCGTGTAGCCGAATTTCGGCATGAGGAATCAGCGGACAGGGCTGGTATCGGTGCCGACACGGGAGAGCCAGTCGGGCTCGGTGAGGCACGCGGGAGGCACGCCGTCGTGGACGGAGGCGCGGATCTCGGCGAGCCTGTCGGCGGCGGGCTTGGGCTCGCCCTTGGTCGAGATCAGCCCGCCTCGCGGCATCTCGGTGGGCTGGGGCATGTCGTACAGGTCCTGCCACGTGAACGACTGGATGAACGGCTTGGAGAGCGCGACCGACGAATAGGCGCCGAGCCAATCGGCCTGGTGCTCGGGCGACCAGGGCGCGCGCCACGTGCCCGGGTGGACATCGGCGAGTTCGGGGTCGCCCGCGGCCTCGGGCATCCCGGACGGCACGCCGACGGCGGTGAGGCTCAGCGGCTTGTCCACACCCGCGTAGCGATCGAGCAGGTTCGAGAACTCCATCAGATCGCGCACGGACTGGCCCTGGGCGGGCTGGCCCATCTTCACGCGGAGGCTGAAGCCGTCCACGGTGATGCCCGCCTGGCTGACCATGTCCGCGTAGAGCATGGGGGGCAGCGACCGGCGGTTCTTGGTGTGGTACTCGCCCCAGGGATGGGTGATCTCAAGGATGACCTGGGCCTGGGGGTGCAGCTTGCGGACGACCAGCACGCAGATGCGAGTCAGGTCCATCATCTCGTCGAAGGAGAAATGGAAGTTGTCGTTCGCGTGGATGCCCCCCAGCACGACCCACCGCCCGATCGTGCGCCGGTACCGGGTGACGAGGTTCTTGAGGTGCTCGTAGACGAACTCGCGGAGCGTGTCGTAGTCGTTCTCCCAGACATACAGCCACTCGGGGATGCAGCGCTGGCGGAAGTCGATCACGGGGCCGGCGACGACCGGGAGCTTTGCCCTGCGCACCGCCCACTCGATCCACTGATCGGTCCCGCGGAAGGCGTACTTGCCCTCCTCGGGCTCCATCTCGATCCACCGCATCGGGACCTGGAGGTAGTCGAGCGATTTGGTCGCGGCGGCCTGGGCGGCCTCGCCGAACGACGCGGGGCTCACCGAGCACCCGATCGCGGGGCGTGTGGGCAGCGCGACGCCGGGGCGATCGACCGCGAGCACCGGCGCTGTGGCGCGCTGCCGCGACGCGGGAGGGTGGGGCGAGCGATCGACCATGTCGTTGTAGATCGTCCCGTCCATCCGCGGGGTGAATTCGCGGCGGGCGGCCTCGAGCGCGAGCCGTTCGCCCGCCTCGACGCCCAGCCAGAGGCTGCGGACGGCGTGTCGGTGGGCCTCGGCGTTGAACCCGTAGGGCGCGGGGCCTTCGGCGTTCAGCCCCGAGTCGTGGCCGGCCTGGCCCTGGGCGACGAGCGCCTTGGTGAACGCGAGGCGTGATCGCTCGAAGAGCTTGGTGATCTCGTGGTCGGCGCCGAGGGCGGAGAGGCCCCAGTCCTCGAGCTTGTTGAGATAGAGCATCAGGCGGTGACGCGCGAGTTCGAGGCTGAGCAGGTAGGGACGGTCACGCTCGGGGAGCAGGCAGGTGCGGAGCGTGAGCTGGCCGAGCACGCCCGGCACGCCGACGCCGTCTTCCTCGCTCCGGGTGGAAAGGCCCAGTTCCTCGACGGTCTGCTGGTCGAGCCCGACCTGGATGCCCAGGGCCCCGGATTCGGAGGTGGGCTTGGTGCAGTGGATGACGCCGTTCTCGAACCGGATCTCGCCGGAGACCGGGACGCTCTCGGGGCCGAGGATGTGCGCATGGCGGAGCACGCGGTCCGCCTGCGGCTTGTCACCCTCGAAAACCAGAAAGCTGAGCATGTGGGCGTGGGTCCTGTCTGTTGGGCTTGTCTTGGGGCTTGCCTGCCCAGTCGGTGGGGCCCGGTCGGTGGGGCCCGGTTCTTCGGGCACGCCCCGGGCGGCTGATTGATCGGCAGAAGGCGTTCGAGGTTTCGCGACGCCCGGTCCGACGGGTTCTCACTCGGTGAGATGATAGCGGGGACGCCCCTCCGTGAACGCGACCCGGGACAGCGAGTCGGCGCGTGTTCCGGGCCGATCGTCGGGCCGACGCCCGGGGGGTGCGGGACGAACGCGGGACGGGCCGGTTCCGGGTGTGTGCCGTGCGGGGCCGCGGTAGGATGCGGTCATGAGCGCAGACCATGCCAGCGCCCCGGCGATGTTTGAATCGGACCTGAGCCTGCCCGGCCGTCGCCGCGGGAAGGTCCGCGAGGTGTACCGCATCCCGGGCGAGGCGAGGATCGCGATCGTCGCGAGCGATCGGATCAGCGCGTTCGACGTCGTGATGCCGACGGCGATCCCCGGGAAGGGGTCGCTGCTGACCGAGATCGCGGCGTTCTGGCTCCGGTTTGTCGATGAACGGAACATCTGCAAGACGCACCTCATCTCCAGCGACGCGGCGGACCTGCCACGGGATTGCGGGGGGGAATCGGTCGCGGGCCGGGTGACGATCGGCCGGCTGTGCCGGGTGCTGCCCGTCGAGTTTGTGGTCCGCGGGTATCTCGAGGGAACGGGCTGGGTGGACTACCAACAGACGGGGTCGGTGTGCGGGGTGCGGCTTCCCGATGGTCTGCGGCAGTGCGACCGGCTCCCCGAACCGATCTTCACCCCGGCAACCAAGGCCGACGAGGGGCACGACGAGAACATCGACGCGGATGAAGCGGCGCGGGTCGCCGACGCGATCGCGGGCGAGGGCACGACCGCTCGGCTCGCGGAGACAGCGCTGGCGATCTACCGGCACGCGAGCGAGTTCGCCGCGGAGCGCGGGATCATCATCGCGGATACGAAGTTCGAGTTCGGCGTGCCGCTCGACGCGGCCGGGGAACCCACGGGCGAAGCACCGATCCTGATCGATGAGGCGCTGACGCCCGACAGCAGCCGGTTCTGGCCTGCGGACCGGTACGAGCCGGGGCACGCGCAGCCCAGCTACGACAAGCAGTTCGTGCGCGAGTATCTGCTGGGGCTCGTCGCGAGCGGCGCGTGGGACAAAACCCCGCCCGGCCCCGAGTTGCCCGATGAGATCGTCGCTGGGACGCTGAGTCGGTACCGCGAGGTTCGGGACCGGCTGATCGGCTGATCGGTTCATCGGTTGATCGAGAGCGAACCGGGTGGTTACTTCTGGTTGATCGCGTCCACGTCTGCGGCCCGTCGCTGGCGTTCCTTCTCGGCGATCTTCGCGCGGAACTGATCCATGGCGGGCGGCTCTGGGAAGCGGTCGGCGAAGGTCTCGCCCTGCTCGACGTTCTCGCTGCTGAGCGCCTCGGCGAAGCGTTCGGCGAGCATGTCGTAGGCGTACCGCTTGAGGCTGTCGGGCGCGTAGGTGTAGGCGAGGGATGCTTCGTCGAAGGGGAGATTGTCGATCGTTCCGCCGAAGACGCCGCCCGCGACGAACTCAAAGTCGCGGTCCATCCACTCCATGCGAGCGCCCGCGCCGTCGCTGGCGACGACGTCGTTGAGCTGGTTGTTCATGAAGTAGGCGTGGGCCTTGCGGGCGAAGTCGAACTGGCCCCGGAAGAGATCGGTGTCACCGTTGATGAGCGCCTGGTAGGAGCCCTGGAGCGCGCCCATGACCTGGGCGCCCGCGATCTGGGGGCTGGTGAACCGGTCGTAGAGCGTCCGCTCGACGAACTCTTCGAGGGTGCCGAAGTCCTCGGGGTTGCCGAGTTCGGCGTGGTCGACGTTCTGGTTCTCCCAGGTGAGCAGGCGCTCGTACCAGCTCTCGGCCTTCGCCATCTCGCCGCGCCGGTAGAAGAACGCGATCGCGTCGGAGAGGAAGTTCTCGTAGCCCGTGCGGTAGTTGGTGCGGGGTCGCGACGGGTCCTCGTAGATGCCGCCGCGCTCGACGATCTCCTCGTAGAGGTCGCCGTAGGACTCGACGAAGTAGGGGTTGGGCATTCCCTGGAAATAGCCCTGCCCGCCGTTGAGGTAGGTCAGGTAGTTGAAGTAGAGATCGCCCGAGCGGTAGAGCGACTGGATCGCCTGCATGACCATGCGGTCGGTGTTGACGAAGTCGTAATTCTTGCGGGTGTTCTCGTCGAATCGGGTCAGCGTCCGCTCGACGCCCTGGGCGGCCCAGTAGAGCGCGTGTGAGCCCTCGTGCCGCCAGTCGAGGGGGCCGAACTTGCGGGTGTAGCGGACCATCTTCGCCGGGTCCATGTGGTACTCGCTGATGAGGACACGGCGGCGGACAAACGGGATGAGCTCGGCCCATTCGTCGGCGTAGCCCGGGTCCTCGAACAGGTCCTGGAAGGCGATGCTCTTCTCGCCGAACTCGCGCTCCGCGAGGGCCTTGCTGGGCGAGGCGGCGAGCAGCTTGTGCCTGGTCCAGCGGCGCAGAAGATTGTGATCGGGCTTCTCGTCCACGCGCTGGTCGAGCAGCGTCAGCAGGTTCTGCATGCTCGGCTTCTTCTCGAGCAGGGCATCAAGCGTCGGCGGCGCATCCGCGATGGGCGTGAGCCACTGGGCGTACTGCTCGATCACCGAGTCGCGGTCACGCGCCTCGGGATCGACGCGCGGGGGAACACCGACCACGACGGTCCATTCCGCGGCCCACTCGCGCTTATAGAAACGGTTGGCGTCGTCGGTGTACCCGCCGATCTTGTGAAGCAGGATCCAGGCGAGCTCCTTGTGGAGCATCAGGTCGTTGGGGTTCGCGGGGATCCCCTCGTCACGCAGCAGGCGGACACCCGAGAGCACCCACTGGTAGCGCTCCTCGGGGGTCTGGGTCTCGACGGAGATGTTGTACGCGAGGTTCCACGCGTGGAAGACCCAGACGCGCGGGAAGCGGGGCTGGAGCTTGGTGATCGTGCCCGCGAGCTCGATCGCTTCGTGGAAGAGCCCCTGCTCTTTCATGTCGTTGGCGCGCATCCAAAGCATGTTGACGAACAGCCCGCGGAAGGCCCCCATCGCGATGCCCAGGCTGACCTCAGGCGGATCGGAATCTTCGGCACGTTCGGTCTGTGTGATCTTGTGCCGGCCCGCGGACGCGGCGACCGCCGGGACCATGACCATCGAGCCCGCGAGGCTCGCGATGATGAGCAGGATGGAGATGATTCTCGCGTTCATCGGCGGTCCGTTCTTGCTTCGGCCTGTGCTGTCCTACGCCCCGCTGGGGGGTCTTGTTCGGTTCGCTCGGCTTCCCGAGCCGCCCGAGGAACCGACCCTTCGAATCAGTTCCCCGAATAGATCGCCAGCTCCCGGCGCTTGAAGACCTGGATCGCCGCGATGTAGAGGATCCCGGTGAGCGTGAGCAGAACTCCCGTTCCGCCTGCGACGCTCGACCACGGCATGAGCTGGCCCTGCACGAGCCGACGGACGGGCCTGAGATCGCTGTAGATCTTGAAGATCAGGCCCGCCCAGTTGGTGATGTTGGCCGTGATGACCTTGTACCAGATCGCGTTGCCCTGCCGGTCGACCGTTGAATAGGTGTCGACGGCGGTGAGCAGGAAGCCCGACATCTCGGCGAGCAGGAAGACGCCGAACCCGATGAGGCACGCGACCGGGAAGCTGAGGAAGGTCGATGCGAAGACGCCGACCATCGCGAGGAACGCGAGCTTGACCCAGAGCACGAGCATGACCCGCGCGAAGTTGGCACGGTAGCTCCCCGATTTGTACGAGATCTCGAGCCCATTCTCGGGGATCGTGGTGGCCGACGGATTGGGGATCACGCCCACGCCGTTCTGCGTCACCACGATCCGGCCGTTTGTGACCTCGATCTCAAGCACGCCGTCATCGCTGATCGCCTCGGTGGTCAGCGAGACGTTGTGGAAGAACCCGGGGCTCATGGTCTTGACCAGAGGCGACGGGTCGCGCGAGAGCGGGAGACGGAACGTCATGTTGTAGAAAACATCGGGCCGGTTGCCGCCCGCGTCGACACGCACGCGCATCGTCACCGGCGCGTCCTGCCGCTTGGCTTCCTGGAGCCCGGTGATGCGGTAGACCCGGCTCGCGCCCGGCGCGAGCGACCGGTAGGTCCGC
>DDFO01000005.1:35309-38171 GCA_002337215.1 Phycisphaerales bacterium UBA1926 | reverse complement strand
CGAGCGACCGGTAGGTCCGCAGGACGTCCTTGTGCAGGCTGGTCACCACCGCGGCGTACTCGGAGGGCGTGGATGCGAACGCGCGGTCGGTGAGCCGTTCGCTCTCGATGTACTGATCCACCCGTTCCTGGAAGACCTCGCTGCCCATCTCAAGGAAGTCCGGGATCTCGATCCCGACCGCTTCGCGGGCCGTCATCACCCGGCTCTCGAGGATGAACCGGTCCTCCGAGACCGCGGCATCGGCGGCGACGTACGCCTCCACCTCGCCCACAGCGGGCTGGTTGCGCAGGTACTCGGCGAACAGGAAAATGCCCCCGGCGCTGACGAGCAGCAGCATCGCGTTGAGCGTGACGATGCCGAGCCACTTGCCGAGCAGATACTGCCACGCCGCGACGGGCTTGGTGACGGTCTGCCAGATGATCTTGTCGCGCTGCTCGGCCGTGATCGACGCGATCCCGAACGCAAGCGTCAGGAACGCGAGCACCCAGAACACGCCCGTCGTCGAGTACTGGAAGAACGACTGCACGCGGTACCGCAGCGGCTGGTCGGCGTTGAGCAGGCTCGGGAGCACCGCGAGCCCGAGCATCAGCAGGATGATGAGCACGAGCGAGATCTTCATCCGCACGGCTTCGGTGAGCATGTTCCGCGCCACGCTCAGAATGGGCCCGGAGCCCCCGAGCATAACCAGCGCGGCCTGCATCAGAGCCGTGAACGCGGCGCTGAGGATAATCACCCCGATCATGAGCCGGCCGTAGACCTCCGTGGGCTCGAACAACAGCATCGGGCCCGCAACGAGCACCGCGGCGATCGCGAGCGCGAGGTAGGTCATCCCGAGACCGAGCCAGATGACAATGACCGCGACGGACGTGAGGATGAGCGCCCCGACACCGACGCTGAGCGTGATCGAGGATTCCTCGAGGATCCCGCGGACGAGGCCGAGGCGGGGGTCGTCGGCGCCCAGGCCCGAGGTCTGCTCGATCTGATTGAGCACCGCGGACGAGCCACCGAAGGTGCCGTTCTCGACACCGATGACAAACCACACGTACGCGGTTGCGACGAGCAGCAGGACCGCGACCGACGCGGCGATCTTGAACCACCGCGCCTTCTGGGTGCGATCGAGCCGACCGAGCAGGGAGCGGAGCTTCATCGACTCGCGTCCTCCCCGCCCTTGCCTGAGCCGCCGTTCGCGCTGTCGTCGATCAGCGAACTGATCACATCATCATCAACGTGCTCCTGCGAGGGTGCGGCATCCGCGGCGGGCATGGGGCGATCGCTCGGCGTCTCGGACCGGGCCGGACCGGGCTCATCATCGGCGAGCAGCGAACTGAGTACCTCGTCCGCCTCGCTCACCACGGCACCGTCGGACTCCTCGCCCTCGACCGCCGCGGGTCGGCTGGACACGTCGGTCGTCGGACCCTTTGCGTTGACCAATGAATCGATCAGGTCGTCCCCGCTCGGGCCCGCCTCCTCGGCGTCGGCACGCAGGAACGACGCCGTCGCGCCGCCGTGCAGCGCCCCGCTCGTCGCCGCCTGCTCGGCCCGGGCCTTCTCGACGATGCCCAGGAACAGCTCCTCGAGTTTCTGGTGCGGCTTGGTCACGCTGCGGATCGATTTCTCACCGCCCGAGCGCTCGCGGATGATCCGATCGATCTCAGCGACGGTCGCATCGTCGAGCTCATCGGTCGTGATGGAGGTCGTTTCCTTCTTGGTGAGCAGCTGCTCGCGTTCGCCCTCTTCGCGGATCCGCCCGCCGTAGAGAATGACCATGCGGTCGACCACGTCCTCGACATCGGCGAGCAGGTGGCTCGAGAGCAGCACGCTCTTTCCCCGGCGACCCATCTCGACGATCAGGTCCTTGACCTGCCGCGTGCCGATCGGGTCGAGCCCCGTCGTCGGCTCATCGAGGATCAGGAAGTCGGGGTCGTTGATGAGCGCCTGGGCGATCCCGATGCGCCGCTGCATGCCCTTGGAGTACTCGCGCACGGGACGGAACTGCGCGTGCGTCAGCCCCACCATCTCGAGAAGCTCGTCGATCCGGCTCTTGCGCGTCTTGCGGTCGAGCTCGAAGAGCTTGCCGTAGTAGTCGAGGGTCTCGCGAGCGTTCAGGAATCCGTAGAGATACGACTCCTCGGGGAGGTACCCGATCCGCCGCTTGATCGCGACGTCGGTCGGGTCCTTGCCGAAGACGGCGACTCGGCCCTCGGTCGGCTTGAGCAGACCCAGCAGCATCTTGATCGTGGTGCTCTTGCCCGACCCGTTGGGGCCCAGGAGCCCGAAGATCTCGCGCGGTTCGATGTGGAAGGTCACGCGGTCGACCGCGCGCGCCCGCTGGCGCATCCAGAAGTCTTTGAAGACCTTTGTCAGCCCTTGGCACGCGACCACGGGCTGGGTCTTGCGATACTGGATGTTCTGCTCGACCACCATCGGGTCCTCCGCCGCACTCGGCTTACTTGTCCTCGACGATCTTGCCGCGCTCGCCCTGGTACTGCCGGCGTTGCTGCTCCCGGAAGCGCTCGGCGGCCGCTTCGATGCGCTGCCGCTGCTTGAACGCCCGGTCCAGATCCTTGACGATGCTCGGGTCCTGGTTGAGCCAGAGCTCGACGGCCCCATCCTTTACCGGGAGCATCATCGTCTGCACGAAATCGTTCTCCTGGAACGATGACCAGGCGCTCGCCCAGTCGCGGTACGGCATCACCGTCGGGTTCGCGCGGAACTGCTCGAGCTTCGCGTTGTAGAGCTCGAGGTCCGACCGCGCGCTCTGAACAGTCGTCAGCCGTTCGACATCGGCGGTCTGGATAATCTCGACAACCTGACCCGAGGCACGCTTGCCGTTCGCCCTCGCGAGCCCCGCGAACCCGCCGA
>DDFO01000005.1:34677-35207 GCA_002337215.1 Phycisphaerales bacterium UBA1926 | reverse complement strand
CGCGAGCCCCGCGAACCCGCCGAGATCCCGGGACTGCGCGATCTCTTCATCGCTCAGTTCGACCGCCTCGCCCGCGAGCACGGCGTCGATCCGCGCCAGCACGTCCGCCGCCGCGTCGCGCTCGCCTTTCTCGATCTCGAGTTCGTACTGGGCGATGAGCCAGAGCAGTCCCGCCGCGGCCTCGCCCGCGGTCTCGTTCATCGACGTATCACGTGTCGTGCGCGCCTCGCTGATCGCCTCCTGCGCATCGCTCCGGGCGTCGAGCACGGCCTGGAACCGGCTGAGCAGCGAGATCGGCGGCGTCTTCTGGCTCATCTCGAACTGCTCGATCGTGATCCCCGCGCCGATCGCGTCGAGCGTCGTCTGCGCGATCTCCTGCGCCTGCTGCGAGATCGCACGCGTCCCGCCCGCCTGCGGCTTGAGCAGGTCGTCGATGCTCACCGTTGCCATCGTGCGGACCACGCCGCGCGAGAGCGCCGCGCGGACGATCTCTTCTTCGTTCTCGGGCAGGATGTTCTGCACGAACTCCG
>DDFO01000005.1:24946-34585 GCA_002337215.1 Phycisphaerales bacterium UBA1926 | reverse complement strand
GAACTCCGTCGGATTCGTCCGCCGATAGACCGCCTGCCACTGCGTGTGCGCCAGGTTCAGGTCAGCCGTGATCAGCGAGCCGTCCCGAGACGGATTCAGCTGCCGGTTCGCGGAGAGCCGCTCGATCGAATCCTCTTCATTTCCCGGGGCGACGTAGGGCCAGAACTCGCGGAGCAGCTTCACCGACTCGTTGCCGGTGCCCACCTTGACCAGTTCGCCGAACGGGTAGGGCGCCGAGAAATGGAACCCGGGCTCGAGGTTCACGCGGTTCGCCTTGCCGAACAGCAGGCTCAGGCCTCGCTCGCCCTCGCGGATGGTCTGGAACCCGCTGAAGACGAACAGCCCCGCCAGCACCACCATCGCGACCTGAACGAGCACGAACGTGATCCGCAACGCGTCCGCCAGCGACTGGTTGGCGGGGTCCATCATCGCCGACTCGGAATCGGACTGATCGCGCAGCTGCACCGACGCGGCCCGCGCGGGCTGCGCCGGCTCGATCTCTGACAGGCGCTCCGATTCGGCACCCGAGAACCCGGGCTCATCGACGGGATCGCGGGGCAGGCCGTTGCCCTGCTGATTGTCGTTGGCCTGATTGTCGTTCGGAGGAGTCTCGCTCACCGGGTGCCCCCCACTTCATCGGCGAGCAGGCTGCCCTCGCTCGCCTTGCCGCCGAGCAGACTCGAATCGCTCGGGAGCCCGCCGGGCAGTTCGCCGGCCTTCAGCCCGTCCATCGCCGAGGGGCTGAACAGGCCGAGCCCGAAGTCCGACGCGCTGAGCACGAGCGTGATCCGCTTCGCCATCGCGTTGCGCATCATCTCGATCTGTTGCAGGAAGATCGCCAGCTCCTCGTTCTCTCGCTGCTGCGCCAGATACTCGGCGGCCTCGAACTCGCCCTTCGCACGGATCTCAGCAGCCCGGCGCTCGGCGAACGCCTTGATCTTCTCGGCGTCCGCGTCGGCCCGCGCCCGGATCGCGCCAGCGCGGGCGTCGCCCTGGCTCTCGAGGCTGCCTGCGAGGTTGTTCCGCACCGAACCCATCCGGTCGATCACCTTCGACGTCGTGTTCTCGGGGAGCACCACCCGGTTGATGCCGACCATCGTGACCTCGATGCCCGACTCGCTCAGGCCCTCCTGCGATTGCACGCCCGCGAGCACCTCGGCGAACACGCGCTCCTCGAGCTCGCCGAACTTGCTCTTCGACGCGTCGTCGGTGAACAGCTGATCGAGGCGGTACTTGCTGATCTCGCCCATCGCGCTGCGGAGCGTTGTCTGGAGGATGTCCTCGGCCTGCCGGAAGTGGTCTTCCGCCTGCGCGCCCGACCCGCTGAAGCGCTGGAAGAACAGCAGCGGGTCGCTCACACGCCACGTCGCGAACGCCTCGACGATGACCTGCGAGTCCTCCGCCGTCACCTGCGTCTGGCTCCGCGTCTGCAGCACCCTCATCCGGGAGTCGTACTTCGTCACGCTCTGGATCGGGTAAGGCCATTTGAACTTCAGGCCAGGCTCGGTAATCACGGCGTTCTCGCCCGCGCGCCCGAACGTCGTCACCACCGCGCTCTCCGTGAAACGCACGGTGTACGAAAACGCGAACGCGATGACCGCCGCGACGAACAGAACGGCGAGCAGTGGTCTCAGAAACTTCTGCACGGCTGTAGCCCCTTCACGCCCGACGCCGACGGCACACGCCCTCGGCCCGGGTCTCGATCACTGATCCGCACCCGCTTCGGTGTCGAATACTTCCAGGTTGGTCTCTCGGTCTTCAAGATTCACGTTGACGTTCAGCTCGCTGATCCGCTCGCCGGTCAGGTAGACCCGCGAATCGCGCATCACCGCCAGCAGCGCATCGAGGTACGCGCTCGTCATATACAGCGCCGGCGCGGCCTCGTAGGAGGCGAGCTGGCCCTGGTAGAGCGCCGCCTTGCCACGCTCGACCATGTGCCGCGTCCAACGGGTCGCCCCGGCGTCGATGAGCGCCCCGCCGGCCTCGCCGCCCGCTTCTTCGAGCAATCGCTGGATCATGACCTCACGCTCCGCGATCGCCGACCGCGGTGCGCCCGCCGCGCTCATCGCGTCGAGTTCTTCGATCATCTCCACGATCTCGGAGGCACCGATCACCGTCCCGTCTTCACGCTCGATCGGTGCGGCCACGGAGTTGAGTTTCCGCGCCGCGTACTCCCGCGCCGCCTCGACCTTCGCCTCGCGGAGCTGGCCCGCGTGGACGACGCGCTCGAAGTACGGCGCCGCGTCCTTGGGCGGGTGCACACCCGCGACCCCGACGTCCAGCAGCCGGATCCCCGCGTCCCGCGGCTCGCCCGCCGCGTCGGGGACCGCGTGCAGCGTCGCCGAGAGCCGCTCGCTGATGCCCCGCGCGAGTTCCACCCGTCCGGCGCCGAGGATCTCGTCGATCCGCTTGGTCGCCAGGTACTGCATCATCATCCGCTCGCCAAGCACGTCCAGCAACGCGTCCCGATGGTCCGGCTGCGCGAGCTCGTCGAACTCCCGCACGTCGCTCACGACGTACTGCACCGGGACCTCAACCGCGACCAGCGAGAGGCTGGTCAGGTCGTCGGTGTCCGCGGTGTCGTTCTCGTCGCCCTCGCGGGCCTTCTGCACCAGGCTGTAGACCTCCTGGACGGTGTGCTCGTTGGTCCAGAGGATGTCCTCGTCCGCCTTGGGAGGGTTGGTGCCCAGCCGGAGCACTCGCACCCCGGTCGCCGTGCGGACCTGCGTGTTGTCGTCCGCCGCCGCGACCGGCACATAGATCTCGGTCATCGGCCAGGGCAGCACGACGTGCAGGCCCGGACCGATCTCGCCCGTTTCCTCGTCGGCGGTCCCGAAGTTCACCAGCGCCGTGCTCGGCTTGCCGAAGCTGAGCACCATCGCCCGCTGGTGCGGCTCGATCACCACAAGCGAGGTCATGCCCCACGCGACCAGCAACGCCACGGCGATCAGGCCCGGCCACCACCGCTGGATCAGCAGATAGAACCAGCTCTTGCTCACCTCGACGCCGAACTGGTAGTTCAACGCCTCGCCGATGTTCTGCGCGATCTTGTCGGGCGCCGCGAGCAGGCCCAGCAGACGCGAATCGAACCCGGGCCGAGGGTCCTCCCCCGGCTTGCGGGGGCGGTAGATGTCGAGCACGAAGTTGAGCAGCATCTCCGCGCCGAGGATCAGCGTGAAGATGGGCACCGCGTGCGACACAGGACCCAGCGCCACCGGACGCTTGAACGAGGAATCGATGAACAACGCCACCGCGATCGTCAGCCCGAGCAGGGCAGACCCGACCGCGTACGAAGCACCCGCTTTGAGGGGCCCCCAGATGCGCTGCGTCGCCATTCCGCTCACGAACCGGGCGAAGACGAAGCCCGCCACGGCGACCGCGAGCCCGATCGAGATCCCGAAGCCCTGGGCCTCGAGTTCGGTATCGACGCCCGTCGCCACGCCTCCGGCGGCGTTGAACCGGCCGAAACCGATCGCGAGCAGCGACCCGCCGATGATCAGGCTCATCGCGGGGAGCACGTACTTCCGCATCGTCTCGAGCGACCGAGCGGCGCGGGGGATCTCACTGGTCTCGAACACGCCCGTCGGCTCGTCCTGGGCGAGCCGTTCGATCTCGACCGCCTCGCGCCGCTCTCGGCGGTGCAGGTCGAACAAGAAGATCAGCGGCGCCCAGACGAAAACGCCCACCGCGAGATGGATCGCCGCCGTCGTCGCGGCGGCGTTACCCCCGGCAAGCCCGGCATAGATGCCCATCGACGCCGCGGCCGCCACCTGCAGGACCAGCCCAAGCACCGACACCACCGTCGCACGCCCGTAGCTTTGTGCATCGCCCTTCATCAGCATCCCCGGTCGCTCAACCCCGCGGCCACCGGACGCCCCAAGCGACCGATACCTCCGCAAGGCCCTTATAGGCCATGACTTCCGACACCCGGGCCCGGTGATCCCATCCGAAAATGCTCAGCCCGGTCCGCACGCGAAAACCCGATTCACTCCGCATCCCGACGCGCGACTCTAGAGTGAGATCGCAGCGCGACGCGGAGCGGATATTCTCAACCCGCGCACCGGGCATGTCCACCCGGCGTCGAACATCCCTCTCCGAAGCATTCCCGAGGTGAGCGTCCGCCTCCGCCGCCGACCGTCACGGGTCCCCGTTCCCGGAAGCCCGTCTCCCCCGCAAGGTGATTGGTCAGCCGCGCGTCCCGCGGATCATACCGCGATCGGGCACGCCCGATCCGCCGGCCGCCGACCGGGCCTCTCGGCGGACCACACGGAGACCGTCATAACGCAGAGACCGGCGTCGCCTCACGGCACTCACGAGCCCTCAGGCGTGACTTTCTACGGGTGTCGCGAACCGAGGTTCTCTTTCCAACGAAAAAACACCCATCGACGACGATCGGGAGGTCGACGACCCACCGACGCCGCCCGCGATCGCGGCGACAACCCTCGCCACAACCGGGCACCGCTATCATCCCGCCGCGGCCTCAGGGACGCAGCGCAGGCAGACACGATCCCAGAAACCGACTTCAGAAACAGACCGGCACGCCGATCCGCTCACCATGAGACCACTGCTCTCCATCGCCCGCAACGCCTTCATCGAGAGCCTCCGCCAGCCCATCGTGCTGGTCGTCGTGCTCCTCTCGGGTGTCTTCCAATATTTCAACACCGCGATGTCGGCCTACTCGATGGGGTACCGCACCTTCTCGGGCGAGGTCACGGGCGACAACAAACTCCTCTTCGATGTCGGCATGGGCACCACGTTCATCTGCGGCATCCTGGTCGCCTCCTTCATCGCCACCGCGATCGTCAGCCGGGAGATCGAGAACAAGACCGTCCTCACCGTCGTCAGCAAGCCCATCAACCGGGCATCCGTCGTCGTCGGAAAATTCTTCGGGGTCATGGGCGCAACGATCCTCGCCTCGCTCATCATGATCATCTTCCTGCTCCTCGCCCTCCGCCACGGCGTCATGCAGAACGCGTCCGACGATCTCCACATGCCCGTCATCCTGTTCGGCTGCGGTGCCGTCCTCATCAGCCTCACGATCGGCGCGGTCGGCAACTACACCTATGGCTGGCCCTTCTCCCAAACCGTCCTGCTCACCCTCGCGCCCCTCATCGTCATCGCCTACGTCGCCGCCGCGCCGTTCACCGCCGACTGGAAGTACGCCAAGCCCGAGGACTTCATCAAGCCGGACGTGATCAAAGCCTGCATCGCCTCGCTCGGCGCTCTTGTAGTGCTCACGTCGATCGCGACCGCCGCCTCGACCAGGCTCGGGCAGGTCATGACCATCATGGTCTGCCTCGGCGCGTTCCTGCTCGGGCTGCTCAGCGACTACTTCATCGGGCGTCACGCGTTCGAGAACACCCCCATCGCCTACATCGAGTCCGTCGAGCCGACCCGGCCCGAGTACGAGGAATTCATCGAACCCGGGGATGAGTATTACGTCTACTTCGGCGCGCCCACCGATGCACGGATCACCCGGGGCGACCGCTTTTTCTACGGCGCGTCCCCCAACGGGCTCGGCATGATCACGCCCGGGTTCGAGCCCGTCCCCGCCGACACCGACCTCAACCGAACGCTGCTCCCGGAGGGCACACCCTCCGCGATCGTCATTCTCGAAGCGACCCCCGAATCACTGAGAATCAAGCAATACGGCGCACGCGGCGTCCCGGTCAGCCGACCCCCGGAAGCCGGCGACTGGGTCTTCCTCGAGCCGACCACCGTCGACTGGACCGCCCGCACCGCGTGGTCGCTCATCCCCCGGATGCACTCGTTCTGGCTCGTCGACGCCGTCACCCAGGGACGCGCGATCCCGATGAGCCACGTCGGCCTCGTGCTGATCTACTCGCTCATCCAGGCCGCCGGTTTCATGGGCCTCGCGATCCTGCTCTTCCAGGGCCGCGATCTCGGCTAGCCGTCTCCGCCGAGCAGCTCACCGATCCGCGACGCGACCGCTCCCGCGACCTCCCCGAACGCCGGGCACCCGTCTCCGAGCAGACGCTCCAGATTCGTCACCGGCCGGCCCGCCAGCCCGCACGGCACGATCGTCGAAAAGTGGCTCAGATCCGTGCGCACGTTCAACGCCAGCCCGTGCAGCGTGACCCACTTGCGCACCCGGACCCCGATCGCGCACACTTTCGCCGCCTGATCTCCCCCCTCCCGCGGCGTCACCCACACGCCGGTCGCCTCGGCGTCACGCTCACCGGCCACGCCGTACGCCGCGATCGTGTCGATCACCGCCTGCTCGAGCAAACGCACGTACTCGACGACCCGGATCTTCGCCCTCTTGAGATCGACGATCGGGTAGACCACCACCTGCCCCGGGCCGTGGTAGGTGATGTCCCCACCCCGGTCCGTCTCGCACACCTCGATCCCGCGTCCCGCGAGCAGTTCGGGTGATGCGAGCAGGTGCTCCGCCACGCCCGGCCTGCGCGAGATCGTGATCACGGGGTCATGCTCGACGATCAGCACCCGCCCCAGCGGGCGATCGTGCCCATCCCCGGCCGATGCCTCACGCCAGCCGAGCACCGCCTCGTGGTGGGCCTGCTGTGCCTCGTAGGCCGGCGCATAGGCCATGCGCCCCAGATCCACGATCTCGAGCCCGCCCGCCGGGTGTTCCCCCTGTTGCATCGAATTCATCACCCCGGATCCTACCGCCCCATCTACACTCAACGGATGCCGACCACCGACGAGACCACGATCCACCCCACCGCCGCGATCTCCGAAGACGCCACGATCGAGCCGGGCGCGTACGTCGGCCCGCGATGCACCATCGAGGGCCCCGTCACGATCAAGACCGGCGCCCGGCTTCTGGGCAACTGCCACATCGTCGGCGACACCATCATCGGATCGGGCACCACCGTCTACCCGTTCGCCTGCATCGGGTTCGGCCCCCAGCACGTCAAAATCAAGCACGGCGACCCCACCGGCGGTGTCACCATCGGCGAAGACTGCACCATCCGCGAGCAGACCTCCATCCACGCCGCGATGCACGAGAACGAGCGCACAATCATCGGCGACCGCCTCTACCTCATGGCGACCGCCCACATCGGGCACGACTCGATCATCTCCGACGATGTCGTCATCTGCAACGGCTCCCAGATCGCCGGGCACTGCGAGATCCACGACCGGGCGTATGTCAGCGGCAACGTCTGCGTCCACCAGTTCTGCCGCGTCGGCACGGGCGCGATGCTCTCGGGGGGCAACGTCTCGAGCCTCGATGTCCCCCCCTACTCCACGCTCGTCGCGATGAACACGCTGGGCGGGCTCAACCTCGTCGGCATGCGACGCGCCGGCATCCCCCGCGAGCAGATCACCATCGCCCGAGAGGCGTTCCGCAAGTGCTTCCGCGTGCGACACACCCGAGACGAGCAGATCCGGATGCTCGAAGAATTCGCGACCAAGAGCGGGCCCGTCCGCCTCATGGTCGAGTTCGTGCGCACGACCAAGCGAGGCGTCTCGCTCGGCGACGGCAGGCCGCGACCCCACACCATGCAGTGGTTCCGCTCCGAAGACGCCCGCCGCACGCTCGCGGGCGAGACGATCGCGGACATCGCAGACGATTCGGACAACGATGGCCTGGCGTGACCTGAACCCTCCCGCGCCGCCCCCGCCCTTCCCCGAGCCTGTGCACTCGGGGGACGACCCCCGCGCGCACTTCTGCGTCCTCGCGAGCGGGTCATCGGGCAACTGCTCGGTGCTCCGCGTCGTCGCCGAATCGGGGAGGCCCGAGCGCACGATCCTGCTCGACGCCGGGCTCAGCCCGACCCGCACCCGACGCCTGCTCGCCGACCGCGGCATCGGTCTCCCCGAGATCGACGACATCGTGCTCACCCACCTCGACGCCGATCATTTCCATCTGGGATGGCGACGCGTCCGCGACTGCCGCGCCACGCTCCGGCTGCACCGCCAGCACCTCGGCAAGGCCGAGCGGCGCGGCCTGCTGCTGCGGCGCAACGAGCCCTTCACCGGCGCGTTCGAATCGGGCCCCGTTCGCATCGACCCGATCATGATGAGCCACGACCATCTGGGCGTCGCCGCTTTCCGGATCGAGACAGCCTGCGGCGGATCGCTGGGGTTCGCGACCGATCTTGGGCGCACGACCGACGCCATGATCGACCACCTCGCCGGCGTCGGCACGCTCGCGATCGAATCGAACTACTGCCCGGTGATGCAAGCCGATTCGGACCGCCCGGCGTTCCTGAAGAACCGCATCATGGGTGGCGCGGGCCACCTGAGCAACGAGGAGTGCGCCGAGGCCGTGCGCACGATCGCGCCCGCCGCCTCGGTCGTGCTGCTCCACCTGAGCCGGCAGTGCAACACGCCGGGGCTCGCGGCCCGCGCGCACACCGACGCACCCTACGAACTCACCATCTCCACCCAGACCGAACCCACGCCCTGGGTCCCGCTCGCCGAAGCGAGCCCGGTGTCCGGTCGCCGCGCCGCCGCGCCCCCGGTCGTCCGCGTGCGCCCCAACACCCAGGGCATGCTCTTCCCGGCGAGGGGCTGACGCCGCGGGACGGCACCGAGCGACCATGGCACGCGAACGACCACGCCGGCAATCGACGACCGCGCACGACCGCGTGGGCATCCGGCCCGCCTCCCGCCCGCGTCCGGCGCGCGGTTCCGACGCCGCGCACGCCGGGCCGATCCGCCGGTTCACCGGCGCACTGTTCGGGATCACAAGAACGATCACCGTGGACGGCGTCCGCTACCGGGAACGCAACCGCGTGACGCTCGATCGCGCGCTCGGCCCGCGCGGCAAGGGCGGCAAGGTCTACGAGGTCCGATTCCCGACGGGGCGGCCCATGACGATCAACGCGACCGAAACCCGCCGGTACGCCGATCTGATGACCGTGCCCTCGCTCGCCGCGATCTCCCGTGCGCGCAGGTTCGTCCGCCCGGGCGAGCGAGCCCTCGTGCTCGGCTCGGGGACCGGGGCGATCGCCGAGCTGGTCGCCCGGTGGACCGGGCCGCACGGCGGCGTCGTCGCGCTCGAGCACGACCACGAGTCCGTCCGGTTCGCCCGCAGGCGGTACGCGCCCCCCAGCACCAGCCTCGAGCGGGGTGGACCCGAACTGCTCGCCGGCGAGATGGCCGGGGCGTTCGAGGTCATCATCGCCGATCAGTCGTATCTGTTCGCGTGCGAGCAGCCGGCCCGGGCGTGGGAAGAGATCTGGCGGGTGCTGAGCCCCGCGGGCCGTGTGATCCACGTGGGCGGCTCGTCCGACCACCCCGCGTCGGCGCCCCGCGTGCCGGCGGGGCTCGCGGTCCAGAGCGTCGAACTGGAGACCGGGCCCGGGGTGCTGCCGGTGCTGGTGCTGTCCCGCGGCGAGGGCGGTCCATCGCGGGCCGAAACCGAGCCCTAACGTTGGGTTCATGACTGAAGAGCCCCACACGACAGACCAAACAACAGACCAGACCGCCCAGCACGAGCCCGAGACGGCCTCAACGGAGGCCGGGCATGAATCCGACCACGGGAAGAGCCGGAGCACGGGCGACCCCGAGCAGACCCGCTCGTTCGCGGTCGAGTGTGCGCGCATCCTGAAAGACGACAAGTGCGAGCACATCGTCGTGCTCGACGTCCGGGGGCGGAGCCAGGTGACCGACTACGTCGTCGTCGGGAGCGGCACGTCCGACCGG
>DDFO01000005.1:412-24858 GCA_002337215.1 Phycisphaerales bacterium UBA1926 | reverse complement strand
GGGAGCGGCACGTCCGACCGGCAGATGAACGCCGCGATCGGCGACGCGGTCGAGCTCGGGGAATCGCTGGGCTACTCGGCGGCGCGCACGAACAAGGACGACCGCTCGACCTGGCTGCTCGCCGACTTCGTCGACGTCGTCGTCCACCTCTTCGAGCCCAACACCCGGGCGTACTACGACATCGAGATGCTCTGGGGCGATGCGCCACGCGTCGAGTGGCAGCGAGCCGAAGATTCGGCATCCGCCAAGAACTAACGACGAGAACCCGCAACAGCCCAGGGAGCGAGGACCAAGATGGACGTGCGACGCGTGACCGTCGAGCCCGCGAGCGCCCCCGCCTACGAAGTCCGCGTCGGCGAGGGGGTCGCCGCCGCGTTCCCCGCCGAGTGCACCTCGGTGCTGGGCCATGCGCCGGGCCGGCTGTTCGCCGTGCTCGACGACGGCGTGCCCGAAGGCTTCACAGGTGCCGTGCTCGACGCGTTCCGGGCCGCGGGGTACGCGGTCACCACGCACGCGATGCACGCCACCGAGCGCACGAAATCGCTCGAATCCGTGGGCCTTCTGCTCACGGCGATCGCCGAGGCGGGGCTCGAGCGGCGCGACCCGGTCCTCGCGATCGGGGGTGGCATCGTCGGCGATGTCGCGGGGTTCGCGGCGAGTGCCTACCGCCGGGGCGTGCCGGTCATCCAGTGCCCCACGACCCTGCTGGCGATGGTGGACGCGTCGGTGGGCGGCAAGACGGGCGTGAACCTGACCGTGCCGACGCGCGATCGCGAGAACCCCGATTCGCAGCCGGCGCTGCTCAAGAACATGGCGGGCGCGTTCCACCAGCCGGCCGCGGTGCTCGCGGACGTCACGGCGCTCGGCTCGCTCGCGGACCGGCAACTCCGCGCGGGGCTCGCGGAGTGTCTCAAGCACGGCCTGATCTCGGGCGACTGGGACGACCCGACGCTGGGCGCATGGATGGACTCGGCGGTCCCCGCGATTCTGAGCCGGGAGAACGGTCAGCATCGGGCGACGCTGATCGAGTGCGTGGCGCGAAACGTCGCGGTCAAAGCCCGGGTCGTCGCGGCCGACGAGAAGGAAAAATCGGACACCGGCGGGCGCGCGCTCCTGAACCTGGGCCACACGTTCGCCCACGCGATCGAGACCATCCCGACGCTCTCGCCAGACGGGGATCCGGTGCACGCGCCGCTCCAGCACGGCGAGGCGGTCGCGCTCGGGCTCGTCGGTGCGTCGGCCTGCGCGGCGGCGATGGGGCTCGTCGGCACGGCCCACACCGAGCGCACGATCGCGTCGGTTTCGGCGTGCGGGTTGCCGGTCAAGGTTGCCGGGTTGCCCGACGATGAGGCCCTGGTCGCGCGGATGCGGCACGACAAGAAGGCCGCGGGGGGTGTGCTTCGGCTCACGCTCCCGACCGGCGACGCGACCGCGGCGTTGGTCACGGACCCCCCGCTTGAGGCGGTGCGTCTTGGGTGGTCCGCGATCCGCACCGGGTGAGCATCGTTCGCAAACCTCTTTCAGTATTCCTACTTACGTAAATACCCACCTTAAAAGGTGGTGTGATTATGTCATTCAAGCATTCGCCGAGTGGAGGCCGATAACGCGGCCGGGAAGAGGAGGTGTGGACGAGGGTTTGGGCGTCGATTCTGCGAGAGCCGATTCCGGCTTAGGGGCGGATCCGAATGCGGACGATCGCGATCATCAATCAGAAGGGCGGCTGCGGGAAGACGACGACAGCGATCAACCTCTCGGCGGTCCTCGCGGAGATGGGGCATCGGACGCTGCTCGTCGATCTCGACCCCCAGGCGCACTGCGCCGCCGGGCTCGCCGTGCCCCCCGCGAGCATCGAGTACGACATCGGCGATGCGATGCTGAAGGTCGGCGGCACCGAAGCGAGCGCCAAGTCGTTCGATCCTGAAAAACTGCTGTGGCGGGTCTCCCGCAACCTGGACCTGGCGCCGAGCCGGACAAAGCTCGCGGCGCTCGAGGCGGTCCGCGGGGGCCTCGCATCGGCACCGGAGCGTGAGCACCGGCTGCGGCGCGTGCTCGATGTGGTGCGGGACACCGCGGTCAAGGACACAGAGTCGGGCCCGTTCGAGTTTGCGGTGATCGATTGCCCCCCGGGCATCGGGCTGCTGACCTACAACGCGATCGCGGCGGCCGAGGAGATCCTGATCCCGGTCGAGACGAGTTTCTTCAGCCTGCAGGGCGCGACCAAGCAGGCCGCGACGATCCAGAGCCTGGGCCGGCGACTGGGCACGCGTCCGGTGACCCGGCTGCTCGCGACGATCCACGATCCGAGCCATTCGCTCGCCCAGGACCTCCGCGATGAGCTCGGCAAGCGGTTCGGCGACGCGGTGATCCCGGTGTCGATCCGCCAGGACCCGCGGGTCCGTGAGGCGTCGTCGTACGGGCAGCCCGTGATCGAATACGCGGGCGAGTCGGAAGGCTCGACCGACTACAGGGCGCTCGGGGCGTGGCTGTTGGGCGACACCGCGGGCGAGCTGGACGACGCGACAATCGAAGTGAAGCCGACGGAGCTGCCCTTGGGCGCACGCCGGAAGACCGCTCGGCCTCTGAATGGGCGGTCGAATCCGGCTGTTTCGGCCCCCGCGCCGGCGACACCCACGCCGACAACCCCGAAGGCTCCCGCTGTCGAGCCCCTGCGAGCGGCGGGCGCGACTTCTCAGGGTGCTGCGGTCGCTTCGAGCACCGCGACGAAAGCTCCGTCTCCCGAGGCGGCGCCGGCGACGGAGCCGAAACCCGCGGGCGACCCGGTCGAAACGCTGAGCCGGGTGGAGGATCTGGTCCGCCGGGCGGCGGCGTTGAACGAGAAAACACGCACGCCGGCCGGGCCCTCGCGGCTGCAGACGCGGCTGCGGAGTTCGAACGGTGCGGTGCGACTCGTTGAGGACGCGCACGATTCGGACCGCCGATCGAAATCGGTCGCGCGGCTCTTCGGTGCAAGGCGGCACGGCAACAAGATCGTCTTCGTCCAGCCGATCGAGCTCGGTCTCGATGTCCGCATCGCGGGCGATTTCAACAACTGGAGCGCGACGGCGACGCCCATGACGCGGAACGAGCCGCTGGGTGTGCACGAAACGACGCTCGATTCGAGTTCGGGGCGGATCTGCTACCGGCTCGTGGTCGACGGACGTTGGGTGGAGGATCAGTTCAACCCGTTCAGCGAGCTCAACGAGTTCGGCGAACGGAACAGCATTGTTGAGGCAGACTGAGAGACGCGGCGCGCGGCCCACTCGCGCCGGGTCCACGAGGAGTGCCATGGAATCGCACCACGGGAGCGCGGATGCGCGCGCATCGCTGAGACTCGTTGATACCGGCGGAGAGGCCGTCTGGGAACCCGATCCCGCGGTGGACACCGACGAGCTCGACGCGCTCGCGGAGCTATTCATCGGAGCCGACGACGCTGCGCCGGAGGGCGCGGGCGGCGATGAGCATGACCGCGGGCACGCGGCGGACACGGCCCGCTCCGAGCGGCCGGCACCGATCACCGAACCGGCGATCGAGGCGGTCATCACCGGGCACCTTCCCGTCCGCGGGGCGGTGTGGGTGCGGGCGTACGCGTCGGCGGTTTCACGGGGTGAGGGTCGGCCGGTCGCGCTCGTGCGCGTCACGGGCGATCGGACGACCGTCGAGCTCGTCGGGTCGAGCGTCGAGACCGAGGCCGTGGATGACACGGAACTCGCGATCCAAGCGGTATCGAGCGCGACCGAGCACTGGCTGCTGCACTTCGACGAGGTGGACCAGGCGGGGATGCTGCGCGAACAAAGGTTTGACCGTGTGACGGTGCTGAGCGGGGCGGATGAGCCCGCGGTGGTGTCGGCGTACCGGCTGCTCAAGACGCTGAGCGATGACCGGGGGGACGCGATCGCCGAGGGGGCGGTCGATGTCGGGATCTCGGTCGTGGGCTCGGGGCACGACGAGACGACGCGGGCGACCGACCGGATCGGGATCGCGGCCAAGCGGTTCTTGGGCATGGCGCTCTCGCCCCGGCGGGCGGTGCCCAAGATCGAGACCGCGACGGTGTCGATGATCGGCGAAGCGGACGCGCGGTGCGAGCCCTCGGACCTGCTGGAGACAATCGCGGCGTGCGTGGCGGACGCCCGCGAACCGGCGGTGGACCGGGACACCGCGCGTCGGGTGGCGTCGGTGCTCGACAGCGGTCGCCCGGCGCCGGCGGTCGGCGCTGCGGCGGGGCCTGTGCCTGGGTCTGGGACAGGGACAGGGACTGAGCACTCGACGAGGACATTCGCACAGGAATCTGTCCTTGAGCCGAAGGCGGTCGGCGGATTCGCGCCGGGTGCCGCGGATGGGCCGATCGCCGAGTCTCGGGTGGATCGCCCGCTGCCCTCGACGCTGGTCCCGGGGCTCACGGGGCTCGATCTGCCCTGCCCGGTCGCCGAGCGGGTCGAGATGGCGATCGACGGCGCGGGCGGGCTGCATCTGCTCGCGTGGTGGGACGGGGACGCGGCGGGTGAACTCATGAAAGCACGCGTGTGGGCGGGTGTGAACCTGCCGCTGCTCGCTCGGCTTGCGCCGCTCGACACATCGAACCGGCGGGCGACGCTGCACGCGGTGTGCGACTCGGTGGGCGTCGCGGCGGATCTGCGCGGCGCCGAGTTGACGGTGCACCTCGCGCTTCCGATCACGGCGGCGACGGCGAACGGCTGGGTGACGACGGCTGTTGACTAGCCGCTGCAAGTCCGCAGGCGACGCGGAAGACAAGGACCAAAGAAAACACCGGGCATTCGCCCGGTGTCTTTGTATTGGGTCCGAGTTCGATCAGTTCGATCAGGCGGATTGCGACCGCTGGATGCGGAGTTCCGTGAGGGGTCGGGGGCTCTCAACGTGGGCCGCGTCGATGACGTACTCCGCGTTCTCGTTGTCGAGGTCGGGGAGCTCGAACATCAGCTCGCTCATGCACTCCTCGACGACGCCGCGGAGGGCGCGGGCACCCGTCTTGCGTTCGATCGCCTTGTGGGCGATGGCGCTGAGGGCGTCGTTGGTGAAGGTGAGCTTGGCGCCCTCGAAGCTGAACATCTGCTGGAACTGCTTGACGAGCGCGTTCCGGGGCTCGGTGAGGATCTGGATCAGCGCGTCCTCGCCCAGGGGCATGAGAGGCGTGATGACCGGGAGTCGGCCGATGAGCTCGGGGATGACCCCGAACTCGATGACGTCCTCGTTGCTGACCTTCTGGAGGAGCAGCTCGCGTTCGTGGATGTTGCCCTCCCAGGCGGTGATGTCATCGTCCTGGGTCATGGAGGCGGCGAAGCCGATCTTGGTCTGCCCGATCCGCCGGCGGATGATCTCTTCGAGCCCGACGAAGGTGCCGCCGCAGATGAAGAGGACCTGGCTGGTGTCGAACTGGATGTACTGCTGCTCGGGGTGCTTGCGGCCGCCCTGGGGGGGGACGTTGGCGACGGTGCCCTCGAGGAGCTTGAGGAGCGAGCGCTGCACGCCCTCGCCCGAGACGTCGCGGGTGATGCTGACGTTGCTCGAGGTTTTGCCGACCTTGTCGACCTCGTCGATGTAGATGATGCCTCGCTGGGCGGCCTCGACATCGAAGTCGGCGGCCTGCAGGAGCTTGAGCAGCAGGTTCTCGACGTCTTCGCCGACGTACCCCGCCTCGGTGAGCGTGGTCGCGTCGCCGATGGCGAAGGGGACCTTGAGCATCCGGGCGAGCGTCTTGGCGAGCAGGGTCTTGCCCGAGCCCGTCGAACCGATCATCAGGATGTTGGACTTCTCGAGCTCGATGTCGCCCGCGTCCTCGCTCTCGGCGTGGATCAGTCGCTTGTAGTGGCTGTGCACCGCGACGGAGAGGGCCCGCTTGGCGGCGGTCTGCCCGATGACGTATTCATCGAGGAACTCTTTGATCTGGCGCGGGCTGGGGACGTCGCGGAGGACACCCGTCGAGCCGGAGACACGCCGCCGTTCCTGGCGGAAAATGTTCTGGCACAGATCGACACACTTGGAGCAGATGTAGACCTCGTTGGGGCCCTCGACCATGGGCCCGACCTCGCGGCTGGTCTTGCCGCAGAACGAGCATGTGGTGATCTTGCGGCCCTTGAAGCCGCCGCCGGAGCCGCCCCGGCCCGAAGTGCTGTTGCCGTCGTCGTTTCCGTCACCGTTCCCGTCGTCGGGTGCGTCGGTGTCGTCGCCGGCCGCCATCGCGAGAAGTCGCGCGTCGTCGTCGGCGGGGGGCGGGCTGGTCGCGGGTGCGGCGTTGGTGCGTGCGTGTTCAGACATGGGTCGTCGGATCTCCCTGTCGGCTGCCCGAGAATTCTCCCCGCTTCCGGCCCGCTCGATGTGGTGTTCGAGCGGTGTGGATGCGCCGGCGTGGCCGCGCCGGCAGCGGTTCGGTGTCTATCGGCCCATCAATCGCTCGGGTCGAGCCCGAATCGGTGGGGCGATGCACATGGTACCCCCCACGCCCGCGCTGCCAACCGTGTTGCGGAGCATCCCTCGCACACGGGGCCCCCTGCACAGGGTCTGTTCGCGTCCGGATTGTGCTTATTTATGCGTCTTCACCGTTATCAGGGACGGTTTCGGGCACCGTCATCACCGGTCAATTCTCACTGGTCGTTGTCCGGCGCCGGGTCGGGCGGGTTTTCTGGTCTCGGAGGTTCCGTTCCGGGGAGCGGCCTGCCCGAGAGATCGAACCCGGGCTCAGCGACCCGGCCTCCGGCCTTGCGGATCGCGTCGGCGCGGACCTGCTCGGCGTCCTTGCCGGTCGCCTTGGCGATGATGACGGCGCGTGTGCGCTCGTATTCGTCGTCTGATACCTCGCCGCGGTCTCGCATCGCGCGGAGGTCGGCGAAGAGCCCCGCGCTTTCTGATGATTTGTCGTCGGCGAACATCCGCTTGCGCAGGTACAGGATCACGAGCCCCCCCACGATGGAGAGGACCAGGAGGGTGACGAGCAACGGCAGGATCTCGTGGAGCAGGACCGGCGCGTTGCCGGCCTGCGCGAGCGTTGTCGGTATGCCGTTGATCGGCGCGAGAAGAGGCCCGTGTGCCATGGGGCTCACCCTCCGCCGCCCAGCATGATCGCCCGGCGGAGCGGGGCGATGAGCCCCGGCAGCACCCGCTGCTCGATGAGGTGCTCGGCTTGGTCGGCGAGTGTCCTGAAGACCCCGGGCATCGCCTTGAGGTTGGTCACCGGTTCGTACCGCCTCAGGGTGACGTACACGCTGATGGGCTCGCCAGTGCCCTCGCCGCCCCGTCCCGCGGCGCCACCGGAACGGGTCTTGATCTCCAGATGGGCCTCGATCGCGTCGGTGCCACGGGTCACGGAGGCGCTTCCCGAGGGGATGTCGAGCCCGTTTCCGCCCAGCAGCATGCCGATGAGGGGCTGGAAATCGATGGTGGTCGCGTTCTCCACGTCGAGCAGTTCGCCAAGGGGCGAGCCTTCGAGCAGAGCCTCGGCGACCATCGCGTCCTGGTTACCGGTGGCAGCGAGGTCGAAGCCGTAAAGGAGTTCGACGTACTCGATGTCGAGCGGGCTGATCGACAGGAAGTAGGGCGCGATCTCGAGCACGGACTTGTGGATCGCGTACCCGTCGTCGAACGTGTCGGGGTTGACGGTGCCCGAGCGGATGGTGCTGGACCGGACAGCGAGCCAGCGGTGGGGCTCGGCGTCGGTCGGGCTCTCGAGGGCGAGCTCGTCCTTGTACCGCTTGAACGACGCCATCGACGGGAAGGTGTGGCGGACACGCTCGAAGAGATCGAGGATGGTCTCACGCCCGCGCGGGAGATCGAGCTTCACGCTCATCTTCTGGTTGATGTAGAAATCCGAGCAGAGGGCCCGGTAGCTGCTGGGCATGGGTGTGCGCTCCTTCGCGGAGCGAGTGTATGGGCGGGGCATCGGGGATTGGTGTCCGCGGTTCTGCGTTGTGCGCAGAGGAACAGCAATCAACGGCGGAGAGGCTGGGGTTTCCAGTACGTCAGGCTGCGCCAGACCCATTCGGCGGGGCCGAAACGGAAGGCGCGGAGCCAGACCGCGCTGAAGACGAGGTTGATGGTCCAGACCGAAGCGATGACGGCAAAGAGGCCGGGGTAGTCGATCTCGCCGAAGAAGCCCCCGGCGTGGCCGTAGAAGAAGGTCGTGCACAGGAGGGTCTGGAGGAGATAGTTGGTGAGGGCCATGCGTCCGACGTTGGCGAGGGCGGCGGTTGCCCGCTTCAGCAGGCCGATCTTGAGCATCCAGATGAGCAGGCCCATGTACCCCATCGAGATGGGCAGGCCCACGAACTGGCTCATGGACTGCCAGATCATGCCCCCGTAATCGGGCATCGCGGATTTCAGTCCGTAGTAGATGCTCGCTGTGAGCGCGAGCCCTCCAACGGTGCCGACGCCGCCCATGATCGCGTAGAAACGGGTGGACCGCTCGCCGGTGAGGATGCCCAGGCGGGTGAGCCCCATGCCGATCATCATCAGCCCGGTGACACCGGGGAGGAAGAAGGGCAGGAAAAAGAACCAAAAACTCGCAGCGGTGATCAGGCGGGCGATGGTCGCCTGGACAACGGTGCCCGTGTAGGCCTCGAATTCGGCGGCCGGGTCGCCCATGAGCGACCCGCCCGGGATTTTGCCCGCCTGCATCGCCCAGATGCCGAGCCCGGTGATGCCCAGCAGGAGGATCGTGGTGACCAGGTGGCCCACGACGCCGACGGCGATCTGGAGTTTGGGGTCCCACCTGCGGACCCACCAGACGGCGGCGAGGCCCGCGACGGCGTACCAGACGAGGATGTCGCCGAACCACATGAAGAGCCCGTGGAATACCCCGATCGCGAGCAGCCAGAGTGTCCGGCGGTACCAGAGCCCTGCGCCGGTGGAGATCTTGAGGCGTCGCGGCGTGTGCTGGGCGAGGCCGCACTCGGGGCAGGTGGTGTCCCCGGCGATTCTGCCCTCGGGGATGAGCGCCGCGAGGTCATAGCCGCACTTCCGGCAGGTGTAGGCGATGTTCTCGCCCAACTCGCGGTGGGCCCGGTTGATGGCGTCGGCACCGAGGCGTTCGCGGGCACCCGCCTCGTCGAACTTGCGGGCGTAGACGATGACGCCTGCACCGAAGAGCATGCTGAAGAGCGCCATCATCTTGCCGAGGGTGAAGATGCTGGTGATGTCGTGGCCGATGTGGTTCCAGTTGTCGGTCGCGCCGAGGTGGGCGTCCATGATCGTTGGGTCCGCCATCGTGGCGGCGGGCCAACCGAAGGCGACGATGTTGGGCACAAGGATGCCCAGAAGGGCAAACCCGCGGACGACGTCGATGGAGCGGAAGCGTTCTTTCTCGGCCACCGGGCGGAGTTGAACGTGGGCCGGGGAGTCGATCGCGCGTGCTGGCGCGCTCGACGCATCGTGGGCGGAGTGCTCTTCCATTTGCGCAGTTGAACAGAAGCTCAGCCCATGAGCAACCAGCGGGCGATGTCTTCGGTGTCGGCGAGCGTCTCGACGACGCGGTGGGCACCCGCGTTCTCGAGCGTCTGCGCGTCGGTTCGGCCTGTCGCGACGGCGAGGACGCGGCATCCGCTTGCGAGCCCGCACGCGACGTCGTGGACGGTGTCGCCGAGGATGACCGTCTCGCGCGGGTCGGCCTTGTGGAGTCCCCGGTAGCGGTCGATGCCGACGGGTGGCAGGTGGTCCCGCGTGGGCGGCTCGTGGGGGGAATCGTCGCCCCAGACCTGGACGAGGAACTGGGCGGGATCGAGCCCGATGGAGCGGAGCTTGAAGGTGCCGGTCTCGGCGAAGTTGCCGGTGAGCACGCCGGGCACCGTGGACGGGTCTTTCCGGGCCTCGTCCGCGATCGCGTGCACGAGTTCGACCGCGCCGGGGAGGGGTTCGATGGAGGGGGCGGCGGTGTCGGCGAAAGCCTCGATGTAGCCGCGCTTCATGGAGGCGAGGTTGTCGGGGGTGGGCTCGATGCCGTTGGCGGTGAGCAGGTCGCGGATGATGAGCGGGTCGAGCCTGCCCGCGAAATCGACACCGTCGAAGGCGAACTCGGGGGTAAACAGCCTCTTGCCGGCGTCTGCCATCGCCCGCCGGCCCGCGCCGTTGGTCTTGAGGAGAGTCATGTCGATGTCGAAGAGGATGAGCATGGGGTCCGTTCGGGGTCAGTCGGCGGGGCGGGTTTGTGCCGGTGGATTCAGTATGCGATCTCGAACGCCGTCTCGCCCCGGGCGGGCGGGATCTCGGTCTCGTCGAAGCCGGTGATGTTGCGTGCCATCTCCGAGGCGAGGGTCTGTTTGGTCTTCTCGATCTCGGCGGGGTCGCCCTGGATCTCGGCGGTGACCGCCCCGTCGGGCTCGTTGCGGACCCAACCGGTCACGGCGAAACTGCGAGCGACGGCGCGGGTCATCGCGCGGAAGCCCACGCCCTGGACCCGGCCTGTGTAGCGGATGCGGAGGCGCTTTTCGGGCGATGTGGGCATGCGGAGTTGTAGGGTGGTGCCGGCGGGTTCTCTCTTGGCTAGGCTCACGGATCCGCGTCGCCCAGACGTCTGATTGGCGGGAGGCACGAGGAGAGAGGGAGCCCGGGCTGAGCATGGCAACGCTCGATGACGACAAACTGAAGGTCCTCGAGGCGTCCGACATCGCCCAGGTCATCGGTGAGTACGTCAAGCTCGTGCCCAACGGGCGCGAGTTCAAGTGCCTGTGCCCCTTCCACGACGACCGCAACCCGTCGATGTACGTCGTCCCCCACAAGCGGATGTACCACTGCTTTGTGTGCGGGGCCGGGGGCGATGTCTTCACGTTCGTCCAGAAGTATCACGGCATCGGGTTCGGAGAAGCGATCAAGATGCTGGCCGAGCGGGCGGGGATCGAACTGACGCGCCGCCGTCCCGACGAGCGCGCCCAATCCGGCCCTTCGCGCACAGAACTGATCGAGGCGAACCGGGCGGCGCAGGCCTTTTTTCAGACGATCCTGAGCAAGCACGAGTCGGGCGAGTCGGCCCGGGCGCTCGTCGAGCGGCGGGGCATCTCGCTCGCGATGGTTGAGAAGTTTGCGATCGGGGCGTCGCCCGATCGGTGGGACGGGCTGCTGACCACGGTGCGGCGCAAGAACCTCAGTGAATCGGCGTTCCTGAACCTGGGGCTGCTGAAGCGCAAGGAAGGCCCCGAGCCGTACGACGCGCTGCGGAACCGTTTGGTCTTCCCGATCCACGGGGAGACGGGCGACCCGATCGCGTTCGGCGGGCGTCGCATCGACGACGAGGACGAACCCAAGTACCTCAACAGCCCCGAGACGCCGCTGTTCAACAAGTCGAAGACGCTGTTCGGGCTGCCGCAATCGCGGGACGCGATCCGCAAGAGCGGGCGGGCGGTGATCGTCGAGGGGTACACCGACGTGATCGCCTGCCACCAGGCGGGGCTGACGAACGTCGTCGGGACACTGGGGACCGCGTTCACCGAGGGGCACGCCCAGAAACTGCGCGGGCAGTGCAAAGAGGTCGTGCTGCTGTTCGACGGTGACGAGGCTGGGCAGAACGCGGCGGACCGGGCGCTCGGGGTGCTCTTCGGCTCGAGGCTCGATATCCGCGTCGCGATGCTCACGGGGAAGACCGAATCGAAGGACCCTGATGAACTGCTGAAGACCGAAGGCGGGGCTGATGTCATGTCCAGGATCCTCGATGACGCGGAACCCGTCATCGACCGTTGGGCACGGCGCATCCGCGAGAAGCAGGCGGACATGGGGCCCGCCGGGCGGGCGCGGCACCTCGAAGAACAGGTCGAACGGCTCGCGGACACCGGGCTGGAATCGATGGCGCCGATCGAGCGGGAATCGCTGCTCGCGGATATGGCCGGGGCGCTGGGCGTGCCGGGCCGGCTCGTGGCGGACGCCTATCAGCGGGCGCGGACGCGGGGACGCCGACCCGCGGGTGATCAGGAATCCTCGGTCGAGTTCAAGCCGGCGGCGATGCGGGGGATCGATCGGTTCCGGCTCAGGGCGATCGCGTGTCTGCTGGATCCGAGGGCGGCCGAGTCGATCGCCGAGCGGCGGGCGGACGCGGCCCGGGCGCTGACGACGGACCTCGACGGGTGCCCGCCCCCGCTCGCGGCGATCGTGGTCTCCGCGTCGGAAACGCTCGCGGGAGGCGGGGCGCTCGACGCGGCGTCGCTGCTGGCGCAGTCGGAGAGCGAACGGCTCTCGGCGGTGCTCGCCCGTGCGTTCGCGGGAGAGTTCCAGGAAAACGGGGACGACGGGGACGAGGGCGTGGTCGAGGAACTCGCGTCGTGCCTGAACCGGCTCCGCGAGCACGGGCTCCGTCTCAGGAGCGGAGGCGGAATCGAGGACGGCGGATCCGGGGCCGACGACCCGCTCGCCCGGCTGCGCGAGTTGCATAAGGACTTCGGCGGCAACAACGCGGCGAATCCCTACCGGCGCGGCGGGGGTATTGTCAGAGGGGCGGGTCAGGAGCCCGCCGGTTGAGCAAGAGTCAGTTGAGCAAGAGTCGGTTGAGCAAGAGCCGGTTGAGCAAGAGCCGTTGAGCAGAAGTCGTTGAGCGGGCTCGGTCGCCCACAGCACGAGCCGGCGAATGTGCCCGGCGACGCGGAGCGGAAATGGTCAAGAGTGGAAGGTCAGGAATGTCCGCGAATGGAACCCGAGCCGTGTCGGCGCTGCACCCCGGGCTGACGGCGCTGTTCGAGGCGTCGCAGTCGCGCGGCTGGCTGAGCTACGAAGAGCTCAACAACGCGATGCCCGACGAGATGGTGGATCCCAACCGCGTGCACGAGCTGCTCGCGACGATCGACCAGCTCGACATCGAGCTCGTCGATGAGCTCGAGTTCCGCGCCCGCCTCTACCGCGCCAAGAAAGAACAGCAGGCGGCGCTCGGGAGCCCGTTCCGGGCGATGAGCGTCGCGGGGACCGGAGGCGGGGGCGGGCGGATCGATTCGCTGGCGATCCAGGTGCGGATGAACCGCTCGCACTACGCGAACATCAACCCGGCGGATGTCGCGAGCCAGGCGGAGCGGGATGTCGCCGAGGCGCAGCGGATGGACGACGACACGCTGCAGCGCGACATCGAGGACGCCGTCGCGAGCGAGAACGCCAAGCGGGTGGACGACCCGGTGCGCATGTACCTGACGCAGATGGGCATGATCCCGCTGCTGACGCGCGACGAGGAGATCCGGCTTGCCAAGAAGATCGAGACGACGCGGATGATCTTCCGGCGCCGCTGCCTGGAATGCGATTACATCGCGACGGAGGCGGCGAAGGTCCTCCGGGCGGTCGAGGCGGGGGACATGCCGTTCGACCGGACGATGCGGATCTCGACGGCCGAGGAGAACCACAAGGAGAAGATCGGCCACCGGATCCCCTCGAACCTGGGAACGATCGAGCGGTTGCTCGAACGGAACGCGGAGGATTGGGCCGAACTCGAAGAAAAGCGGGCCGGCAAGGCGACCAAGGCGGCGCTCGCGAAGATCCGCGGACGGATCGGCTCGCGGCGTGTGCGGCTGAGTTGCCTGCTCGAGGAGCTGTGCCTGCGGACCGGGAAGATCGTCCCGCTGATGAACAAGCTGCGGTCGATCAGCCAGAAGATGACCGATCTACGGGGGCTGATCGAGAAGGCGGAGGCCGCACCCGGTTCGCTGGACCCCGAAGACCTCGCGGTGATGCGCGAAGAACTCGACGGGCTGCGGAGCCTCGTGCGCGAAGAACCCGAGGAACTCGCGGCCCGGTGCGCTGTGCTCAAAACGGTTTTCTGGGAGTATGAGCAGGCGAAGCGGGACCTTTCGGGCGGGAACCTCCGGCTGGTGGTGTCCATCGCCAAGAAGTACCGGAATCGTGGCCTGAGCTTCCTTGACATCATCCAGGAAGGGAACACGGGTCTGATGCGGGCCGTGGACAAGTACGAGTACAAGCGGGGGTACAAGTTCAGCACGTACGCGACGTGGTGGATCCGCCAGGCGATCACGCGAGCGATCGCGGACCACGCCCGCACGATCCGGATCCCCGTCCACATGATCGAGACGATGACGAAGCTGCGCAATCTGCAGAAGGACGCGCTGCAGAAGACGGGTGTCGAGCCCACGATCGAGGAACTGGCGTCGGCGGCGGGGATGTCGATCTCCGAGACCCGCCGCGTGATGAAGATCAGCCGGCACCCGGTGAGCCTGGACCGGCCTGTCGGCGAGGGCGAGGACTCGCACTTCGGCGACTTCATCGAAGACGAGCGGCAGCAGACGCCGAGCGACTCGGCTGCTCAGGAGATGCTCGCCAAGCGGATCGAGCAGGTGCTCAAGACGCTGACCTACCGCGAGCGGGAGATCCTGAAACTCCGGTATGGGATCGGCGACGGGTACACCTACACGCTCGAAGAGGTCGGGCGGATCTTCAAGGTCACGCGTGAACGGGTGCGGCAGGTCGAAGCAAAAGCGTTGCGAAAACTCCAACATCCGGTCCGTGCCCGCAAGCTCCAGGGCTTTGTCGGCGACCACGAGTACAAGGAACGCCGGGCGAACGGCGAAAACACAGGCAAAGACTGAACAAAGCACTGAAGTTCTGGACTGGACTCGACTTCGAACGCGACGGGATCGCGTCGAACCGTTTCACATTGCCTGACAGGACATTCTTTTTTTTGCTTTGTCTTTGGATTGATGCAACAGTTCGGGAGCGGATCCGGTAAACTGTTGATGAGAATCCACAGACGAGGGCACCCGGCCGGGGCGGCGAGACCGCGGGCCGGGTACGATCTCGCGGGGCGATGGATGCGAGCGTCGACACCGATCGACCGCGCACAGCACGGGATACAAACATGAGCACGCAGCAGACCTTGACACGTTTTTCTCGGATCTCGGGCGCCGGGATCTTGATTGCTTTTTCGGGAATGGCGGTCGCGCTGGCTGACACCGCGCCGACCCAATCGCCCGCTCAGCGATCGTCCGCAGAGACTGGCACCGCGCACAAAGCCTCGCCGAGCGGCGAGTCGCTGCGGTCAGCGGCCGGGACGAAGCAGGACCAGCAGGCGATCCGCGAGAAGATCGATAACGATCTTCGGAACGGGAAGTACACCGAGGTGGCGAAGCTGCTCCCGACGGTGCAGCCCCAGCTCAAGGATCTGAACGAGGTCGAACTGCTCCGCATCGTCGCCGAGCGTGCCCGGCAGCTGCTCGAAGAAGAAAAGAACCTCGGGCGTCCCGGAAGCAACAACGGCACGGGCGGCGGCGTCGTGGTCTTCGACGGCGCGGACGACTCGGCCGAGATCGACCGCGGACTCCTCGGGCCCGGCGAATGGCGCAACCCGCCGGGCGTTCCGGGCATCGGTGAGGGCTGGCGTTCGATGGATACGCACCGCCTCCGCCGCGAGAAGAGCATGCGGTACTCGCGCCTCTACCTCCGCTCTCTCTTCGGCGGCTACGCCGATTTCAGCAACCTTGCGTTCGCCGACGCGGTCGAGGGCGCGGACGGTGGCGGCATCTGGCCCCCGCTCGCGTTGCCTTCGAACACGGTTGACTTCGACGGCGACGGCGAGGTCTTCGACCCGTTGCCCGCCCGCCCGGTGGTGGTCTACTACCAGTTCCTCGAAGAGAGCATGACCGACATCGAATGGGACGACGGCGAGGACAACCTCAACCAGGTCGGCCTGCGGACCAACGACGACAACGAAGACGATGTGATCGACTTCGCGGACCTCGCGGACGAGACCGACGGGATCGCGGACACCTGGCCCGCAAACCCGCAGTTTGTGAACCGGAGCGTGATCCCCCCGCCGGACCCGAACGACTTCGACGAGGAGCTCTTCCCGTTCCTGCAGGCGACCGGTCTTGGTGGGACGCGCTGGGGTGATGCCCGTCCGATCTTCCTGCACCCCGACGCGGAGGCCGCGTGGCGGCTCGCCCAGTCGCTGTACTTCGACTCGACCGATCCGGACGCGTTCGAGGAGACGTTCGACAGCAACCAGGTGCTTGAGGAAGAAGAACGCCAACTCGTGCTCACCGCGATGCGGGTGATCGAGAGCGTGACGAACATCGTGTTCATCGAGCGGCCGGACTGGGGCGGTTTCTCGCCGGTCAACGCGCCGTTCCTCCAGAGCCTCGGCCCGGGCATCAGCTACCCGCTGAACGCGGTCGGCTGGACGCTTGATAACGCCCCTCCGACGCTCGCGGTCGATCCGGGAGGCATCCCGAGCGGGGCGCAGCCCGCGGTCACTGAGGTGCCCTGGTTCCCCGAGGATGACTACCCCTGGTTGCTGATTCTCAAGGGCAGCAACCCGGCGGACGGCGAGAACGGTGTCAACGCCACGAGCGAAACCGGCACGACCCGGAACCCACCCCCGCTTGGCGCGCCCTCGATCGATTACATCTTCACCGATCTCGACGGCGACGGGTTCCCCGATACGCCCGACAGCAACGGGGACGGCCTGCCCGACCAGGTGATCTTCAGCTCACTCGGCGCCGGCAACATCGTCCCGCTGAGCGACGCCTCGCGGAGCGTGCTCGACAACAACCTCGACACGGCCATCAGCTCGGCGGATGTCTTCGGCCCTGGCTTCGTGGTCCGGGGTCTGCAGAGCGGCCAGGGCGTCCCGTACACGGTCGGCCCGCTCCCGAACTTCCTCATGGACATGAACTTCGACGGCACGCTCGACAACATGCTCGACACGAACGGTGACGGCGACGCTTCGGTCATCGACATCTTCAACGACCTCGCGATCGATACCAACGCCGACGGGATCGCCGACAGCGTGTTCCCGGGTGGGACAACCGCGTCGCTCAACCCCTTCCCGTTCGACGCGATCCCGTGCGGGCTCGTCGGGCTCACCCAGAACCTCTTCGACACCCAGGACGTCGGGTTCATCGTGTACACGCTCATGGGGCAGCTGAGCCTCGCCGACGAGCACACGCGGCCCGACCGCGAGGAATTCATCCGCGTGCTCGAGGAGAACATCGACTCGAACAACGGCGGGCTCGACATCGTCCCGGCGGGTTCGGACAAGTACGCGAACTTCATCGAGAACTTCGATACGACGACCGAGACCGTTCCCGCGGTGGGGCTCACGCCGCACGCGCCGGGCAACTGGACGCTGGACAACTCCGGCGCAACGGCGGGCGGCTGGTCGTTCCTCGATCCGACCATGAACGCCAACGACGGCGCAGCGCCGACCGCGGACTACGCGGTGGACGACGACGACCTCTCCGCGATCGCCCTCGTGACGGGGAGCTTCCCCGATACGCAGATCCAGGGCACGGCGGTCTTCACCTCGCCGAACATCTACGGCCCCCAGGACGCGTCCGTCCGCTTCGCCTACTGGATCAACAGCGAGAGCGGTGACCCGATCCAGGACGGCGACGGACTCATCGTCCAGACATCCGCCGACAGCGGCGCGACCTGGGAAGAGCTCACGACGCTGACGAGCCAGTCGGACGAGTGGCAGCTCGCCGAGGTTCTGATCGGTGAGACGTTGGCGGATAGCCAGACCGGTCTGCCGACCTTCCAGGTCCGGTTCATCGCCCAGAACACCGACCCGGCCCGCGCCATCGAGATCGCGATCGACAGGATCCGGGTTCAGAACCCCTATGACTTCCGCTCGGCCACGCACGGCGGCCCGTTCTTCTCGGCCCGGACGCTTGATCCGGGGTTCGAGACGATCCAGGTCCGCGAAGGTTTCGAGGAATTTGCCGATCAGATCGGTCAGGCCGGCGGGCTCAGCCTCGGCGACCGCATCGGCCTGAGCAACCTCTACGGCATCCCGGTCTTCCCTGACGGTTCGGGCCCGGCCCCGGACCCCTGCCGGGCGGACGTGAACGGTGACGGGATTATCAGCGCCGTCGACGTGGCACTCTTCCTCGATCTGTTCAACGCGGGCGACATGCGTGCCGACTTTGCCGCCCCCGAGGGCGTGCTGGATATCTTCGACCTGCTCGCGTTCTTCAACGACGTGCAGAACTCGTTCCGCTGCATCAACGATCCCGACAACAACTTCGGGCTCAACAACCTGACCGACATCACCCCCGGGTGATCGTTCCGAACCACGCCCGGCCCGTGAGAACGGGCCTGGCGCTTTCCCCCGCGGATCCCGCGGGCTGATTCAGCAACCGCTCCCCTCGTGGGGATAACCCGCCGGCCCGCACGCCGGCCGAGTTTCAGACAGGACCGATCCATGAAGAGCAAGACATCGCATCTGAAGATCCCCACGATGCTGACGCTCGCGGCCGGCGCGTGCGCTGCGGCCGCCAACCCCGGGATCGTCGTGATCGACGGCCAGGGCTCGCAGCTCTCGAACGGCGAGTCAGACGCCGTCGTCCTGGGCACCGCGAACTTTAACCGGTTTATCTCCGACGACACCATCGCCGAGAACCTCGATATCTACGCGGACCGCGAAACGATCGCGCAGATGGCGGTCTGGGTCGGTCCCGGCCCGACCAACATCCAGCCCATCCTCGCGGGCGACCCCAACGACTGGCTCGAGAACTTCCGGGCCGAGGCCGCCGCGTACTACGCCGCGAACGCCGGGCTCCCCCAGCCGGGCGTCGTGATCGGTGATGCCGGCGGCAACGGTCGCAAGAAGATGGTCCGCAGGAACGGCGGTTCTGGTCTCCGCGGCATCAAGGGCGGGGCACAGAGCTTCGATGCGGGCGGCCCGACCTCCACAGGCGATCAGCCCGACAACACGGCGCACAGCGTCAACCAGCTCTGGCCGACCATCGAACTCGACGGACGGTTTGTCGCTCAGATCCCGTACTCCTTCGACGATGACATGATCGCGGCGTGGGTATCGGCCGATCCGAGCGAAGAAGAGCTCAACGCGATCGCGGGGATCGCGAGTTCGCTGGCAACCATGCTTATCATCGAGCAGTTCGCCCCGGTGCAGTTCATTGGGTTCAACCCGCAGACGGACCCGGAGAACGGTTTCCTGCTCTTCACCAGCGTGAGCGACGCCGATTTTGGCGACGCCCCGCGGGCCCCCAACGTGGTCAGCCGGATCGGCCGGCCCAACACTTCTGATCCTGATATCGAGCCGACCAACCTGACGCACGAGAGCTGGAGCAACTTCCCCTCGATCGTGCGGTCGCTCGGCTTCGTGCTCGGACTCGACTGGGAGCAGCGCCACCCGGACCGCGATTCGTTCATTACGGTGCAGCCTCAGAATCTTCCGCCTCAGAACTTCCCGCTCCCGATCGCGTCGCTCGACGGCAACGACGGCCCGGGTGTAACGAGGCTCGTGTCGCCCGACCCTGCCATCGGCATCGCCGGTGGACCGCTACTCTTCGACGACCTCGCGGTGCTGAGCACCGCGGAGGACACCCCCGGCTGCGGCTTCGACCTCGATTCGATCATGCTGCTCCGTCCCTTCGCTCTCGGCGGGTCCGCGGCCTACATCATCAACGATCCGTTCCGCTACATCGATCTTGATGAAGACGGGAACGTTGATACGACTCCGTTCGGCGCTGACGACCGGATGGCATCGCAGCCGCCGTCCGTCTTCTTCAGCGATTGCGATCTCGCCGCGATCTCCCAGATGTACTCGGTTGAATTCCGTTGGTATTACGGGCTGAACCAGAACTGCCCGCACGACGTGAACAACGACGGCGTCCAGAGCGCCAGCGATATCCAGGCGTTCGTCGCCCTCTGGGAAGCGAGCGATCCGTCCGCGGATCTCGTCCCGCCCTTCGGCGTGATCGACATCCTCGACCTCCAGGCGTTCTCTCTGGGCGACGAGGACAACGGCATCGGCGTCTTCACGCCGGGCTTCTGCAACGACTTCGGGCTCCCGGGCCCCGGGTTCCGTCCCGGCGGCAGCATCAGCCCGCCCGGCTGATCGCACCCAACAATCGGTTTCGACCCCTGCCCCGCCGATCAGGCGGGGTTTTTCATTGGATTCGCAGACGCCAAGGGGAAAGCGGACCGCCCTCACCTCGGTCGGAGCCCTTCGGGTCCATCGCAGCCGAGTCTCTTTCAGGCCACGCCCGCGCGACGCCAGTACGTCGGCCGAGCGTCGGCCCGGCCCCGATCGGCTCGTTGTTCAGAGTTCGGGTGCGAACCCGCTCCGCAGCGTGTTCTCGCAGCACGCTCTCGGATCGGTGAAGTGGGTGAGATAGTCCTTGCCGCCCGCCTTGGTGCCGATGCCGGACATGCCGGCCCCGCCGAACGGCTGGCGGGCGACGACCGCGCCCGTGCACTTCTGGTTGATGTAGAGGTTGCCCACCCGGATCTCGCGCTTGGCCCGCGCGATGTGCTCGGGCTTGCGGGTGAACACGCCCCCCGTGAGCTTGTAGGGGCTCGCGTTGACGATATCGAGCGCCTCATCGAACGAGCGGGCGTGGAAGACACCGAGGACCGGGCCGAAGATCTCCTCGCTGCCGATCACGTGGTTCATCGTGACCCCGCTGAAGATGTGCGGGGCGACGTAGTGCCGCCCGGTCGTTTCTTCGAGCCCCTCGGGGATCTCGAGCTCGAGCTCGAGCGAGGCTTCTCGTTTGCCCTGTTCGATGTACTGCTCGATCGCGAGCTTGGCGGCCGCGTCGATCACGGGGCCGACATCCGTCCCGGGGTGCCGCGGGTCGCCGACGATCAGCGAACGCGTGGACTCGATCAGCCGCTCCATAAACAGCCGGGTCGCGTCGCCGGACGGGCCCTCGGGATCAACGACGATGCACCGGCTGCACGCGCTGCACTTCTGGCCCTGGAAGCCGAAGGCGGAGTATCGCACGCCCAGCACCGCCTCGTCGAGGTCGGCCGACGAATCGATGATGATCGCGTTCTTGCCGCCCATCTCGCAGACGACCTTTTTGACGTTGTCCTGACCGGGCCGGGTCTGCCCCGAGGCGGCGATGATGTCGAGCCCGACGGCCTTGGAGCCCGTGAACGCCACCATGCACACGCGGGGGTCGCGGACGAGCTGAGCGCCCACCGTCTCGCCGCGGGCGTGGCAGTAGTGCAGCACCTCTCTGGGAACGCCCGCGCTCCAGAGGATGTCGCAGATGACCTTCGCGATGCCGGGCGTCTGCTCGGCCGGCTTGGCGATCACGGTGTTGCCGCACGAGAGTGCCGCGGTGACCATACCCGTGAAGATCGCGGCCGGGAAATTCCAGGGGCTGATGACGACCGCGACACCCTTGGGCTGGTACCACTGCTCGTCGAGCTCGCCGATGAACCGGCCGAGCCGCTGGGGGCTGAACATCGGCGCGGCGCAGCGGGCGTAGTACTCGCAGAAGTCGATCGCCTCGCAGATGTCCGCGTCCGCCTCGGCCCAGGTCTTGCCCGCCTCTTTGACCATGACACCCGAGAGTTCATCGCGGCGCTGCCGTATCAACCCAGCCGCGCGGACGATGATGTTGCACCGCTCGACGGCGTCGGTATCGCGCCAATCGGGGAAGGCCGCCTTGGCGGTCCCGACCATCTGGTCGGCCATCTCGACGCCCACCATCGACCCCGCGTCGGGAACCACGCACTCCTTGACGGCGTCGCCGAACGCCTTGTGCTGCGCCCGGTCGGCGAAGTTCCGCAGCGGCTCGTTCACGAACGCCTTGCCGTCGCCCACCCCCGGGAAGGACGGGCTGAGCTGGTGCCGATCGGCGGCGATCTCATGCAGATCGGGCTTGGGCTCCGCGTTGTCGTCCTTGGGCGCAGGCGGCGCGAGCAGCACCCCCGCGTCCTTCTCATCCAGGACGCTCGCCTTGAGCCAGCTCTCGTTGCTCGTGTTCTCCAGCAGCCGGCGGACGAGGTACGCCATCCCCGGGATCATCTCGCCCACGGGGACATACTCGCGGATCCGCAGGCCCATCTCGGCGGCCGCGAACTTGAGCTGGTCGGCCATGCCGTGCAGCATCTGGAACTCGACCGCTTCACGCGGGATATCACGCTTCTCGGCGGCCGCGAGCGTCGCGGCGATCGACCGAGCGTTGTGGCTCCCGAGCGCGAGCTTCACGCCCCCCTCGCCCGGCTTCATGGGCGTGGCATCGAGGAAAACCTCCGCCATCTGCTCGAAGCATCGGTCGGTCATCCACTTCTCAGGCCAGACCGGGCAGGGCCACCCCATCTGCTCGGCGTGGATCGTCTCGTAGTCCCAGTACGCACCCTTCACCAGACGGACAGTCAGCACGCGTCCGGTCCGCTTGGTCCACTCGACGACCCGCTTGGCGTCCTCGACACCCGATTTCAAATACGCCTGCATCGCGAGCCCGGCGTCAAAGTCGACCTGCTCGCACGCACGGAACCAGAGGTCGAGCGTGAGGTCTTTGAAGTCCGCCTGCTCGGTGTCCATGTTGATGAACACGCCTCGCTCGCGCGCCGCTTCGAGGATCGGGATCAGCCGGCTGTGAGCGTCTTTGATCGCCCCCTCCGGATCGATCGGGTCGTACTTGGCGCTCAGCGAGCTGATCTTGATCGACACGTTTGTCCGTGGGACCACGCCGAGATGGTCGCGCTCGAGGACGGGTTTCTCTTGCCACCCGCTGACCCGTTCGGTGAGATTGGTCACCAGGTCGAGGTACTTGTCCTTGTACGAGTCCGCCTCCGCGTCCGAGACGCACGCCTCGCCGAGCAGGTCCACGCTGAAGGCGATGCCCTGGTCCCAGAGCTTCTTGAGGCCGGGCAGCGCGCTGGCGGCGTCGGTGCCCGCGATGAACTTCTCGCCCATCGACGTGATCTGCCCCGCGATGGTCTTGGTCGTCAGGCCCTTCGCGATGCCGCCCATCTTCAGGCCGACGTCCATCCCCGCCGGCAGTTTCACGCCAGGCTGGGTCAGGTAATCCATCAGATGGTCGTGCACCATGTCGGGGGTTGTGAGCACCGGAAAGGCATCGACGAAGCGGAAGAGCTGGACCTTGAACTCCTGGTCCTTCATCGCCCAGTCCATCATCTTGTCGCTGTAGAACTTTGCCGATAGCAGGCCCGCCTTGTGCGCGCGCGCATGGCGGAGCATCTCCCCGCCGATCGCGCTGATCCGCGGCTCGAGCTCGCCCGAGACCGCGGGGGGGACGGCGAAGTCGGCTTTACCGACCGGCTTCGACCGCTTCGAGCGTGACGTGAACAGCGGCATGCGGAACTCCTGGCAGACAGACCGTCTCGGCAGCGATCGATCAAGGAAAAACCACTCGTCCCGAATCGTCGCTCATATTCTAGATGCGGGACGATACACCCAAGGGGGTACGCCGTCGAGACATCGCGGAAGGCTGCGCGCCGACCGCCGCCCCCCCGCCGCCCCTAACCTATCGGCAATGCCGGGGACCGTGGTGACCATCGGGAACTTCGACGGCGTGCACAGGGGGCACGCGACGCTCATCGAGCGCGCCCGCGACCTTGCAAGGCCCACCGGCAGCGAGGGAAGCCGGGTGGTCGCGCTCTCGTTCGACCCGCACCCCAAGTCGGTGCTCCGACCGGGGACGGAGCCCGAGCGGCTGACGACGTTCGCCCAGCGTTCCCGCCTCCTGCGGGACGCCGGGGCCGACGAGGTTCTGCGTCTCGAGCCCGACTCGGGGCTTCTCGGCATGTCGCCCACCGGCTTCCTCAAGCACATCCACGAATCGTTCTCGCCCAAGGCGATGGTCGAGGGGGCCGACTTCCACTTCGGCAAGGGGCGGTCCGGACACATCGACGAGCTGAGGATGATCGGCGACCGCCTGGGCTTCGCAGTGGAGGTCGTCGAGCCAGTCGAGGTCGTGCTGGGCGATGATTCGATCGTGACGGCCTCGAGCTCGATCGCCCGCTGGCTGCTCGCGCACGGACGCGTCCGCGACGCGGCGATTGTTCTGGGCCGACTCCACGAGGTCACGGGTGAGGTCGTCCGGGGTGACCGGCGAGGCCGGGGGCTGGGCTTCCCGACGGCGAACGTGCGCACGCAGCAGGTCGCGCCGGACGCCGGGGTCTACGCCTGCATCGCGGTCCTGCCAGGCGGCGCGGAGGTGCCCGCGGCGGTCCACGTCGGCGAACGCCCCACGATCGGGGACGGGGCGCACCGCGTCGAGGCCCACCTGCTCGGGCTCCCGACGAGCTTCGGGAACGGATCCGCGCCCGACGCGTGGTCGCCGGTCGGGGAACTCCCCGAGTACGGCTGGGGGATCGCGCTGCGGTTCGTCAGCCGGCTGCGCGACCCGATCGGGTTCGGGTCGCTCGAACGACTGAGAGATCAGCTGTCGCGGGATTGTGCGCGCGCAGCCGAGCGTTTGGAGTCTGAGTGTTCGGCTTCGGCGCGTTCGGCCGGAGACAGGGAGACGGCATGACCGAGACGGCAACGGAGTGGGCGTCGAGCACGACGCTGGATGAGATCGCGGCGTGGCTCAAGCCCAAGCGATCGGTGGTGGTCGTTACCCACGGCAAGCCGGACGGCGATGCCCTTGGCTCGTCGCTCGGCCTCGTGCGCGCGCTCAACATCGCGGCGGGCGGGAGCGCCGGCGGGTTCAGCGGGGTCGCGAGCCGGGCGGAGGCGTGGTACGCGGGCCCGATGCCCGGCTGGTGGAAAGCGGTCGCGGTGGATACCAAGACGCGGC
>DDFO01000005.1:0-251 GCA_002337215.1 Phycisphaerales bacterium UBA1926 | reverse complement strand
ATACCAAGACGCGGCACATCGACGCGAACAACCACCCGCCCAGCTCGGTCGAGCCCGACGCGGTGGTCATCGTGGACACCGGGTCGTGGAGCCAGCTCAACGACTACAGGCCCTGGATCGACCAGCAGCACGACAAGTCCGCCCTCATCGACCACCATCTGAGCGGGAACGCGGAGGTCTCGCCCAGGCGATTGATCGAGACCGGGGCGGCCGCGGCGTGCGAGATCGTCGCGGGGCTCTGCGTGATGCTC
>DDFO01000043.1 GCA_002337215.1 Phycisphaerales bacterium UBA1926 | reverse complement strand
TCGTGCTGGTACTACCTGCGCTACGCCGATCCGAAGAACGCCGACCGGTTCATCAGCCGCGAGGCCGACCGCGCCTGGCACCTCAAGCCCAAGCCGGGACACACCCAGGACGAGGTCGATGCCTACGGCACGTTCCCCTCCGACCTCGCCCAACTCGGCGGCGTGGACCTGTACGTCGGCGGCGCCGAACACGCCGTGCTCCACCTGCTCTACGCCCGTTTCTGGCACAAGGTCCTCTTCGACCTGGGCGAGGTGATGACCCCCGAGCCCTTCCAGAAGCTCTACCACCAGGGGCTCATCCTCAGCCATGCATACCAGCGGGCCGACAAGAGCCTCGTGCCGACCGACGAGGTCGAGAACCGGAGCACCGACGACGCGCCCGAGTACATCGAGACCGCGACCGGCGAGCGCGTGAGCCAGATCGTCGCCAAGATGTCCAAGAGCCTCAAGAACGTCGTCAACCCCGATGACGTCATCGCCGACTTCGGCGCCGACGCCTTCCGCCTCTACGAGATGTACATGGGCCCGCTCGATGCGTCCAAGCCGTGGGACACCCGCGCAATCGGCGGCATGTTCGGCTTCCTCAAAGACACCTGGCGCCTCTGCATCAGCGAAGAGACCGGCACCCCCCGCCTCGCCGACGCGCCGAACCCGGAGATCGAGAAGATCCTCCACCGCACGATCGCCAAGGTCGGAGACGACATCGAGAAACTCCACTTCAACACCGCGATCGCCGCGATGATCGAATTCAAAAACGCCGCAACGCCCAAGGGCGGCATCAAGGGCGACCTCGGCTCGCTCACCCGCGATCAGATGGACCGCTTCGTGCGCATCCTCGCCCCATTCGCCCCCCACCTCGCCGACGAGATCGCCGATCGGCTGGGCCTGCTGGGCAACGGATCGACGAAACCAGTCTCGCTCATCGAGGCCGACTGGCCGACCTACGACGAGTCGATGCTCAAAGACGACGTAATCGAGATCCCCGTGCAGATCCTCGGCAAGGTCCGCGACAAGATCACCGTCGCCGCTGACGCCGATGCGAAGGCGCTCGAAGCCGCCGCCCTCGCGAGCGACAAGATCAAGAGCCAACTCGAAGGCAAGACGGTCCGCAAAGTCATCGTCGTTCCGGGGCGGATGGTCAACATCGTCGCGAACTAGGCATGATCGGAGCGTGCCCCGTCGTCACGTACGGGTTCGAGTGCGGGTGCTGAAACCGACCGGCCAGAGCCGATTGGGATTCTCGCGAAGAGGGTCCGAAAGACGTTGGATTCCCCCCCGAACCGAGCAAGGGCGAGAACCACCGTCCGGTTCCCACCCCGGCCCGCCTGAGCATGAGATCAGCAGAAAGACGCCTGCCCGAATAAAACTTCGGCTGTGCTCGCAAAGGCCACGGCCGCCCGAACGACCTCAAGCCGGCAATACCAGGCTCAGAGTTTCACGACCACCGGTCCATCACCATCGTCCCGCTGGTCGCGGGACCGAGGCTGGGGACCGCCCGTCGGCGGGTCACGATCGGTCACGTGCCGACCCCGGGCCGCACGATCCTTGCTTTCCCACGCGTTCATCATCGCCCACCAGATCACGGTGCCGATCAGAGTCAGCACCGCCACGATCACCACCGATACGATCATCACGCCCATGGGAAAGCGTACGCGGGAGATGTAGCCGACCGCCCCCAATCGCCGATCTAGTCCCCATGCGCATTCTCGGACTCGTCACCGCCCGCGGGGGCTCCAAGGGCCTGCCCGGCAAGAACCTCGCTCCGATCGCGGGCCGACCGCTCACCGCGTGGAGCCACCGACTCCTCTGGGAACTCCGCCGATCGCGGACCGATCCGGGTCTCGAAATCCTTCTCCGGCTCTCAACCGACGACCCGCGGATCGCCGCCACCTGGCCCGATGAAGACAGGCCGGACGATCTCCGCCCCGCTCATCTCGCGACCGACTCGGCCTCGAGCCTCGACGTCGCGCTCTACGAACTCGACCGCATGGCCGACCGCGGCACGCCCTGCGACGCCGTCCTGCTGCTGCAACCAACATCCCCCCTGCTCACCGCGAACGACCTCGCCAGGCTGCTCCAGGGATTTCGGCGAAGCGACGGCAGCGCCGCGCTCGTCGCCGAACTCGATCACCCACTCGCCTGGTCGCTCAGGCTCGACGACACGGGCACTCTGCAAGCAATCGCCGAGTGGAACGCGGATCAACGACAAGCGCACATATCGGTCCATCGCCCGGTGGGCTGCTACTGCTGCTCGGCGTCGCATCTGCGCACGAACCGGGCCTTCCTCAGCCCGGGCCAGACCCTCGGCGTGACCATCCCGAGATCACGGGCGATCGACATCGACGACCGGTCCGACCTCGCGACCGCCCGCGCGATCCGAGACGAACAGACACACACGCCCAGGGTCACCCTCAACGACCCGCAACTCGGCGAGCGCACGATCGGGCCCGGCGAGCCCTGCTTCGTGATCGCCGAGGCGGGCGTGAACCACAACGGTGATCCAGATCTGGCACGCTCGCTGATCGACGCCGCCGCGGACGCGGGCGCCGACGCCGTCAAGTTCCAGACGTTCCGCGCGAGCGAACTGGCGACCGCGAGCGCCGGCATGGCCCGCTACCAGCGCACGAATCTGGACATCGAGTCGGCCGAGGGAGCGTCCCAGACCGACATGCTCAGCGCACTCGAACTCGCCGACAGCGAGATCGGGCGTCTCAAGGCCCACGCCGAAAACCGCGGGATCATGTTCCTGTCCTCGCCCTTCGATATCGAGAGCGCGAAACTGCTCGCTGATCTCGGCGTCTGCGGGCTCAAGCTCGGTTCGGGCGAACTCACGAATCACCCGTTCCTCGCCGAGCTCGCGGCGCTCGGCCTCCCGCTCCTGCTCTCCACCGGGATGGCGACGCTCGACGAATGCGAAGATGCAGCCGGTGTCCTGCGCGCGCACGCACCGGACTATCTCGAGACCCTCTGGTTTCACTGCGTGAGCGCGTACCCCGCCCCCGCCTCGGCGACCAACCTCCGCGCGATGGACAGCCTGCGGTCGGCGTTGTGCGCACCGATCGGCATGTCCGACCACTCGATGGGCGACGCCGTCGCGATCGCCGCGGTCGCCCGCGGCGCGGTCGCGGTCGAGAAACACCTGACACTCTCGCGCGCGATGCAGGGCCCCGACCACGCCGCGTCGCTCGAGCCCGATCAGTTCGCCGAGATGATCCGGAGAATCCGACTCGTTGAGTCGGCGCTGGGCGACGGCGTGAAACAACCCGCCGCATGCGAGGCGGACACGATCCGTGCTGCCCGCCGCTCGCTCGTCGCCTCGGCCGACCTGCCCGCGGGGCACACGATCCGCGCACACGACCTGGTCGCGAAGCGTCCGGGCGATGGCCTCAGGCCGGCCCGCCTCGCGGACCTGATCGGGCGCACGCTCGCGAAACCGCTTCGTCACGATCAACAGATCACCGAGGCCGATCTCAACGAAACCGATGCTGCCGGTTCATCGCGCGCCGCCGGCCGTTCGGTCGCGTGATCACCCGCGACGATTACCCGAACCCGTGCGGGTC
>DDFO01000015.1:40264-41152 GCA_002337215.1 Phycisphaerales bacterium UBA1926 | reverse complement strand
TTCCTTGTCGGGTAAGTTCCGACGCGCATGAATAGTGTAATCACTGGTGCACTGTCTCCACAACCGACTCGGTGAAATAGTAGTAGCGGTGAAGATGCCGCTTACCCGCGGCAAGACGGAAAGACCCCGTGGACCTTTACTGCAGGCTTCTGTTGGTCACGAGCATATGATGCGTAGGATAGGTGGGAGGCTTTGAAGCAGTCGTTTTGGCGATTGTGGAGCCATTGGTGAAATACCACCCTTCGTAAGTTTGTGGCCTAACCTCGATTCCCTTGAATCAGGGCGAGGGACAGCGGGTGCTGGGTAGTTTGACTGGGGCGGTCTCCTCCTAAAGAGTAACGGAGGAGCGCAAAGATCGGCTCAGCGCGGATGGAAACCGCGTTTTAGAGTGTAAGAGCACAAGCCGGTTTTACTGTGAGACCGACGGGTCGAACAGTCTCGAAAGAGGGCTCTAGTGACCCTGCGCTTCTGTGTGGAAAGGGCGTAGCTCATCGGATAAAAGGTACCCCGGGGATAACAGGCTTATCGCTCCCGAGCGTCCATAGCGGCGGAGCGGTTTGGCACCTCGATGTCGGCTCATCGCATCCTGGGGCTGTAGGCGGTCCCAAGGGTTGGGCTGTTCGCCCATTAAAGCGGTACGCGAGCTGGGTTCAGACCGGCGTGAGCCAGGTCGGTCCCTATCTGTCGTGGGCGTTCCAGACTTGACAGGAGTCAACCTTAGTACGAGAGGACTGGGTTGGACCAACCCCTGGTGTTCCAGTTGGACTGCTAAGTCCACAGCTGGGTAGCTACGTTGGGCAGGGATAACCGCTGAAAGCATCTAAGCGGGAAACCCACCTCAAAACGAGTTCTCCCTGAAGAGCCGTGGAAGACCACCACGTTGATAGG
>DDFO01000015.1:21933-40244 GCA_002337215.1 Phycisphaerales bacterium UBA1926 | reverse complement strand
GCATCTAAGCGGGAAGCCCCCCTGAAGATGAGGTCTGGTTGCATTGCGTGAGACCCCCGGTAGACCACCGGGTTGATAGGCCGTAGGTGTAAGGGTTGAGAGGCCCTCAGCTGAACGGTACTAACGGTCGAAGGTTTGACCACCCTACCAGCCGCCGTGACGTGCACAGCACTTCATTGGCAGCGCTGCGTGGTACTCGCAAGACTCTGCTTGATCCGGCTTCGGCCTGGTCAGGTATCGTTTGATCTGCCCGTTGATACCGGCCGCGTCCCGGCTGTACGAACCCTGGTTCGTCGCCTGAACGCTCGCCGCGTATGGATACGAAAGTGTCCATCGTGGTTTGTCGGTGACCATAGGCTCGGGGTAACACCTGTTCCCATCCCGAACACAGCAGTGAAGACCGAGCCGCCGATGATACTGCACTGCGGGAAAGTAGGTCATCGCCGACTTTTGGGCTCGCTCAGGTAATGCTGAGCGAGCCCTTTTCATTTTTGCGATCGGCTTTCTCGCGCTTCTCCAGAATGACCGCGCGGGTGGTTCGTTTGCCTCCAACGGCTCGAATCGGACCTTTCCACGGCGTTGCGGATCTGGTACCGATGCCGTATCGCTTGTGGAGTCGAAAGCGGTCTAGCCAAGACTATTGCTTGCGTGCGCTCGATGTGTCGAGGTTGCGTCATGTCGCTGGCGTCTGAGTGGGCAGTGTCCGAGAATGCGTCTCGAGTTGCTTTGGTCGTCGGCCGTCATGCACGGTGAACGACGCCTCACCGAAACGTGGTTCGCAGGTTCTTGTACCCGGCGTATACTTGTTTCCCGGAACCTACGTCGTGCCCAGGAGGTGAGTTATTCGTTGCCACGCTCAGAATCTGTTTATCGCTGGTTTGGTTGGCACAATCGCCGTCGTCTCGCCGAGTCGAGCGGGACCGGTCATCGCTCCCGGTTGGGGATACCCCGTGTTTCAAGAAAATTTCGATGGCGGCGCTGTCGACCAGGGTGTGTGGCAGATCGCAAACTGGGCGGGGTCGAACAACAACGAGTCGCAGTACTACCACCCAAATCAGGTCGGGGTGGCGGGCGGCGTGCTCAAACTCCGTGCCGATCGGGACCCGAACTGGTCGTTCGGCCGAGAGTACAACTCTGGATTGATCCGGTCATGGCAGGAGTGGGGGTATGGTCGGGTCGAGGTCCGTGCCAAGGTCCCGTTCGGCCAGGGTTTCTGGCCCGCGATCTGGCTGCTTCCTCGGTCCGCGACGTGGCCTGCCGGCGGTGAGATCGACATCATGGAAGCCCGCGGCGATTTGCCGTGGCGTATCAGCAGTGCGCTCCACTGGGGTTGGGACCCGGGTTCTCACCAGTATGTGTCCCAGGCGTATGAGAGCGGTGCAAACTTTCAGGCCGGCTTCCACGATTACGCGGTTGAATGGGAAGTTGGCACGGTCCGCTTCTATGTGGACGGTGTGCAGCACTTCACGCTTTACGAGCCCGCGGTGGGGATTCCTGCCACGCCGAAGAGCATCGTGCTGAACCTCGCGGTCGGCGGGGACTACTCGGGCTACCCCGATTGGACGACGCCCTTCCCCGCGACGTTCGAAATCGATCACGTCCGCGTCTGGGAGCGGCCTGCGTGGGTCGAACCCCCGGTCTCGCTGGTTCAGGACCCGGGGTTCGAGGACGGGGGCGGAGCGCTCGATGCCTGGACTGTGTTTGGCAGCACCATCGGCAATGTCTCCTCGGATTGGGGCACGCCGCGTGATGGAGAACGCTCGCTGAAGATGTACGGGCAGTTCAGCGGGGCGGCGAACGTCTCGGGCGCGTTCCAGAATTTCCTGGTGACCACCGGCGATCGGTTCGCGGCCGGCGTCCACGCGTTGACACGGTCGGAAGACTCGATCGTGAACACCGGGAACGAGGCGATCCTGAAAGTCGAGTTCTACAGCCAGGCTGGCGCCGCGTATGGGTCCCCGTTTCTCATCGAGGAACTTACCCATGTCATCGCTGACACCGGCATGGAAGAAGACACGTGGCTGGAGTCTGAGCTCACTGGCATCGCCCCCGATGGTGCTGTTGAGGCTCGGCTCGTGCTGCTCTTCAGCCAGCCGGCGTCAAACCCGGGCGGCGCGGTCTTCGTCGATAGCGTGACGTTCACCGCCCGGCAGCTGTGCCCGGCCGATCTCGCCGAGCCGTTCGGCGTGCTCGACCTGGCTGATATCAACCTGTTCATTCTTGCGTTCCTGAGTCGTGACCCGATCGCGGATCTTGATGGCAACGGGGTCTACGACCTGACCGATATCACGCTGTTTACCCCGGCCTTTGTGGACGGGTGCCCGTGACTCGCCCCCTGCCGGATGAATGCAATGACGGAGATCGGGGCACGATCGTCGTCGCCGGCCAAGTACCGGCGTGCTGACACGTTGTGCAGGTGAGTCGAGCGAGAGCTTCTGCACGTGAGGCCGTATGCGCATCCCCATGTCCAAGGTCTACCGTGCGTTCCCGGAGCTGGATCGATTCCCGGATCATGAGTGCGAGCGGTTTGTCCGCCGGGCGCGGCGACGGGTCTTGAAATGGATGTGGTTTCCGGTGCTCGCGCTCTTCGGGAGTTTCGCGGCGATCGCGTTCGGGAGCGTGATGCTTGCGACCTACGCGAGCGAAGCCCTTCGGGCGATTGCACAGACGATCGATCGAACGATCGGCGGTTGGCTCGAGGCGGACTATCCCGTCGGGGATCTGATCATCGCGGCGGCGTTCCTGCTCGCGCTGACGATCGGGCCGTGGCTCGCGTTTGCTCTTCCACGCGATGCCCTGCTCCGTCGAGCGATCGCGAAGCGGATCGAGATCGCGAACTGCACGGGTTGCGAGCACAGCCTGCTGGGGTTGCCCTTGCTGGGCGAGGTGCGCGACGATCAGCCGGGACCGGCGGTGCGTTGCCCCGAGTGCGGTCGTGTGATGGTGCTCGACGAGATCGGTCTGACGCCCGATGATCTGATTGCCTCTGATGGTTGACGTCCCGATCGCGGGTGTGCGGGTGATCCGGAGCACGGGCAGCGCGATACCGGTGGTGCCTGCCGAACGCGAACTAGGCGAACGCGAACCGGCCGAACGCGACCAGACGGCCCCCGTTGGTTTGCCTTCCGTTTCCTTTGCCTCATATTGACGCGTCCGCGAATGCCTGCGGCGGGTCGCAAACGCAGGTAGTGTTTGCGGTATGGCAGAACGCAACAGCTCAGAGAATGCGTCAGTATCCGAAACAAGTTCGCCCACCGGGGTGATGGGTCGGTTCCTGACCTTCGTGGAATGGCTCGGGAACCTGCTGCCCCATCCGGTGACGCTGTTCGCGATCTTTGCGTTGGGAGCGCTCTTGCTGAGTGCCGTCGCGTCGTGGGCAGGGCTGAGCGTCGCGGACCCCAGGCCCGGTCGCGAGGGCGAGATGCTCGAGGTGACCAACCTGCTCAGCGGGGAAGGGATCCGCTGGGTCGGGCAGTCGATGGTGACCAACTTCAGCGGGTTCACCCCTCTGGGGACGGTGCTGGTTGCGCTTCTGGGGGTCGGCGTTGCGGAGAAATCGGGCCTGTTGACGGCGATCGTCCGGGCGCTGGTGCTCAACGCACCGAAGCCTCTGGTGACGCTCGTGGTGGTGTTCGCGGGCGTGGTCAGCAACACGGCAAGCGAGATGGGGTATGTGGTGCTCATCCCGCTGGCGATGGCGATCTACCACTCGCTGGGCCGGCACCCGTTCGCGGGGCTCGCGGCGGCGTTCTCCGGGGTGAGCGCGGGGTACAGCGCCAACATCCTGATCGGGACGGTCGATCCGCTGCTCGCGGGCATCACGGAAGAAGCGGCGCAGCTCATCGACCCTGCCTATGAGGTGAACCCGGCGTGCAACTGGTACTTCATGTTCGGGAGCACATTCCTGATCACCTTCCTGGGCTGGGCGATCACGGAGTATCTGGTCGAGCCGCGACTTGGTGTGTTCGATGAATCTCAGATGTCGGAGGATGTGGACGAGCAGAAGGCTCTCGAGCGGCCGACGGATGTGGAGTGGCGCGGGCTGCGTTGGGCCGGCGTCACGGCGTTGCTGATCAGCCTGGGGATCGTGGTCGTTGCCGGGCCCTCGTTCCTTCAGGGTGTGTTCGGCTGGCTGCCGGGCTGGGGCGTGATGCGGAACCCGGACCCTGCTGCGGAAGGCGCGAACGCTCTTCGACCTCTGCTGCGTTCGGTTGTTCCGTTGATCGTGATCTTCTTCGTCTTCCCCGGGTTCGTGTACGGCCGAGTCGTGGGGACGATGAGAAATGACCGCGACGCGATCGACGCGATGGCGGGGGCGATGCGCTCGATGGGCCTCTACATCGTGCTCGTTTTCTTCGCGGCGCAGTTCGTGGCGTACTTCGGGGAGAGCGGGATGGGGTCAATCCTGGCGGTCCTGGGCGCCGATCTGCTCGTGACGCTCAACCTGGACAACCCGCTGGTGTTCCTGCCGTTCATCCTGATGTGCTGCTTCGTGAACCTGATGCTGGGTTCGGCGAGTGCCCAGTGGGCTGTCACCGCGCCGATCTTCGTTCCGATGTTGATGCAGATCGGGTACAGCCCCGAGGTGATCCAGGCGGCCTACCGCATCGGCGATAGCTCAACGAACATCATCACGCCCATGATGAGCTACTTCGGGCTGATTCTCGCGGTGGCGACGAAATACAAGCGCGACCTGGGCATCGGGACGATGGTCGCGACGATGCTCCCCTACTCGATGGCGTTCCTGATCGGGTGGACGGTGTTCTTCTACCTGTGGGTGTTCGTGATCGGGTTGCCGGTGGGGCCGGGCTCGCCCACGGAGTACATCCCCGCGAGCTGATCGAGTCGCTCACGAGAACAGACCAGGTGATGACGGGATAACCAGCTCGGCCGTGCGTCGGCTGATGCCGGAATCGCCCTCAGATTACATCTCTGATTTGGACTTCGGGTTGTCCGCGTCACGCATCTTCGCGAGGGCCTTGCGGAGCCCGCCGCTTGCGCGCGGTTTCTCGGCGGGCTTCTGCTCTGCGGATGTGCCACCGGCGGTGGGGGTCTTGGCCGCCGAAGCGCTGTCCTCCGGTTCATCCACCGAGGCTTTCTTCACATCGAACGACCCATCGCTCGACACGTGATCGAAGCGGACGCTGACGCGCTTGGAGACGCCGCGTTCCTGCTGGGTGACGCCGTAGAGGTGGTCGGCGAGCTGCATCGTCCGCTTGTTGTGCGTGATGACGATGAAGCTCGACATGTCGGTGAAGGCGCGGACGGTGTTGCAGAAGCGGCCGACATTCGCCTCGTCGAGCGCGGCGTCGACTTCGTCGAGCACGCAGAAACACGAGGGCTTGGAGCGGAAGATCGCCATGAGCAGGGCGACCGCGGTGAGGGTCTTTTCGCCGCCGGAAAGCTGGCTGATCGAGCGGGGCTCCTTGCCCGGGGGCTTGGCGATGACCTCGACGCCCGATTCGAGCAGGTCGGTCTCGTCGGTGACGACCTTGCGGACGGTGCCGTCGACGTCTTCGACTTCCTTGACGAGGCCCATGAGGCGGACCTCGGCGCGACCGCCGCCGAAGAGCCGGCGGAACATGCCGTCCTGGCCGCCGAAGTTCTCGCGGATGAGATCGAAGACCTCGCCGAACCGTTCCCGGCTCGCGGTGTTGAGCCGTTCGATGAGGTCGGTGAGTTTGACGCGGGCCTCATCGAGGTCGGCGATCTGCGACCTCAGCCCCTCGTCCGCCTCGGTGAGTTGCCCTTCCTCGGCGATCGAGTCGAGGTTCACGTTGCCGAGCTTCTTGATCTCGCCGCGGAGGACGTTGATCCGTGCCTGCGAATCGGCGATATCAACGCGTTCGACGTCGCCCGGTGCCATGACGGCGCGGTACTCAAGGTACTCCGCGCCGAGATCGATCCGGAGGTCCTCGCTTGTCCGTTCCTCAAGCGACTCACGCTTGACCTCGAGTTCGCGGCGCGAGGCCTCGACGCCGTGCCAGTCGCGCTCGACGAGGCGGGCGCGTTCGCGTGATGCGTTGAGCGTCTCGGCGAGACCCGTCCGCTCTGCGGTGGACTCGCTCACGGCCTGCTGCTTCTCGTCGAGCCCGGATTTCGCGTCGGCGAGCATCGCCTCCGCCTCGGCGAGGTCGGTCGCGGTCTGCTCGATCGTCTGCTCGTGTGAGCTGAGACGCTGCCGTGCCTGGTCGGCGTGCCGCTCGTGCTCGGCCTTGCTCTGGGCCGCCTCGTCGACGGCGCGTTCGAGGCGGGAGACCTCGCGTCTGGCGCCGTCGAGCTGTGCGTTCGCTCGCCCCGCGTCCTCGCGGGCGGCGCTCATCTGCTCGCTCGCCGCTTCAGCGCGTGTCTGGAGGCCGGCGAGTGTGCTCGCGAGCGTTTCGACCGATCCCCGCTGCTCGCCGATGAGGCCTTCGAGCGACTCGACGCGGCTGAGTTTGTCGGCCCGCGTCGATGCGAGTTCCTGATGACGGCTCTCGGCCCGCGTGATCTCTGTGCGGACCGATCCGGCGTCGCGCTCGAGGCGATCGATGTCGCCCTTGAGCCGATCCTCTTTCGCCTGTTCCCCGGCGAGCGATCGGCGGTGCTCGGCGAGTTCGCCCGAGACCCGGTTGCGTTCTTCCTGCACGCTTGCGGCCGACGCGTCGAGACGCTCGAGCTCGGAGCGTTCGGTGTCGAGTCTTTGCGTGACAGACACCAAGGTTGTTTCGAGTTCGGCGAGTTCCGCGTGGTGGCGGATCAGGCCCACGCCCTGCTCGCTGCCGGCGGGTCCCACATCGGTGCGTCCCAGATGATGTAGGACTTCGCCGCGCCGGGTCACGAACCGGACGCCGGGCCGGGACGCGAGCGGGCCCGCGGTGAGCATCAGCGCCACGTCGAGGTTCTCGACGAGATAGGTTTCGTCGAGCAACCGGTCCAGGAGTTCGGCCGTGGGGGTGTCGTTCGTTTTCGCCTTGACCAGTTCGCGGACCGCGACCAGCCGCGACGCGGGAAGCGACGCGAGGCCGAGCGGCGTGCTCTCCGACCCGGCGAAGCTCGCTGCGGAGGGAAGCCCCGTGAGCGGGATGAACCGGACACGTCCCGGGAGTGCGTCGATCTCATCGTCGGTCGGGTTCTCGGCGATCGAACGCGTCACGATCGCCTGGAGATCCTGCCCCAGCGCCGCTTCCACGGCGGCGGCGTGCTCGGTGTCGGTCTCGACCAAGTCCGCGAGCGGGGCGATCACCCCTCCGAACCCCTCGCCCGATTCGGCGATCTCCATCACCTTTTTCGCCGCTTCGGCGAGCCCGGCTCGGCTGGTGACCATCTCCTCAAGCGTCGCCCGCCTCGCGTCGAGCCCGATGCGTTCCTCGCTCAGTTTCTCGACCGTTGCGCCCTGGTCCTTCCGGGCACCGGCGAGCGTTTCGCCCTTGCTCGACAGCGACTCGCGTTCAGCCTCAAGCGACGCGATCGTCGTGTTCCGTGACTCGATCTCCCCCGTGATCGTCTCGAGCTTCGATTCGATCTCGGCGCGTTCGTGTTCGATCGATTCGATCCGGGTCGCGAGCTTGGTCTCTTCGGCCGAGAGATCCTCGATCCGTTGCCCGATCGAATCGGCCTCGTTGGTGAGTTGCTGCTGCTCGCGTTCCATGCCGACCAGGCGCGAGCGTGCCTGTTCGTGCGAGTGCCGGGCGGTCGCGATCTGCTCCATCGTCGCGGCGCGAGAAGTTGTTGCCTCGTCGAGCGTCCGGTCCGCCTCGGCGACACGCTCGGCCAGCGCCGCGACGGTTTCCCGCTGGTCGGCGATGTCGCTGTTGAGCGCTTCGATCTGCGACTCGACGGACTCGAGCCGCTTGTTGTCGAGCTCGACCTGCCGGCGGGCCTCATCAATCGCTCGCTCGGCCATCTGCCGGCGTTGGCGTGCCTGCTCGATCGTGTGCGTCGCGTCGCGGATCGCGTTCTCGGTCGTGCGCAGGGCCGAAGCAGCCTCGCTGCAACGCACCTCGATCGCCTGCATCGCTTCTTCGTTGGCCGCGTGGGCGTGCTGCGTCTCGTCGCGTTCGGCCTCGAGCTTCTGGAGCTGGCTCGTCATCGAATCGAGACGCGAGCAGATCTCGTGGTACTGATCGAACGCGACGGCGAGACGGAGCGCGCCGTACTCGTCGTCGAGTTCCTTGAACCGCCTCGCTTTGGCGGCCTGGCCCTTGACGATTCGCAGCCTACGCTCGGTATTCTCGAGTTGCTCGCGCGTCAGGACAAGGTTCGATTCCGCCCGGTCGAGTTTCCGCTGGCTCTCGATTCGACGTTGCTTGAACTTCGCGATGCCCGCGGCTTCCTCAAAGATCGTGCGCCGTTCCTGGGGGCTCGCGAGCAGCATGGCGTCGACCTTGCCCTGCTCGATGATCGAGTAGGCGTCGGCACCGATGCCGGTGTCGAGGAACAGGTCGCGGATGTCCTTAAGCCGAGCCCGCTTGCCGTTGATGAGGTACTTGCTCGTTCCGTCGCGGTAGAGCTGCCGCTCGACGGCGACCTCGTCGGAATCGACCGGCAGCGGCCGGCGGACCCGCCGACGGTCGGCGAGCAGTGACTCGGTCGGCTCATCGGCGACCGCGGTGTCACTCCGCGCGGGGCTTTCGCTCGCGTCATCCGCGGTGTCTGTCGAGGCGTCGGCGTCGGCGCTGAGAGACTCGAGATCGGTGGCTGCTTCGTCGTCGGGTTTATCTCCCGTTTCTTTGGCGACCAACGCGTCGATGTCTGCGTCCTCGCGGATCGGGTTCTCGAAGACGAGCGACACGGACGCCATGCCCGCTGGTTTCCGAGCCGCCGACCCGGCGAAGATGACGTCGATCATCTCCTTGCCGCGGAGGCTCTTGCTCGACCGCTCGCCGAGCACCCACTTGATCGCATCGACGACGTTGCTCTTGCCGCACCCGTTCGGGCCGACGATCCCCGTGATCGGCTGGTCGATCGTGAAGGTTGTCTTGTCGGCGAACGACTTGAACCCGTTGAGGTGCAGGCGGGCGAGGCGGAGCCCCTGCGTCGCCAGCCCCGTTGGGGTGCCCGCGGCTGCGGCGACCACGCCGCCGTGCGCGCCGTCCAGTTGCTGCGACGCCGCGTCGTCCGCGGTGGTCTTCGCGGATGAACCGGTGGCCGCATCGGGCGCGGAGGCCTCGGTGAGTTTATGGGGCATGGTCGTTGTGTCTGTGCTCATCCGGGCCTCAACCTCCGTGTCGGGCCTTGCGTTCGATCGCCGCGAGCGCGGCGGGGCGGTGGCAAATCACTCCGGCTCCCTGGATCCTCCAGGCATACTCCGAAGCGGGTGCAAGAATACACGAACTCGCGCGACGGGGCGACCCCTGCGGGCCTCGAAGCCACGTCATTTCTGCAACGGCTCGCGGTCGATCCGCTCGAGCAGCCCGCCCTCGCGTGCCTCCTCGGGCTTCACGCGGGGCGTCAGGTTCTTCTCGTTGAACACGACCAGCTCGCGTCGATCGCCGGGCGTTTCGGGGCGGACCTCGATCTCCTCGCCGTCGGCGGAAGCGAGCAGGTCGGCGATCAGGCGGTCCCGCTCGGTCGCGAACGACGCGTTGAGCGAGCCGGCCTTGTAGAGCTCGTGGACCGCGCCGACGACCTCTGAATAGGTCAGGCCGAGCCCGACCATCTGCTGGTCCGGCGACCATTCGCGCGACAGGAAGTCGATCAGGTCGGTCACGCTCCCCTCGATTTCACCCTTGTAGGTCTGGCGGTAGGTCACCGCGTCGATGCGAACCGCCTTCCCGGGAACGGCTTCGTAGTAGACCCTTGGGCGGTCTGTTTCCGATTCCGCGAGGACCATCAGCCGATCGGACCATGCGGACGCGAAGGACGGCTGCTCGATGCTCAGATCCTCGCCGAACAGCACGATCCGCGGGGCACCCTGCTGGGTGACGTAGACCAACGGTTCGCCGAACGGCACGCGATCGAGCAGGAATTTGCCGTACATCGGCACCCGGCTGACCGACTGAATCGAGCCTGCCGGGAGGTTGACCTCGGAAACACGCCGCAATTCCGCGGCGGACGCCCGCATACCCACGGGGGCGTCCCGGAAACGCTCGTACTCGACGAGCGAGAGGTACCGCGAACGCTCTGCCCGCTTGACGAGCGCTTCGTAGGCCGCGATCCGCACCGGGAGGGAATTCTCGGCGAGGAGCCCCTTGAGGGTCTGGTCGACGGTGGGGCCGCCGTCGATGCGGCCCAGCAGGCCGATCGCGTCGGTCCGCACCGAGTCCGGGCCTGATTCGGCGAGTTCTTTCAACGGGCCCGCCGAGCGATCGTCGCCGAGCCTTGCGCCGGTCCGCAGCGCGACGAGGCGCGGGATGAGTTCGCTGTCGTTGTAGAGCTCGCGGATGAAGGGCAACGCGGGTTCTCCCAGCGCGTTGAGCGCCCAGCCGAGATCATCGGCGAGGTAGGGCTCGGCCCGCAACGCGTTGACGTACTGCCTCGCGTAGATTTGCGGCGCCGCCTGGTTGATCTGCACGTGTGCGAGCAGCTGCACGAACTCGTTCGACCGATCGGTGTACTCGCGTGGGACCTCGACCTCGATCGTGCGCTCGTCGCGCCCGATCGCGATGGCGTTGCGGTCCCCCGATCGCTGGGGGAACCGGGAATTGATGGCGCTGACGATCTGCCGCGCCCGGCTGTGCGATGGATTGTCGAGCAGGACACGGATCCGGTCGCTCTTGGTCACGACGCCGCCGCTCAGGATCCGCCCGACCGTCCGGCTCACGACGCTGTCGACCTCTCCCGGCTCGGCGAACGGGTTGATGTAGACGTTGCCGCGGGCCTCGCCGATTTTGTTGCGCTGCTGCCCGCCGAACGCGACCGCTTCGCCCAGGCGGAGATCGGTCGTGTAGAGCCGGCCTCCCTCGAGGCTCGTCGCGTTGAGCGCGGTCACGAAGACATCGAACCGCGACCCGTCCGGCGCCCCGGGGGGCACGAGGGCGTAGACGATCACGACGGCGGTGTCCTTGCTCTGCAGGAGCTGGCGGGCGGACATCCCCTCGAAGGGTGTGCCGTCGAAGGCGCCGTTGCCGACGCCCCGCAGGCCCATCTCACGCTCCATGTGGAACGAGACCTGGTCGTTGAGCGTGCCGCCTCCGGTGCCGTTGAGCCCGATGACGAAGCCCAGCCCCGAGATCCGCACCGGCTGCTGGCCGATGATCGTCGCCTGGCTCCCGATCACGCCGCGCAGCGCCGAGGGCACGTCCCGCGTCGCGACGTTCACGCGCCTCGCGCGGGGCCGCTCGGCCTTCTTGTTCATGCAGCCCGGAACGCTCGCGACAATCAGGCACGCCGCGAGCACGGCGAGCGCGCGGAACCCGATTCTGCGGACGGCCGCACTGAGCGGCCCGCGACGGGTTCCACCGGCATTGGCAAGGACTTTGGTCGCCGAACGCACTGTGTCAGAACGGGGACATGTCGGCATCTTCATCGTGTCGTTCTCGCTGTGGTGGTGGGGCGAGCGGCGGGCGGGCCCCGTGCAGCCTTCGCCCCGCGGGCGGGGCTCTCGGCCTCTCGGGCCCGGCCTGCCTGTGGGCGACGCGCTCGGCTCGTGCCGCGCGTCGTCAGCCGTGGTGTTGAAGTGTATCCGCCGGCGTCCCGGTGCGGTTGCGTCAGGGGTGCTCGGAGAGGCAGAAGTCCGCTCGAATCCGGCGATTGGCGGCTCGATGGACGCTCCCAGGGCGATTCGGGCGAGGCAATGGCGCCGAATTCGATTGGTATACCACATATTGTGTACATCTTTTGTAGGTAATCCCACCGAGAGTGGGTGTGGAGTGGCTGTCGGTTCCGATGGGGCGTGAAGATTTTTGCGCCGGCGCAAGCCGCGATTTCGCCACAATTTGCGCCCAACTGACAGGCTTTGCACGACATACCCACAGCAAATAGTGGATGAAAGACCTAGACAACACGATGGATTGTGGTAGTGTTCTCGCTGCCGCAAACGGAACCGCCGCCTGGGTTTGGCCCGGTGGAGACCCCGTTTCGCGGTGATGGGAGCCGGCTAACGGGGTGACTCGTTGGTTGGTGCAGGATGGTTCGTCGGAGGGGTGCCCCATCATCGGGCATCCAGGGACACCGAGAGGCCGGAGGCTTCGAGGCCGGCGGATCACGTGGATTCGGGAATGCCGCTCGTTCGGCCGACCCCAGATCGGGGCTGGAGCCGGGCACTCGTGGGCGGGAAAGACAACCAGCGATCGCCGATCCGGGCGCTTGGGGGCGGACGAGGAACCGCCCCGAGATGCAAGGACACCGGCCGGGCCATGGCGGGCCCGGCTCCGGCGGCGATCGGTGTGCGCACGCGGCGGGCCTTCGAGGAGATCCGCCGGGCTCGCACAGAACCGGCGGCCGGACGGAGACGGCCCCGGGGATCGAACCGCCGGCTTGGAAGAGGCCGGCAGAGTGGAACGGTGGGGCGTGTGGACTCGCCCCTCTCGCAGTCGATCGGGTGACGATCGGGCGCGGGCAAGACGGGACTCAGAAGCCGCGGGGAGCGGCGACGAAACGGAGGGCGCACATGGGCGTTCTGTGCGACACGCAGATCAGAGAGCTGGTCGACATCAAGCCGTTCTCGGATGCGACGAAGCGCCCCGGGACGATCTCGTACGGCGTCTCGTCGTACGGGTACGACGTGCGGGTGGGCCCCGACTTCAAGATCTTCACGCCGACCGTTCGCGGGGGCGGGATTGCCGTCGTCGATCCCAAGAAGTTCGACGACCGGTTCATGGTCGATGTGAACACCGATGACGAGGGGACCGACCACGTCATCATCCCGCCCAACTCGTTCGCGCTGTGCGAGACGGTCGAGGTCTTCGACATCCCGCGCGACGTGCTCGTGATCTGTGTCGGCAAGAGCACGTACGCCCGGTGCGGCCTGATCGTGAACGTCACCCCGCTCGAGCCCGAGTGGCGCGGCAAGGTCACGCTCGAGATCAGCAACACGACCCCGCTGCCGGCGAAGGTGTACGCGAACGAGGGCGTTGCGCAGATGGTCTTCCTGAAGGCCGACAAGGTGTGTGCGGTGAGTTACGCGGACAAGGCCGGGAAGTACCAGGATCAGAGCGGGTTGACGCTGCCGAAGGTGGATTGAACTAGAAGTGGTTGAAGTTATTCCCATTCTTGATCAATCGGCTGTGAGGCTGAAAAGGACGGAAAAACCGTCGCCCCGAAGGGGCCAAGTTCAAGATAAACCAACTCCGAAGTATCGCGGTTTTCTTTTTCAGATGAGTGAGGAGCAGTGGGGGCACTTGATGCCCGGGGGAAAGCCAAGCCAGAATCGCCGTCGGTTGCGCCGCCACATCCACAAAGTAATAACGCTTTATCGATGGAACTACAGGTGTGCATATTGCGGTTCGGTGCTATGTCCCGATTGCATGACGATCGATCACATGATGCCGGAGTCCTGCGGTGGATCGAATCAGCTGAATAACAAAGTGCCTTCTTGCTTCGAGTGCAATTCGACTAAGGGCGACACAGAGGCAATTGAGTACCTCCGGTCATTGGGGTGGGACAACGAGCAGCTCTTCAAGTGGGTGTGGCGAGCATTGTGGTGTGATGAAGTAGTTGCGGCCAAGGAACGTCGTCAAGTCAGGGTCCAGTGTTTCTGGGAATCGATTGGTGCTTTCGGCAAAGACGCTTCGGGTGCCAATTGCGGGTAGCTAGAACTGAGGTTGTGCAGTCATGAAGATCCAGCGTAAATTCACCAAGGATGGTCAGAACCCGTTCGACAGCGTCACTTGGACGACGCGGTCGAGCAAAATCTCGAACCCCGACGGGACGGTCGTCTTCGAGATGCCCGACGCCGAGGTGCCCGAGACCTGGTCGCAGCTCGCGACCGACATCATGGTCAGCAAGTACTTCCGCAAGGCGGGCGTGCCCGAGGACGGGGGCGAGAACGGGCTGCCGGTTCCCGGGTTCGACGCTGGCAAGACTGTCAAGACCGGGCCTGAGAAGTCGGCCAGGCAGGTCATCCACCGACTCGCGGGGTGCTGGAAGCACTGGGGCGAGAGCCACGGCTACTTCGACAGCCACAAGGATGCCCAGGCGTTCTACGACGAGCTCGCGTACATGATGACGCACCAGATGTGCGCGCCGAACAGCCCCCAGTGGTTCAACACCGGGCTCAACTGGGCGTACGGCATCAACGGCCCCGCGCAGGGCCACTGGGTGGCCGACCACGAGACGGGCGAACTGAAGCTCGCCGAGGACGCGTACACGCACCCCCAGCCGCACGCGTGCTTTATCCAGAGCGTCGATGACGATCTGGTGGGGCAGGGCGGGATCATGGACCTGTGGACCCGCGAGGCGCGGCTGTTCAAGTATGGGTCGGGCACGGGGACGAACTTCAGCAACCTGCGGGCGGAGAACGAGCCGCTCAGCGGGGGCGGCAAGTCGTCGGGCCTGATGAGCTGGCTGAAGATCGGCGACCGCGCGGCGGCGGCGATCAAGAGCGGCGGGACGACCCGGCGCGCCGCGAAGATGGTCTGCCTGGACATGGACCACCCCGACATCGAGACCTTCGTGAACTGGAAGGTGCGCGAGGAGATCAAGGTCGCGGCGATGGTGGAGGGGTTCAAGGCGATCGCGGGCGAGAAGGCGAGCCCGATGGACGCCGAGGCGATCGGCGAGACCGCGTCGCGGCTGGGCCTGACGCTCGATTATGACTTCAACGGCGAGGCGTACGCGACCGTCGCGGGTCAGAACTCCAACAACTCGGTGCGGATCCCCGACGCGTTCTTCGACGCGGTGGACGAGGGCGCCGAGTGGGAGACGACCAACCGGACGAACGGGAAGGTCGCCAAGACGCACGATGCGCAGAAGCTCTGGGACGACATCGCGTACGCCGCGTGGCGGTGCGCCGACCCGGGCGTGCAGTACGACAGCACGATCAACGCGTGGCACACCTGCCCCAGCGCGGGGCGGATCAACGCCAGCAACCCGTGCAGCGAGTACATGTTCCTCGACAACACGGCCTGCAACCTCGCGTCGCTGAACATCATGAAGTTCTACGACTCGGAGACCCGGGCCTTCGACGTCGAGCGGTTCGAGCACGCGATCGACATCTGGACGATGGTCCTCGAGATCAGCGTGCTGATGGCGGCGTTCCCGAGCAAGCAGATCGCCGAGCTCAGCTGGAAGTACCGCACGCTGGGGCTGGGGTATGCCAACCTCGGCGCGATGCTGATGCAGGCTGGGATCCCCTATGACAGCGAGGAAGGCCGGGCGATCTGCTCGTGCCTGAGCGCGATCCTCACGGGGCGGTCGTACCGCCAGTCGGCCCAGATGGCGGGCGAGCACGGCCCGTTCGCGGGGTACGACGACGACCGGGAGAACATGCTCCGGGTGATCCGCAACCACCGCCTCGCGGCGCACGGCGAGGCGCGGGACTCGGACAAGTACGAGAGCCTCCGCATCACCCCGGTCCCGATCGATCACGAGATCATCGAGAGCGGCGGGGTGCCGCTGGCGAACGCCCGCGCCCTGCTCACGCACGCGACCAAGGCGTGGGACGACGCGTACACCTTCGGCACCAAGCACGGCTACCGCAACGCGCAGACCACCGTCATCGCGCCGACCGGCACGATCGGGCTGCTCATGGACTGCGACACGACGGGTGTCGAGCCCGACTTCGCGCTCGTGAAGTTCAAGAAGCTCGCCGGGGGCGGCTACTTCAAGATCGCCAACAACTCGGTCGAGCCCGCGCTCAAGGCGATGGGGTACACCGACGACCAGATCGGCGAGATCACCGAGTATCTGCTCGGGGCGCTCGATCTCAATGTCGCGATGCCCGCGGGCGACAACGGCGCCGACCAGGGCATCACCGAGGGCATGACGTTCGGTCAGTGGCTCACGAGCCTGGGGGCGACCGAGGACGATCTGAAGAAGATCACCGCCCAGCTCCCCGGCGTGTTCGAGCTCAAGTTCGCGTTCAGCGCGTGGGGGCTCGGCAACGACACGCTGGAGAGGCTCGGGATCAACGCGGAGAAGGCGAAGGCCGACTTCGGGTTCAACGGGCTCAAGGCGCTCGGCCTGACCTCGATGCAGATCGAGGAGCTCAACCGGCGCGTCTGCGGCACGCAGACCGTCGAGGGCGCGCCCCACCTGCTCGATGAGCACCTGCCTGTCTTCGACTGTGCGAACACCTGCGGCAAGATCGGCACGCGGTACATCGCTCCGGAGGGTCACATCCGCATGATGGGGGCGGCGCAGCCCTTCATCACCGGGGCGATCAGCAAGACGATCAACCTGCCCAACGACGCGACGATGGAGGACATCAAGGACTGCTACCGCCTCTCGTGGGAGCTGGGCCTCAAGGCGAACGCGCTGTATCGCGACGGATGCAAGCTCAGCCAGCCCTTGAATGCCAAGGCCGACGTCGAGCTCGATGACGAGGACGCTGATGAGCTCGAGGCCGCGCTCGAGGAGGTCGCCGCCGATGTTGTCGAGACCGCCTCGGCGGCCGCGGCGGGGGACGCGGCGACGACCGTCGAGATCCGCGAGAAGATCGTCCATCGCCCCATGCGTCGGCGTCTGTCCGATACCCGCCGCAGCGTGACGCACAAGTTTAACGTCGCGGGGCACGAGGGCTATCTGACCGTCGGTCTCTACGACGACGGGATGCCGGGCGAGCTGTTCATCACCATGGCGAAGGAGGGCTCGACGATCGGCGGGCTCATGGACTCCCTGGGCACCGCGACCTCTGTCGCGCTGCAGTACGGCGTCCCGCTCAGCAGCATGGTCCGCAAGTTCACACACCAGCGGTTCGAGCCCGCGGGGATGACGACCAACCGCGACATCCCGTTCGCCAAGAGCCTCGTCGATTACATCTTCCGCTGGTTGGGCATGGAGTTCCTGCCCGGCTACCGCGAGGCGAACGCGCCGCAGCGGGCCGACAACGACAAGAAGACCAAGATCGACCAGGGCAAGGCCGCGGTCGAGGCGGAAGCCAAGGCCCATGCCAACGCCACGGCCAAGGCTGACAAAGCCGGCGGTCGGCTCGCCGGATCCGATTCCACCAGCAACGGAGGGTCGTCATGGAAGACGCCCGCATCGACCGGGGACAACGCCGGGGACAAGGCGGGGGGCGGTCTGATTTCTGCCGTCGCGAAAACCGCGGCGACTGTGACGGAGACCGCGGCGCGGACCGCAACACAGGCAGCCGTGTCGGCGAGCTCGGCCCTCTCGGACGCCCTCGACGCGGCGGGGGACGCCCCCCCGTGCGATGTCTGCGGCACGATCACCGTCCGGAGCGGCACCTGCTACAAGTGCCTCAACTGCGGGGCCTCGCTGGGCTGCAGCTGACCGGGCACGCCCGCCCCGGCGACGACGCGTCGGGCCCGCGCCGAGGCGTCAACGAGTCCCCCGCCGGGACTGACCAGTACTGACTCGATGCGGGCGGACACGCCCGCGACAACCAAGCCACTCAGGCGTCCGGGGCTCCCACCTCCCTCCCTCCCCGCTCCGGACAGCCGAGTCCGCCCCCGAGCAGTCCACCACGGCTCGGGGGTCTTTTTATGGTCACTCCAGTGCCGCGCGTCCCACCGGCAACTCGAACCGCTCCCGCGTCGTGCAGTACGACTTCCCGCCCATCCGTCCAATCGCATCCAGCGCGTCCAGATCGGTGTGCATCCGCTCGTTGACCAGACCCTCCTGCACATGCACGCGGACGACCTCACCCATCACCACGTTCCCCCCGCCCGGCTCACCCGGGTTCGTGCGGATGACCTGCGTCGTCTTGCACTCGAACGCGACGGGTGACTCGGCAACCCGCGGCGCGCCAACGACATCGCACGCGACTGGTGTCAGGCCGACCAAGTCGAACTCGCTCTCGCCGAACGGCAGGTTCTCGGCTGCCCCGGCGACCGCCCGCCGGATCGCGTGGGTTGCGACGTTGACCACGAACTCGCCTGTTCCGCCTTCTTCGGCAGGCTTGGCGTTCCGCAGGGTGTCCTTCTCTCCGCCCTCGGGGGTGTTGGCGGGGCAGAACAGGAGCGTCATCGGGTTCGAGCCCACGGCGTTGAAGAACGAGAAGGGGGCGAGGTTCGGCTTGCCCTCGGCCGACACCGTCGAGACGAACGCGATCGGGCGGGGCGTGACGCACCCGATCAGGAGCTTGTACCGCTCCGCAACGCTGAGGTCGGCGGGGTCGAGCGTGGTGGTCGGGGGGATGGGGGGCGTGGTCATGCCGAACGGTAGAGCGGTGCACGGTGCAACACGGCTCGGGTGCCGCGGAGACGCCGCGCAGCGGTTTCTCCGCGCCGGTGAAGGCCGAGTCGTGGAGAAGGCTGCGCCGTCTC
>DDFO01000015.1:21215-21744 GCA_002337215.1 Phycisphaerales bacterium UBA1926 | reverse complement strand
GCCGACACGGCCGTGGCACACTGGAGCGTCGCCTCCGCGAGCGCAGAAAAAAAGCCGAGCGACGGGGGGTGTCGCTCGGCTTGGGGTACCCGGCGTTCACATGCCGGTACGCTTTGAGCCGCGGATCGTTGCTGGGGGGTGATCCGCGAAAGACATACCGACGGGGCTGGGGTCAGAACGCCGGGGTTGGGGCTCTCTCCCTGTGACGGCAAAGCGAGCCGCGGGGACCACGCTCACGCGAATCTCGGAAAAAATACGACACTTTGATTCCTGTCCAAGCAAGGGCTCTGGAAGGGCCAAAACAGGGGATTTCAGATGGAGATGGATTCGGACGAGCGTTCATCGGAAGCGCTGACCTGGGCGATGCTTCTCGCCCACTGGATGGACTTCGCGAGGGCCTCGGTCGCGCTGCCAGACGAGGGCGACGCGGGTCGGCACCGCCGGTCAACCGCTCCGTTGATCTCGTTGGCCGCCGTGACCCACGCTTTGGGGGAGGTCGATCGGCTCGAAGACGACGAGCGAGCGCTCG
>DDFO01000015.1:16603-21183 GCA_002337215.1 Phycisphaerales bacterium UBA1926 | reverse complement strand
CTCGCTCTTGATAAGGCTGAGATTCTGATCCGGGGGGCTGTCGAGAAACTCGATGTGATCTGGGAGGGGCAGGACCCACCCGAAGCGGTATGGGCGTTCGTGGAGAATGCCGCGGCTGCGCTCGGCGAGGCAACCGGGGTCGATCCGGATGAGGAGGCCGGCGACGGGGTGGATCGCGTCGCTTGGTTCGCGGCGGGCGATGGGCTCACATGGGACCACCCGGGCGGGCTGCTGACGGCCCTCGCGACAATCTCGCCGACGCTGGAGGCGTGGGTGCCCAGCCCGGGTGTGCCGTTCTTTGATGGCAGCGTCGTGTTCTCGCTCGAAGATGCCGAGGGGCTCGATGATCGGGCGCTCGGGCTTGTGGCGGGGTTCCTGGGCGATGGGGTCGAGGGTCCGATCGAGGTTTCGGAGCGGCTGCAGGTCTTCCGGCAGTTCGATTTTCTGAAGGGCGGTGCGGAGAAGGACGTGCTCGCCCCCGAATCGTTGCACGGGGCGATACCGGGGCAGCCGCTGCTCGTGCTGGGGCTGAGCCCGCGTCCCGGCGGATCGGCGAGCGAGGTCGAGCCCGTGCCGATGCCGCCCAAGGCTTCGGCGCCGATGGAGCCGTTGCTGGTCTATGAGGCGATCCCCGAAGACGATGAGGGCGACCCTGAGGGCGAGTGAGGCCGACGGGGCCGGTCGAATTCGGGGCTGATGCCTTCAACAGTTTGTCTTGGCGTGTCGGCCTTGAATGGATCGGGGCCTAAACTCGCAGAGACGGCCACGAGGCCGCGACGAGATACATTTTTCCGGGGAAACCCAGCCCGTTTCGCGATCGGTCTTCAGGCCGGCGTCGGGCCGCGGGTCCCGGGTCTGGAGATCGATAGATGGCACGCGCGAAGATCAGCATCATCGGGGCCGGCAACGTGGGCGCGACCTGTGCGCACTGGGCGGCGGCGAAGGAACTCGGGGACATCGTCCTGCTCGATATCCCGGACAAGGAAGGCGTCGCCAAGGGCAAGACGCTCGACCTCGCCTGCTGCGGCCCGATCGAACGCTTCGACTGCAAGGTGATCGGCACGAGCGACTACGCCGACATCGCGGGCTCGGATGTTGTCGTCGTCACCGCGGGACTGCCCCGCAAGCCGGGCATGAGCCGGGACGACCTGATCGAGACCAATGTCAAGATCGTCAAGAGCGTGAGCGAGCAGATCAAGCAGCACGCGCCCGACTCGATCGTGATCATCGTCTCCAACCCGCTCGACGCGATGGTCTACACCGCGTGGAAGGCGACCGGCTTCCCGACCAACCGCATCCTGGGCCAGGCCGGGGCGCTCGACGTCGCCCGCTTCCGCACGTTCATCGCGTGGGAGATCGGCTGCTCGGTCGAGGATGTTCAGGCCCTGCTCCTCGGCGGGCACGGCGATGACATGGTCCCCCTGCCCCGTCTGACCAGCGTGCACGGCGTCCCCGTCACCGATCTGCTCAGCGACGAGCAGGTCACCGCGTGCGTCGAACGCGCCAAGGCGGGCGGCGGCGAGGTCGTCAAGCTCATGGGCACCAGCGCGTACTACGCCCCCGCGAGCGGCACCATCCAGATGGTCGAGGCGATCGTCAAGGACAAGAAGCGGATCATCCCGTCGGCCGCGTACCTGAACGGCGAGTTCGGGAAGAAGGGCCTGTTCGTGGGCGTCCCGGCCGTGCTGGGCGCGGGCGGCGTGGAGAAGGTCGTGGACTTCACGTTGACGGCCGACGAGCAGAAGCTGTTCGACGAGTCGGCGAGCCATGTCGAGGACCTGGTGGGCATCGTGACGAAGATGTTCCCTGAACTGGCGTGACCGACTGATCCCATCTCGGATTGCACTCTGACCTCCGTTCGCGGGGGTTTTTTGTGCGCCGGTCCGTGTCCGAAACGGTGCATGACCCGCCTGCTGCATTGGACCGATAAGTCTCGCTTTGCAGTGGGAGGAGAGCGATTTTATGATTTATAGTGTACTTTCGGGTGCAGAACTCCATTTACAGGTTTTTGTGATACAGTGGCGATTCAATCAATCAGGGGCGTCGTTGGGCTACTCGTCTTCGGGACGCATCCAAAATAGTGTAGTAGGAGATCCAGTAATGAAAAGCCTGCGCCATCGTCTGCGGAGCCTCTCAAAGCCCATCGGGTTCGTGGGCTTCAGTTCGATGGTGCTTCTCGGCGCGTTCATCGCTGTGCCGGTGAGCGAGCTGGGGCGCGCACCGGAGAACGCGGGCCCCGGGCCGACCGGGCCGACCGTGATTCTCTCTGGCGTTGTGCGTGATGAAATTGGGGCTCCGATCAAGGACGCGATTGTCTCGGTACGGGCGCAGCCGATCCGGACCGTGACTGGCGCGGACGGGTCCTACTCGCTCGAGGTCCCGGACATGGTCGGCCTGATGATCGTCGCCGCCGCTCAGGGCCAGTACAACCACGGCCGGGGGTATACGGGTATCGCGTCGATGGACTTTGTGCTCGGTGATACACCCTCGGTCGATCACCCCGAGTACTCGTTCCTTGAGCCCGCGACGTGCGCAAGCTGTCACGCCGATCAGTTCGAAGAGTGGGCGGGATCACCGATGGCGAAGGCGGGTGTGAACACGTGGGTGCATGACCTTTATTCGGGGGATGGGACGCCGGGCGGGATGGGCGGCTTTGTTTATCTTCGTGACTCCGTCTTCGCCGCTACGAACCCCGCGTCCGAGTGCGCATCGTGCCACCAGCCCGAGCCATGGATCGAAACGCCGTTCTCACCGATGCAGACCCCGAGTGACGCGGGTTACCCCTCCGCGGGCGTGATTCACGGGGTGTCGTGCGAGACGTGCCACAAGATCGCGAATGTGGACGTGAGCAAGATCGACTTCCCGGGCATCTTCCCGGGCGCAGTTGATTTCTTCCGTCCCGCGGCGGGCGAGCAGGTCATGTACGGCGCGCTCGGCGATTCATCCTACGAACTCCCCGGGCTGATGCAGCCCGCATATTCCCCGCAGCTGACAGCTGCTGCGTGTGGCGCGTGCCATCAAGACAAGAACGACCCGGGCGAGGACCATACCTACACAGGGATCACGTCTGAGCCGACGTATACCGAGTGGGCCGAGTCGCCGTACGGAGACCCGAACTCTCCGCAGTACGCGTCCTGCGTCGATTGCCACATGGGGTCGACCGGTGCCACAACAATCTGCAGCGTCGATCCGGTCGAGCGTGATCCCGCGACGATACGGTCGCACGATATCCGTGGCACGACCCCCGAGTTCCTCGAGAACGCGGTCGAACTCGTCGCGGGTGCAGACCGCCTCTCCGGCAGCGTGCAGGTCGATGTCGAGGTGCAGAACACGATGACCGGGCACCATGTGCCGACTGGCGTAACGGTTCGGAACATGATCCTGCTGGTCGAGGCGGTGCGCGCATCCGACGGCTCGCCGCTCGCATTCGAATCGGGCTCGGTGGTGCACGAACTGGGCGGCGTTGGCGATCCAGCGCAGGGCTACTACGCGGGTCAGCCCGGCCGGCTGTTTGCCAAATTCATCAGAGATGCGAATGGGAATGGGCCGACGTTCTTCACCGACGCAGCCGAACTCGTATTCGACACCAGGCTGCCGGCTTTCGCAACAGACGCCAGCTCGTATGCATTTGAAGTGCCGCGCGGCATGGGTGATGTCACGGTCCGTGCGCGGCTGATCTACAGGCGTGCGTTCCGGGCGGTCGTGGATGCCAAGCAGTGGACCGAAGACGGGCACGGCAACCCGCTCGCCGATCTCCAGGCGCCGCACTTCGGGCACCTCAAGGAAATCGTCGTGCTGACGGTTCCCGGTCCGGACTGTGTGCCAGATATCGCCGAGCCGTCTGGTGTGCTCGATCTTGCGGACGTCCAGGCGTTCGTCGCCTTCTTCCAGACCGGCACTCCCGCCGCGGATGTTGCTGAGCCCTTTGGGGTCTTCGATCTCGCAGATTTGCAAACGTTCGTGGCCGGCTTCCTCGGCGGCTGTCCGTAAACGGCCTGCCTCGGATGCGGCTCGGCTTGATGGTTGCGGCCCATTGCGAGAGCGGTGGGCCGCCTTTGTGTCATGTGCGCCCACGATTGGCGTCTCGCCCCGGCACCGCCGGATCTGCTCAGGTCACCGAGCAGCGCTCGTTCGGGCGTTGCGGCTGCTTTGTTCGCTCCGCGGAGCATCTACCATCCGGGCGTGACGCAGCATCACTATCCCATCATCATTATTGGTGGCGGCCACGCCGGGCTCGAAGCCGCGTGGGCGGCGGCGAACCTGCTGCCTTGCGCCGCCGACGGTGCGCCGACCGTCGCGCTCGTTACGCTCGACCCCGCGAAGATCGGGGTCATGTCGTGCAACCCGGCGATCGGCGGGCTCGCGAAGGGACAGCTCNNTCGACGCGATGGGGGGGCTGATGGGCCTCATCGCCGACGCGACGGGGATCCACTTCAAGATGCTCAACACAAGCAAGGGGTCGGCTGTCCATGGGCCGCGGTGCCAGAACGACAAGGTCGAGTACGCCAGGGTTGCCCAGCGGGCGATCGCGAGCCGGCCTGAGATCGAGGTCGTCGGCGGCGCGGTCGAGACAATCGAGA
>DDFO01000015.1:14990-16524 GCA_002337215.1 Phycisphaerales bacterium UBA1926 | reverse complement strand
GCGCGGTCGAGACAATCGAGACCGAGCGGGTCGGCGGAGGTCCCGGCGATGGTCGGCGGGTGACGGGTGTCGGCGTGCGCACGATCGAGGGTGAACTATTCGTCTTGGTCTCTGATGCTGTTGTGCTTACAACCGGCACCTTCATGCGCGGCTTGATGCACACCGGGGATGAGAAGAACGAGGGCGGGCGGAAGGGCGAGGCGCCGGCGGGCGCGATCTCGGGGGCGCTCGCGGGGCTCGGCTTTGAGTTGGGTCGGCTCAAGACGGGGACCCCGCCCAGGCTGAAGCGGTCGACGATCGAGTGGGAATCGCTGGCGGTGCATGGGGGGGACGCGGAGCCGGCGGCGTTCAGTGATCTGAGCGAGCGGGGGTCGGGAGGCGGAATCCCCTCGCTTGCGCGAGGGGCTCGTTTGGATGGCGATGCGGATGGTGTCGGCGGGTTCGGTGAATTGCTCGACCGGTTCCCGGTTATGGAACAGGTCGAGTGCCGGCAGACGTACACGAGCGAGGCCGGGCACGCGGCGATCCGGGCGAACCTGCACCGGGCGCCGATGTTCAGCGGGCAGATCAAAAGCCGGGGGCCTCGCTATTGCCCGAGCATCGAGGATAAGGTCGTGCGGTTCGCCGACCGCGACGCGCACGGCGTGTTTCTCGAGCCCGAGAGCCTGAGCACGGACTGGGTGTATTGCAACGGGATCGCGAGCAGCCTGCCCGCGGATGTGCAGGAGACGGTCGTGCGCACGATGCCGGGGTGCGAGCGTGCGCACATCTACATGCACGGCTACGCGGTCGAGTACGACACGGTGATGAGCCACCAGATCAAGGCGACCGGAGAGACGCACCTCGTCGTGGGGCTTTTTCTCGCGGGGCAGATCAACGGAACGAGCGGGTACGAAGAGGCCGCGGCGCAGGGGCTGATCGCGGGGATCAACGCGGCGCGGCTGGCGCGGTGTGAACAGGCGGATTTCATTCTGCGGCGGGACGAGGCGTACATCGGTGTGCTGATGGATGACCTGGTGACGAAGACTCCGGTGGAGCCGTACCGGATGTTCACGAGCCGGGCGGAGCACCGGCTGCTCTTGCGGGCGGACAATACGGCGGACCGGCTTACGCCGATCGCGGAACGGCTGGGGTTGCTCGAGCACACGGCGCTCGGCCAGTTGCGGCTCGCGTTGCACGGTGCGCGCACGGCGCAGATCGCGGCGATGCAGGACGCGGTTTCGCGCACGCGTGTGGACGGGTTTCCGCTCGCGGACGCGGCTCGTCGGGATGGGTTCACGGTCGCGGATCTGAAATCGGCGCTCGCGGGTGTGCGCGCCGACGAGACGGTGTTCAAGTCGGTCCACGCTGACCTGCGGTACGCGCCGTACCTGAAGCGGCAGGCGTCGGAGATCAAGCGGCAGGCATCGATGGAGACGCGGCGGATCCCGGGGTGGATCGATTTCGGAGCCGTCGAGGGGCTGCGGAACGAGGCGCGGGAGGCGCTGATGCGGTACCGGCCTGAGACGTTCGGTCAGGCGGGCCGGCTTGAGGG
>DDFO01000015.1:5519-14905 GCA_002337215.1 Phycisphaerales bacterium UBA1926 | reverse complement strand
GTGACGCCGTCGGACTTGACGCTGCTGACGATCCACGCGCGGAAGGCGGGGCGTTCGTAGGCGGATCTCGGTCAGTCGCCCAGCATGCGGAGTTCGTTGCGGAGGATCGCGGCGAGCTCGTAGTTCTCGCGGCGGATCGCCTCGTGGAGCCTCTCGCGGAGTTCGGTCTTCTGGCTCACCGGGAGTTTGGGCACCAGCGCGTCGCGCATCTCACGCAGGCTCTGGGCCTCGCTGGAGCCCTCGAACTCTTCGGGCTCGCCGGTCTCGGCGTAGTGGGCTTGCAGCGATTCGAGCCCGTCGTCCACCGCGGCGATCGCGGCCTTGGGCACGTCGTCTTTGAGTGCCTGCCCCGCGATTGCTCGGGTGCGCATCATGATGATGTAGGGGCGAACCTGTTCGAGCATCGCGCGGTCGCGGTCATCGGCGGCGTGTTCGCGACACAGGTCCGCGACGCGCAGGTTGCGCGACGTATCACGGATTACGCCCTCGAAATCCTCGAGCACGAGAAGCGCGACGTAGCGGTGGTAGAACTGGGCGGCTTCCTCTCGGAGGGCGCGGCACGTGTCGGCGTCGAGGTTCAGCGATGCGGGCGTGTACTCGTCGTCGTTCTCGCCGTCGTCTGCGTAGGCCGGATCACCGGATTCCGAGGCCCCGGTGCCGATGCCGTTGCTCGTGGCCTCATCATCGGACTCATGGAAGAAGGCCGGGTCACCCGCCTCGTCGGCCCGCGCCTCGAAGTACTCGAGGAGGCTGGAGAAGCCGTGGGGGTGCTGGCCGTCGGGGCGGCCGTCGATGTTCATCTGGATGATTCCCAGATCGAGGCGGACCTGGATCTTGGGGAGTTGGTCGAGTCCTCGGACGATGCGGACATTGATCGTGCCCGGCTCGAAGGGCCACCCATCGAGGATGGGGGAAAGGTCGAAGTTCTCGGGCGTCGGATCAGTCATTTTTCGATCGGGAATTGTTCGTTACTTCAGAGGGTCAAACCGCATATTGTGGACCAAGAAATTGATTCTGCCAGCAAAACCGTGAGCCAGCCGATGATTTTACGCATAAACTCCTGAAACCGGGCGGTAAGCACTGCCGTACGGTCGATCAGGAGCATCAGCGGAACGATAAACCTCTGTGAATGCTCGTGTTTGCGGTTGAAGTGATCGGTTGATTCTCGTTACCATTCAGGAGTCGGGTGTGGCGCCCGGCGAGTGGGAGTCGAGGATCGAGAGACAAGACCGAGAGAGTCAAGAGGCGGAATTTTCCGTCGTGAGGATGGGTAGGACAAGTGAGTGGCAACGATGCACGCGCGACCGGTCGGTCGCCCGGGCTGAAGTCTGATCTTCAGCTCTATCTTGATGACATTAATAAGGTCGCTCTGCTGACCGCCGAGGAAGAGCGCGAGCTCGGCTGGGCGATCATCAACGATGACTGTCCGATGGCCCGCGAGCGGATGATCCGCGCCAACCTTCGGCTTGTCGTCGCGATTGGTAAGAACTACACCAACCGCGGGCTGACCCTCTCGGACATCATCGAAGAGGGCAACATCGGGCTCATGCGGGCGGTCGAGGGCTTCGACCCCGCTCAGGGCGCCCGTTTCAGCACCTATGCGTCGTGGTGGATCAAGCAGGCGATCAAGCGTGCGTTGATCAACGCCCGCCAGCCGATCCATATCCCGGCCTACATGGTCGAGCTGATCGCCAAGTGGAAGGTCGCGAGCCGTGAGCTCGAGCGTGAGATCGGGGTGACCCCCACGGTCGAGCAGCTCGCCGAGCGCATGGAACTGCCCGTCAAGAAGGTCAAGATCATCAAGCGGGCGGTCAAGGCCTTCCGCACGCCGGCCCAGGAGGGCAACGGCGGCGACGGTGACCTGATGAGCATGGCGGACCTCGTCGCCGATTCGCGGACGTCGACACCCGACGAATCCGTGCTGCAGAGCGAGGAACTCAACGTGCTCCGTCGGCTGCTCGAGACGATCGATGACCGCGAGGGCACGATCCTCCGGCTCCGTTTCGGCCTCGATGGCCGCGAGCCCCTGACGCTGAAGCAGATCGCCGACGAGATCGGCATCAGCCGTGAGCGCGTGCGTCAGATCGTTGATGAATCGCTCGAGAAGCTCAACGAGCGGCTGCAGGACGCGAAGCCGACGCGGTTCTTCCGCCGCGATTTCGCCGATGCGGCTGAACCCAGCGAGACCAACGATGCTGGGAACCTCCGCCTGAGCCCGGCCGACATCGGCTGAGCCCTTCGGCTCCCGATCGTCTGAGTTCTCGTCCACAATCCAATCCGCCGCGGGTTTACCGACCCGCGGCGGTTTTTCATTCCGCCAAGGATGTGGATCGGGTTTCGGCGGGCGCTCGGGATTGGGTCCGGCGGCCGAACGGGGCGGCGTCGCGTGCTACCATCGGGCTATGCCGAATCAGCCGAATCACGAGACCACGACCGTTGCGCCGAGCCCCGCCCCGCGGCGCTCGCGTGGGAAGTTCCTTGGCCTGATCGCCACGCTCGCGGTGGGGGTGTTCGCCCCCGCGGCGGCCGGGCAAACCTGGGTCGAGCAGGCCAACAACCTGTACGGCGACATCGTCCAATCGCGATGGTCGCACCCGATCATCCTGCCGGCCCTGATCGATCTGGAGCCCGCGCCGCTCGGCGTGGAGACCGTCGAGAAGGCGCAGATGATGTTCGCGGGTGCGCGGGGCTGGTCGGCCGCGGAGGCGTGGGCGACGAAGCCTTCGAGCAAGAACGTGATCGACGCGCTCGACAAGGCGACGGTCGGCGAGAAGTACGACACCGCGATGGCGTTCGCGCTCCCGTACGGCGTGGACGGGATCGGCATCGATTCCATCCGCGGTGAGATGTACACAGACCTGGGCGATCCGCCGCTGCTCGCGGGCGCGCGTCATTTCTATATGAAGAAATTCGACGACCTGCGCTGCCTTGTGCATATCGAGGCGACGCGTCGGCTCGCGGCGGGCGAGGTCGCGCCGGCGCTCGACCTGCTCGTCGATCTCGTGCAGTTCGGGTACCAGATCGCGGACCGGGAAACACTCGCCGAGTCGGAGTGGGGCTATCGCACGGCGGCCGACGCGCTGACGCGGATGCGAGATATCGCCTATCAGGATTTCAAGGGCGATCGCGCGGTCGATGTCAACGCGCTGAAGAAGGTGATCGATCGGCTGCACCCCGAGGACGGCCCGATCCGCCTCGATCGCCTGAACTTCCCGAGGGCGAACCGTCTCGCGGCCGAGCAACTCATCGAGGTTCTCTACGAGACGCGGGGCAACGTGGACCGGAACCGCTTCGTGCCCACGATGGTGCGGCTTGCGACGACCGATCGGCCGCTGCGACGTTTCAGCGCCGCGACGCGCTTCGAGGCGAACGAATCGTCGCAGAAGGACTGGTTCGACATCGACGACGTGCTCAAGGGCGTCTTCCAGAGCTGGGAGAAGCGGTGGGAGCTCGATCGGTTCGATCCGCTGCTCCAACTCCCGTTCGCGTGGGATACCGACATGGCGGGCGACGACACGCTCGTGGTCACCGTCGGCACCGGGGGGGACATGGGCGTGCTTTTCGACCTGCGGACGCACGTCGATCTGGAACGCGTCGGGACGCGGCAGTCGCTTGGGTTGCTGGGCCGGTACTACCGGGTCGGCTCGTTCGCGACCGCGATCGATGGCATCCGTCCGCGCTGGGTGGACCGGCTCGAGGATGACCCGCTCAACACGAGCCGGGCGGGTGGGCGCAGGCCGCCCATGCGGTACTTCCGCCCGGTGACAGACGACTACGTCGCCGACGAGCGGGAGGAGAAGGAGCCGCACACGATGCAGCTCTTCCCGGGAGACGGCACCAACTTCGAGATCACGCTCTATGACGACCAGTTCCTGGTCTATTCGACGGGCGAGAACGGCGAGGACGACAACGGGACACGGATGAGCGTGAATCCCGAGTCGCTGATCGGTGATTATCTCATCTGGCCTCCCATGCTCGGGCTTCACCGCGAACACCTGCGCTATATCGGCGAGCTCGAATAAACACGCGCGCGGTCGAGATTACTGCCAGATCGAATCAACACCACCCCAGGAGCACGAGCGTGAGCGAGTCGGTCGAAAAGGTTGTGATCGTGGGCTCCGGCCCGGCGGGCTGGACGGCGGCGATCTACGCGGCGCGGGCCCAGCTTGACCCGATCGTCTACGCGGGCGTCGCGAAGCAGAATCCGGGGCCTGTCCTCCCCGGCGGGCAGCTGATGCTGACGACGGACGTCGAGAACTATCCTGGGTTTCCCGAAGGCGTGACGGGGCCTGACATGATGGAGAAATTCCAGAAGCAGGCCGAGCGGTTCGGGACACGCGTCCTGCTCCATGACGTCGACGAGATCTCGTTCTCGGATAATCCGGTTGATCGTCCTCACGAACTGAAGACACACAAGGGCGAGACTGTCCGGGCGCACGCCGTGATCGTTTCGACCGGCGCGACCGCGAACTGGCTCGGCCTCAAGAACGAGCTCCGGCTCGCGCAGACCGGCGGCGGTGTCAGCGCATGCGCGGTGTGCGACGGTGCGCTGCCGATGTTCCGCGGCGCCGAGCTCGCGGTCGTGGGCGGCGGCGACACGGCGATGGAGGAGGCGACGTTCCTCACCAAGTTCGCGGGCAAGGTCTACGTCATCCACCGGCGTGATGAGCTGCGTGCGAGCAAGGTCATGCAGGAGCGGCTACTGAGCAAGCCGAACGCCGAGGTGCTGTGGAATAAGTCGGTCGTTGATTGCCTGAGCGAGCCCGACCACATGGGCAACGACAAGCTCACGACGGTCGTTCTCGAGGACACGCAAACGGGCGAGCGATCCGAGCTCCCGGTCAAGGGGCTGTTCATCGCGATCGGGCACACCCCGGCGACGAAGTTCCTGCGCGAAACCGGACTCGAATTCGACGATTCGGGGTACATCGATCTCAAGGGCCGATCGAGCGCGACCAACGTCCCCGGCGTGTTCGCCGCGGGCGACGTCGCCGACGCGAAGTATCGACAGGCGATCACCGCGGCGGGGATGGGCTGCCAGGCGGCACTGGACGCCGAACACTGGCTGGCCGCGCACGACCTGATCTGACCGACCTCAGTCGAGAATGAGCGCAGAAACAAGCCCCGCGTCGATCGCGGGGCTTGTTGGCTTTGGAACCGCAGACCCAGAGTCGGTGGACCTCTGATCAGCGGTGATCAGCCGTCCGCGTTCTTGTACTTCTCGAGCGTCTCGTTCAGGTCCTTGAGCATGCGCTCGTAGGCGGCCTTCCGGCGTTCGTTGGTCGTTTCCGCGAGGTCTGCCTCCAGAGCGGTGATGGCTTTCTGCTGCAGGTCGATCGCCTTGCCGATGTTGCCCATCTCGAAGTAGCCGCGGCCGAGGGTGTCGAGCACGCTGGGATCGCTCCAGTTCGTCTTCTCCGCGGCGACGGAGGCGAGGGCGATCGCGGCCTTGTGGTCGCGGACCGCGACCCGGTCGCTCGTGAGCATCGCCCACGACATCTGGTTGAGCGAGGAGTAGTCGTCTGCCAGGGGTGTGCGGAGGAGCGCGTAGGCGAGCTCGTAGCCTCGCTCGGCGGTCGCCTCGTCGCTGATGAGCGACATGGTGTGGGGGACCCACATGCTCTGCTCGAGTTCTTCGACCTGCGCTGCCTTCGCCGCGGCGAGGTCGTGCGTGCCGGCGATGACCTTCTCGAGCGTCTCGTCCATCTGCATGGGGTGGCCCGCCCACGCGATCTTGCCTTCGCCGTCAACGATGAACGCGGACGGGATGCCGCGTCGGCCGGCGGCCCGCATCCAGGACTGGGCCATCTTGCCCTTTTCTTCGATCGCGACGGTGTAACCCATCCGGTCACCCTGCTTGGCGACGAAGTCCTTGACGCCGGCGTGGGTCTCGGCGATGGTCTCAGATTCGGGGTTGCGGGGGTCCCAGATGTTCACGCCGATGACGGTCATGTCATCGCTGTGTTCTTCGGCGAGTTCGGAGAGGTGGGGGAACGCGGCGATGCACGGGCCGCACCAGCGTGCCCAGAACTCGACGACGTAGGTCTGCCCTTTCTCGAAGCCGCGGACGGAGTCGCCCTTGACCCATTGGGCGATCTGCAGTTCGGGAGCCTTGGACCCGACGAGCAGCTCGGGGAGCGTCATGTTCGCCCGCTCGCGTTCGATGATCGCGTCGGCCCGGTCCGCGGTCCGCACGGGTTCAACGTTGATCGTTGGAGTGGCGTCCGGCTGGGTGGCCGACTGGGCAAGCGAGGGTGTCGCGATCCCGGCGATCGTCGCGGTCAGCAGGGCGGCAGAGAGTGTGCGGATCTTCACGGAGTGCTCCTTGGAGTCGGGGCGCCGCGGGAATGTGCCGACGGGGCCTGCGTGCGTCGAGCCGGGACCGGCGTTGTTCCGATCGTGTGTGCTCATCTCGTCGGCGTGTGGACAGCACGCGCCGAATTTCATCGTTGGAGCGTAACAGAACAGGGCTCGGCGATCGAGTATTCCACCCGGGCCATGACCGAACCGGGCGGGCGGGGGCCGGTCGTTTTCTCGAGAATGCTCGAGCGAGGCGTCAGAGCTGGGGCAGATCGGCCTCGCCCAGCAGCTTGAAGCCCTTGCGGCGCAGGATCTGTCCCGCGAGCGTGGTGTCATCGGTCGCCAGGGCGATCGTGGGGCACCCATTCGGCTCGGTCATCAGCGGGTAGGCGAAGTGGATGTTCAGTTCCGCGCCCAGCAGGCTCAAGCACATGCTGCTGAGCGTGTGCCCCTCGGTGAGTTCAACAATGAGCACGTTGATCTCACCAAACGCGAGCGTCTCCTCCCGGAGTTTGGCCCGCGCCATCTTCTCGCTGTTGGTGATGATGCGGACAACCGCGTGGTCGCTCGCCTCATGGACGCTGATCGCGCAGATCTGGCACGACGAGTCATTGAAGCCCTCGAGCAGATCGAGCAGCTTGCCCACCTTGTTGTTCAGAAAAACGCTGAACTGCGTCACGGTGGGCGGGGAGTACCCCTGCATTGTCCCGAAGGGGGTCGAACTGGCTGACATCCGGAGACCTCTTTTCGCGTGGCCCGCATCGTACCACCCCGCGGGCGTGGCGAGGCGATTTTTAGCCGCCGATCGGGAAGCGGTACAGACGGTGCTGCCCCGGGGGCACCTCGGGGGTTCGATCGGGCAGGCCCGAGAGGCTGCCGCTGGGGAGATCGACCGAGACCGCCCGAGGGCTCAGGTTCGAGACAAGCACCCAGGCCCTTCCACCCCCGACGACACCCGACCAGACAATACCCGAAGACTTGTCAGTCTCAAGATTCATGAGCGTGACAGATTCCCCGTCGGGGAATGCAGGATTGAGCGAACGCCAGGCGTTCATGGCGAGCTCTCGGAACTCCATCCGGCCGATGGTGGGGTGGTCGGTCCGCGTCGCGTCGCTGGTCCACACCATGTAGGAGTGGGCGCCGCGCATCCGGATATGCCTCACGAGCGCCTCAAGGTCGGCCTTCGAGGGGGGGGGTGCGTTGTAGACATCCCCGTCTTCGTCGTACTCCACGAAATTGGAGATCCACGGGATGAGCAGGTGTCCGTCGGGGAGGTTGCGGGCGGCGGCCGAGACACGCTCGACGGGTGCCCAGACCATCGCGGCCCGGTCGCTGGGGGTTGTCGGTCCCTTCTGGATCGCCTGGTCGCTGTGTCTGGAATAGGTCTCGTAGGGGTAGGCCACCGGCATCGCGACGTTGAAGTTCGATCGGTAAAACGAATCCTTGTTCCAGCGTCCTCTGATGCGCGTGCGATCACGCTTGTTCGGCCAGATACTCGCCTCGTTCTGCACGCCTGGCCAGTCGCTGTAGTTGCCGATGTATGCGTTGGAAACACTCGGGTTCTGGTGCTCGCGCACCATGCGAACGATCGCCTCGGCGTTGCGGATGACGTCCTGATCGGTCCCGCCCTTGATGGGCTCGAGGTCCATGAATAGGTAGTCGAGCCGGGGCACGGTATCGAGCATCGCGGGGACTTCACCCGGGGAGACTTCGAAGCCGGCGGTCGCATAGGGGAACGGGCAGTTGCGTGAGCGGATGAGCACGGCGACCGGGGCACCCGATGCCGCGATGTTGTTGGTGTAGCAGCGGGCGAACCAGTTGTACCATCCGCCTGCGACGAAGCTCGGCCCGCCGTGCCCCGCCCCGGGGATATTGACGGGCACGTAGGTGTACTCATCCGGGTAGTTGAAACGGGGGACGGCGAGGCATGGGTCGCCGCTCGTGGGCTTGCGGGTGCGTTTCATCGCCGGATCGGTGAGGTACCACCAATCGCCGAAGATCGGAGGTGGCGCTTCGCCGGGCGTCCGGATCGTGCTCGCCGTGCCAGCGCCGCCCCCGCCCAGATTCCCGGGCGGCGGGCTTCCGGAGATGTCGGCGATCATCCGGTCGAGCTGGGCACAGCCGCTTGCGAGACTGAGCAGGAGAGCGGTGAGAATTGTCATTCGCATCCGGCCACTGTACCACACGGTCGACCGGGGTTTGCCTGCTGGTGCCGCCGACGCGGGTTGGGATCACTTCGTGCCGACGACGTTTCCGCGAGTCGGTGCCGAGGCTTGCGAGCGGCCGCGGTTGTTGGATCGGGGTGCCGGCGAGTAGAGGCCGTCCCGGAGAGCGCCGAGCACGGCCACGATGTCGTTGAGATCCACGGCGCCGTTCGTGTCGATGTCGATGGGGCTGACGCCTTTGCCGCCGACGGTACCCGACTCGGTTGACCCGTTGGATTGGAGCGATCGGACGAACGCGATGAAGTCGCCGGTGTCGATGTCGCCGTCGTTGTCGAAGTCGCGGGCGGCGGGGACCAGGTCATAGACGAACACGTCGTGCTCACCCGGCGCGACGAGCGGCGTGGTGTCGGGGAGGCCCGCCATCGGGGGCAGGTCAACCGACATCGGCTCGTCGTTGAGATTCGAGACGAGGATGACCGCGGTCGAATCGGTGCGGAGCCCCGACCACTGCACGCCCGACTGTTTGTCGGTCTTGAGGTTCAGGAACTCGTACGCCTCGGTGGTCTCGAACACCGGATCGAGCTCGGTCCACGAGTCCATCGCGAGGTCGCGGAACTCCTGAAGATTGATCTCGGGGTGGTGGGTGTAGTGCGCATCGCCCGCCCAGATCATGAACGATCGTGCGCCCCGGAGACGGTAGTGCTGAACGAGTGCGCGGAGGTCTTCGGCGGAGGGGGGCGGGGCGTGGTAGAACTCGGCGCCGCCGTTCTGCTGGAGGTAGTTGGTGATCCAGGGCACGAGCATGTGACCATCCGGGAGGTTCCGGGCCGCGACGGAGACTCGCTCGAGCGGCCCCCAGAAGATAGCGGCGCGGTCGTTCGGCGTTGTATTGTCGCCCTGGACCGATGCGTCGGAGTGCCG
>DDFO01000015.1:785-5423 GCA_002337215.1 Phycisphaerales bacterium UBA1926 | reverse complement strand
GACCGATGCGTCGGAGTGCCGGCTGAAGGCCTCCGAGGGGTAGGCGATCGGCATCGCGACATCGAGATAGTCGTTGTAGAACGCGTCACGGTCCCAGCCGTCCGCGCCGGATTGCGTCACAGATTTCCGGTCCCGTTTCGTGGGCCAGATCATCGCGGCGTCACTGTCCCCGGGCCAGTCGTTGTAGTTTCCGATACGCGCGTTGCGGATGTGGGGATTGGGGTGCGAGCGGATGAGTCGGTGGATCTCCTTGACATTCCGACGGAGAAGCTCGCCTCCATCGGTACCGGAGAACTCGAGATCCATGAGTAGGTAGTCGAGTTTCGGGAGGTTGTTGAGCGCGTTCTCGACCGCGAGCGCGTCGTAGTGCTCCTCGCCCGGGCCGTAGGGGAATGGGCAGTTCCTGTTCCGGATCAGGATCGCGACCGGGGCTTCCATGAGGTCCAGGTTCTCGGCGACGCAGATCGCGTAGTCAGACAGCCAGTTCCCGCCCTCGTAGCCGGGCCCTCCGTGCGCCCCGCTCGGATGGTTCACCGGCAGGTATGTCGCTTCGTCGTCATAGATCACCGATTCCCAGACGCCGTTGCAGCGATCTTCGTTGCCCGAGAACGCCGGGTCGCGCCAATTCTCGGGCATCAGGTAGAACCAATCGCCGAACAGAGGTGGGGGGGCATCCGCCGCCGCGATTGTCGCGGCCCCTGCGAGAACGGCGAGCGTGGCAAGGTGACTGGGCTTGGTAGAGTTGGTCAAGGCGGATCTCCCTTCTGCGAGCGACCGGATTGGCCGTCCCGGGAGGAACGATCTGATTCGGTTTCGCCGCTCGCCCCCCGACTGGGTGAGCAAACCGCCGAACCGTTCACCATGTAACAGGGGCACCGCTTGCGCGGCGCCCCGAGTAAATCGAATAGATTTTCTACTTGTCAGGCCGGACGCGGTATGGTCCAGCCTGCTCAGAACTGGCGATCAATCAGACTGCGAAACTCGAGCCGCAGCCGCAGGACGAGGATGCGTTGGGGTTGTTGAAGACAAACCCTCGACCCATAATCTCGTCCTTGAAATCGACGGTGGTGCCGCCCAGATAAAGCAGGCTCTTGGGATCGCAGATCAGGCGGATGCCGTGCTGCTCGAACACCTCGTCACTGTCCTTCCGCTTCTCGGTCAGGTCGAGAACGTAGGAAAAGCCCGAGCAGCCCCCGCCCTTGACGCCGACCCGCAGGCAGACGGTCTCGGCGTCGAGTTCCTGCTGTTCGATGATCGTCTTGATCTCGCGGGCCGCGGTTTCGGACAGAATCACCGCCGGGGCATCGGTGTCGGGATGGGTGTTTGGAGTGTCGAGCGTGGTCATCGGAGAGCCTCCTTGAGGAGCATCGGTTCCGGAAAGGATACGCACCGGCGGGCGTCAAGGTTCACTGCTTATCGGCCCGAGCCGGGGTCGGCTTGAGTATCCATCAGATGCCCGGTGCCCGGCGGGTGCGTCGTTCTCAGTTAGTGGGCGGCTTCGGCGTGATCATGATCATGATCATGGTCGTGATCGTGCTCGAGCCCGTTCTTGTGGCGGTAGTCGTCGATCGCGGCCTTGATCGCGTCCTCGGCGAGCACGGAGCAGTGGATCTTTACCGGCGGCAGGCTGAGTTCCTCAACGATCTCGGTGTTGCGGATCGCCTCGCCGTCGTCGAGCGACTTGCCCTTGAGCCACTCGGTCGCGAGGCTGCTCGACGCGATCGCCGAGCCGCAGCCGAAGCACTTGAACTTCGCGTCCTCGATCTTGCCGTCTTCGCCGACCTTGATCTGAAGCTGCATCACGTCGCCGCACTCGGGGGCGCCGACCAGGCCCACGCCGATGTCGGCCCGTTCCTTGATTTCCTTCTGCGTGCCGAACGAGCCCACGTTCCGCGGGTTCTCGTAGTGGTCGACGACTTTGTCGCTGTATGCCATGGTGTCATCCTTTCCGGATGGATGTTGTCTCGGATGGTCCGAACTCGGTGATCGAAAAGGCCGATCGAGGGACGCGACGGTCGGCCGCGACTCGCCGGCCGAGACCGGCAACAGGTTAGTGCGCGGCCCATTCGATCTTGGAGATATCGATCCCCTCGTTGTGCATGTCGAACAGCGGGCTGAGCTCCCGCAGCTTGTTGACGCTCTTGATGACCTGCGCGACCGCGAAGTCGACTTCCTCTTCGGTGCTGAATCGCCCCAGGCTCATGCGGAGCGATGAGTGCGCGAGGTCGTCGCCCACGCCGAGCGCCTTGAGCACGTAGCTGGGTTCGAGGCTCGCCGATGTGCAGGCCGACCCGGAGCTCATCGCGATGTCCTTGCACGCCATCATCATGCTCTCACCCTCGACGAATCCGTACGAGATGTTGCTGATGTGCGGCAGACGCTTCTCGGCATGTCCATTCACCTGCACGTCGCTCAGGCCCGCGGTGATGCCCTGCTCGAGCTTGTCGCGGAGCGCCTGCAGCCGCTTGCCCTCGGCATCCATCTCCGTGCCGGCGAGCTCGCATGCCTTGCCCAGCCCGACGATGCCGGTGACGTTGAGCGTGCCCGAGCGCATGCCGCGCTCCTGACCGCCGCCCTCCTGGATCGCCGTGAGGCGGACCCGGGGACGACGCCGGCGGACGTAGAGCGCACCGACACCCTTCGGGCCGTACAGCTTGTGGGCGCTCATCGACAGCAGGTCCACGTTGTCCTCGGTCACGTTGGTGGGCATCTTGCCGACCCACTGCGTGCCATCGGTGTGGAAGATCGCGCCGCGATCGTGGCAGAGCTTGCCGATCTCGGGGATCTCATTGATCGTCCCGATCTCGTTGTTGGCCCACATGATCGTCACGAGGATCGTGTCGTCACGCATGGCGGCTTCGACCATCTCCGCGGTAATCAGACCGTCGGCACGGGGCTCGAGATAGGTGACATCGAAGCCGTCCTTCTGCAGCCGCTTGCAGGGATCGAGGACCGCCTTGTGCTCGTGCTGGGCGGTGATGATGTGCCCGCGACACTTCCCCGAGCCCGCGGGGTGCTTGGCGTACATCGACGCCGCCCCCTTGATCGCGAGGTTGTTCGATTCGGTCGCCCCGCTCGTGAAGATGACTTCCTTGCGGTCGGCGCCGATCAGGTCGGCCACCTGGCGGCGGGCGGTCTCAACCCCGTCTTCGGCGACCCATCCGAAGCTGTGGTTCCGGCTTCCCGGATTGCCGTACACCTCGGTGAAGAAGGGCAACATCGCCTCGACGACACGGGGGTCGCACTTGGTGGTCGCGGCGTTGTCAAAGTAGATCGGCTTGGTCAGGCTCATGCGCGTTCCTTCGGGCCAGGGTTGCCCCTGTGTTCGATGCAACGGTTCGGATGGACTCAACGGATGCGAACATCCGCTTTATGCTGGAATGATTCTAAGTATCATATCCGAGCCGTTGGCGCCGGGCAATGCCGGGGCGTCCGAACTCGCGACCTCGTGGGTTGTTTCGCTGAAAGCGATCTCGATGGTGGTCGTGGAGCCAGGCGAGACTGTTGCCGCTGACGAGTGACCCGCTCTGATGCCCCGGCGAGCGAGAGGTGGGCAATCGCTCAGGGCGTTCATTTCGCAGAGTTCGCTGGCTTGCGATAGATCATCTCGACACGGTTGCCCGCTTTGTTGTGCCTGACTTCGGTCATGTAGGACCGGATGAGCATGAGACCCCGACCCGATGGGACGGTCAGGTTCTCGTCGAGCGTGGGATCGGGCACCTCTTTGACGTCGAACCCGGGTCCCCGGTCTTCGATCGCGATCAGCACCTCGTCATCATCGATCTCGTAATCGACCGAGACCGGCGGGTCTGCTTCAAGAGCACGATGGCCGTGCTTGAACGCGTTGGTGATCGCTTCTTCGAAGGCCAGTTTGATGGCGAAGATGCTCGCCTTGCTGTACCCGCGGGCCTCGAGCTTCACAAGAATCGCCGCCGCGGTCCGTTCGATCTCATCACGATCGTTCGCGACGCTCACGCGCACGGGCCCGGATGTCGCTCCGTTCGGCTCTGGCATCCGTGGGGTACCCCGGAGAAAGAGAATGACGCAAAGAGGCTGATCGAAACCGGGCCGAGCGATCCGCAACCCGCCGCACCTGAGCGGCGTGTCGGTTCACCGGACCGGTTTGCGCGAGACGGATCAGCCGAAGCTCTCGGCCGCTTTCTCGGTCGTCTCGTGGATCTCGAAAAGACGGTTCAGACGCGTAATCACGAAAACCTCGTAGATCTGCGCGTCGATATCCGCGAGCCGGAGCTGGCCGCCCTTCTCGCGGATCCTGTTGTTGATCGTGATGAGCGTGCCAAGCGCCGCCGACGACAGGTGATCGACATTCCGGAAGCTGATCAGCAGCCGCGGATCGTCCGCGACAGTGATCAGCCCGTTGATCTCGTCACCGATCGCCTGGATGTTCGCCTCATCGAGGATGTTGCGGTCGATGAACTCGACCCGGGTCACCCCGGCCTCGGTGTTGATCCGCAATCGTGATTCCGCTTCCGCCATGCCAGCCGTCTCCATCGAGCCCCCGCGAGCGGGGCGTCCCGAGTTATGTCCCTGCTCCGTCCCACCCCCCGCAGAGGGAAGAAACGCCCGAGAACGGTTCACTATAGAAACCCAAAGGCGGCCGCACATGGCGGCCGCCCA
>DDFO01000015.1:0-666 GCA_002337215.1 Phycisphaerales bacterium UBA1926 | reverse complement strand
CCGAGGTTCTGTGGATTGTTGGTCACGCCGCTTGTTCTCTCCAGGCGAAGCCTGCTGTCGCCCGACGTTTCGTGGGGCACAGGCCCACGCGGGCGTCGGCGAAGCGGCGGGGGATCAGTACCCGAGCGTGTCGAGCAGACCCGGGAAGTTCTTTTCTTCTTCCTCGTTCTGGATGAGCACCGTGGGCTTGATGAGGATGAGCAGGGTCTGCTCTTCCTTGGTCTCGATCCGGTTGGTGAAGAACCGGTTGAGGATCGGGACCTTGCTCAGGACCGGCACGCCCGTTTCGGTGATGTACTCGTTGACCACACGCTGGCCGCCCATGAGCAGCGTGCCCTGATCGGGGACAGTCACCGTCGTCTGGACCCGCGTGATCGTGACGGTGGGCAGCTGGATCGTGCCTGTCGCGATGCCGCTGCCCGCGATGTTGCCCGTACCACCCGCGGCGGCCTGCGAGGTCTGCGTCGCCGAGAGCGTCGTGCTCGCCACGTCCGTCGTGACGTCGAGCGTGACATAGCGCCGGTCGGCCGAGATCACACCACGGACAACCAGACGCACGCCGTCGGGGACGACGCCGATCTGCGGGTCGAACGCCACGGCCGCGTTGGACACGACCGGCTGGAGGTCGCTGAAGAACGGCTGTTGCGAACCGACGAAGGTATACGA
>DDFO01000060.1:59117-59828 GCA_002337215.1 Phycisphaerales bacterium UBA1926 | reverse complement strand
GCGGACCGCGGGGTCTACCGCGGGCCACACGGCGAGACCGCGATCTTCTATGAGAGCGAGGTGCGCCACTTGATGTGGTTCGTCGCCTCCGCAGAGCGAGTCGGCGACGGGTGACGGGACTCGCCTTGGCTTCGCCTACGCCTTTGACTTGTCCTTGGCCTGGCGTTCGGACCGGCGGCGGGCGCCCTCGTCGAGGATCCGCTTGCGGGTCCGCACCTTGGTCGGCGTGATCTCGACGAGCTCGTCATCGGCGATGTATTCGATCGCCTGCTCGAGTGACATCTCGCGGGCGGACTTGAGGCTGACGAAGGCCTCTTTGTTTGCGCTGCGGATGTTGTCGAGCTTCTTGGCACGGACGCAGTTGACGGCGAGGTCGGTCGGGCGGTTGTGCTCCCCCACCACCTGTCCGGCGTAGACCTTGTCGCCCGGGACGACGAACATGACGCCGCGCTCGTGGAGGCCTTCGAGGGCGTAGGCGGTGACCTGGCCGCTCTCGGTGGCGATCATGACGCCCATGTTGCGGTCGTTTCGATCGCCCGAGGTGGGGACGAACCGCAGGAAGGTGTGGTGCATGATCGCCTCGCCCTGGGTGGCGGTGAGGACGCGGGGGCGGAGGCCGATCAGGGCGCGGCTGGTGATCTCGAAGACGACGTGGGTGATGTCGGGCCCGCGGTCTTCCATTTTGACCATCTCGCCCTTGCGCTCGCCGAC
>DDFO01000060.1:52031-59015 GCA_002337215.1 Phycisphaerales bacterium UBA1926 | reverse complement strand
ATCTCGCCCTTGCGCTCGCCGACGAGCTGCATGACGCCGCCCACGGTGGCGTTGGGGCAATCGACGACGAGTTCCTCGATCGGCTCGTGCATGACCCCGTCGATCTCCTTCTGGATCACGATGGGGCGTCCGATTGCCAGTTCGAATCCCTCGCGGCGCATGGTCTCGATCAGGATGCCCAGGTGGAGGATGCCCCGTCCTGAGACCATGAATTCGTCAGAGCCCGCGCCGGGTTCGACGCGGAGCGCAACGTTGTGCTCGAGTTCCTTCTCCAGCCGTGTTTTGATCTGTCGGCTGGTGACGTAGTCGCCCTCCTGGCCGGCGAAAGGCGAGTCGTTGATGCGGAAAGTCATCGAGATGGTCGGCTCGTCCACGCTCACGGCGGGGAGTGCGTCGGGGTGCTCGGGGTCGCAGACGGTGTCGCCGATGTCGAAGTCGTCGAGCCCGGTGACGGCGCAGAGATCGCCCGCTTCCACCCGGTCAACCTCTTTGCGGGCGAGGCCCTCGAACCCGAGGAGCTTGCCGATCTTGCCCTTCTTCGGCTTCGCATCGGGCTCGTTCTCGTGGACGAGAACGACCGGCATGCCCGCCTTGATCGTTCCGCTGAAGACACGCCCGATGCCGATGCGGCCGACGTAGTCGGAGAAGTCGACGCTCGTGATGAGCATCTGCAGCGGCTTCTCGGGGTAAGCCTCGGGATGGGGGACGTGCTTGACGATCGCCTCGAAGATCGGGCGCATGTCGCCTTCTTCGTAGTTCTCGGTGGGCCACTGGTCGACCGACCAGCCGCCCTTGGCGCTGGCGAAGACGACTGGAAAATCGAGCTTGTCGTCGTCGGCGCCGAGCGAGACGAGCAGGTCGAAGACCTCGTTGACGACCCGGTCGGGCTCGCCGTCGGGGCGGTCGCACTTGTTGACGACCACCGTGGGCTTGAGCCCAGCCTCGAGCGCTTTGCCCAGCACGAACCGTGTCTGGGGCATGGGGCCCTCAAAGGCATCGACGACCAGGAGGCAGCCGTCGGCGAGGCGGAGGACGCGTTCGACCTCGCCGCCGAAGTCGGCGTGGCCCGGGGTATCGACGATGTTGATGCGGTAGTCGTGCCCGTCCTCTGAGTGGTAGTTGACAGCGCAGTTCTTCGACAGGATCGTGATCCCACGCTCTCTTTCGAGGTCGTTGGAGTCCATGATCAGGCCGTGCTGCCCTCCGGCGAGCTTGTCGAGCTCCCCGGCGCGGAAGTTGCCCGACTGCTTGAGAAGCTGGTCGACGAGGCTGGTTTTGCCGTGGTCGACGTGCGCGATGATCGCGACGTTTCTGAGATTCACGGCGCTGTCGCCGGGGTTCGGTGAGGTCATGTTCGCCCTTTCGCGGGCGATGGTAGGTCGGGCGAGCGGGCCGACCGTTCAGCGGGTCGGCAAACGGAACCGAAGTGTGAGGCTTCCGGTGGAGGTTGAGGCCTCCTCTTGGGGCGTTGGCACCGAATCGGTCATCTGAAGGTCGATCAGGGCGATCCGACCGAGCCCGCTGAGACCTGCCGAGCCGTGAGCTGAGCGATCGTCTGAGCCAGTGGTCGCTGCGTTGCTCGAACTCGGGCTTGATGGTCGGGTCGAGTCTTGGGTGGAGAAGGTGGTCGCGGCGGTGATGATTCCCGCGAGTCCCCCGCTGCCCTCGAAGCGGTCGACCAGGAGCTCGGGACGGAGCGTGAACCGAATGGTCGGGGCGTCCTGGTCAGCCGAGAGCCCCGGTGCGAGCGACGGCGGGCGCTGGGCTTCGGGGACGCTGTGCATCGACCACCACGAGTCGGGCGGGCCGGCATGCCCCATCACCGAGACGCGGGCCGTGCCCCAGGCGAAGCCGAGCCCCCCGAGGTCCTGGCGGCGGATGTTGGCCTCGGACAGATCAACCCGACGGGCGGCGATCGGGAACTGACCCGTGCACTCGGGGTCGTCGGCCTTGACGGCTCCGGCGCCGGCGAGCACGCCCACGAGGTCGCAGACGTGCGCATCGCCGACCTTGGCGGCCTGCGCGGCGTCGTCGACCCGGAACCAGACAGATCCGGCGCGCCGCGGGCCCGAGATCATGATCGTGTGGTCGGCTCCGCCGCGGATCATGCCGGGGGGCGGATCGAACGGCAAGAAGACACCGGCCCACTTGCGCAGGTTCTGAAGGTCGTTCCCGAAGGGCCCCAGCACGAACGGGAGTCGGACGCCCTGGCTCGTCGCATCGTCGCCGCTCCGGAGCGGCCCGGCGTAGGCGATGGCGGCGTTTGTGGTTGCGGCGTCGAACCAGGACGGGTCGATGGCGGTCGGCTCGTCACTCGGCAAGCTCGTCGCGCTGCGGTGCGGTTCCGTTGCGGTGAATCGGAGTGTCCATCCCGCGCCGCTGTCGTCGTCGGTCGGCGCCTTGTGAACGGACCCGCTGAGCCAGGCGGCGTCGGCAGGCTTGTAGACCACGACGCCGATCGGCGAGTCTCGTGTGGGCGGCGCCGCGGTGTCGGTCCATGCGCTCGACATTGTCTCGGCGGCGCGGAGCAGGTCGTTCGCGTCGGGCGTCGCGACGGCGACGCGGGTCCAGCCTGCCAGGGGAACGATCCGGAGCCGACCGTCCTCGATCGCGTAGATCGTTCGGCTGCCCTCGGCACTCCGGGGGGCCGCGTTGAGCGACTTTGCGATCCGCTTCGCGGCCGTGGGCTCGATCGACATGACGCACGCCCAGCGGTCGGCGGTGTTGCCTGTTCCGTTACCTTCGCTGTTGGGCAGCCCCGCGAGCAGCAGGAACCGGCCGCTCAGCAGAGTGTCGATTGCTTCGCCCGGCTCGAGACCCAACGCGCCGGCGAGTGCGTTCCATGACGTTGTTGTGCGTCCGAAGAGGCCGAGGTCGTCGAGTGTTGCACGCAGCGATTTACCCGCGGGTGAGCGGAGTTCGCGGGCGAGATTGTCGAACCGGACGACGAGCGATGCGTCCGGGGTGCGGGACTCAGTTTCCTCGGCAACAGCCGACGCCGCGCCGCGAGCGCCCGGAGATTGAGTGATAAACAGAACCATGGCGATCGCGAACGCCACGGCGGGTCTAAATCGGAAACTGTGATGTACGGCTCGGCGGGTGAACATGCTGTCTCGGTCAGGCTTTGCGTTCATGGAATCGGCGCGTTCTCAACGAAGAAGATCGGCACCGGGGCTCGCGGGATGAAGCGTCGCCGGAGACAATACCCGCCGGGGGGGCGAAAGTTGCCGAGCGATCGAGTGATCGAGTGATCACTCGCGAACAGCAGAAATCGTTTGAAGAGATGGTTCAGCGCGGGTCGCGTTCGGCCTGCTCGCCGTTGAGCTCGGCCTGGATCGCCTCGGCGAGCGGGTCACGCTTGCCGATATACGCCGAGCGCGTCGGCGACGAGAACGACAGCGGGAGTACGCCCGCCTCGATCGACGGGATCGTGTTCGCCGTTGCGGCGGGCGCGAACGAGGAATGGAGGCCCGGGAAGAGACCCGCATGGGTTTCCGCGGTGCTCGCGAATGCGAGCGAGAGACCGAGATCGACGCGGGGCGGGGCCGACGGATTGGAGGTCATCATGAACGCGAACCGTTCGGCACCCGGGGCGCGGGCGAGCGACTCGGGGACAACGAAGGACGATGTATCGGCGTTGAACGCGAGGATCTCGGCGTCGGTGGAAACTGTCAGCGTGAGGTAACGCTTCGCGACGGGGACCGCGAGGCCCGGGTTGTCGTCGGCACCGACCGAGGCGAGAACAGGATTGAACTGGCCGTTCTTCGAAATGTCGGCGGTGCCGGTCGGGTCGGTCGTTTCTGTGTCCTGGCGGGCGGAGAGGCGGGTGCCGGCGTGCGCGGAGGCGAGTTCGCGGACGGTGTCGGCGAGGCGCTGACCCGTCTCTGCCGAGTCTTGGCGGACCGCATCGGTGAGATCCGCGACGGGGGTGGGCTCGGCTTGGAGCCGGAAACGGTCGGGTGCGACGCGTTGACCGATCGCGACACCGAGAAGCCCGAGCAGCAGGCACGCGGCCGCGGCGAGACGGCCCGCCTTGATCCGGCGGCGGACCCGGGCGGGCACGAACCCGCGCTCGCCATCAAGCCGGGCGAGCACCGAGGCGGTCATGTCGGGGGTTTCGTCGGGGCGCAGCCGCATCGAGTGGACGATGCCTCGCACGTCGTTGACCTCGTCAACGGCATCCTGATCGCGCCCGAGCCTTCCCACGAGATCGCGCCGCGACGCCTGGTCCATCTCGCGATCGAACAAACGGTCGAGCTCTTCACGGGTGATGCGGGGGTGCTTGCCGGGTCGGTTCGTCACACGCCCTCCCCGCGCGTGGCGCTCTGATTTTCAGCCGACTGGGCGTCGACAGGGACGAGGGCCCCGATGGAGGCGAGGTCCAGTTTGTCGGTCGCGCCGGCGGTATCGGTGATGGCCTTCCGCAGGCGTTGCCGTCCTCGGTGCAGATGACTTTTGACGGTGCCCTCGGGCATGTCGAGGTGCTGGGCGATCAGGGCGATCGGCCAGTCGAGTTGGTGGAACAGGACGATGATTTCTCGTTGGTCGGTGCTGAGTGCGAGCAGAGCGCTCTGGATGATGCTGCGACGCGCGTCACGCGCTTCGCTCACGCCGACCGGGTCGGAGGGGAATCCGGGGGAGCCGGGGGCTGTGGAAACAAACTCGGAGTCGTATGTTGGGCGGTGCTTCTGGACGGCGTTGAGATAGAGACGGCGGGCGATCGTGAAGAGCCAGGTGCTGAAGCGGTACCGGAAGTCGAAGCGGTGGATGTTCTTGAGGACGCGGACGAAGGCTTCCTGAGCGATGTCTTCGGCCAAGTGCGGCTTGCCCGACATGCGGAGCAGGTACGCGTAGACCGATGCCTGATGCCCACGGATGAGATCACCCGCGGCGGCGCGATCGCCCTCGATGGTCCGCTCGATCAGGTTGCGTTCGATCTTCCGGTCCATCGCCGGCCTTTCTGGTCGCTCAGCCCACGAGCGGCGCACGCTTGATCGCCGCTGGCGAAACCGGGCGTGGTCAGAACGCAAACCAACCGTTGAGCGGCCCGCGTTCTCCCGAATATACCCGGGGGGGTGGAGCAGAGTTGCGGGAAACCTCCAAATCGGCGACAACGTCCTATAACGAACGCCTTGACGCACGAAAAAGGCCCGCGGCGTGGGATCGCCGCGGGCCTGTGTGCAAGTCTGCGTGGACTGGTTTCGGAACCCGATCAGGCGGCGTTGCGGTACCGCTTGGTGCGGCCCACAGTCCGCTGGTCCGCCGGCGCGCGGTGGGCCGCGTCGTGGATGAGCGTCTCGGCCATCTCGAGCGGGTGGTCGGCCCAGAGATCGGCACCGATCTCCTCGGCGAGGCCTTCGGCCCGCGAGAAGACGCCGCCCCCCACTGCGATCTGGATGTTGGGGCATGCGTCGATCTCGTGCAGGTGGTCGATCGCGGCGCGGATGTCGGGCAGGTCGGTCGGGACACTGCTAAACCAGACGAGCACGTCGGGCTTGGTCTCGTTGACCCGTGCGAGCACCTCGTCGTTGGCGACGCCGCCCCCGGCGAAGCAGACCTCCATGCCGTTGGCTTCGAGGAGATCGACCGCCATCTGGGCGCCAAGTTCACTCTGCTCGTTCGCACCGCACATCGCGAGGACGCGGCGACGCGGGAGGCTCGAATCGGAGATCAGCATCCCCGCGGCCTGGTCAACGAGCACGCGGAGCAGACGGGTCGCCATGTTGTGGGCCATGACCGACATCTGATCGCTGCGGAACAGGCGTTCGATCATCTCGTGGGTCGGCCAGAGCAGGTCGACGTAGATCGTCTCGGGATCGACGTTGCTGTCGAACTGGTCACCGAGGATCGAGCGAGCGGTGCGGCGGTCACCGTCGATGAGCGCCTCGAACAGACGGAGCGTGAGTGTTTCTGCGTTCATGGATCGACATCCCCGATCGCTCCGGTCCCCGTGAGCGACCTCCTTGTCTTCGGTTGTGTCTTCTCCCGGCCTCCCCGGCCGGGCCCCCGGACCGATCGGGCGTCGCACTGTGCGGCACCTTCTCGTCGGGAGCACTGGGTATCGAGTCCACACGGGGTCACCCGTGAATGTTGCGGAGTTGTGCGCACGAACGGAGACCGATAGCGCAGCCAGATCCCGATAAGCCCCTGATCTGTGCTGTTCTCGGACGCCAGCGGTGTTATTTGGGCGTGGTCCGATAGTCAACGCGGGCCGGCTCGATCATTCTCGGACCGCTGAGTAGCAGACGCAGATGCCGAGGCTGAGCGGTTTGGTGCGGACGGAACCAAATCCGGCGTTCGTCATGGCGGCGATCATCTCTTCGCGGCTCATGAACGACTCCACGGATTTGGGGAGATAGCGGTACGCGCCGGACTTATCACCGCTGATCAGCGTGGCCGTCCTCGGCATGAGCCAGCCGGCGTACCAACTGTTGAACCAGCGGACCGGGGGGAATCGCGGGGTGTCGAATTCGAGGATGACGAGCCGGCCGCCCGGTTTGAGCACGCGGGCGAACTCGGCGATTGCTCGCGTGGGTTCCTGGACATTGCGGATGCCGAACGCGATCGAGAGAACATCCACGCTCGCGTCGGCGAGTTGAAGGTTCTGGGCGTCGCCCTGCTCGTAGCGGATGGGCGTGCCGTTGAAGACGGCCTGCTTTCGGTCCTGCTTCTGATCGCGCTTGTAGCGGGCGATGTCGAGCATCTCGGCTGTGAAGTCGATGCCGATGACCTCTTTCGCTGGGCTGCGGCGGGCGAACGCCTCGCTGAGATCGCCCGTGCCGCAGGCGATGTCGGCGACGACGTCCCCCGGTTGAACCCGGGCGGTCTTCACGGCGTGGCGGCGCCAGGCCTGGTCCTGCCAGACGGAGTGGACACGGTTGTTGAGGTCGTAGGAACGGGCGATCGCGGCGAACATCGACCTGACCTTGTCGGCCTTCTCTGTATCGGCGTGCGGATCGCTCAGGGCGTCGGACATCCACACCG
>DDFO01000060.1:27293-51982 GCA_002337215.1 Phycisphaerales bacterium UBA1926 | reverse complement strand
GTCGGACATCCACACCGTGCCTTCGGGGTTTGCTGTCGTCGGGCGTGTCCGATCGTCGGATGTTGCGTTCATCGCTGTGTGCCCCGATTCGTCCGGTTTGGGGGCGATTCCTGGCCCCGGGACGCCCGGCTATCCTTTTTTACGGACCCGGGCGAGAAAACAGTACCAAGCCTTTGCCCACCGGCATTCGCCGGCAGGAGATCAGCCATGACGCAGCATTGTTCATCCACGATGACCCGCCGACTGATGCCGATGCTGGCGTGCGCCTTGTGTGCATTCGTAGGTCCGCTGCTGGGGGGATGCACGGTAAACGAGGCGACGGGCGAGTCTCGGCTCGCGATCGGGTACCTGAGCCGGGGCCAGCAGATCGCGCTGGGCGAGGAGGCGATGCCGCAGTTGACCCAGGAGTACGGGGGCTCGGTGCCCTCCCCGCAGATCAACGCGTACGTGTCTGAGGTGGGCTTCAACATGGTGCCGTTCACGGAGGGCGAGAACCCTTCGCTGCCCTGGGAGTTCACGCTGCTGGATTCGCCGGTGATCAATGCGTTTGCGCTGCCCGGCGGGAAGGTGTTCATGAGCCGGGGGCTGGCGGAGAAAATGACCAGCGAGGCGCAGCTCGCGGGTGTGCTCGGGCACGAGATCGGGCATGTGACGGCCGAGCACGTCCCCGAGCGGATACAGACTTCGATGGGGACGAGCCTGCTGGCGTCGGTCGCGTCGGCGGCCGCGGGGCTGGGTGATTCGGCGGCGCTCCAGCAGCTCACTGATGTCGTCGTCGGGTACGGTGGGCAGGGTTATCTGCTGAGTTTCGGCCGGGGCCAGGAACTCGAGGCCGACATGCTCGGGATGCGGTACATGACCCGCGCAGGATACGACCCGGTCGGCCAGCGTCAGGTGATGGAGATTCTGGCGGAGGCGTCCTCGGGCGGGCGTAAGCCGGAGTTCCTGTCGACGCACCCGCACCCGGAGTCCCGGATCGAGCAGATCGACGGTCTGCTCTCGACGGAGTACGCGGGGATCACGGGGACGAACAAGGTCGGGCAATTTGAGGCGCGGTTCCGGGATCGGTTCCTCACGCCGATCGCGAGCGTGCCGGCACCCCAGGCGTCCGTCGAGGGTGAGCGGCGCGGTGTCACAGCGTTTGCCTGGTGCGGGATCTGCAACCCGGCAAAGTAAACGCGATCGGCGTGGCGCGTGCGGTCGCGTTTGCTGAGCAACACCGTTCTCGGCGGGCGTTGTCAAAGATCGAAAACGCGTCGCCAATTGCCGGTTCGGAAACCGGCGATGTCATCGTCGGACCATCCGCGGCCATTGAGCGACTCGGCGATTCGTTCCATATCCGCGGGGCGATCGATCCCCTCGGGTAATCGGTCGGAGGCGAACCCGCCGTCCATGTCGGAGCCCATGCCGACGTGGCGCCGGTCGCCCGCGATCTCGCAGACGTGCTCGATGTGGCGGACGCCGTCGTCGATGGTGGCCCGGCCGGTCTCCCAGCACGAATCGTCCAGGAATGCGCTGCAGAGATTGAGCCCGATGACGCCGTCCCGGCGGACGATCTCGCGGATCGCGTCGTCGGTCAGGTGGCGCTGCCGATCGCCCAGCAGTGCCCGGCAGTTGGAGTGAGAAGCGATGATTCGCGTGTCGGTCGCGTCGAAGAGGTCCGCGAGCGATCGGTCGTTGAGATGGCTCGCGTCGTGGATGACGCCGAGCTCGTCCATGCGGGCGACAAGCGCCCGGCCCGCGTCGGTGAGACCGGTGTTCTTTCCTTCGGACGCCACGCCGTTGCCGCAGGCGTAATGACCACGCGTGACCCACGCGAGGCCGACGGCGACAACGCCCCCATCGACCCAGAGATCGAGCTCATCGGGATCGGTGATCGGATCGGCGTTTTCGATGAGCACGCCGACGCGGAGCGCGGGCGGCGTCGCGGGCTCGCTCGCGGGGGCTCGGTTGGGGAGCGTGATGAGGCCCGCGTCGTGCCAGGCGTGGTAGAGCTTGAGCTGGCGCATGCCGCAGACGTAGGCCGCGTCGCGGTTGCCGAGCGGGTAGGCGAACGCGCCGGTTTCGGCGTCGAGGCTGGAGGGATCCTCGACCGCTTCGGTGAAGACCGTGGCGAGCACGCGGCCTACACCGCCCTCTGCGAGCGACGGGAGTGTCACCGCCGCCGGCTGGTACCGACCCCGGCAGTCATCGGTGCCCGCGTGCATGTCCCGTCCGGTTTCCGCGAGGAATGCGAGATCAAGGTGGGCGTCGAACCAGCCGTGAGAGTCGGTGTGCATCGGGCATGATAGTGAGCGCGGCGGACCTGCCCGACTTTTCGCGTCCGACGCGGAGCGAGCGACTCGTTATTCTGCCGCAGATGGAGAAGTGGAAGAACGAAGTCCGGTTTGTCGAGCCCTCCGACGACGACCCCCAGATGGTCAACCCGATCAATGGGGTCGCGATGGAGAAGTTCGCGATCGACGATGTGGTCATCGACCGATGCCCCGAAACCGGGGCGATCTGGCTCGACCGCGGGGAGCTCTCCCGGCTCGGGGCCCTGTCGAAGAAAGGACGGGCGCTGCTCAAGCAGATCGATCGCAAGCCCAAAGGGAAGGCGAAGACTCACACGCGGGGTGAGCTTGTCAGCCCGCAGAACGGCACGGAAATGATGGTCGTGGTCCGTGATCCGCACCAGCCGCACATCGAGTTCGAGATGTGCCCTGTCTCGGGGGGGTGCTACTTCGACCCCGGTGAACTGGTGGACATGATCGATTACTCGTTTGTCGAGCGGGTGCGTTCGTTCTTCCGGTGAACGGGCTTTCGGAGGCGGGGTCGTCGATGCACATTGTCCGGATAACAGGGATTTTGGCTGACTTGGGAGCACGGCGGCATCGCGTGCCGATCTCACGATCATGTCGATCCTGCATCCTTTCACGCGTGACACAGGCTTGCCTCGGCTCCCAGGGCGGACGAGCCGGCGATTGCAACGGATCCTCGCGATGAGCCCGAAGCCCGTGGAGACAAGCCGGGAGGACCCGGCGGTGACCTGTCCCCGGCACGACCGGCCGATGCGTCGATTCATGGTTGCTGGGATCGAGGTGGACCGCTGCGGGATCTGCGGGGGGATCTGGCTCGACGCGGGCGAGCTCGAATCGCTGGTTGCGTCGGACCGGGACGCGCGGGACGCGGCCCGGATGCTGGACCGCGCCGATGGAGCGATCGAGCCCGACGACCGGGATCCTGTGTGCCCGCGGGACGGTGCGCCGCTGATTGCGAAGCGTGACCCGAGGAAGCCGAACGTGGAGTGCGACGCGTGCGAAACGTGCGGCGGCGTGTTCCTCGACGCGGGCGAACTCAGCCGGATGACCGAGAACGGCTTCGCAGACTGGTTCCGCCGGCTCTTCGCCCGCTGAACCAGCGATCAAGAGATAGCTTTAGAGGTGCCCCTCGCGGCGGAGCACTTGCCGCCGGCGGGCGTTCTCGCGATCAACCATCCCCGGGATCAGGAACAGATCGATGAACTGGCCGATGCCGAAGAGGCCGACGGTCAGAAACCAGATCAGCCCGGTGACCCACTTGCCCATGTAGAAACGGTGGATACCGCAGAAGCCGAGAAGGCAGAGGCACCAGAAGCCGTAGGACGCGCCGGAACTCTTGTAGTCCATTCAAATTCCCCTTTCCGCTGGCTCTATGGGAAAACCCACCGGGGTCTGTCAGGGCGAGCCGTACGCACGAATCAGACGATCTTGGTCTTCCAGTCGCCGAAGCAGGTGTAGACGGCGCGGGCGGCCTCGACGAGCGGGTCGGTGTCGGGCTCGACGAGCCGTTGCTTGTCGGCCGCGGACGTGATCTCGACGTGATCGAGCATGCCGTTCTGCATGACGACGAGTCGGTTCCTGATTCCACGCCGGAGGAGTTTCATCGCGGCGTGGCCGAACTGCGTCGCGAGCACGCGGTCGGCGGCGACGGGGACACCACCCCGCTGCACATGCCCGAGGACCACGCTGCGGGATTCAATACCCGTCTTCTCCTCGACCAGTTCGGCGACGTACTTGCCGACACCGCCGAGCCTGATGGGATCGGGGCTGGTCTCGATGACGCGCTCGACGATCTGCTCGCCCCCCTTGGGGCGTGCTCCTTCGGAGCAGCAGATGATCGTAAAGCCGTGCTTGCGTTGGGCGCGGGTCTCGACGCAGTGGCAGACGTCCTCGATATCGAACTCGATCTCGGGGAGCAGGATGACATCCGAGCCCGAGGCGATGCCCGAGTGCAGGGCGAGCCAGCCCGCGTTTCGGCCCATGACCTCGACAACGATCGCTCGGTGATGGCTCGCGGCGGTCGTGTGGACCTTGTCGAGCGCGTCGGTCGCGTTGGCGACCGCGGTCGAGAAGCCGAAGGTCACATCGGTGCCAACGAGGTCGTTGTCGATGGTCTTGGGGACGCCGATGCAGTTGATGCCTCGTTCGGCGAACGGGGCGGCCGCGGACATGGTGCCGTCGCCCCCGATGACGACGAGGGCCTCGATGCCGTGCGTCTCCATGGTGGTCATGCAGACGTCGGTCATGTCGCGATAGATCGGCTTGCCGTCGTCGTCGGTCCCGACGGCGAACTTCTGGGGGTTCGCCTTGTTGGACGAACCCAGGATCGTCCCGCCCCGCGTGAGGATGTTGCCGACGCTGCGCCGGTCGAGGGGATGGACGCGATCTTCGATGAGGCCCGCGAAGCCGTCCTCGATACCAATGACTTCCATCCCGTGGAAGAGCGCATCTTTGGTCACGGCCCGGATGACGGCGTTGAGACCGGGGCAATCGCCCCCGCCGGTCAGGACGCCGATCCGGCGGATACCGGACAGCGGGACGCGGTCGCGGGCGTGCATCGGGGCTGTCTCTCGGCCCGCGGCGTCTGCGCCGGCGGGCTTGCCGGCCGCGGTGCTGGTCTGGGCGTCTGTCGAGGGCTTGGAACCACGGATTTCGCTGGGCGTGTTGCTCATGTGCGGAGGGTATCGGCGAATCGGTCCGCTCCGCTCCTCCTATCGTTGCATCGGAGAAGATCTGGCAACAAAGCCTGCGGATGGGTGGGCGAGCCGACGCACGAGATTGCGAACACCGGAGAGAACGTGATGCAGCGATTGATTCACTCCCGTCGGTCAGGCCTTGGTCGATTCCGGGGTGGGCTCAGGTCCGGGACCTGTGCCGAGGCATGGACTGGGGCGTGGGCAAGGGCATGGGCCGTGCTCGTACTGTCGCTGGGCTCGCCGCTCTGTGCAGCCCAGGCCGAACCCTCCGGTGCGGAGGGCGCTCAAGCCGTCGTCCCAGAGAATCGCGAACTGATCGCGTGGGGTTGGAACAACGAACCGGTTCGCTACCGCCTCGTGCGCACAACCGAAGACGCGATCCCCGTGCCGGGCAAGGACCCGGTGACAAAACAGACACTCGGGCGCACGGTGCGTCATGAACTGGTTTCCGAGTCGGGCGAGGCACCCGCGCGGATTCGGCTCACATGGGAATCGATCCGCTACGAGCAGGACGATTCGCTGAACGAGCCCCTTCGGTACGACTCGACGAAGGAGCACCACTGGACGAGGACCCGCAATCCGATCATCGGGTCGGTCGCGAGTTCGCTCGACACTTCGCTGGTTCTCGTCATGGACCCCGACGGAACGCTCCGCGCGGTCGGCGAGCTCGACACCTATCTGAGAGGAATCGAGAAGAACTTGACGATGTGGGGGCTGGCCCGCGACGACACCTACGAGCAGCTCCAGATGGTCTACACCGAGGATGCCCTGTTGACTTCGTCGGCGGGGACATACAGGTTCCTGCCCAAAGAGACGATGTCGGTCGGGGATTCGTACGAGGTATCAAGGCCGTTCTCGCTCGCGCACGTACGCACGCTCGAGTCAGTTGAAACACACACGCTCGAGTCGGTGGACATCGACGACGAGGGTCACCGGATTGCCCGGTTCACCATCGCGGGCACCCTCCGCTGGCCCGACCCCGGGGGACTCGCGGATCAGGTGTTCAATGTCAGCCTCGACAAGGAGACCCTTGAGGGATCCTGGTCGTTCGACATCGATCGTGGACGTGTCTTGGACTATCGGCTGGAGGCCTCCTTCCTGGCCGACATCGTGCGATACGACCCGCGTGACCGCTCGAGCACCGAGATGTCGACTCGGCAGACCGTACTCGACACCATGGAATTACTGAACGCGGAGGAGGAATCGGCGGTGCCGGCGGGCGCCGTCGTCCCGAGCGATCCCTGATCGCGTGTCCCGATCCGTGTCCGGGGCCTGATCCGGGTTCGGAGACCGATTTTGAACCCCGCGTGGGGCGGGGCGGTACAGTGCCCTGATGCCCGAGCGTACCGATTCCGATCCAAGATCCACGCCGACGAGCCCTGCGAGTGGCCCGGGGGGCGGGGTCGCCGGTGGGCGGAAGGCCCGCGGCCCGGACGCTTCGCTCTACCTGCATCCCCAGACGCTCGCCAAGCTGCGGTCGTTCGAGCTCCGCGCCAAGATGATCGTCGAGGGCGTGATGAGCGGCAGGCACCGCTCGCCCTACCACGGTTTCAGCGTGGAGTTCGCCCAGCACAGGCCCTACTCGCCCGGCGATGACCTCCGACATCTCGACTGGAAGGTGTACGGGCGGACCGACAAACTGCACCTCAAGCAGTACCAGCAGGAGACCAACCTCGACCTGGTCTGTCTCGTCGATGCGTCGGGCTCGATGAACTTCGGCACCCGGGCATTCAAGGAAGCGAGCGGCGTGGGCATCGACCGGTCGCTCGACGGGCGGAGGGAATGGACCAAGTTCGACCACGCCACGGCGCTCGCCGCGGCGATCAGCTATATCACGCTCCAGCAGAACGACCGCGTCGGGCTGGGCGTGTTCGGCCCCGAGCTGCTCGCGATCATCGACCGTTCGAGCCAGCGCGGGACCTGGAGGAAGATTGTTGAAACGCTGGCGATGCACCCGGTCGATGCGCCGACGGATCTGTCCCGCGTGGTCGACCAGGTGCTCGGGCAGCTGAACCACCGCTGCCTGATCGTGCTCATCAGCGACCTGCTGACCGACCCGGCGGTGGTTCGAGAGTCGCTCGCGCGGATCAAGCATCGCGGGCACGACCTGATCCTGTTCCAGATGGTCGATCAGGCCGAGCGGACGCTCGCGATCGACGACCTCGCGATCTTCGAGGGTCTCGAGGGCGAGGAATCGGTCCGGGCGGATCCCGACGACATCCGCGAGGCCTATGTCAGAGCGTTCGACGATCACATCGCGGCGATCCGCAAGGAGGCGACCGCGTTCGGCTTTGACCATTCGGTGGTGAGCACGCACGACTGGTTGGGCCCACCCCTCGCGGCCTTCATCGCACGCCGGCAATCCCTCATGAGACGTTCGCGTATCGGATGAGCATTCACGGATGAGTGTCCTCCACCCAACTCTGCTCGCGGCCGGCCTTGCGGCGATCGCTCTGCCGATCCTGATCCACCTGCTGCTGCGTCGCCGGTACACCCCGATCCGCTGGGCGGCGATGCGTTTCGTGGTGCAGGCGCACAAGCAGCAACGCAGGCGACGCCGGCTCGAACAGATCCTGCTGCTCGTCGCTCGGTGCCTGCTTGTCGCGATGATCGCGATCGCCGTCGCGCACCCGCTGCTCGGATCACCGGCCCGCGAGCGAGAGCGGACCGTGGTCATCATCCTCGACAACGGCCTCGCATCACAGACCAGCAACGAAGACGGCTCGGTCGAACTGGACCGCTCGAAACGGCTCGCGCTCGAAGAGATCGATCGGCTCCGGGGCGCGATGGGTGACCGTGTCGCGGTGATCTCATCGGCGGCACCGGCACGAGCGGTCATCGGCACGCCGACGGGAGATCTGGACGCGGCTCGCGTCGCGATCGAGGGCATCGAGCCGGCGGACTCGCCCCCGGATCTGACACGCGCGTTCGCGCTCGCTGACGCGGCTGTCCGCGATGGGAACGGAGACACCGGAAACCTGAGCATCGATGCGACGGTGCTGGTGCTCAGCGGTTGGCGGGTTGGATCGCTGGGGACGACCGCAGGGCCTCGGCCCGGTCTTGGTGGCGGTGACGCCGCGCCGGGAGAATCTTCGAATGCCGAACTCGAAGCCGGCTCGGGAGTCTCTGACTTTGCGTTGACACTCGCGGCGCCGGTCGAGACTGAATCGCAGAACCTTCGCATCCGAGACGTCACGATTCCGCGCGGCGTGTTGCTCCTCGACGACACGCCCGCGGTCCGGCAGGCAATTGTTCGAATCGACCGCACGGGCCCGGCGAGCGACGATGTGAGCGGAGAGTTGATCTGCGAGATCCGATCGGGGAACGGGTCTCCGACGGTGTCGGACCCTGTCCGCTTTGTCATCCCTGCCGGTGCGAGAGAGTCGACGGTCGCGATCGCGATCCCGGTTCCGGCACAAGTGGACGAGGGCGCCCACAACGCGGGGTTCGCGTTGTTTTCGCTCAGGGCTTCCCCCCGGATCGACTCGATCGCCCGGGACAGTGTTCAGCGGACCGCGATCCGTGTCGCACGCGGCGTCGAGGCGGGCCTCGTCCGTTCCCGCGGCATCCGCGACGACGGGGCGGGCATCCCCTCGGAAGCGTGGATCAGCGCCGCGCTCCGGCCGGATGAGACGAGCCCGGTGCGGGTCCGCGAGATCGCGCACAGCGGGCTCGATGCGGCGTCTCTGATCGGGCTCGATCTGGTGGTGCTCGCTCGCCCGGATCTGCTGCCCGGGTCGGCGTGGTCGGCGCTGCGCGATTTCGTGGACGCGGGGGGCTCGCTGCTCGTGTTCACACCCGCGCTTGAGGGTGCGCAGGCTTGGGTGGATACCGCGATCGCTCGGATGCCCGAACTCGAAGGGCTCGCCCGCGAGGGCGTGCCGCTCGAGCGGCCTGAGCCCTTGGTGATCGGTGATGCGGCGGGCGCGCTGGGCCTGCTCGGCGCGGAACTGGCGGATCTCGCGGGGGCCGTCCGGATTTCTCAGACACTGCCGATGAACGCGGACGCGACACGCGTCGTGCTCGCGGCCGAGTCGGGAGCGCCCGTCCTTGTGCGTCCCGCGCCGGGCATCTGGGTCATGACATCGGCGATCTCGCCCACGTGGAGCGATCTCGCCGCCCGCCCGATCTTCCCTGCGTTGATGCAGGAGGTCGCGAGGCAGAGCCCGTCGCGGGGTGTCGGCGTCACCGTCGCCGCGGGCGAACCCGTTGCGCTCCCGCCCAAGGCATCGGGTCTCGCGTCCCAGGAATCGAACCTGCGTGTGGATCGGGAGAACTGGACCGCGGGGCTTCCCCGGGCTGGTGTGTATGACCTGAGCAGCAACGCGGGAGACCCGATGGGCCTGGTCGCGGTAAACGCGAACACCGACGCGGGAGACACCGCCATCGGTTCACAAGCACGAGTCGAGGCGTCGCTCGTTGGCATCCGCGAGGGCGGCATCCGCTGGCTCGGCGACGAGGCATCGAAGGCCAGCGAGGCCCGTTTCGAGAGCACGGAGCTTGCGCGCTGGGCGTTCGCACTTGCGGTGTTTCTTGCGGTTATCGAGTCGTTGATCGCGGCGAGCGCGACACGCCGACAGCCGAACACCGGGATGGGCACCGGGTCCGATGCGACCCGAGCAACCCGTGCCGGTTTTGAACGCAGGCCGAGCAAGAAAACGAACGAAACGCAGAGAGGGGCCGCAGCATGAACGGCCTTCTCAATCGTCTGTATGGCTTCGATGAGTTCGGGTTCGGGACCGATGGCGCGGCGTTCGGCTTCGCGTTTGCCCCACCCCTCTGGATCTGGCTCGCGGTAATCGCCGCCGCGGTTGCGCTCGCGGGGGCCGTGTACACGCGCGGCGCGATGCGGCCGATCGCGAGATGGTCGGCGGGGTTCTGCCGCGCCGCGTTGCTCGTCGCGCTCGCGTTCCTCGCGTTCGGGCCCCGGCTGGAGAAGCCGAGGACCCGCGTGAGCGAGGATCGCGTGCTGTACCTCGTCGATCGTTCCGAGTCGATGACGGTGACGGACGGTGCCGGGCCGACGCGCGACGATCAACTCCGCGGCCTGCTGTCCACCCACGACGAGACGCTGCGCGCTGTCGCGGTGAGCAAGGACACCCGCTGGTACGGTTTCGGCGACTCCGTCTCGCCGATGGGTTCAGAATCAGAAGAGGTCCCCACGATCGCGGATCCCGCGGGGTCGGCAACGCGACTCGGACCGGCGCTCGACGCGCTGATCGCAGAGAACGCGGGCCAGCCGCTGTCGGCCATTGTGCTGTTCAGCGATGGGCGGGCGACCGAGCCCGTCTCGCGCGGGACGCGGGCGGCGCTGAGCCAGGCGGGGGTTCCGGTGATCGCCGTCCCGCTCGGCTCGCCCGATCGTGCGCCGGATATCGCGCTGGAAGGCGCCGAGGCGCCCGCGGTCGCGTACGTGAACGACACGGTCCCGGTTGTCGTCTCGCTGGGCATAGGGACATCGGGGGACGAATCGGGAGAGGGCGCGGGCGAGAATCCGGGAGGCCTCGTCGAGGTTGTCGAGACGGCGACCGGACGTGTGCTCGAGAGCGCCCCGCTCTCGGCGGAGGACTTCGCGCGGGGCGAGGCGACACTGCCCGTCAAGCTCGATCGAGCCGGCGAAGCGAACTGGACGGTTCGCGTGGTGCCCGACGGCCCGGATCTCTCATCTACCAACAACGAGACGTCGCTCTCGATCCGTTTCGTCGATGATCCGATCCGCGTGCTCTACGTCGACGGGTCGCCCCGCTGGGAACAGCGGTACCTCAAGACGATGCTGATCCGCGAGGAATCGATCGATGCGTCGTGCCTCCTCCTGGCGGCTGATCGCCGATTCCAGCAGGAAGGCAACACGGTTCTCGCAACGCTCCCGTCCGACGAGGACGGATGGGATGCGTTCGATCTGGTCATTCTCGGGGACCTCCGCCCCGAACTCATCGGCGAGCGGGCGGCCCGCGCCATCCGGACGCAGGTCGGCGAGCGGAGCACCGGGCTGCTCTGGCTCGCGGGCCCCTCGGCAAACCCACACGCATGGGGCGACTCCCCCGCGAGCGATCTCCTGCCGGTCCGGATCGGCTCGTCGGCGTCGGTGCTGCCCATCTGGGGCGAGCCCGTCGTCTTTTCGACAACGCCGGCCTCGGACCGGCTTGGCCTCTTCCGCGAGCTCACCGAAGCAGAAGGCGTGACACGCGCCGACGCGGGATGGTCGCGCCTGCGCTGGGCGTTGCAGATTTCCCCTGACCTCATCAAGCCGTCCGCCGAACTGTTCGCGGTCGCGGCTCCGGATGCGTCGGCGGGTGGTAGCCCGCTCGTGCTCGGGATGCGGTACGGCTCGGGACGGTCCGCGCTCGTCGCGACCGACGAGATCTGGCGCTGGCGCTACGGGCGCGGCGAATCAGCAACCGAACGATTCTGGCTCCCGCTCATCCGGCATCTCGCGCGGCCTCGTCTCGCCTCGCTCGGGTCGGGGGCGCGGCTCGATGTCTCGTCGGCGCTCGTCCCCGTCGGGCAACAGGTTGTCGTCGAGCTGACGGTGACCGACCGTGCGTCCGCCGAGGTGCTGCCGGACGAACTCCGGGCCGAGGCGAGCCCGCTCCCGCCCTCGCGCGATGAGCCGACCGCGATCACCCTCATCCGAGAGACTTCCGGGGCGGGCGTCGCGCGGTACCGCGGCGCGTTCACGCCCGTGCGGACCGGTCCGGTGACCGTCCGGCTCTCGGGCGATTCGCTGCTCCCCGAGGGGCTGACGCGTCGCATCGATGTCGTATCGCTCGACGACGAGCTCCGATCGCCGCAGACCGATCACGGGTTGCTCGCGTCGCTCGCGGCCGATACGGGCGGAAGAATGCTCGCCGCCGACGCGTTCGACAGGTTGCCGGCGGTTCTCCCGAACCGTCGGGTGATCGCGCCGCTCCCGCCCGAGACCCGGACGCTGTGGGACCACCCCGCCCCGCTCGCGTTGCTGCTCGTCGTCGCGTCGGCGGAGTGGATCATCAGGAGGAGGTCGAGGCTCGCATGACCACCCGATCGCCACACCCGATCTCGCCCGCCGACCGTGCGGTGGGAACCGAGGACCCACTCAAGCGTGTTCGCCGGCGTCTCCGCGTCGTCCGACGGGTCGGCCGCACGCTGCTGGCGGTCAACGCTGCGTCGCGGTTCTTCGCGATAGGTCTTCTCTGCACCGCGGCGCTGGTGCTGCTCGACTACGTGCTGCGCTTCCCGATGCCCGCGCGGTGCGTCCTGCTCGCAGGCTTGCTCGTCGCGGGCATCGTCGGGTACGCGCGGCTGCTGCGCCCGATCGCTCGGTACCGACCGCCTCTGACCGACATCGCGGCGCGTGTCGAGCGGTGGCTCGCCGAGCGCGGGGACGCCGCCCGTTCGACACTCTCGGCCGGCGTGGGGCTCCGCGTGACGGCGCGCGACGACGCGCTCACCCGTGCGCTCGCACGATTGGCATCGATCGAGATCGCCGGGCTCTTCCCACGCGTGCCATGGGGCATGATGCGATGGCGCCCTGCGACCTTGGCAACGCTTTCGCTCATCGGGCTCGCGATCGGCGCCGCGGCGATCATCAACGCGGCACCCTCGCTCTCCACGATCGGTCTCACCCGGCTCTACATGCCGTGGAGCGACGCCGAATGGCCTCGCCTCACGACGATCGCGGACGCGACGCCCGACGCGGTTCACCCGTCGGACGCGCCCCTCCCGCTCCGCGCGACCCTGCTGAAATCGAACCGACCCGAGGGCGAATCACGCGTCACCGCGACGTACCGCATCGTCGGTCCGCGAGTGCAGGACGGATCGGTAGTCGAATCGATTCTCGTTCCCCAACCTTCCGCGTCAGCGTCCGCTGACGGACGGGTGTCTACAAACGAGCTGTATGAACGCCTGATCGACCCGGCACGCTGGCGGATGAAGGACGGCACACCGACGCCAAACCCACTCGAAGGATCGACCGGCGAGCGGTTCGTGGAATACACGATCCGGTCCGAGGACGACACGACCGCGACGCGGCGGATCCGCATCGTTGATCCCCCGGTGCTCGTCGGTGCCGCCGTCAAGATCAACCTGCCGGCGTACGCCCGCGATGCGGTCGGACCGGATGGTGAGTCGGGCGACGATGCGCGCGCGAACTGGGTCAGCGGCGAGCGGGCCGTCGGGACCGCCGACGCTGTGGTTGGACCCGTGCTCTCGGGTTCGGATGTGACGCTGCGGCTGACCTACTCCAAACCGGTCTCGCCCGAACCAGCCGCGATGCCCGAGGAGACCAACGTCCTTGTGGATGGCAGAACGGTTGAGTTGAAGATCGCGCCCCGTGCGACCGAAGGGCTGGAACTGATCGCTCGCGGCGGCGACGGCTTCGCGACGCGCGAGCCGTTCCGTGCGCGTCTCTCGGTTGTCGCCGACCGCCCCCCCACCGCCACGATCATGGAGCCCGGGGGGGCGCGGGCCGTGCTCCCGAGCGCAGTCGTCGCGGTGAACGCCCGCGGGGAAGACGATCTCGCGCTGCGTTCCTTCCATGTCGAGTACCGCCTCGCTCAGCCGGACGCCGAGTCGCTGTCCGCGGAACCGAAGCCTTCCGGCGATCCGGTCACACTGATCGGCTGGGACCCATCGGGCCTGCCCGCACATTCACGCCGGAACGCGGTGCTCAGCGCCGATCTTTCGATCGAGACAACGGGCGCACGACCCGGGGACGAGATCTGGCTCACCGCGCTCGCCGCCGACACGTTCGAGCTCGACGACGCGATGCATGAGCCCGTGCGATCGACGCCGCGCCGTCTCCGCGTGATCGAAGAGAGCCGGTTCATCGAGTTGATCCAAGACGAGCTCGAAGGGATCCGCCGCACCGCGATCACGCTCGACGAACGCCAGGGTGAAATCATGCGCGACGGCGCGGTCCTCAAGGACGACCCCGAATCGACAGAGGCGACCGCCGACAGCCTCGCCCGCCGGCAGGCCGAGGTCGCGCGCCGTCTTCGCATCCAGTCAGACGCGCTCCGCGGAATAAGAGAACGGATCGACGAGAACCGTCTCGACGACGAAACGGCGCGTGCTCTTGTGCAGACCTCCGAACGGCTCGCCGAGTCCGCCGCGGAGCAGGCGGACCGCGCGGCGGGACAAGCCGCCGAGCAGGCGAGCGGGGAGCCGCAGAGCGATCCGTCCGAGTCGCAGCAGCGCGTCCGCGACGAGTTGGCGGACCTGATCGACCGCCTCGATCGGGGTCAGGACGACTGGGTCGTTCGCCGCGCGATCGAACGCCTCGCCGAGACGCAGCGGGCCCTCCGCGACGAGACCGCCCGGGCGGGCGACCAGACCGTGGGGCGGGATCTCGACGAACTCACGCCCGACGAGCGGACGGCGCTCGAGCGGATCGCCGACCGGCAGCGCGAGCTTGCCGAGCAGGCGCAGCAGGCGATCGACGACCTCGCCGAGCGGGCCGACGAGCTCCGCGAGTCCGACCCGACACAGGCCGCGGCGTTGGACCAGGCCGCCCGCGAAGCCCGGCGCAGCGAACTGGCCGAGGCGATCAGCCAGGCCGCCGAGCAGGTTTCGCGCAACCAGACGGGTGCCGCGACGGATCTGCAGGAGCAGTCGATCGAGGACCTCGAATCGATCCTCGAAGGGCTCGAGAACGCGCAGCGGCTCCGCGACCAGGCCCTTCGCCGCGAGCTCGCGAGCCTGATCCAATCCATCGAGTCGCTGATCCGCCAGCAGCGCGGCGTCGTTGAGTCGATCGAAGCCGACCCCGGCGCCGCGTCACCCCGAGCCGAGCGTGTGCGCACCAACACGCTCGCCGCCGCCGCGAGCGCCGGCGGTTTCGACGAGGTCGGCCCGGTGCTCGAGCTTCTCGATCGGGCCGCGACGGCGCAGCTGGGCTCGGTGCGTGCGCTGCGCGCCCGGCCCGTTGAAATCGAGTCCGCCAGGGGCAAAGCGGCGGAGGCACTCGCGAGGCTCGAAGAAGCCCTCGCCGAAGCGAAACGGCAGGACGACAACGCCGCCCAGCGTGAGCAAGAGCGCCAACGCCGCGAACTCGTCGATGCGTATCGCTCCGCCCTGGAATCGCAGTCCACGATCCGCGATCGCACCTCAACGATCGATCCGGATCGCCTCACCCGGCGCGACCGGGCAGAACTCCGAACGATCGGCCGGGAACAAGAATCGCTGCGCGTCGAGATCGCAGCGATCCCGGAATCCCACGAGCTCCCGCCAGGTGGCATCACCGACCTGTACCACGAGCGGATCGACGGCGCGATCGGTGAAGCCGTGCGCAGGCTTGGTCGAGGGCAGACCGATGACAGCGTGGTCGGATCACAGGACCGCGCGGTCGCGATGCTGCGCGCGATCGTGGACGTGCTCTCGCCTGCCCAGGATGAGCAGGACCCCTTCGACGACCAGCAGGCCGGCGGGGGTGGCGGCGGCAACGGAGGCGGCGGACAGGAACAGCCCGCGATCGGCCAGCTCGAAGAGCTCCGCCTGCTTCGGTCGCTTCAGGAGCTCGTCCTTGATGAGACCCGGCTCGCGAGCGGCAACAACGGCGCACCGAGCCCGGATCTTGCGGCGATGCAGGCCCGAATCGCGGAACAGGCGAGACGGATCATCGAATCGATGCAGGGAGGCGGTGCGAACCCGCCGACGCCGGACCCCGATGAGACCGAGAAGACCGATCCGACCGATACAGAACCTGACGAAGGCCCTGAACCCGGCGACGCTGCGGACGGTACGCCCACAGAGGACAGCGACGGATGAGCACATCGGACCACATCCGGAGACTCCGGCTCAGCGCCGCAGCGACCGTGGTTCTCTGCGCCGCTTTTGGGCTCGCGGATGAACCTGCCAGCCCTTCCGAACCCACGAAACCGGCCGAACCCACGAAACCGGTCGAATACGCGGGCCCGGCGACTCCCTCGGACAGCCCGTCGGAGACGCCATCCGCGGAATCCGACCCGCTCCCCAGCCTCGACGAATTGCTCGGCCTCGAAGAACCGGAAAGCGAAGGCCCCGCCGCCGCACCGGCCGACGACCAGCAGCAGAAAGAACTCGACCGAAAGCTCACCGCCCAGGACGCTGCGGACGCGCTCAACCAGGCGCTCACGCTCATGGACGACACCGCCGCCCGCCTCGGGCAGCGCGGCGGCACCGGGCTGGAAACCCAGCGACTCCAGGAAGACATCCTCCGCAAGCTCGACACCGTGATCGAGGCCGCCGAACAGAACCAGGGCCAGGGCTCCGGATCTTCCGCCGGTTCGCAGTCGCGGCAGAGCAAGCCCAGCACAGACCCGGGGCAGCAGCAATCCGGCGGCGCCCAGTCCGCCCCGAGCCGGGGCGAGGGCGACGCCGCCTCGATGCCGTCCGAGGGCGGTGATGCGCAGCTCGGGCCGCAACGGCTCCTCGACGCATCGGCGTGGGGTGCGCTCCCCGATCGGCTCCGCGACTCCGTGCGTGAGGGGCTCAGTGACAAGTTCAGCGCTGCCTATCGCTCGCTGACCGAGGCGTACTACCGAAGGCTCGCCGAGGAGGCGGAAGGCGAATGATGACGCTTGATCGACAGCACCGTTCGCCTCGCCACAAGGGTCTTCGACGCTTGGCATACGCGTGCGGATCCATCGCCGTCGCGGCGATCCTGCTGTGCCCGACTTCGGCGCGCGCGCAGAGCACCGACCCCAAACCCGTCTCGGATCTCACCCCCGCGCTCGACGCGGCCGTCGCGCGAGGGCTCGCCCATCTCGCGCAATCGCAGGACACGGACGGCTCCTTCGACGGCGGACGTTTCGGAAAGAACGTTGCGATCACCGCCCTCGGCTGCCTCGCGTTCATGGCCGACGGCAATCTCCCGGGCCGGGGTGCCTACGGCGACAACGTCGAGCGAGGGCTCGACTTCATCCTCGAGAACTGCACCGAGAGCGGGCTCATCGCCGCGGAGGGCGCGCACGGCCCGATGTACGGGCACGGCTTCGCGACCCTCTTCCTTGGCGAGGTCTACGGCATGACCCGAGGGTCGAGCGATTCCGCCCGGTCGGCCCGCGTGCACGAGGCGCTCGTCCGGGCCGTTCGCCTCATCGAACGCACGCAGAACGACGAGGGCGGCTGGCGCTACAACCCCGTTCCCTACGACGCGGATGTCAGCGTCACGATCTGCCAGGTCATGGCGCTGCGATCCGCGCGGGACGCGGGCATCGAAGTCGACAAGGCCGTGATCGACCGCGCCGTCGAATACTCGCGCCGATGCCAGAACCCAGACGGCGGATTCCGATACCAGGCCGACGGCGGATCAAGCGCTTGGCCCCGCTCCGCCGCGGGAGTCGCGATCCTCTACTACTCGGGCATCTACGAGGACACCACGATCCAGTCGGGGCTCAACTATCTCGACAGAACGGCGAGCCCCGAAGCAACCCGCGGCTCGCGTGCGCACTACGCCTACGGGCAGTACTACACCGCCCAGGCGATGTTCCTCGCGGGAGGCGAGCACTGGACCGGCTGGTGGCCCGCGACGCGGGACGAGATCCTGTCAGAGCAGCTCGATAACGGATCCTGGGACGACCGGACGGCGGGTTCCAACTATGGGACGTCGATGATGCTCATTGTTCTGCAAATCCCGAAGCGTTACCTGCCGATCTACCAGAAGTGAAGACCCCTCCCCCACCATCTCGAATTCCGCGGCTTGTCGCGCTGCTCACCTCGTCGGTCGTTGGCCTCACCGTCGGCGTGCTTGCGGCATCCGCAGCCGATGCCCCCAGCGTCGATGATCTGTCCACGCACGAACTGATCGATACCACGCTCGGATCGCGGACCATCCGCCTGCTGGGCTGGAACACCGAGTCGATCACGATCATCGACGAGTCGGGGATCCGCCGGGACGCGCCGGTCGCGGATGTGCTCGCCGTGCTGCGGACCGAGCCGACCGAGCCGAGATGGCGACGCCCCAGCCCCGATGATCTCGCCGCCGGAACGGCGGTCGTCGTCGAGCTCACCGACGGTCAACGGTTCATCGGCTCGCTCGGGCCGTGGGATTCCGAGGAGATCGCCGACCGAGCCCGCGACGCGGTCTCCTATGCCGGGGTCGCCGACGCGATCGCGGTGCTCTCCCCGCTCCAGCTCACCAACGACGCGACGGATCCGACGCCACGCGGGACTCGGCTCGACGCCGTGCCGCTCGAATCGATCGGGCGTGTGCTGTTCGACCCCTGGGCGACGGGGCACATCGCCCAGCAATCGGTCGACTCTCGCGACGAACCAAGCGCCGAAGCGGCCATCGACGACGAACTCGTCTTCGTGAACGGCGATCGGCTCAGCGGGTTCCTCGTCTCGATCGCAAACGTCGTGCGGTTCGACGCCGGAGACGGAGAACGCGAGTTCCCGATCGATCGGCTCACCGAACTCCGGCTCGCGAATCCTCAGAGCCGGACAGCCGGGCCGAGGCTCTGGCTCACGAGCGGCGAGATCCGCGACGGGGTGCTGCCACCGGGTCTGCGGCCCACGGAGGCCGCCGCGAGCAGCGACGCGATCCGTGCAGGCTGGTTCGACAGCCGTGAGCGGATCCCGCTGGCGGATCTCGAACTGCGAGCGTCTGAACCGGGCCCGGGCCGCCGATGGGCTGGTCCGCCGAAGGCCGGCTCGGCCTGGTCGTCACCGCTCAACGTCCCCGATCTCCAACTCGACGGCCCGATGGTCGCCGAATGGCGTCTCCCGCCCGACGCGTCCGCCTTCTCGACGGTCGCCGTGCTGGGCGGCACACTCGACAATCCCGCCGCCGCGCCGGGATCATGGGCGGACGCGGTCCTCCGCGTTTCGGTCAGCGGCGTGGACCAGACGATCGTCCTCGCCGAGATCCACCTTGGATCCGATCAGGCCCGGGCCGTCATCGGCTGCGAGATCCCGGGTGTAGGCCAACCCGATCGGGTCCTCATCATCGAGGTCCTCAAAGGCGCGTACGGCCCGATCCAGGACGGCGTGCTCCTCCATCGACCGTTCCTGCTCGGACGCTAGAAACGCACGCCATTCACGGCACTCGTGGATCGGTCTCCGGCTGGCCACCGGCCCGTGTCCGAGCCGAGGGTGTGTGCGCTACCATCCGCCAGCGGGCACCCCCGGAGCAGCGATGCCCGGACCAGGAAAACCCTCCTACCGGGCGTGATCAGGACGATCGCATCCAACGGCCGCCCCAAGAGCGAAGAACGACGGCGAGCGGACATGTTCGCCGGACCAAACGGGCCCGCACCGCGTGCGCACAGCCGCGAACCCGGCCCAAAGGGAGTCTGACCGTGTGGATCTGGATCTCGCGCGTGCTCCGCTGGACGATCGGGCTTATCGCGGTCGTGATCGCGATCGGGCTGTTCCTCTATCTCTCCGAGAACAGGGCCGCGCCGAGCCAAAGCGAGGACGCCCGGGCGCTTCAGGTGGTGCGTGCCGTTCGTGTCGAACCGCAGCCCGTGGCGATGCGTTGGTCGGGGTACGGCACGGCCCGTGCGCTCGAAGCATCCGACGTCGCCGCGGAGATCGCCGGACGGGTCATCGAGCGTCCCGAGGGGCTTGAGGCGGGCGTTTCGGTTCACAAGGGCGACCTGCTCGCAAAGCTCGATCCTCGGGACTACCAGTCGCGGGCGCTGTCGGCCCGCAAGCAGGCCGATTCGTTCGACGCCCAGCTCTCGGCGCTCGAGATCGAGGAAGCCCGTCTGGGCGAGCAGGCGGACCTGCTGGCTGAAGAACTCGCGGTCGCGGAGCGGGAACTCGACCGGGCAAAGAGGACTCTCGACGCCGGCGCCGGGAACGCGAGCGCGGTCGATACGAGGCTGCAATCGCTCAAGGCGCTCGCGCGATCGCGCGCGGCCATCCTCACCCAGCTCGAAGTGATCCCATCGCGACGCGCACAACTCCGTTCGGCGCTCGAGGCGGCGAGGGCCGACCAGGGCCTGGCCGAGGACAATCTGGCACGCACGCAGGTCGTCGCGCCCTTTGATGGCGTGGTCCAGAGCATCGGAATCCAGGTCGGCGAGTGGGCGCGTGCCGGCGACACGATCGCGCGCATCGTTGATCTCTCGGTCATCGAGGTTCCGCTCCGTCTGCCGCAGAGCGCCGTCGGACGGGTCGCGCTCGGTGACAGCGTGGACCTGACGGCCGAGGGCCCCCTCTCGCTCGCGTGGGCGGGGTCGATCGGCCGGATCGCCCCCGAATCGGACGCGGCGACCCGCAGCGCGACGATCTTCGTCGAGGTCCGCCAACGCCCCGAGTCGGATGGAAGAACCCTGCTGCGGCCCGGGCAGTTCGTCATGGGGCGCGTGGTGTCATCGGAGATCGCCGATTCGCTGGTGCTCCCAAGGCGGAGCGTCGACGCGGGGCGGGTGCTCGTCGCCCGGCCCTGGCGCGAGGGTGACCCCGCGCTGCCCGACGGCGCGCGCACACCGATGGTCGTGCGCGAGGCCGAGGTCGAAACCGCCCAATTCATCGAGGCCGAGTTCCCGAGCATCGACCCCGCGGAGACGCAGTGGGTCGTGGTCCGGCGCGGCGGCGGCCCCCGCGGCATCGAGGGGGGCTCGATCGTGCTCACGAGCAACCTCGACACGCTGCGACCCGGTGACCTGGTGGATGTCCGTCTCGAAGCCGGCGGTGCGCCGGATCCGGAGCGCGATGACTCCGAGACCGGGATCGCCGCGAACACAGACGCGGACGCGAAGCCGGAGGACAGGCCGTGAGTCTCGCCGCTTTTGGTGTCAAAAACCCGGTCGTCGCGAACCTCGTGATGTTCACCATCATCGGGGCCGGTGTGATCTTTGGGATGTCGCTCGTGCGCGAGTTCTTCCCGGAGACGCGTCCCAACATGGTCTCGATCAACGCGCCCTATCCGGGCGCGGCACCGGACGAGGTCGAGGACGCGCTGACGATCAAGATTGAGGACGCCGTCGAGGACGTTTCCGACGTCGTGGAGATCACGTCCATCGTCGGCGAGGGCGGCACGTCAATCATGGTGGAGTTCGAGGACGGCGTGGACATCGACCAGGCCGTGCAGGATGTCCAGACCGAGGTGGATGCGCTCCAGGACCTCCCGGACGCGGCGGACCGGATCGTGGTCGCCAAGATGGAGCCCAACCTGCCGGCGATCTCGCTGTCGGTGTTCGGCGACGCGACCGAGAAGGATCTGAAGAACGCCGCTCGCGAGATCCGCGACGACCTGCGGTCCCTGCCAGGAATGGGCGATATCGCGCTGGGCGGCGTGCGCAACGACGAAATCAGTGTTGAGATCCGCCCCGAATCGCTCATCGAGTATGGGCTTTCGCTCCCGCTCGTCGCCGATCGGATCCGCGAGGCGATGATTGAACTGCCGGGCGGGAGCGTGCGCACCTCGACGGCCAACATCAGCCTTCGGAGCGTGGGCGTCGAGGAAAGGGCGGACTCGATCCGAGGGATCGTGCTCACGGCCTCGGACGGGCGGGCCGTCCGCCTCGAGGAGGTCGCGACGGTGCGCGACGGGTTCGCCGACACGCCGCTGATCAGTCGGCTCAACGGATTCCCCAGCGCGAACATGACGGTGTTCAAGAAGGGTGATGAGGACATCGTCAAGATCGCGGAGATGGTGAAGGCCTACGCCGCGGGTCGGAAGGGCGAGGAGATTGAGCTGACAACGGTCGAGAAGCTCTCCGCGTTGCTTGCCCGGCCCGGGAGCGACGCGCCCCTCTCCGACCGCCACGAGGCATACCTGCTGGGAATGAGTAAGGCGGGCTCGGCCCTGCCCGGCGAGCTCACGACGACGACCGACCTCGCCCGCTTCGTCGTGGGCCGGATGGATCTGCTGATCCGCAACGCGTTCTGGGGCGGGATCCTGGTCTTCGCGACGCTGGTGCTGCTGCTGAACCGCCGCGTGTCGTTCTGGGTCGCGATGGGCCTGATCATCAGCCTGCTCGGGACGCTGGCGGTGATGAAGTTCATGGGCATCACGCTCAACCTGCTGAGCATGTTCGGACTCATCGTGGTGATCGGCATCCTGGTCGACGACGCGATCGTGGTCGCCGAGAACATCACCGCCAAGCACGAGGCGGGTGAGCCTGCGCTGCAGGCCGCGGTGACGGGGACCAAGCAGGTCGCCTGGCCCGTCGTGGCGACTGTGATCACGACGATCTGCGCGTTCCTGCCGCTCGCGTTGATTGAGGGCAATATCGGGGACATGCTGGGTGTGCTCCCGGTGATCGTCGCGTGCGCGTTGCTGGTCTCGCTGATCGAGAGCCTGTTCATCCTGCCGAGCCACATGGGGCACAGCCTCAAGCACGCCGACAAGGTGCACCGGGAGCACCGGGAGGGCTGGTTCACGCGGTTCGAAGACAAGCTCGATGCGAAGCGGGACGCTCTGTTCACTCGCGGCATCGCGCCGGCCTACGTCCGCCTGCTCCGCGTGATGCTGAAAGCCCGGTACACGACGCTCATGTGCGCGATCGCGCTGGTGATCGGCTCGGTCGGCCTGATCGCGGGCGGGCAGCTCGAGTTCATCTTCCTCGAGTCCGACGACGCGGAGACCGTCACGATCGAGCTGCAGATGCCGGTGGGTACGTCGCTTGCCGAGACGGACCGCGTGACCAAGCGGCTGGAAGACGCCGTGCGACAGCAGGACGAGATCCGGTCCTTCTTCACCGTTGTGGGGACCATCCAATCGATGATGGGGGACGGGCCCAGCAGCGCGGGGACGAACCAGGCGCAGCTGATCCTTGAGCTCGAACCTGTCGAATTCCGCGAGCGCACCAGCGAACAGGTGATCCAATCCATCCGCGACGCGACGGGGGAACTGAGCGGTGTCAAGAGCCTCAGGCTGATGGGCGTGTCGGGCGGCCCCGAGGGCGTCGCGCTGAGCTTCACGCTCACGGGCGGCGCGGACCAGCAGACGCTCGACCGGGCCGCGACCGACGTGATGGACCTCATGGCGAGCTACGACGGCGTGGTCGATATCGCGACCGACAGCGAGGCGGGGCAGCGCGAACTGCGGTTCACGCTCCGCGAGGGCGCCCGCGAGTTGGGGTTCACGCGTGCGAGCCTGGGGCGGCAGATCCAGGGCATGGTCTTCGGGCTCGAGGCGTTCACGTTCGCTGGAATCCGCGAGGACGTGGACGTGCGGGTGATGTCGCCCGAGAGCGTCCGCCGGTCGCTGGCGTCGATCGAGTCGCAGTTCGTGTTCACGCCGGATGGACGCGCCGTGCCGTTGAGCGAGGTCGCGGTCATCGAGGAAGCCGAGAGCTACGCGACCATCCGCCGGCTGGACGGCGACCGCTCGGTGACCGTATCGGCGGACGTGAACCGGGCGATCGCGAACCCCGACGAGATCGCGGGGAGCCTGCAGGCGAGGTTCCCCGAGATCGAGGCGAAGTACGGCGATGTCGAGATCGTCGCCCGAGGCAGGCAGAAGGACATGGCGGACTCGTTCCGCACGCTGCCGATCGGGTTCATGGTCGCGTCGGGGCTGATCTACGTCACGCTCGCATGGCTGTTCCGGAGTTACCTGCAGCCTCTGGTGGTCATGAGCGCGATCCCGTTCGCGACGATCGGGATGATCTGGGGCCACCTGCTGCTCGGCTACTCGATGACGTTCCTGAGCCTGATCGGGTTCGTCGCGCTCTCGGGGATCGTGGTCAACGACTCGCTGATCTTCATGGAGTTCTTCAACGAGCAGCGGCGCGCGCACGGGCGGAGCGTCTTCGACTCGGCCATCGAGGCCGGGCGGGCGCGGGTCCGCCCCATCCTGCTGACGACGATCACCACGGTGCTGGGCCTGCTCCCGCTCATGCTCGAGCAGAGTTTTCAGGCACGGTTCCTGATCCCGATGGCGATCACGATCGCGTTCGGCCTCATGAGCGCGACCGGGATCATCCTGATCGTGCTGCCCTGCCTGCTGATGATCCTTCAGGACATCAAGGGGGTGACGCATCGGCTGTGGACAGGGCGTCGGATTGATGCCGGGAACGCACGAGAGACCCCGACTGCGGCGGCCACGTCATCAGCGTCCTGATCTGGACCCGATCCGATCGACATCTCGTCTGTCGATCGAGATACAGCGCCGATAGGTGTTGTCTACAGCGACACCGCCATCAACGTCATGCGTGCCCGAATTCGCCGAGTCGGTCGCGGCCTGAAGAGCCTTCTCGAGCAGTCTCGTCGGCTGCTCCGTCGTCGACGCCGGCATCGGCATGGGTTAAATCTCCGTCCGCACCGCGACCAGTTCCGGGAAGAACCGGTGGTCGATCATCTGCCGCAGGAAGGCGACGCCCGATGAGCCGCCGGTGCCCTTCTTGAATCCGATGATCCGCTCGACGACGCGCATGTGCCGGTAACGCCACAGGCCGAATTGTTCTTCGACGTCGACGAGTTTTTCGGCCATCTCGTACGCGTCCCAGTGTTTTTCGGGGTGGGTGTAGATTGTCTTGAAGACATCGACCACGCCGGGATGCGATTCGTACGCCCGGGTTGGGTCGCGTGTGAGAACCTCCTCGGGAACCGGCAGCCCCCGGTCGGCGAGATGCCGCAGGAACGCGTCGTAGATGCTGGGGCCCTCGAGCGTCGTTCGCAGCACCCGCTCCGCCCCGGGGTCGTGCCGGTGCATGCCGACCATCCGCTCGTCCTTGTTGCCCAGCAGGAACTCGACCCGCCGGTACTGCACGCTCTGGAACCCGCTCGCGCTGCCCAGCACGCCCCGGAACTGGATGTACTCGCTGGGCGTCAGCGT
>DDFO01000060.1:24155-27241 GCA_002337215.1 Phycisphaerales bacterium UBA1926 | reverse complement strand
AGCGTCGCGAGCACGCTCCACTGGTCGAGCATCACCGACTGCACGTGCTTGACGCGTGCCAGGATCTTGAAGCAGGGCTCGAGATCGCCCGCCTGCACGAACCGGATCGCCGCGGTCAGCTCGTGGATCACCTGCTTGAGCCAGAGCTCCATCGTCTGGTGCACGATGATGAAGAGCATCTCGTCGTGGTGCGCCCCGTCCTCGCCCTTGAGCCCGGACAGCGGGTGCTGGGCATCGAGGATCTTGCCGAGGTCGAGATACCCCGAGTAGGTCATCCGGTCGGCGTGGTCGGTCACGATCGTCGATTCGATTTCGCGCATCGGTGTGGGCTCCTGCAACGCACTGTACCGTGCCACTGACCTGCAACGCAGGCCAGTATCCAGCACGCCGAACTCTTGTTCTGAGTCTGCACTGACCTGCGGGGCAGGTCAGTGGCACAGGCAAGCGCAGGAATCGGCACTCATCGCATGCCCCCGCTCGCCGCGACGATCGCCACCACGCCCCCGCCCACAACGAGCATCCCGAGCACAAACAGCAGGATCTTCACCCAACTCCACGGCGCCTCCCCCACCACCTTGCCGGTCTGCCCGTGGATGAGCACGGTGTAGGTCGTCTCCTTGAAGCGGTACTGCAACGACCAGATGGGCAGCAGCACGTGCTTCCAATGCACATCTGAGATCGTGTTCTTCACCCGTAGCCGACGCTGGGTATCTCCCGGCACGTCTCCCGAACACCGACTCCGCTGCTCGGCCTCCACCGCCGCCTGCCCGCTCGACCAGCCCTGCTCGAGATCGATCCGGTATTCCTCGGCCCGCCAGCCCGCGAGATACTCGGGCTTGTACGGCACGAGCGCGCGCAGATCGAACACCCCGAGCTTCTGCACGAGATCGAGCGGCTTGCCCACCGACGCAGGAATCAGCAGGTCGTCGTACGCGTCCCGCCGATCGCCCCACTTGGGCACCCATCGGACTTTGCGCACACGCTTCGTCCGCCGGACTCGCCTGCCGTTGACCGTCGTCCAGTACGACCGCGTGACGTAGTAGTAGTACCCCGCGTCCGCCGACCACTCGCTGAAGACCCGGCAGTCGAACGTCCAGAAGGGCGTGTAGACCCCCACCGCCTGGAATTTTTTCAGTTCCTTGAGCGCGTTGGGGCGGAACCACAACCCGCGGAGCCACTTCTTGAACGCCCGCTCGACATCGGCTCTGCCCACATCGATCGGCACGAGCGACTCGGGGCGGATCGCGTTGCGGTTTGCGGCCTGATCGAGCACGCTGGGTGAGCCGCAATAGACGCAGACCTCCGCGGTCGCCGCCGTCGCGCCGCGGTCCATCGAGACATCCGCCCCGCATGTGTTGCAGTGCGTGACCCGGCGTTCAAGCCCCAGCCCCCGCGCGGCCGAGCCGGCTTCTGATAAAGGCCGCTCGAGGATCGTCCCCTCGCCCCGCGGCACCGCCATCGTGTGCTCGCAATAACCGCAGTGCAGCGCGTCGGCGTCGGGGTTCCACCGCATGTTCGCCCCGCAGTTGGGGCAGGCGAACTGGAGATCGTCGGCGCGATCGGCGAGCAGGTCCTCGGCCGACTCGTCGATGAAGTTCTCGGTCGAATCCTCGACCAGATCGGCGTGCTCATCATCAGGATGCCGCGACCCGTCCGCCATCAGACCCATCCCCGGACCAATTCCCGAAACCTGAAACCCATCTTCTGAAACCCGTTCTCTGAAACCCAGCCGCACGCGCTGCCAACAAGCAGACAAGGCGACACGCAGAGGCTACCGGCCTTGCTCGGGATCCGCCGAACCGGCTTTCAAGTCCGCCGATCCGGCCGAGCCGGGCGAGCGATCCCGATACACTGCGACCCGCGCACGGGAACCGTGCAGGCCACCGCCCGCGCGGCGTGTTGCGTCATGACAGCGTGAAAGGGGATACTCATGGGTTTCGGAGACTGGTTCAAGCGGGGCGTCAGCGAGATGATGATCGCCCGCCCCGACGACGCGAAGCCGCACGTCGTCTGGAAGCACCCCGACCCCACGATCCCGCTCAAATCGCAACTCACGGTCGAGGCCGACGAGCGCGCCGTCTTCTTCCGCGACGGCAAAGCCATCGCCACGCTCGGGCCGGGGCGGCACACGCTCGACACGATGAACCTGCCGTTCCTTTCCGACCTGGTCGACAAGTTCACCGGGGGCGACGTCTTCATCGCCGAGGTCTTCTTCGTCAGCACGCGCGAGCACACCGGCATCAAGTTCGGCGGGCGCGTCGGCCACGTCGAGGACCCCAAGAGCGGCATCCCCGTCGAGACCATGGTCCACGGCGAGTTCAGCTTCAAGGTCGACGATCCCGAGCAGTTGATCGTGGGCCTCGTGGGCATGGGCCGAACCGAGTCGTACCTCGTCCGCTCCTGGATGAAAGAGCAGGTGCTCAAGGTCATCCGCGACCGGATCGCCGAGTTGCTCGTCAAAAACAAGTGGCCGTTGCTCGACGTCACCAGCGGCGCGTACACCGAGGAACTCGAGCAGCAGGTCCTCGCCGGAATCGACACCCATGTCGGGTCCTATGGCATCGAAGTTCCCCGCCTCGGCAACTTCACCATCGCCATCGATGAGCAGGACGCCGACAACCTCAAGAAGCTCTACACCGACGCGGCCTACCTCAAGACCGTCGGCGGGGTCGGGGCCTACCAGCGGTTCGCCGCCGGCAAGGCGATGATGGGTGCGGGCGAAGGCATGGCGAAGGGCGGCGGCGCGGGGTCCGGCGGCGGTGCTGACGGCGGGGGCGGCGGAGCCCTGCTCGGCGGCGCGGGCCTCGGCGTCGGGTTCGGGCTCGCCCAGATGCTCGTCCAGCACCCCAAAGGCGGCGAGGTCCTCACCCCCGCCGCCGCGGGCGTCGTCTGTGCCGCCTGCCACGCCGCGGTGCCTCCGGGCAAGTTCTGCTCCGCCTGCGGCTCGACGCTTGCCCAACCCGAACCCGCGAAGCCCGAGTCCGGCTTCTGCACCGGGTGCGGCAGCCCGCTTGCTGCGGATGCCAAGTTCTGCGGCCAGTGCGGGGCGGCGCGGGCCTGACTGCCCTTCGACACCTCAACCTCGT
>DDFO01000060.1:2372-24099 GCA_002337215.1 Phycisphaerales bacterium UBA1926 | reverse complement strand
CACCTCAACCTCGTGCCACTGACCTGCCCAGCAGGTCAGTGCTCTTTATCGCCAAACCCCGACTCCGTCGACTCTGCCCCACTACCATGAGGCCGGCACGGATAGCCCGGTGAGACCCTTTCTGCCCCGAACGGAACCCGCCCCGATGAAGCCCGCTTTCAGCACCATCGCCTGCCCCGACTGGACGCTCGACCGCATCGTGCCCCTCGCCCGCGAACTGGGCTACGCCGGCATCGAACTCCGCTCGTTCGGCCAGACCGGGGGCGGCCAATCGGGATCGGACCTCGCCTGCGAGCCCTGCTACACCAGCGCCCGCAAGCTCCGCGAGATGTTCGAGCACGAGGGGATCGAGCCTTCCTGCATCGCAACGTCGATCCGCTACGACCAGATCGTGTTCCCGCCCATCATCGGCCGGGTCATCGGCGATTTCGAACGCCCCGTCCGCGACACCAAGCGGGCCGTCGCGACCGCCGCGTCACTCGAGTGCCCGTTCGTGCGTGTTTTCGGATTCGAACTCGAGCACGAGAGCCGGTCGAGTGGCCTTCCCCGCATCCTCCAACGCCTCGAACTCGCCGCGACGACCGCCCGCCACACCGGTGTCCGCCTGCTGATCGAGAACGGGGGCTCGTTCCCGACCGCCGCCGACCTCCGGGAGATCATCGACCGGATCGGCACGCGGAACATCGCCGCGGCGTACAACCCCGCCGTCGCCGTTGCCGCGGAAGAAGACCCTATCGAGGGCGTCCGTCTGCTCGCAGGTGATCTCTCGACCGTCAAGCTCCGCGATCTCAAGGTCGGCGATCGCGAATCCGGCACACCGGCGACCACCGCCCCGCTCGGCGAGGGCGACCTGGATCTCGGCGGGCTCGGCGTCGAGGGCTTCGTCCGCCACCTCTCCTCCGTCGGCTACGACGGCTGGATCACCTACGAGCACGACCGCCTGTTCACCGAGGGCACCGGCGACCCGACCGAGATGCTCCGCGACGCCACGGCGAAGCTCTACCGCTGGTCGGGCGCACCGATGAGCGACCGCGAGAGCCGCAAGTTCGCGATGGCGTGATCGCCGTGCCAGACGGCGCCCCGGACAATCAAACCGCGACAGAACGTGTCATCGATCTCTGTCTCGATCAGGGCTTCGCGCTCGCCGGCGTGTGCAACGCCGCGCCCAGCGCGCACGCCGACGCGTTCCTCGCCTGGCTCGCCGACGGCAAGCACGGCTCGATGCAATGGCTCGCCAACCACAACGACCTCCGCACCGACCCCGCGCGGATCCTCCCCGGCGCACGGTCGATCGTGATGGTCGCCGATCTCTACGCAAGCCGGGCGGATGACAACTCCGATCCATGCGAGGCAGGGCGGGGCCGCGTCGCGCGGTACGCGCGGGGCGACGACTACCACAAGACCATGAAGAAACGGCTGCACGCGATCTGCGACACGCTGCGAGACCGGTTCCCCGACGCCGGCTTCCGCGCGTTCGTCGATACCGCGCCCGTCCCGGAACGCGAACTCGCCGCCCGGGCGGGTCTGGGATGGATCGGCAAGCACACGCTGCTCATTCATCCACGCCTCGGGTCCTGGATGCTGCTGGGCGGTTTCCTCACCACGATCGAACTGACCCACAACGCGACGGCAATCACCGACCATTGCGGCTCATGCACCCGGTGCATCGACGCGTGCCCCACCGATGCGATCACGCCCTACTCGGTCGATGCGTCGCGCTGCATCAGCTACCTGACCATCGAGCGCCGCGCCGACATCGCGAGCGAGTTCCACGACAAGATCGGCGACTGGATCTTCGGCTGCGACATCTGCCAGGAGGTCTGCCCCCACAATTCGCAACGCGACGCGTCGATGCTCGGTGAGGCGGGAGCCGATGCGAACGATCTCTACCAGAACCGCCCGAGCTCGTTTGATCTCTTCGAAGTACTCGGGTGGGACGCCGAAGACCGCGCTCGAGCGTTGAAGGGCACGGCGATGAAGCGGGCGACGCTGGAGATGTGGCACCGCAACGCTCGGATCGCCGCGGCGAACGATCCGAGCGTCTCTGCTGATCAGGCCTGATCCGAAACCACTGGCGTTCTCGTCATGAATCTGTACGCGCCCGCGAGCAGGATGAGCGACACACCGGGGATGAGCCAGACCTCGTCGCGTCCGATCGACCCGACCCACAGGAACGGCCCGGAGACAACGCAGACGCCGAGCAGCCACGCGAGCGTCGCGCGATCCGTCGAAACCCGCCGCCCCAGAGACACGAGCATCCACACCGGGAAGACGAGCCCATAGAAGCCCAGGAAGAGCCGGTACACAAACTCGCCAGGCCCGATCGGCGAGACGAACCCGGGCAGATCCACACGCGGCAGGAACGGGACACCCCCGCCGATGGCCAACCCGATGATCGCCGGCAGGAGCATCCATACCCGCAGCCGTGGTCGGCGGCGCACAGTCTCGTCGGCCGATTCGGTCATGCCGGCGATCGCGCCGTCCGGGCGGAGCGCGGCGAGCGCCGCCGAGTGCGCGAGGACAGTGAACGCAGCCTGAGCGCCGAAGTGCAGGCCCATCGCACCGAGCGCCCAATCGATGCCCATCTCAAATGGGGCATCCCGCGGCGTCCAGATCGCTCGCCCCCGGGTCACAACGAGAATGATCGCCGCGAAGAGAACGAAGAAGCCGACGCCGAACGCCGCGGGAGGGCTCGGCGCGTGCTGCACCGCCCGGTTGAACGAAAGATCGAGGTAGGGGCAAAGGCCGAAGCCGATCGCCGTCACCATCGAGAGCCCGATCAGCGCGCTCACCGGCTCGCTCGCGACGACCTCGGGGGGCTGCGACACAAGCAGTACACCCGCGACGATCGTGCACAGAAGCGTTCCCAGTGCCGGCACCCAATCGACCCGACCCCGGAGCAGCGCCGCGACACTCGCGACGAGCGCCCCCATCGCGATCCCCGCGGGAAGATGCAGAATCCCGAACCGGAGATCGTCGGTCATCTTCCAAGACAGGAAGTAGACCTGGAACGCGATCGTGACCGCGCTGAACCAAAGCATCGGCGACCGCATCACGGCAACAAACGCCGACGATCGTGCGCGCGAGCGGAGCACGAACCCGACCGATGCGGCCCCGACGACATTCGGAATAAAGAACGCGAAAAAGAAGGGGAGCCCGCCGTCGCGGACCAGCAGGTTGGGGAGGTACATCCCGATGCACCACGTCCACGAGACCGCGAGAAACAAGGCCCAGCCGAGCGTGCGCCCCATCGGTCAGCCGTTGCCCGCTGGGGTCTCGGGGCCCGACCCGCTGGATGCATCTGGTGTGGAAGCCGCCGCCGCCGCAGCCTTCGCGCGCTCGGCCTTGGCCTTGTGGTGCGCCTTGGGTGTCACATGGAATGTCACCGTGGATCTGCCCACTCGCTTCTCGCGGTTCTTGAGCCTCTCGAGCCTCGCCTCACGCGAGAGCTTGCCCTCGCCAGGCTTCGCCTCCGCCGCGGCCTCGCTCTTGCGACGCTGCTTGCGCTCCTTCTTCATCTCCGTATCGACCTTGTTGCCAACCATCGTCGGCAAGATCTGGACGACATCGATGTCGAGCGTAATGTTGAATTCGCCCTCCGCCTCGACGAGCGCGTGGATGTCATCGCTCGGCTTGATGCGGTACTCCGCGGGGCCGAAGCAGGGACGCAGGAACTTGTATTCGAGATGCTTGCAGACCACGGTGTAGTCGCCGCCGCAGACGCCGAACACGAACATCCCGCCGGCGATCTCGGTGTTGCCGAGCAGCGCCGCCCCCGCCATCGCGTTGTACCAGTTCTTGTTGAAGCGGGTGAACGGGAGCGTCGCCGTGAACGTGTGCTCGCTTTTGCGCCGCATCTTGATGCCCGAGCGGAACGCGTAAGGAAGCCAGATCAGGCTCGTCACCCGGTGCCAGAAGTTGTTCTTCGAGCTCAGCCGGCTCACGAACGCCTCCATGCGATCGAACATCGTCTTCTTGGGGGCAGACGACGCCGCGTTGATCCGCGCGGCCGACTCCATGCCGGTCTCGGCATTCTCAACGCCTCGGCTCGACGAGGTCTCCGGTGCTGAAGGTGCGCTTGTCGCCATCCGTGCTCAGTCTAGCGCGATCGCACCGGCCTCGACACCCGCCGCCGCCGCGGCGCGTTCGTCGGCTGTCAGGTCGAACCAGCCCTTCTCGTTGGCGACCACCCGCCGGCACGGGTTCCCGGGCTCATGGTCCAGCACGAGCAGCCATTCCCCCGCCGCAGCCTCGGTCAGAAACCAGTGTTTGGTGATCATGCTGGTGTACGGCTCGACGTCGTACGACAGGCTGAACACCTGACCCGCGTGCCACGCCGTCGGCATCACATCGGGCGTGAACACGACCGTCTGACCCGATTCATCCGTGAACGCGACCGCCTGCTGACCCCAGGTGTGCCCCGGCGTGAGGAAGACCGAGATCCCGGGAAGAACCTCGGTCATCCGCTCATCCACACCCGTCTTGGGGAGATCGCCCCGAGAAGGCTTGCGATTGAGCGGGAACGGCCGCTGGCTCTCGATCAGCCGCAGCCGGGCACGGCCGTCCGCGAGGGTCGCGAGATCCCGGTCCTCAAACGGAAGAATGTGGTCGCGGTAGTAGGTCTTGGTCATCACCGCATCGTTGTTCCGCGCGTCGAGCCATTCCCGCTTCTGCACGATCAGTTCCGCGTTGGGGAACGTGAACTTCACCCTGGGCTCGTCGCCGCTCGCCGATCCGGGCTTGGTCGCCTCCCAATCGGGCGTCTCTCCCTCCCGGCAGCGGCGTGTCAGCCCACCCGAGTGGTCAAAGTGCAGGTGGCTCACGATCACGCTCTCGATGTCCGCGGTGGAGAAGGGTGTCGCTGATTTCGCACCGGCCTCGTTCACCGCGGTCTCGATCGTGCGCCCGTCGAGCCCGAAGATCTCGGTCATCTTCGCATCGAGCTTGTCGCCCGTGCCCGCTTCGATCAGGTACCGCCGGGGCGTGGCCCCGTCCGGCTCAATCGATTCGAGCAGCAGACAATTGTGCTGCAACTCGATCCGGTTCCGGTCGTCGGGCTCGGCGAACCGGGTCCACACCGTCCGCGGGATCACCCCGAACATGCCGCCCCCGTCGAGAAGGAACCGCCCCGCCCGGAGCAGGGTCCACCGGTACCGGGGTGCGTCGGGCTGAATCGGAGCCGCCCCACTGTTTTCGATCGTGTCTGTGTCCATTGCCTCATCCTACCCCCGCCGAACCTGCAGACCCCCGTCGGCCGGATTTCCGCCGGACCGCGTGATAGGGTGCATTGAGCACATGGACCACACGAAAGGCCGATCTCAATGCCAACCCTGCCCACGCTCGCCGCACTCCTGACACTCCTCCTCTCCGCGACCACAGCCCTCGCACAGGAGCCGAGTGGACCGGGCCAACCAGCCGAGACGCTGCGGATCGCGGTCAAGGTCGCCGAGCCGTTCGTCATCGAGACCGACGATGGGTTCGAGGGCATCAGCATCGAGCTGTGGAAACGCATCGCGGACCGACAGGACCTCGACTACGCGTTCGAAGCAACGACCATGGACGGCCTGCTCGACGGCGTCGCCTCGGGAGAGTTCGCCGCGGGGGTCGCCGCGATCACGCTCACCACGGATCGGGAGGAGCGCATGGACTTCACCCATCCCTACTTCGGCGAGGGTCTCGCGATCGCCGTCCCCGCCACGCGCGACGGGCTCTCGGTGATGGGGATGCTCCGCAAGCTCGTCTCACCCGGGTTCGTCACCGCGGTCGCCGCGCTCGCCGTCGTCCTGCTGGGCGTCGGGCTGCTCGTCTGGATCGCCGAGCGGCGTGCCAACCCCGACCAGTTCGGCGGCAACCCCGTCAGGGGTCTCGGCAACGGGTTCTGGTTCAGCGCCGTCACCATGACCACCGTCGGGTACGGCGACAAGGCACCCGTGAGCCCGGCGGGCCGATTCCTCGCGCTCATCTGGATGTTCGCCTCGATCATCATCATCTCGTTCTTCACGGGTGCCATCGCATCCGCGTTCACCACCTCGCAACTTGAGGGCAGGGTCGCCGGGCCCAAGGACCTTCCCCGCGCCAGGGTCGGAGCCGTCACCGGGTCGGCCGGCGCGGAATCGCTCCGGGACCGTGGCGTGCGCTCCACGCGGTACGCATCGGTCCCAGAGGGCCTCGCCGCCCTCGCCGCGGGCGATCTCGACGCATTCGTCCACGACGAGCCAATCCTCCGCTACCACCTCAAGCGGAATCATCGCGACGAACTCCAGGTCCTCGAGGCGACGTTCGAACCGCAGCCCTACGCGATCGCGCTCCCGCCCGAGAGCCCGCTCCGCGAGGAGATCAATCTGGGCCTGCTCGAGACGATCACCGCCGACGACTGGAACGACATCATCGAGGGATTCCTCGTCGGCGGGTGAACCGGTCGGGATCCGCCGCGGATCACGCAACGCCCCGCCGGCGTGCGTTTCCGTGCATCCACGAGCCACATCGATTGCGGGACGTGCCGACAACGGATACGCTTCAGCGGACGACTGGTGCCCGGGGCGTTCCCGGGTGAAAAGGGAAGTGTGGTAACCGGTTCGCGTACCCCCGAGCGGGGACGGGGCGAATCGGGATTCCACCGCGGACGCGCCGCCGTAACGGGCGTGCCGGGACACCGAACCGTCCCGGCACAGCAGATCGCGATGAACGCCACTCGCCGGGGGACTCTGCCCCGCGGGGAAGGCCGCGATCGATGCCCTGAGCCGGAAGACCTGCCAGCCGATCGACCACGGGGCCCTCGCGATGAAGGGGCGCCGCGGGCCCGGCGTGTGATCCCCGCTCGCCGCCTCCCGCCGCATCCACCCCAGCGAGCCCCAGCTTCCGGGGAAGCCCTGCGCGATTCGGGGCGGAGACAGCATGGACCACGGACCGGTGCTCCCGGCGCGCTCGCATTCGTGCGTGCGCACGATTCTGTTCCCGGCGATCCTCCTCTCCACCTCAGGCCACGCCTCGCCGATCGACGGCACCTGGGCCGACCGCGTTGTCTACGCCGTCCACGAAGGCCAAGCGATCTACGAAACCGGTGTCGGCACGCCACTCACCTTCGGGCCGTTCAACCCCGCCAACCCGCTCTGGCAGGACCCGGCCGCCGCGATCGGCCCGCCGAACACGATCGACTATGACGACCTCATCGGGTTCGGCCCCGTCCCCGGCGGGTTCGCGGGCGGTCCCATGCGCCGCATCCATCTCGCCTGGCCCGCCTGGCAATGGGGATCGGGCAACCCCGACCACCTCGGCGACCGTCCCGGCTGGCTCGACGGGCGGCGTCAGAACGGCGTGGGCCTCACCCAGGCCGCTCAGTTGGTCGTCGAGTTCGACCAACCCGTCTCCAACAACCCCGACGACGGGGGCGCGTACCACTGGGGCATCGATCTGATCGTCCACGGGAACGCGAGTTTCGCCGCGACGACCGCCGTCGCGGCGGACGCGAATCTCAACGCGCTGACACTCACCGGGGGGCTGATCGCCGAACCGCTCGAGATCGTGGTCGCCCAATCGCCCAGCGGCCCCTGGTTCGTCGCCGATGTCCCGGGTGACGCGCTCTTCCCGACCCAGCCCTGGGCGTGGGACCGTGCCGCGGGTGCGTGGACGGGTGAACCCCAAGACTGGAGCAAGCCCGTTGATCCGAGTCTGACGGTCGCCGAATTGACGGCAGGGTCCGCGGCCGACGCGATCGATCTCTACGACGGCTCGGCCGGCGGCACGGGCATCGACCTCGAGCGCCTCACCGACGAGACCGGCAATCCGGCGTCGCTCGATTGGATCCGGTTCGTCCGCGTGCGCGACCCCGCTGGAAACGGTGGAGAGATCTGTGCGCTCGCGGACGTCCCTGCTGGGCCTCCGCCGGGGAGCGGCTGCAACGCCGCGGACCTCGCGTTGCCGCTCGGCGTGCTCGACCTTGCTGACATCGGGGGCTTTGTGGGCGCGTTCTCGATTGGAGACCCGCTCGCCGACATCGCCGATCCCGCCGGCGTTCTCGACCTCGCCGACATCGCCCTGTTCGTGGATTCGTTCGTCGGGGAGTGCCCCTGATGCGCCCGCGCGAGACCCGCTTCGCCTCCCCCGGCTTCACGATCATCGAGTTGCTCGTGATCATCGCGATCATCGCGCTGCTCACGGGGATCCTGCTCCCCGCGCTCGCCGGCGCGCGCACGGCCGCGGTCCGCGTCGCGTGCCTGAGCAACCAGCGGCAACTCGCCCTGGCCGCGACTGTCTATACCGACGAGAACCGCGGCCACTTCATGCCGGCGCTCTACACCGATTTTGCGGCCGATCCCGCGAAGCGGGTCGCGTGGGATTTCGTCGAGGTCTTCACAGCCTCCGGCGTGCGCACTTCCCCCGGCGCGCTCTGGGACGCGACCGACGCGGGCGCGGTGATGCAGTGCCCCGCGAGCGACGGGCCCGACAACTGGTCGCCCGGAAGCGGCGGCTTCGCGGCAGCGGCAGGTGAGCAGCCGTTCACCGGGTACAACTACAACACGAGCTACCTGGGCGGCCCGACCGTCGGGCCCGACCCCACCCATCCGCGAGGCGACGGTCCCCGCTGGGCGTCCGACGGGACGCTGCTCGCGCCATCGGCGAGGATCGACGAGATCGGCGACCCGTCCTACACGGTTGTTTTCGGGGACGGTGCGTTCGGCGAAGGGACCAACAAGTTCATGCGCGCTCCGTTCGCCGGCACCCGCGACAGCGATATCGGCCGCGCCGGACACGGCGCGGGAGCGCAGTCATTCCTGCACGGCGGCATGTCCAACGCGGCCCTCGCGGACGGCCACGTGCGCTCGTTCGCGATCAAGCATCGCGTCACCTACCCGGAGGCCGGGGGCTTCCTGCCGGAACTCGGCGGCTTCCTGAGCGAAGGAAACGGGATTTACGACCTCGCGTCGGGACGATGACGACCGGATCGAACGATACCTTGAGCAGACGCTCATACCGGGTGTACGCGGTCCGATGATCGATCCGGTCCGGCCCCCGGCTGCGATGTGGTGCCGAGAGGTCTCAGGCCTCGAGCACCGCCGCGTCGGCGTCCTCGTAGTAGCACTCGAGAATGGATGCCATCCGCTCATTCCCGCGCGCGATACGCCGGACGCGGTTCCAAATCTCGCCCGAGATCAGCGGCCTGAGCGGCTGCTCGACCTTTGTCAGATTCGGCCACGACGCGATGAGCTTCGCGTCCCAGGTCTCGTGGTACCGGGTCAGGTCGTCGGGGTAGACGACCGTGCGGTCGAGTCCCTCGTCCATCGCGCGGAAGGGCCGCATGACGTTGAGGTATCCGTAATCGTCGGTGAGTTCTTCGCCGGCGGCGATGTCGCGGATCGCGATCTCGAAGTTGTACGCCGTCGTCATGCAGTTGGACCGGAACGAGTGGTTGACGAACCTCGCGTGGTCCCAGCACAGCACCCAGCGGCCGTGCTGGTTCCGGAAGCAGTACGTGTCGAGCGGTCCGGCGAACGGCTCCCCCAGCATCTCCACGTGCTCGGGCGTGAACTCGCGATCGAGTTGGTCCTGGACCCAGGTGATCGTGCCCTCGGGGATGTCGCGTGTCGCGACAACGCCGTGCCCGATTCCGTCGCTGATGAACCGAAGTTCGGTGTGAGGATGCATCATCGGGCAGTGCCCTCAGCATTTGACGCCTTCGGCCCAATGCGTAGCCCGCTAGGGTTGGGCCACAATGGCCCGGGCGCGAGTCGGGGCGGGGCACCGGTCGTCAAGCGGAGATGTTACCCGCATTCCGAAAGAATCAAACGCCGGCTTCACGATTTTGTTCGGGCGGCTCGAACCGCGGGTCGCCTCGCCCTGGTTCGCCAGGGTCCGCGGCGTCTTCGTTGCGCCACTCGATGACCGCCGCCCAGCCCAGGCTCTCGGGGTCTCCGGCGAAGTAGTCGGGGATGACCGCCTTGACGCGGAAGCCGAGATGGAGCTGGAATGAGAGCGTCGGATCGTTGAGCCGCCCCTGGATCACCTCGATGGTGTAGTCCTCGGCGGACATCTTGCCGGCGTACCGGTGGTATCCCCTGAGGCGTGATCCCGCCATCACCCGCGGGAGCCCGAGCTGGCGGGCGAGATCGAAGCGGCCGTGCTGGTAGAGCCTTCGCCCGATCCCTTGTCCCTGGAAACCGGGCCTGACCATGACGTCGGCCGCGAAGAGCGTGCCCCCGTTCACCGGATCGTGATTGGTGTAGAACCCGTCGGCGGTCAGCGAATTCCAGGAGCTCGTGTCGGGCTGCCGGTCCCAGTCGATCACGAGCCCCGAGCACACCCCCACCACGAGCCCGGACGCCTGCTCGACCGCCACGATCTGCCCCTGGGGGAACGCGCGAAGGTGTGACTCCAGGTGCTCGTCGCTCCACGGTGTGATGTCGGGATAGATCAGGCCGGCGATCTCGCCGATCCCCGCGAAATGCTCCGGAGCAGCGGTGCGGATCACGATCCGCCGCTTCGGGCGTTTCGGTTTTGGAGGTGTCTCGGCCGCGTGCGCGACGGGCAGCGTGGTCTCGTCCACGCGCGGGATCTTCATCGTTTTGCTGTCGCGGAGTGGCCGGACCGTGCCGTGGAGCCGGTTCCTCCTGAGCACGTCGAGCGCGAGCTCCCCGATCACCATCGTCTCCTGATTCGGGATGCCCTCGGCGAGGATGCCGTCTCGCGCGAAGGGGAAGTCGCTCGGCGTGAGGATCGAGGCCTGCCCGTAGTTGAGCGACATCGACGGGACCATGGGCAGCGAGCCGACCGTCGCCGCGTTGACGACGAAGATCTGGTTCTCGATCGCCCGGGCCTGTGCGCAATAACGGACGCGGATAAAACCCTGCCGGTCGTCGGTGTAACTCGGGACAACGAGCATCACCGCCCCGGCCTGGGCGGCGAGCCGGCAGACCTCGGGAAACTCCACGTCGTAGCAGATCGCGATCGCGATGCGACCCATCGGCGTATCGAACAAACGGAGCGTGTCGCGAGGTGTGACACGCCAGTGTTCTTTTTCGAAGCGGGTCATGTTGAGCTTGCCCTGGGTGGCGTAGCTGCCATCGGGCGCAAAGAAGTAGCTGTCGTTGTAGATAACATCGTCTTTCACCGGGTCGGGCGAGGCGATCGACCCGGCGACGATGTGGACCCCGCACCGCCTCGAGACCGCCTCGAACAGTTCCAGATAGTCGGACACCCGACGGGAGAGCCCTCGGACCTGCTCGTCCATCGGAAGGCGGACGTCCCCGAGCGTCAGCAGCTGAACCGTGAAGTATTCCGGGAACACGACGAGGTCGCAGTCATAATCGGCGGCCGCTTGAACCAGATCGGTGACCTGGTCTCGAAACTCCGAGAAGTCACGGATCGGGCGGACGTAATACTGCAAGGCAGCGACTCGGGCTCGGTTCATTGTCCCAGCCTAACTGCGTACCCGAGCCGGAGTACCGGCCACGAGAGCGAGCCGGGATGTTGTGTACAACCCGAGCCCTTCGGAGGAATGCGTCGCCGAGCCCGACACTTTGAGTCGCGTTCAGTTCAAAGGACCGCGAATCGGATGATTCATAAATGCGACAGGACCCGGCGTGCGCCGAGGCCTGTTGCGATTCTTAGTCGGGGTGGGGAGATTCGAACTCCCGACCTTCTGACCCCCAGTCAAGTGGCGACAGATTCAAGTATTGAATTAACAGATACTTGCACGAAAAGAACTCCTAAGTCCAGCAAAAACTCCAGCATTCCAAGAATCGATCCCCGGCTCGGTCGCCTAAACGATGCATGGGCCTCGCTGCCCGAGACGATCCGCACGGCGATCGCCGCGATCGCGGACACCCACACAGGAGACCAGCAATGACGAATACCCCGTTTGGTGACGGTGGCCGCTCATCGAACGGCCGCTTCGCCCCCGGCAATCGGGGAGGCCCAGGCAACCCCCTCGCGGGCAAGATCTCGAAGCTCCGTGCGGCCCTCGTCGCGGCAGTGACTGAGGACGACATCCACGAGATTGCACGCAGCCTGATCGCGACGGCCAAGGGCGGAGATGTCCGAGCGGTAAAAGAACTCCTCGACCGCACGATCGGCCGGCCGGTCGAGACGGACTTGATCGAGCGTCTGGAGTCACTAGAGACCGCCCTAAAAGACGTTGAGACCGATCGGGAGATGCCGCTATGAAGGAACGCCTTCGACGCCTTCAGACCCGCTTTTCTGCTCTCGGACAGTGCCCTCAGTGCAACGACAGGGGAGTGCCCGGAATCCGACTCGAGTACTTCGGCTCTGGCGAACACCGGGCCCCCGAGGACCCCAAAGGGTGTGCTCGCTGCGGGATGGTCAGTCAGCTGACTATTCTGAGAATCAACACAAGCCCGATCGGTCCTGTGCCCCTTCCCGGAGAACCCGGAGCGCCGTATGCAGATGAATGAACCGTCTCCCATTGGTGGTTTGGTAGGGCATCTTGAGATGGACGCTCATACACCTTCGTCCGCATGCGATGTTGCTCCCCTCCATGGACAATATGGCGGGCGAATCCTCGTGTTCCGCAGCAGGACCGGCATCTGTTTACGCAACGATTCCAGCCACTTCTGCGGTGATACGGAGGCCGACCTTCCCACGTGAGGATTCGATCCTTCAACCTGCTGATGAAGAGTCTGTTTGGATTCGCGATTCTTGGGCTGTGAGGGTCGATTTTGAACGATACGTGTGCGCAATAGTATTTGCGCTTCCGTGAAGATGGCCCACGATCAGGCCATGCGGTCTCCAACCATGACACCGCTTGGTCCACCGACACGAGTTTTGAGACAAAACTGCGACGACGAATCGTGTCTAGATGGCTGGGCCTCGAGACCGAGCGTTGTCGAGCACCCGTGAAAGGCCCCATGCTCTAGCAAATAGGCCTGAAAGGCCCTATTGTTGCCCCGATATCGCTACGGTGCATCTAGTGCGCCGTTGGGATTGAACTTGGGATCACACCACCGAACTGGTACGCGATGAGAGTTGGTCAACACATCGAGGGTATCGGGACGATTCAGTCAATCGACGAATCGGGGCCATTTGGCCCTATTGCGACATGTGAAAATGATGGCAAGCTGTTCGGTGCTACGAGACTTCCTGACGCCGTTGGGGCATCGAGATCTGCTCGAGATCTGCTCGGAAATGCACAAGGTATCGCAGACGATCTGGTAGTTGCGGCTCGTGCCCAACATGTTCCGATTGCTCGACGACTCAATATCACTTGGGTTGAGAGTTCAGCCTGGTTGTATTTCCACGAGAAAGACGGATTTTCGCTTGAGGCGAGGCCTCAATCTCCAACGAGTATCGGAGAAGTCGACTGGCTCGAGCCCGTTTCCCAAGCGCTCGATTTTTGCCATCAGAGGGGAATCGCGCACGGCGATGTTCGACCCTTCAACATCTGGATCTCTCCGTCAGCCGGCCCCGAACTCATGGATGTCGGCGTAACAGCGAGTCTGATCGAGGTCCTCAAGCGTCTCACAGGCTCTGAGATTCTCGGTGCGCTGCCCTACCGCGCACCTGAACACCTCGGGGGAGGCCAGAGCGGTGCGGGCGACCTCTACTCGCTCGGCATCTGTATCTACCGCCAGGCGACCGGCGAACTGCCATTTCGAGGCGGCAATCTACTCCACTCGATTCGAACTCGACCGGTCCCACCACACGACCAGCTGCACCCGAACCTCCAGAGGGTGCTCGAGTCCGCCACCGCCAAGCTCCCGGGCGATCGATACCGCTCGGCTACAGAGCTTGTTGCCCAAGCCCGACAATCCGAAATCGATGCTCTTTCAACGAAGGAAACAGACCCCGGAAGTGAATTCGGCGAGACCACCGATAACGTCCCTGAAAATCCCACCGCCACGAACGGATTGGGGAGGCTCCTCGCTCGTCCGCTCATGCCGGCCGCACTCGCCATCCTCATCATCACAGTCTCGATCAGTTGCATGTTCGGCGTTGGCCTCGTCGTCAGACGCGCGGAACGCCTCGCGGAACATCGCGAGCAGTCTCTCGAGGAAGGCCGTGTTGACGCTACATCCTTCCGTCGCCGCTTGAACGACCTGGCCCAAAGTGCCCCGCTGCTCTCTCAGCGTCCCTCCGGTTCCGAACAGCTCGACGCCGCGCAAAAGGCGGTCGAGGAATTGGAGCAGAAGCTTCAGTCCGAAGCCAGCCCTTCAGCGATCCGTCGGATTCGAGAATCGGCAGACAAAGCCGTCACTCTTCTTGAAGAAACAGTGTCTCAGATCCGGTCGACAGGCATCAAGGTCAGTTGCGACACCCCGGGTGCGACCATCGAGATCCCAGGGAGTGACGCGTCCGTTCTGCCGTTCGAGCAGCTTCTGAAACCCGGTCGATATCCACTCATCGTGACGGCCCCTGGATTCCGCCCGATGTGGAAAGACGCCGAGGTGATCGAAGGCGAGATGACCGAGATCGACCTCGGCGGGCTTGAGCCAGGTCGCAGACGAGGCCGACTGAAGCCTGGAACCAACGGCGATCTCCTGCTTAGCCTTGGAAGCAACGATGGGTTGCGTCCTGGGACCGCCGTGCGAATCCGGATCGAGTCCGATCCCATCCGGGGGCCGAGCGGGAGTGTTCTGGGTTATGATGAAATCGAGGCGGAGGTCATCCGAGTCGAACCAGATACAAGTGTCGCCATTGCGCTCGCGCCAATTGCTGGACGGACGCTTGTAGACGAACCCTTTGAAGTCACAAAGCCCTGAATCAAGGATAATTGCTATGAGATCAGTCGCCACGGCCGTGTTTCACGCAACGATCTTCGTGATGCTCCTTTTCGCCACGCCCTTCGCGAACGCTCAGGAACGCGTACGCGGCGAGAATCTCACCGAACTGCTGTCGGGGATGGCATCGGGTCTCGCCTCGCCGTCGGGCTCGTCCGACGGGATCGTCGTGCAGGCAGACGGAGGCCGCGTGTTCATCGACATCGGCTCGGAGCGCGGTGCCGCCGAAGGTCAGGAGTATGAACTCGTCGCCGGCGTTACTCGGATCACGCACCCTGTGACAGGTGAGATTCTCGACGAGACGCGCGATGTTGTTGGCAGAATCCGCGTCGTGCGTGCCCAGCCAAAGCTCTCGATCTGCGAAGTCATCGCGGGAGAAGCGATGGCAATCAACAAAGACGGTGAGCCTGTCCAGGTTGCCCGGCCCAAGACCACCGGTCCGACCACCGTCGATCTTGGCGAAATCGCCGTCGCCGCCGACGCCAACCTCTCCACCGAACGCCTCCGCTCGGCCCTTGCGGAAGCCATCGAGAACGCGTCTTCGCTCGAAAGGGTCAGCGGAGCCGACCTGCTTGTCAGCCTCGACGCCTCCGTCGACGGGGGCGGCACACTCATCGAGTTGACGCTCGCGAAGCGTGAGGATGGACAGCGTGTTGCGTACGCCGAAGGAATGTACGTGTCTTCGAACGCGCTCGCGGACCTCGGCTACGGCGGTGCCGTGGTCTTCAACGCGGGCAAGATCGAGATCCCGGTCGCCCGCAACCTGCTTCGGGCGGAGTACGGCTCGCGCCGCGTCGTCCGAGCGGGAGACGGTCTGTTCCTCGAAGGCGTCGGACTCGAAGGTGAGGACTGCTGGGTGCTTCCGGATGGGCGGATCATCGCCGCGGGCATCCGCCCGTTCTCTGGACCAAAGCCACTGCGAAGCTGCGAAACGACAGCCAAGTCTGTCGCACGAGTCGTTACCGCAAACGATGGTATCAATGCGATCTATGCCGACTCGTCACAGGTTCTGACGGCCGGTGATGAGCAGATCCAAATCCTCTACATGCATACTGAAGAATCTGCGGGATTCAATCTGGATGGCACCTCGGCAACGCTTCGCCTGGGTGACATCGCTCCTTCCTGGGCTTGCTTTGTCTTTCCTGAAGCGTTTAAGAATGCTAATTCTTTTGATATAAGAGTTAAAGGAAATGATGCGATAGGAGATTGGACCGGTCCCTCTCGAACTGGATACCGTGTTGTATCACTTACACCGATCGGACCCGGAAATCTAGAAGTCGATTTTGATGATGGTTATCGATATGCCTCCGACTTTCGTGAGCCGCTTCGCTGGGAATTCTATTTCCCAAATCCGGACACTCGCGTCCGCCTGATCGATGACTCGGGCCGCTCCGTTATTCGAAAGGCGACGTATTCTCGGGCCATCCGCGATGCTGGCGAGGTGCCGACACCCGATCGCCTCCCGAAGTGGGCGACCGACGACGGATCTGAGCCGTGAGTGTTGGAGCCAATGACCAAGACAGCCTCGCGTTGCACCAGCCGAGGAGCCTGATCGCCTGTCAACTCGAGCATCTCGCGAAGCGTCCGTACGCCGGTGTCACAATGCTCCTCCTGAGCGCGTGGATGCCGTTGCCACCCGTCGCTCGTCCGGTTCAGAACGCTGTCATCGCGGCCGCCCGGCGCCTCCGATCGAAGATGGAGCGGACAGCCGAGGGGCGGGCCACGCTCTCGTTCTGGACATGGCTCTCGGGATTTTTTGTCGCGTGCTTTGTCGCCATCATCCTTGCGGCGCTGGGGGCAACGGGCGGCTCGCTCGTTGACTTCGCGACCGTCATCGTAGTACTGACGATCATCCTGACCCCCGTCTACCTGTTTACAGCTCGCCTCCGATGCGGGCCCGCGTATCGACCGCCGTCGGCACCACCCGCAATACCGAAGCGCCTCGGGCCAACCCCGCTCGGCACGCACGGCACCGCCGCCTGGGCAACGCTCGCCGACCTCTCAGGGAATGAGGGGCAGCCGCCGCTCTTGCATGACGCACCCGGCGACTCTCCGGTTCTTGGGTATCTGAACGGCAAGTGGCTGCTGGCGCCCGAGGAATCCCATGTGCTGACCGTGGCCCCTCCCGGAGCCGGCAAGGGCGTCTCGACAGTCGTTCCAAACCTGCTCACCTACAAGGGATCGGTGGTTGTGTTCGATCCCAAAGGGGAGAACTATTTCGTCAGCGCGGCCACCCGTCGTGAGTTTCAGCCCGTGTTCTGTCTCGATCCCTTCGGTGTCACCGGTCGGCCGACTTCGGGACTCAACCCGGTCGATCTGCTCGATCCCCACAGTCCCGAATTCGGCGACCAGGCCGGCGTTATCGCTGACATGCTGGTCATTCCCACGCCCGGCTCCAAGGACCCATACTGGGACAAGAAGGCGAGAGCCGTCCTTCGCACGCTCCTCCTGTATGTCGCAGCGATGTATGGCCCGGGCCCGAAGCGGAGCCTCCGGATGGTGCGAGAAATCCTGAGCTTTGGCAAGGATGACCTCGACGCGTTGGTCAAGGATATGAAGGCGTATCAAGATGAGGACGGACTCCTCCGCCGCGCCGCCGCCGACATCGAGCAGATGAACGAGAAGGAACGCCTTACCGTCTTATCCACCCTCCGCTCGCATACCGAATTCTTGGAATCGCCGCTTGTTGCCGAGGCGATCGAACGGAGTTCGTTCGACATCCGTGATCTCTGCGGCGAGGCCGGCGTCTCGGTCTACATTGTGCTCCCGGCGGACAAAATAACGGCGTATGCGGGCCTTGCGAGGGTCTGGCTTGCGACATGCAGGAACGCGCTTCTGATCAACAAGAACCCGAACGCCAAGCGTGTGCTTTTTCTTCTCGACGAAGTCGCTCAGCTCCAGCGAATGCAGACCATCTTGGACATGGCGAGCCTCTGGCGCGGGTACGGCCTCACCCTTTGGCTGGTCTTCCAGGACTTGGGCCAGATGAAATCGATCTACCCCGACGGTGAGTGGCAGACGCTGCTTTCCTGTTGCGCCGCGAAGCAGTTCTTCGGTGTCGATGACTACGACACGGCGGAGCTGATCTCCAAGACAATCGGGCAGACAACGGTGCTTTCAAATGCGTACATGCAAGGAGAAAACTCCAGCGAGGCGACGACCGTTGGAGAGACATACGGGTCCAATGCTTCCACCGGGTCCAACATGTCGTTTACGAAGGGTCGGATGACAACAGGCTTCAACTCCTCCCAGGGTTCGTCGATGTCGGTGAGCCGATCGGAGACGGCTACCCATGGAGTGTCAAGCTCCCAAACACAAACTGAGTCGGCGCGTGCGTTGATAACCCCCGATGAAGTACGCACAATGCGGCCGGACCACCAGGTGCTACTACTGCGTTCGCGTCGACCCATTCATGTACCAAAGCCGGCCCCCTATTTCAGAACATCATCCCCCCTGTTCGGCCTCGCGGACCACAATCCAACGAGGTGATGAAACAGCGCACCTTGGAGCGCCGAAATGCCACCCGACGACAAGAACTCAATCGGAGTAAGGAACGCAGAGTTTCGCAACGAAGCTCTGGGTCCTGATGGCCTTTCAGCCTTTGGCAGTCGTTCTCCCCTTAACATTAGATCGACTGGCGAAGGGGAAGTATTCTATCGCATCGAGGCGGTCGGTCGCGAGGAAAAGAATTCTTCCTCGTACTGGGTTGTACCTGAAAAGCAGTGGAACGAATGGACAAAGTCGGGCGACTTCAAGCATGCCGAATCAAACCTCTGCCTCCCGCTAGGCTCACGAAGCGAATCAGGCCGCTACCACGTCGACAAGCTCACTGCTCGCGCTGGCTGCCGTGTCGCCGAAGGCCAGGTCGGACCCGCGGCGGAGAAGAACATCATTCACGGCAACTTCCGGCCAACCGAGCAGGCCTTGCTGTCCGGACCATCGGGAGACATCAAGAAGGAACCCGTTGCCACACTCGATGTGAGTTCGAACCGTATGGACCCGCCCGAGCCCCGACGGAAAAACCAAAAGGACAGCATTGGCAAAGCACCGAAGGACCACGAGAAATTTCGAGGCATAACCGACGCACGAGATCTCCGGGCAAACGCGAATGACAATGGACCAGATCGTGAACAAAACTGATATTAATTCTTTGCCCTTAGTGATTTTTAATTTTGGCTTTCATTAGTTCACCAGCGACTCACAGCTGCAACATGCATCGAACGGCAGCCTTGTGCAACTGAATATGACCTACCCCCATTGATTGTACTAGTTCCTATGTCACTCCGAGTACTGATGCCTCTGGCGGTGCGATTGCTTGCGGTGCCGGCGGCCGATACCCAAGCAACGAGTGCGGACGGACCTCGATGTAGTGCTCACGCCATCGCTCGATCAGGACCTTTTCTTCCAGCTGCGATGTGAAGACCTCGCCGCTGAGCAGCTCGTCACGGAGCTTGCCGTTGAAGCTCTCGATAAAGCCGTTCTCCCATCGGCTCCCCGGCTCGATGTACAGCGTCTTCACGCCGACACGCTTCAGCCAGCCACGCACCGCCTTGGCCGTAAACTCGACACCGTTGTCTAAGCGGATGTGTCCGGGCACACCCCGCGTTGCCATCAGCCACGCGATCCGCTCAAGCACGTCATCACTCTCGAGATTCCGAGCCACATCGATCGACAGGCACTCACCCGCGTGCTCGTCGATTACTGTCAGCATCCCGACTGACTTCCCATTGTGCGTCCTCGCCTGCACAAAGTCGTAGCTCCAGACATGGTCCTTGTGCTCGGCCCGTAGCTGTACAAAGCTCCCGTTGTTGAGCCAGAGCCTCCCTCGCTTGGGCTGTTTCTTCGGCACCTTCAGCCCCTCACGCTCCCAGATCCGCTCTATACGCTCGTGATTCACCGGCCACCCTCTTCACGGCGAAGCAGCGCCGTGATGCGGCGATATCCGTACCTCCAGTACATCCCCGCAAGCTCGATGATCCGCTGGGTCGGCGGCGTCTCGTCATCATGCACAATGGGCAGATACCGCTGCGACGCACGCGGCTGCATGAGCGCCTTGCACGCCCGCCTCTCGGAGGCATCGAAGCGAGCCAACAACAAACCGACCGCTTCTCGCTCCCGATGCAGGCTCAGAAGCCTCCCGAGGCGACCTCCCTCAGCAACCGCTCAAGAAGAACTGAACGAATGCGACGATATCGGACAAGTCAAGCTGACCGTTGGGCTCCGCGTAGTCGACGGCCAGATCGCCCATCTGGAACAGCGTAGCGAATGCGACCAAGTCTTTCAGATCAAGTATCTCGAATGGTTCGGCGAGGTCGGCGCCGGAGCAGGGCGATGGGAGCACCTCGAACTCGACCGGGTCGAACGTGAACGGGATGCCGAAGCCGCTCGCGTCGGAGAGGGCCGTCGCGCCACCAAGCCGGAGCTCGAATGTGCCGCGGGCGTCGTCCTGCACGATGAACTCGACCACCGCCAGTGCATCGCTGATGCCAGAGACCGGACCAACTGTGGAACGATCTTCGGAGAGCGCATTTATGATCAGAGAATCGCCCCCGACGGCCTCGATCACGCTGAAGAACGGGTCGAGTGGGATCCCCGCTGCCACAAAGACATTGCGTGACGGCGCGAACGATGATGCCGCCGGCGCGGCGGCAAGAGTTCCCTCGCCGCCTTCCACCGGAACTGCGGTGACATCGAGGGTGTAGCCGACCATCGGCTCGGAGCCGCCGACCAGCAATATCGCTCGAAGAGAATCGCCTGCGCGCACGAGCGCCGGAGACTGAAGAAAACCAGTGATGGGTACAGGGGCCGGCCCGAATTGGTCTAGGGGCGGGATCGCGGAGCCGTTCGATTCCGAAAGAACTGTGTCAAGGACATTCAGGTGACCGTCCATGTTGCGATCGACCGGTACGGTTTCGTAGGCACCGCCAGATAGCTGCGGAAGAGGGGACTCCGCAATCGCTGCGGAGGCCGAGAGACCAACTGCGAGGAGGCAGGGCAATCGTACGGCTGTGTACTTCACTGGATGCTCCCTTCACGCGCGTCCACACCTATCCACAACCTCCTGGTCTTCTGCGTGCTTTCACGACGGCAGCGGCGCACGCCGCAAATACCGGCCCCGAGTGCGACTGGCACGAGAGAACCCGGCGCGGGCACAGACGAGCCAGGGATCGGTCCGACGAGGGAAAGCCCGATGACAAACTCGGTCGCTCTCGCGTCGGAGTACCACTCGAAACCGTCGCCCGGGAACATCGGGAAGAGCACATCGGCAAATGCACCGGAGAAAGAGCTGTAGGTGATGAGCGTCATTTCGAACGCAACATCGGGGACGAAGTCGTTGGCCAGCACGATCTCGAGGAGGCCATCGAACACCGCAGCACCGGCGATGTTGAGCATGCCGGTGGTACCGAGGCCGACCCGGCTCAGATCGGCGATCGTCATACCTCCACCACCGTGCGAGCCCGACCCCCACTGCCCGTCTGGCCCCAACGGTGCAGAACCAGTATGCCCGGGCAGTGTCTGATCTCCGCCAACGAGATCGCCAATCTCGAATGTCAGGTTGCTGACTGCGGTGGAAGAGTAATCCTGTGCGACATTGATACGGCTGCCGTAGCCGATGAGCATGTCGCCGTTGTTCGCAAGCGATCCGAGCGTGTCAAAGATTCGATCACCGGCGACGGTGAAACTGCCCGCGTTCGTAGCGATGGTGTTTATGGCGTCAAATCGCGAACCTGTGCCGATCAATCGCACATCGGCATCGTTGGTCATGATCTGCCCACCGAAGCCGATCACGCCACCATCCCTGGCGATCCAGGTGCCGCCCGTAAGCGTGCCCCCGGCGAAGTTGCTCGCGGACGAAACGTTCAGCGTTCCGGAACGCGCCTCGACGGTGCCGGAGTTTGCCAGCGTCGTGCCCGAAAGGGTAAGTGTTCCATTCTGCGCTCGGATCGTTCCGCGGTTATCAAGCGAAATCGAGTTGATCGAGCCGGTGCCGCGGATCG
>DDFO01000060.1:1805-2181 GCA_002337215.1 Phycisphaerales bacterium UBA1926 | reverse complement strand
ACCATCTCGCCGGTGCCGGTCAGCGTCGTGTTCGAGACATCGAAGTCACGGGTCGTCGAATTATCGACGAACGAAATCACGCCGTTGTTCGTGATCGTCCCGATCAGGAAGGTATCGGAGCTGCTCGCCGCCGTGATCAGGCCGTTATTCGTGATGTCCGTCAGCGATCCAGCACTAAAGCGAGACTCACCAGCGCCACCGAATGTGGAGTTGGCCACAGTCGATGATGAGTTGAACTGGATAATCCCCCCGGCGTCAGGGCTGATCAGGCCACCCGTCAGTGTGACGCCATTCAGACTGAGCGTGCCGTTCTGAGCACGGATCGTTCCGCGGTTATCGAGCGAAATCGAGTCGATCGAGCCGGTGCCGCGGATCG
>DDFO01000060.1:342-1710 GCA_002337215.1 Phycisphaerales bacterium UBA1926 | reverse complement strand
ACCATCTCGCCGGTGCCGGTCAGAGTCGTGCTCGAGACATCAAATTCACGCGTCGTCGAATTGTCGACAAACGAAATCACGCCGTTGTTCGTGATCGTCCCGATCAGGAAGGTATCGGAGCTGCTCGAAGCCGTGATCAAACCGTTGTTCGTGATGTCCGTCAGCGATCCAGCACTAAAGCGAGACTCACCGGAGCCACCGAATGTGGAGTTGGCCACCGTCGATGACGAGTTGAAATGGACAATCCCCCCGGCGTCAGGGCTGATCAGACCACCCGTCAGTGCGACACCATTCAAACTGAGCGTCCCGTTCTGAGCACGGATCGTGCCGCGGTTGTCCAACGAGATCGAGCTGATCGTGCCGCTGCCACGGATCGTGTGATCCACATCGTTAATCAACGAGCCGCCGTTACCCTCGATGCGGTTGTTTGCACCCAGGAACACCATCTCCCCGGTGCCCGTCAGCGTCGTACTCGAGACATCGAAATCTCGGGTCGTCGCATTGTCGACGAACGAAATCACACCGTTGTTGGTGATTGTCCCGATCAGGAAAGTGTCCGAGCTGCTCGAAGCCGTGATCAAACCGTTGTTCGTGATGTCCGTCAGCGAGCCGCCCACGAATCGAAATTCTCCAGAGCCCTCGAAGGTCGATCCTGTCGCCGTCGAGTTGGCATCGAACCGGACGACACCAGCACCATTGTGCGTAATTGTGTCATTCATCAAACTCGTCGAGTTGAAAGCAAGTGTGGCACCTGTATCGGCAGTAAAAACACCGGAAGTACCGACCAGTGTAATGCTGTTCAGGCTCAGTGTACCGTTCTGAGCGCGGATCGTCCCAAGGTTGTCGATCGCCATCGAGTTGATCGTGCCGGTGCCGCGGATGGTGTGGCCACTTCCGTTCACAAGCGTGGAGTTGCCCGCACCGCTGCCGTTAACTTGATCAGAGCTCCGCAGGAAAACCATCTCCCCCGAACCCGCCAGCGTGGCATCAGTCACGAAATACTCGTGGGTGTTGGCGTTGTCTACAAACGAAAGCACGCCGTTGTTCGTGATCGTCCCCGCGAGCGTCGTGTCAGACGAGCTCGCCGCCGTGATCAAACCGTTATTCGTGATGTCCGTCAGCGAACCGCTCGAGAAGCGGAACTCCCCAGTGCCTGAGAATGTGGTGCCGCTGGCGCTCGACGACGATGCAAATACCAGGCCCGCACCGTCATGTGTCATCGTCCCGCTTGTCAATGTGGACGAGTTGAACTGAAGTGTCGCTCCCGCATCTGCTGTGAACACTCCGGAACTGAGATCGAACGACACGCTATTCAAACTGAGCGTCCCGTTCTGAGCACGGATCATCCCAAGGTTGTCGATCGCCATC
>DDFO01000060.1:0-303 GCA_002337215.1 Phycisphaerales bacterium UBA1926 | reverse complement strand
GTCAGCGAACCGCTCGAGAAGCGTGATTCTCCTTCGCCAGCGAAATTCGCTCCGTTCACGGTTGATGAGCCAAAGAACACGACGCCGGCACCTTCGGGCACAATGGTGCCGCCGTTGACTGTGACACCGCTGAGAGACAGGGTTGAGTTCATCTCGGCTCCCAGTACACCCGTGTTCTCTGCGAGCACAAGGTTGCTGAGCGTGAGTGTCCCACCCGCGGCCCGGATCTCACCACGGTTGTCGAGGGTCATCGTGCTGATCCCGCCGGTCCCGCTGAGGGAATGGCCAACATCATTGATGACC
>DDFO01000016.1:51875-52917 GCA_002337215.1 Phycisphaerales bacterium UBA1926 | reverse complement strand
CCGACGCGATCGAACGAGAAATGCTCGGCGAGGAAGGCGTTGTCGAACCGCTCAAGGTCGGTTCCGTCGTCGTTCTTGAGGCCCGGGTTCCAGCCCAGCAGGGCGAGGAAGTTGCACAGGACCTCGGGGAGGTAGCCCGCTTCGCGGAAGTCCTCGACATCGATCTCGGGGAGGCGGAGGTCGAGCAGCGATGCGAGGGCGGCGAGCTGGTCGCGTCCCAATTGCCGCTGCTTGTCTTTGAGCCAGCCCTTGAAGTTCTCGTCGGTCAGTTCGAGCGCGACGTTGGGCTGGCGGTCGCGTCCCGTGGCGAGCAGCGCGGCGACGGTGTCGATCTTCGCGTCGCGGACGGCCTTCTTGGCGGCCTTGTCCTTGTCGCGCTTGCTCATCTTGGTCGAGTCGAGGTTGAAGATGAGCGGCATGTGGGCATACGCGGGGACGTCGAAGCCGAGCGCACGCTGCAGGGCGATGTGCTTGGGTGTGTTGTTGAGGTGTTCTTGTCCTCGCAGGACGTGGGTGACGCCCATGAGCGCATCGTCGACGACGACGGCGAAGTGGTAGGTCGGGAAGCCGTCCTGCTTGCGGATGACGAGATCGTCGAGTTCGGCGTAGGGGAAGGTCACGTCGCCCAGCACTTCGTCGTGGACGGTGATGTCGGTCTCGGGGAACTTGAAGCGGAGGACGTGGGGTTCGGTTTGAGCGCGCGCGAGGGCGGCGTCGCGGTCGTCGCCCGGGGCCTGGCGGTAGATGAAGGTTCTCTTCTCGGCTTCCGCGGCCTTGCGCATCGCGTTGAGTTCGTCGAGGGTGTCGAACGCGGGGTAGGCGAGGCCCGCGTCGAGGAGCGTCTGGAAATGGGCGTCGTAGATCTCCCGGCGTTGGGACTGGTGGAAGGGGCCGACGGATCGGGGGTCGCCGCCGACGGTGATCGAGTCGTGCGCGTACTCGGGCCCGTCGTCCCACGTGATGCCGAGCCAGGCGAGGTCCTCGAGGATCCCGCGGGCGGCGTCCTCGGACGAGCGGGCCTGGTCGGTGTCCTCGATGCGGA
>DDFO01000016.1:50948-51804 GCA_002337215.1 Phycisphaerales bacterium UBA1926 | reverse complement strand
TGGTCGGTGTCCTCGATGCGGAGGAGGAATCGGCCTCCGGCGTCGCCCTGCGCGCGTTTGGCGTAGGCCCAGCAGAAGAGCGCCGTGCGCGCACCCCCGATGTGGAGGTGGCCCGTCGGGGAGGGGGCGAAACGGGTGATGGTCGGCTGATCGGCGTGGGTATTCGTCATGGCGTGAGAGGCTATGCTGGCAGCGGACGGGTCGGGATCGGCGCAGGGAGCGTCGGGTACAGATCACCGAACAGCAGGATGAAGGAGCGTTTCATGCAGGGGATGATCGGTGACTTTGTGCGGGTCGGGCTGTGCGCGGCCGCGATCTCCTGCGTGGCGGCGTGCCTGGGCGGGTGCGTATCGCAGCAGGCGGAGCGGGATCCCGCGGCGTCGGGAGAGGCGGTCGCGGTACGTCTGCTCATCGTCGCGGTGGACGGGGACCGGTTCGAGAACTCGACCGACGCGCGCTGGCTGCAGTCGTTTCTGACCAACGAGGCGAGGGACGTGGACGTTGCGCGGTCGGAAACGGACGATCTGCTCGCCGAGGCGAGCCGGCGGCTGCGGACCGCCCCGGGGTTCGCGTTCATGCGCCGGCCGATGGTGACCGTCGAACCCGGGAAGCGGGCGATGGTGGCCGAGACGATGGGCGGGGGGTCCGAGATGCAGATCGCGATCCGTCCCCGGCTGGTCGGCGATGGGCTGTACGAGCTGAGCCCGACGATCTCGCTGTCGCATCTGCAGACGAGCGGGGACGGGACAATCAACGGGGTGACGTACCGGGCGCCGATGCTGCGGTACGGGACGGTCCCGCTGACGGTGCCGGCGGGGGCGACGCGGGCGGTGCGGATGCGTAAGGAGATCGGCTC
>DDFO01000016.1:41274-50869 GCA_002337215.1 Phycisphaerales bacterium UBA1926 | reverse complement strand
CGGCTCGCCGATCCAGCCCGCGAATCTGCAGTTGTTCCTGGTCGCGCAGGCCACGCCGGTGGAGTGAGCGGGCGGTCTGGCGGGCTTCTGGGGCGGGTTGTTCGATCGAAACTGTTGGATACCAGCGGTCGGCGGCCCGTTATAATGCATGGCCGCGGCCGGTGTGCTCGTGCGAGACCCGATGGGAATCGGTCGGTCGCGGCGTGGCATCTTCTTGGAAGGCTTGACCTATGTCTGTGCGTGACCCCGCCGATATCCGCAACATCATCCTGACCGGCCAGAGCGGTGCCGGGAAGACAACGCTGAGTGAGCGTCTGCTGTTCGAGGCGGGCGAGATCACGCGGATGGGCGCCGTCGAGGAGGGGAGCACCGTCAGCGATTGGCGGGATACCGAGAAGCACCACCACCAGTCGCTCTACACGACGGTGATGCACTTCGAGCACGAGAAGCACACGGTCAACCTGATCGATGCGCCGGGGACACCCGACTTCATCGGGCACGCGATCGCGGCGTTCCCCGCGATCGAGACGGTGTGCGTGGTGGTGGACGCGAGCAAGGGGATCGAGCCCGTGACGCGTCGGATGATGAACGTCGCCAAGCAGCGGGATCTGCCGCGGATGGTGATCATCAACAAGATCGACGAGGCGAACGTGGATCTCGAGGCGGTCACCGAGGAGATCCGCGGGGAGTTCGGGGCCGAGTGTCTGCCCGTGAACCTGCCCAAGGCGGATCTGAGCGACGTGGTGCCGGTGTTCGATGAGGAGGTCGATGAGCCGACCGCGTTCTCGTCGGAGCCGGACGCGCACCAGGCGATCGTCGAGCAGATCGTCGAGATGCAGGACGACCTGATGACGCAGTACCTCGAGGAGGGGAGCGACGCGAACCTCGACAAGAAGGTGCTGCACGACGCGTTCGAGGCGGCGCTGCGGGACTCGCACCTGGTCCCGATCTGCTATTGCTCGGGCAAGACGGGTGCGGGCGTGAAGAACCTGATGCACGTGATCGCGAGCCTGCTGCCCAACCCGCTCGAGGGCAACCCGCGCCCGTTCCTGCGCGAGGCCGAGGGCGTGGAGGTCGAGTTCCACGCCGAGGCGAACGGGGAGATGCCGGTGCTGGCGCACGTGTTCAAGGTGACCACCGACAAGCACGTGGGCAAGCTGGGTGTGTTCCGCGTGCACCAGGGGACGGTGCGTGCCAAGAGCGAGTTGATCGTCGACGACCACAAGAAGCCGGTGCGGATCGGGCATCTGATCAAGCGTCAGGGCAAGGACCACGAGGAGGTCGAGGCGCTGGGCCCGGGCGACATCGGCGCGGTGACGAAGATCGACGAACTGCACTTCGACGCGACGCTGCACCAGGATCACGACATGGACTCGGTGCACCTGCGTCCGCTGCCGCTTCCCAAGCCCATGTTCGGGCTCGCGATCGAGCTGAAGAACCATGCCGACGAGACCAAGTTCGGCGCGGTGATCCACCGGCTGATGGACGAGGACCCCTGCCTGAAGCTCGAGCGGATCGCGGCGACCAAGCAGACGGTGCTGCGCGGTCTGGGCGAGACGCATCTGCGGGTCGTCATGGAACGCCTCAAGGAAGAGTCGGGCATCGAGCTCGAGACCAGCCCGCCCAAGGTGGCGTACAAGGAAACGATCCGCGGGACGGCCGCGGGCTCGCACCGCCACAAGAAGCAGACGGGCGGCTCGGGCCAGTTCGGCGAGGTGCACCTCACGGTCGCGCCGCTCCCCGAGGAGAGCGAGAACGGGGAAGCGCTCGAGTTCGTCAACGCGACGGTGGGCGGGTCGATCCCCAAGAACTTCATGCCGGCGATCGAGAAGGGCATCCGCCAGGCGCTCAGCGACGGCGCGATCGCGGGATACCCCATGACGGGCGTGCGTGTCGAGATCACCGACGGGAAGCACCACCCTGTTGACTCGAAGGAGATCGCGTTCATCACGGCGGGCAAGAAGGCGTTCATCGAGGCGGTGAACAAGGCGAGCCCCGCGCTGCTCGAGCCGTTCGTGACCGTCGAGGTCACCGCGCCGTCGCAGTACATGGGCGATCTGACGGGCGATATCTCGACGCGGCGCGGGCGCGTGCAGGACACGCGGATGCTGCCCGGCGATCGGTGCACGGTTGTCGCGCAGGCGCCGCTGAGCGAGCTGCAGAATTACTCGACCGAGCTCAAGAGCATGACGCACGGCTCGGGCACGTACAACATGGAGTACAGCCATGACGAGCCCTGCCCGCCGCACGTGCAGCAGGAGGTCATCGCCGCGTTCGCGGGGCACGGCGACGAGGACTGACCGGGTCGGCCGGCACTCAGCGTCGGGCCTTGCGTCGGGCCTTGCGTCCGGCGATTAGCGCCTGGGGTTGCGGGGGCTCTTCCGCCGGGCGGGCGTGTTCGGCGGGAACGGGCCCCGGCGCGGCGGCTGCGGCACGGGCTCGGCGTGTTCCGGGTCCGGTGATCGCGACGGCAGAGAATCGGGGGATGCCGATTCGGGCGGGGGTGCGTCTGTTCTTGGCCCTGTCCCCGGCCCTGTTCCCGGTCCGGCTCCCGGCTCGGCATGGCGCGGCGTGGGCTCGCGGTCGTCGTTGATGCGCCCGAAGATCATCCGCCCCGCGGCGGTCTGGAGCGAGCTGCGGACGGTCAGCGTCGCTTCTGTGCCGATCGCGGGTCCGCCGTCCTCGGCGACGACCATGGTGCCGTCTTCGAGATAGCCGACGGCCTGGCCTGGCTGCTCGCCGGGCTTGATGAGCTGGATGGTGAGTGTCTCCCCCGGGACGAGGGCGGGCTTGAGCGCGTTGGCGAGCTCGTTGACGTTGAGCACCGGCACGCCTCGGAACCCCGCGATGCGCGCGAGGGCGACGTCGCCCGTCACGATCATGCCCTGCACCTGCGTCGCGAGTTCGGCGAGCATCTGATCCACGGCCTTGCCGGGAACGAGCGTCTCGTCGATCGTGACGTCCAGCGTCGCGCTGCGCTGCAGGCGGGTGACGACGTCGAGCCCCCGCCTGCCCTTGGCACGCTTGCGCTTGTCGGACGAGTCGGCGAGGCGCTGGAGCTCATCGACGACGAAGAACGGGATGACGACCGGGGCCTGAATGATGCCGGTCTCGCCCACGTCGGCGATCCGCGCGTCGATGATGGCGCTGGTGTCGAGCAGCAGGGGGCGCTGCCCCCGGAGCTGCTTGGCGAACTCGACGTAGGGGATGACCAGGCGGAAATCGTCCTGGGTCTGTAGGACGGTCGAGATGCCGAGGTAGCAGAGGCTGATGCCCAGCAGGACCTTGATCGTGTTGACGATCGGCGCGTTGTCGGAGAAGTCCCAGGAGGTCGCGACGAGATCGACGACGAAGCCGAGCGCGACGGTGACGATGAGCCCCGCGACGAGCCCGAAGATGATGCCGCCGAACGTCTGGAGTTTCTTGTTGGGCGTGAGGATATCGATCGCGAGAAAGACGCCGGCGCCGAAGATAATGAGCGTGAGCGGGAGCCACCAGCGGGCCGCGAGGTCGAACGTGAGCCCCGGGGAGACGTCTTCGCCGAACTGGATCAGGTTGAGCAGCGTCACGGTGACGATGAGCACGACGAACGCGCCGCGGACGCCGCGGAGCAGGAGGTTCTTCTGCTTCAGCGCCGCCTCGACGGGGTTGGGGACGCGCCCGGGGTGGGCCTCGGCCCGCGAGGGGGCGTCGGGGTCCACGGCCCGGTCGGTTGCGGGATGGCGAGTCGGATCGTGTGCGGTCATGCGTGGGTCCTGCCAGTCCCCATTCGGGCGTCAACGCCCTCCGGTTCGGGGATGTGCCCCGGGAGTGTACGGGAAGCGGCGGGCGACCTAGCATCCCGCTCGACCCCCTCCGGTGACGGCCGGGCCCGGTCACGGGCGGCGCGTGAACCTGGTCAGGGCTTGACCGCAGCAGCCATAAGCGTTTGTTGTTCGGTGAACGGTTACCTGGCCGTCACCGGGGCGGGGTCGTGCGCGCAACGAACGCGGGCCCTATTCCATGCATCCTGCGGTGAACCCGTCGATGAACCCGTCGATGAACGCGGCGATGTCGGCGAGGTCGAGGACGCCCCAGGGCTCGGCGAGGTCCGCGATGGCGCACGGCGCGGGGCCCGCCGGCAGGTCGAACAGATACGCGGCGCCGGCCGCGGTGTCCCGCCAATTGTGGCCGCTCGCGCCGATCACCACGCGGTTCCCGCTGATCGCGGCGGCGCACCCGAAGAACCGAAGCAGGTTGCTCCCGGGTGGGTTGGTGTATCCATCCGAGGGCACGAACCGGGCGATGCGTTCCGGCGCCGTGGGGTCGGTGAGATCGATCAGCGGCGCATCGCCGAGGTCACCCAGATCTGTCCCGAGAAGCACGACATCGCCCTCGAAGTCGATGACCACTGTCGAGGGATCGGAGTAGTACGAGGTCGCTTGAAAGAGTGCGAGGGGCACGGGGGCGCTCGGGTCCGCGTAGTCGATCACGACGGCGCGTCCATTGGTGACCATCGCGAACGCGATCCCGTTCTCTGCGCCGACGCGGCCGCTGAAGTAGTAGTAATCGTCGGAGATCCCGGACATGCCCAGGTTGCTCAGCAGCACCGGCGTCTCGGGAGTCGAGATGTCGTACGCATAGAGGTTCCCGTGAAGATCGCTTCCCTCGAACCCCGGGGCGCCGACGAGCAATGTGTCCCCGTCCACGGCAAACGAGCGCCCGAAGTCGGTGTTGGGCTCAGGCGGCGTGATCGTGCTCAGATGCTCCGCGGTCGCGAGATCGAAGATCAGCATCTCGCCGTTCGTTTCGACGAGCGGTTCCATGTAGCCCCAGGAGGCGAAGAGCAGGCCTTCGCTGATCTCGATCTGGGACACCGGCAAGTAGTCGGGGGCGGGGCTCACGGTGATCTCGTGCAGCAGAACGGGTTCGAAGGGATCGCCTACGTCGAAGATGAAGACGCTCTCGCGGGACGCGACCGCGGCGGTGGTGCCGTCGATCGCGACGCGGGCGGCGTAGCCCTCCTGAAGAGGATCGGGGGGGACGAGCGGCGCGTAGATCGCGCCCGTCGCGAGGTCGTGGAGCGTGGCGAGGCTGTTCATCGAACCCCCGTAGGTCTGGGCGAGCACGCCGACCACCAGCAGGTTCTCATCGACCGCCATGCACCCGCCCCATGACGCCGCGAATCCGAGATCCACCGGGGCGAAGCGGACGGTCTCAGTGATGTCCTGCGCGGCGCACACCCCTGCGCCAAGGACAGCGCACGCTGCGGCGAGCGGGATCGCGATGCGTCGATGGATTCGGGATGAACGGGACACGGTGAGCCTCCTCTCGGGCTCGCCGGGGTGGTGCCAGACAAGCCGGCGCATGGAGCGGCTCGTCGCCTCGCTTACCCGGCGGGGAGCCGGGCCGCGTGCATCGCACTGGGAAACTCTAGAACCGGGAGCGGATCAACGGGCAACCCGGTCAGGGTTCCGGCTGCGATTTCTCGACCAGCAGCCGCGCGTTCTGGGTATAGCGGTGGTCGGGCCCGAGCGCGGCCTCGAGGTGGCGCAGGGCTTCGAGCGCCATCGCGTGGGCCTCGCTTGCGCGCCCGGTCCGGTTAAGCAGGCCCGCGTAGACCATCCGCGTGACATTGGTGTCCACGTTTTCGGTGCCCATCGTCCGCAGGCGGATCGCGAGGATTTCCTGCAGCAGGGCTTCTGCTTCGTCCGCCCGGTCGAGCCGGTGCAGCAGCATCGCGTGGTTGGTCTTGGTCGTCAGCGTGTCGGGGTGCTCGGGCCCGAACCGCTCGCTGTCGATGCGGACCGCCTCGAGCTGGAGGGGCAGGGCCTCCTCGAGGCGCCCGAGTTGCTGGTAGATGAGCCCCACGGCGCCGATCGCGGTGATCGTCAGCGCGTCGTCGGGGAGCTCGCGCCGCCCGATCTCGGCGACGCGCTGGTACATCGCGAGCGCCGCCTCGCGGTCGTCGCGCTTGTAGGCGAGGCGCGCGCGCATGGACAGGACGTCGAGGCGTCGTTCCGTGTCCCCGCTCAGTTCCTCGTCCACGAGTTGCTGCGCGGGGACGAGCAGCGCCTCGGCGCGGTCGAAGTCGCCCAGGTCGAGCGCGAGCAGCGCCAGGTTGTTCATCCGGTCGACGCGGGACGCGGCGTCGGCGCCCGGGGTCAGCTCCAGCGCGAGTGTTGAGTTGTGGTTCGCTCGCTCGAAGTCGTTGAGCGTGGAGTAGATCTGTCCCAGCGAGTCGCGGATCGCGGCCTCCGCCGCGGGCGCGTCGCCGAACCGCTCGCCGATCGAGTCGGCGGCGGTGTTGAGCGCGTCGATGAGCGAGACGTCCTTGGACCCGCCCTGCCTCGGGTCTGCCTTGGCGATCAGGTCGTCGACCAGGAAGGTGTTGACCTGGGCGAGGATCTCCCGCTCGTTCTCCGCGATCGATCGCTGCCGTTCGGCGGTCCGGAGGGCGAGCCCCACCGCGACCAGCGAGCCGGCGAGCACGACGAACACCACCGCGAGCGCCCCGACGAGGGCGCGGTTGCGTTTCGTGAACTTCGCGAGGTGGTACCAGGTGCTGGGCGCGCGCGCACGGATGGGCTCGTCGGCGAGGAACCGGCGGATGTCGGCCGCGAGCGCCGACGCGGAGGCGTAGCGAGCGTCGGGGTCCTTGGCGATCGCCTTCTCGAGGATGGTGCCGATGTCGGGGTCGAGGTGGGGGGCGCTCCGTCGCACGGGCGTGGGCGGAACGTCCTTGATCCGCTGCATCGCCTCGAACATGCTCACGCCGGTCGTCTCGATGGGCAGGTTCCCGGTGAGCAGTTCGTAGCCGACCACGCCGAGGGCGTAGACGTCGCAGCGCGGATCGATCGCGTCCGGGTCGCCCGAGACCTGCTCGGGGGACATGTAGTGGATGGTGCCGATGACCTGCCCGGCCTGGGTGGGGGTGGTGACGCTGATCGCGCCGGTGTCTTCGATGTTGACCATTTTGGCGATGCCCAGGTCGAGGACCTTGGGGTCGCCCTGGGCGGTCACGAAAATGTTCTCGGGCTTGAGGTCGCGGTGGACGACGCCCCGCGTGTGGGCGTGGTCGATCGCGTCGCAGACCTTGGCGAGCAGTTCGAGCCGATCGCGGGGGGAGAGCGCGCGCTCGTCGGCGTACGCGGTGATGGGGGTGCCCTCGACGAGCTCCATCGCGAAGTAGGGCTGCTCCTCGCCCTGGTCGCTCACCTGATCCAGACCGATCTCGTAGAGCGCCGCGATGCCCGGGTGGCTGAGCCTCGCGAGCGCTTCGGCCTCGAGGCGGAAGCGGCGCATCGCGTTCTCGCCCTGGACGGCCCTGCGGATCACCTTGAGCGCGACGACGCGGCGCGGGTTTGTGCGCTCGGCTTTGTAGACAACGCCCATGCCGCCCCGGCCCAGGACGGGGCCCAGCGTGTAGGCGCCGATGCGGTCGGGGTGGGGGTTGCCGCCGCTGGCGGGCCGGCCGAGGATGTCGTCGGCCGAGGGGCGGTTTCCGGTGAGGCCCAGCGTGAGGTCGAAGGTGGTTCCGGACGCGGCGGCGTCGGCGTTGAGGAGCGCTCGCACCTCGGCGATCAGGCGTTCGTCGCCCCCGCAGGCGTCAGCGATGACGGCGTCGGTTTGGGCAGGGTCGGCGTTGAGCGCGCGCTTGAAGGCGGCGTCGATCCGCGCGAAGTCGTCGCCGGCCGAGGTCATGGGCGCTCGCCTCGCGGTGGATCCGTGCCCAGTTCGGGTCGGATTCGGCGGAGGAGCCAGGCGCGGGCCATGCGCCAGTCTTCGCTGGCGGTGCTGCGGGCGATGCCCAGGAACTCGGCGGATTGCTCGAGGCCGAGCCCGCCGAAGAAGCGGAGCTCGACGAGGCGTGCCTTGCGTTCGTCGAGTTTGGCGAGTTCTTCGAGCGCTTCGTCGAGCGCGGCGAGGTCGTCGAGGCCGATCGATTCGGTGCGGGTCGAGGCCGGGTCGCCCAGCGTGACCCTTCCTCGGTCGCCCCCTCGCTTGTCGCGGCCCGCGGCGCGGGCGTGGTCGATGAGGACGTTGCGCATGACGCGTGCGGCGAGGGCGAAGAACTGGGCCCGTTCCATCGAGGGGAGGGTCTGGCCTCCGAGCAGGCGGACGCAGGCCTCGTTGACGACGGCGGTGGGCTGGAGGGTGTGGTCGGCGCGTTCGTTGCGGAACATGCCCGCGGCGATGACGCGGAGCTCGTCGTGGAGGAGCGCGATCAGTTGGGCGGGGTCCTCGCCGGCGAGGGTGGCGCGGAGGTGCGCGGCGATCGTCTCGGCGTCGTGTGCGCCGGGTCGGGCTCGCTGGCTATCGGTCTCGGGCAATCGCTCGTCCACGCCGCAAGTGTACGGCACGCACGTCGTGGCTCGGCAGGAAACCGCCGGCGGGTGAAGAGACCCACCGACGGGAGGAAGGAGTCTGTCGGATGTGCGGCCTTTGCGGGCGTGTGCACGGCGTGGGGACACCGGGAGCTTGCGCGGACCGGGTCAGTTGCAGCCGCTCGTGAAGGCGGTGACGAAGACGGAGATGTCGGCGAGGTCGAGCACGCCGTCCTCGACGAGGTCGGCTTGGCAGGTGGGTTGCGCATCGCCGTCGGGTTCCTCGGTGGACCAGAGGATGGTGTTGAGGATGAGCCTGCCGAACGAGGTGTCACCGAGTTGGTTGGTGCCGATGGCCGACGAGAAGTGGGCGACGCGTCCCTCGCCGTATTCCCAGCCGGTGAGGCCGGCGAGCCCCGTGGCGGCGGACTCGTAGAAGACTGTCGCGGTGGGCTTGGCGGCGAGATAGCCCTCGACACCGCCGAAGTAGTCGGCCGCGGAGGTGAATGTCTGCGGGACGAGGCAGGCGACGGTCGGCGCGGCGTCCGCGGTGCGGGTGTAGGTGACATCGCCAGAGAATGTGTAGGCGAGTTCGTAGGTAGTGGGAAGGAGATCGATGAGCACCTGGGTTTGGGCGTAGTAGCTCGAGTACCCGGCCCATTCGGAGAAGACGATGCCGCCCCCGGCGTTGGCGAAGTCCGTGAGGACTTGCTGCCCTTCGTCGGCCATGCCGAGCGCGGGCGACCAGTTGGGGCCCGCGAGCACGAACAGGGCGTCGGTCTCGGGGAATGAGTCCTCGGGGGTGAGCGCCCAGTACTCGGGGCCGACGGTGACGGCCATCCTGGCCGACTCGAGCAGAGCGACGGCGGCCTGGTCCACCGCTTCATCCCCGCTGGAGAGGATCTGGACGCTCTGGGCGTTCGACGCGGTGAGGGCGGCGGCGAGCGTGGCGGCGACGGTGATTCGGTGGGTGCGGAATGACATTGTGGATCCTCCCGATTTCCGGCGTGCCTGGGGCAGATGGCCGGGCGTGTGTCTGATTCGCGGGTGAATCCCGCTCAATCAGACAGGCGCTGCGTTGGGGATGCGCGCCCGGGAAAATTGAAAAGTTTTCGAGGCGTCGGGTTCTCGGTGAGCGATCGTCGTTGCCGCGCGGCTCAGGGGCAACCCGCGTTGAACGACGTCAGGAACGCGGCGATGTCGGCGAGGTCGTAGACGCCGTCAGGCTCGAGGTCCGCGATCGGGTCGCCCCCGGTAAACCCGGCGACGAACGCGGCGATGTCGGCGAG
>DDFO01000016.1:40209-41159 GCA_002337215.1 Phycisphaerales bacterium UBA1926 | reverse complement strand
TGTCGGCGAGGTCGAGGACGCCCGCGGGGGGGGCGAGGTCGGCCGGGCAGGGCGGGGGCGGGCTGCAGTGGTTGAGGCGGGTCACGATGGTGTGGGGGAAGCAGAGCACGGCGTCGGGCATGCCGTCGGCGTTCGCGTCGATGGTTTCGGCCGCGACGGAGTTACTCAGGATGTGATCCTCGTAAACGCCGTCGAGGGCGAACGAGCCGTTGCCGAGGTTGCGGAGGATCGCGCCCCCGCTGACGGCGAGAAGGAGGTCGCAGTCGCCGTCGGCGTCGAGATCGGCACCGGTCGCGTCGTCTGCGTTGTTGAGGTCGGTGATGGCATCGAGCGTCTGATCGCCGTAGAGGATCGGCGCCCCGACGAACTGGTTCGGCGTGCCGTTGGTCGCGCCGTCGGAGAGGTAGATCGTGGCCGGGCGGGTGCCGGCGACGTCCCCGATGCCGTCGTTGTTGAGGTCGCCCACGGCGACGAGGCGGGCGTGGTCGCCCAGGGTCATGCCGGTGAAAGTTCGGTCGCCGTTGTTCCACTGGACTTTGGAGGTGCCGTTCTGGTTGAGTTCGTTGCCGAACATGAAATCGAGGAAGCCGTCATTGTCGAGGTCGGCGACGTCGGGCTTCGAGGGTCGGGCGTTGTTGTATTGCGTGAACCCGGTGTACTCGCGGGTCTGTGGGTCCTGCCAGTACACGAACCCTCTGTTGGCTCCCCCGGCGATGGAGAGCAGGAGGTCGAGCCCGCCGTCGTTGTCGAGGTCTGCGGCGGCGAGTCGGATGTTGTCGGGGGTGATGCCGGTGTTGGGCAGGTCGTACTCGACGGCGGGCCCGAAGTTTCCATTGGCATCGCCGTGGAACACGAAGACTTCGCGTCCGCGCGGTTCGGCGGCGATGAGGTCGGTGAGGCCGTCGCCGTCGTGGTCGCCGGTGGTGACCGCGATGGATGACCAGCCCGAG
>DDFO01000016.1:38271-40168 GCA_002337215.1 Phycisphaerales bacterium UBA1926 | reverse complement strand
AGATGACCAGCCCGAGGTGATGCCGGTGGGGGTTTCTTGAATGCTCGTGTACTGCCCGCCGGGGGAGCCGATCGCGGTCACGATGGCCCACTCTTCGCCCATGATGCTGGTCCCGATCGCGTCGGGGATGCCGTCACCGTTGATATCAACGAAGGTGCTGGAGTTCACGCTCGGCCAGAGCGGTCGGTCGGACAGGCCGCGCGAGAGGCTGTAGCCGCCCGCGCCGTTGCTGAGGGCGAGTTGGATGAGGCTGTCGCCGTCCGGCGTGGTTCCCCGCACGGCGGCGTTGTCGGCGGCGCCGTCGTTGTTGAAATCGACGCCGACGAGATCTCCCCAGTTGGGCGCCAGGTATGGGACCGGGTCGGGCTCGACGGTGCCGTCGGGCTGGAGGGTGTAGACGCGGTTGTCGGCGATCATGTCGCCGTCTCCGTCCCCGTCAACATCGGTCACGGCGTCGACCTGGGGGACGGGGTTGCCTTCGGTGTCGAGGAGCGGGTCGGTGGTGATGGTGCGTGTCGGGCCGACCCTGAGTCGGGAGGCCGAGTTGCTCGGCGCCTCGATGATCCAGCTCGGTTGGCTTTCCGACGATGTCGGATCGGCAAAGACGAGGTTGTAGTAGGGGCCTGCGCCGGGTACCTCGACGGGGGCGTCGAATGTGCCGTCGGCGTTCCCGAAGTAGATGCCCGCGTGGGGAAGGTGTCCGGGGTCGTTGGTCGCGAAGAAGATGTCGGTGAAGCCATCCCGGTCGAAATCGTCGTTGAGCGGTCGGCGGATGATCGGCGCGGTCATGACCGGGGAGGGGAGTGGTGTGGTGAGGCCCGCCGGGCTCCCGAGCGTGGTGGCGTAGGACCCGTCGGGGAGTCTGAGCACCAGATCGAGCATGCCGTCCTGGTTGATGTCGAGCGCCTCGATGACTCCCGCGGGATCCGGACTGTCGGTGAGCGGGACGGTCCAGCGTGCGCCGCCGAAGGTGCCGTTGCCGTTGATGTAGACGTAGGCGGGGCCCGGAGAGGTGAATGTCACGAGCAGGTCGGTCAGGCCGTCCCCGTTGTAATCGCCCGACGCCGTGTCGGGGAAGAGATGGACCCGGTCGGCCCCGGGGTCGACCGGGATGGCGTGGTCGAATGCGAAGCTGCCCGCGCCGTCGTTGATGTAGACCTCGATGAGCGGTGGGAGCCCGTTGCTGCCCCACTCGCGGACGACGAGGTCGGGGTCGCCGTCGCCTTCGGCGTCGATCGTGAGCGCCTGGTGGAATCGATCTGAAAAGTTCCCGTGCAGCGGGGACTCGACCGGGGGGGTGAACGATCCGGTGCCGTCGTTGAGGTGGGCCGCGATGGCGTTGTGGCTCCGCGTGAGCAGATCGGGCGACCCGTCGCCGTTGACATCGACGGCGAAGAGGCCGTTGTCCACCGCGTCCGGGATCGTGCGCACGCCCGGGTGCTCGAACATCTCTCCGGCGGGACAGGCCTGGCCGTTCGCGGCGGGTGCGGCGGAGAGCGCCGCGGCGAGTGCGACCAGCACGGCCGGCGAGGCGACAGGCAGCGCGGCCGAGCGCGGGGCGGGCCGCGCGGTATGAATGGTCATGGGGTTTCCTCTTCCGCTGAACCTGGCTTTGGTCGGGGCATGCCTGCTGTACGGCGATGCGGCACGATCGCAAGTCGATCGCACGGTGGACGCTCCCACTCTATTAGAACAAGGCATCACGGACAATGGGAATCCCGGCGATTCCCCGTTGCGTTCTTGTGAAGATTGGAACGTAAGAAACGCCCAGCACGGGCGTTTCTTGGGGTGGTTTACCAGGATGTCGCGGGGTTGAAAAATCGACGATCCAAGGCGATCATGGGCAGCCCGCGTTGAAGCCTGTCACGAAGGCTGCGATGTCGGCGAGGTCGTAGAC
>DDFO01000016.1:35384-38146 GCA_002337215.1 Phycisphaerales bacterium UBA1926 | reverse complement strand
TCGAGGACGCCGAAGGGCTCGGCCAGGTCGGCGGCGTTGCAGTTGGGCTCGCAGGTGTCGATGACGCCGTTGGCGTTGGCGTCGAGTTCGCGGTTGAGCCCGGTGTAGTTGAAGGTGACGGTGACGCTGTCGCCCGAGCAGTTGGCGCCGACGTTCTGCGATCGTTGGATCTCGACGGAGACGTCCGGGCCCATCGAGTTCCACTCTGAGGCGGTGAGGACGATGGTCTGGGTCGTGACGGCTGGGGCGCAGTCCTCGCCGTCGAACTCCCAGAACCGGCCGTACGCGATGCCGTTGATCGAGACGTCGATGTACTCATTGAGCCCGCTGAGATCGGCGTCGGCCGTGATGGTGATCTCGACATCGCCCAGCGATTCGCTGACGTTGCTCGCGGTCGCCTCGTAGGGGGGGAAGTCGAACAGGAAGATGGGGTCGGGGGCGATCTCGAATCGGGGCTGGACCTGGCCGATATCGGCGAGCCCGTCGTTGTTGCAGTCGTCGAGGAGGCCCGCGTCGAGATCGCAGGAATCGAGGACGCCGTTGTCGTCACTGTCGAGTGTGGAGTCCTCGATGATCTCGAGGAGATCGAACGTGCCGTTGTCGTCGCAGTCGCCGGCGCCGGATCCATCGCCGAGGCGGTGGGAGGCGACGGTGCGGAAGGTCTCGCTGATGAGGCGGGCGTTGTCGGCGAGGCTGGCGTCGCCGGTGGGCGTGCCCCCGTTGAGGACATCGGGGTTGGAGAAGAGCTGGCGGCGCGAGCCGGGGCTGTAGGCCATGATGGACCGGCGGAGCGAGCCGGAGGTGGTGTTCCATCGCCAGCCGAACCCATACTGGGTGTACCCGTTCCCGGCGTTGGCGGCGTCGTGGGACGCGCCCTGGTTGTGCCCCAGTTCGTGGGCGAATGTCAGGTTGCCGACGGCGCAGTTCTGGGCGGTGACCGAGAACATGCGGTCGTCGCTGTCGGGGGCGAGGTAGGCGACGCCGCACGCGCCGATGCCCGACTCGCTGAGCAGGGCGACCATGTCGGCGCCGTAGGCGTCGCGGAGATCGTGGAGTTCGTCCATCACGCCGTCGGAGCGTGAGCGGAGGGCGCTGAGCAGGCCCGAGGCTCCGAGCCCGGTGCCGGGGTCGACGGTGAAGGTCCCGGCGAGCTCGAGGCGGCAACTGACCAGACCGTCGTCGCCCACGGTCATGGCGCTGTTGTCGTAGGCGATGTTGGCGGACGCGATCGCGGCGTTGGCGACGGCGTTCGCGCCGTTGAACCCGCCCATCTGGGCCTGGCCCGCCGCGGTGAAGCCGACGAAGACGCGGATGATCTCTTCGGGACCGCCCCGGAGCGAGGCGCCGGCGGCAGGGGCCTGGGGCTGGAACGGGATCGCGTCGAACGGTTCGGCCTGGCCGATCGTGGCGCAGGCGGGGAGGTCCTGCGCGGCGATCGGGATGAGCCGGACCCGGCCTTCGTTGCCCACCGGGCGGATGTCGAAGGCGCCGTTGTCGGTCCAGACCGCGCCGGCGATGGTGCCCTCGACCTCGGCGAGCACGAAGCGGCCCGGTTCTCCGGACAGGCCGCCCGTCATGACGCGTGCGCCGGTTGCTGCGTTGGTCTCGACGCGAGCCGGGACGAGGCCGACGCGGGTGTCGTCGGCGTTGGCCCGACCCGTTTCGATCACGATCGGTTCGATGGACGCGGGGTCGAGCGCATCGAAGAGGGCGAGGTCGATGGCGATCGGCGCCGAGATCGCGCCGGCGGGGACCGCCCGCGAGGGCGTCGGCGTGGGCCTGGGGGCGTCGGCGGCGTGGGCCGCGCCTGCGGCGAGAGCGAGCGAGGCGGTGGAGAGGGCGGCGGTGACCGAAGCGGCAAGGCGATGCATGGGGCGTCCCTGTCTGTGACGGGCGGGCTCGCGGGGGGATATGGGCGCCCCCGGGCCTGCCGGCAGTGGTGTGGTGGTATGGCGATCGAGATCTGCTCGGACGGACCGGCGGAATGCCGATCGCGTTGAACGCGGGTCCGGGCGCGGCGATCCCCCTCGCCGGCCGGGCAGAAGCCGATACGACGGATTCGCGCAAAGCGTTGCGGTCCGGGTTCTGTTTTCTGCTTCGTCGAGGGGTTTCGACAGATCCTTGTTCGATATGGGTTCGGTGCATCCGTCCGTGAACCCGCTGACCAAGAAGGTGACATCGCCCAGGTCGAAGAGCCCGTTTCCGTTCAGGTCGGCAGGGGGCATCGCGGCGGAGAACGCGGTGACGATGTCGGCGAGGTCGAGTGTGCCGAGGGGCTCGGCGAGGTCGGCGGGGTTGCAGGCGGGGGCGCGGATTTGGGGGCATTCTGCGCGGTTCTGGGTGGGGGCGGGCCCCGTCCGACGCGTCAGGCCACCGGCATGGTCACGCGTGACCAAACGGGTTCTATGATGCCGTGCTGGCCCGTCCGGCACCCCAACAGCGAACCCAAGGGAATCCCATGGCAGACAACCATTACGACATCATCGTCATCGGCGGCGGCCCCGGCGGATACGTCGGCGCGATCCGCGCCGCGCAGCTCGGTTACAAGGTCGCGATCATCGACCGCGCCAAGCTCGGGGGCGTGTGCCTCAACTGGGGATGCATCCCCTCGAAGGCCCTGCTCAGCAACGCCGAGCTGATGGAGAAGCTCGCCCACAAGCAGGACTGGGGACTCGAGATCACCGGCGAGGTGAAGTTCGACTGGGACAAGGTCATCGGCCGCTCGCGCGATGTCGCGAGCAAGCTCAACAAGGGTGTTGAGT
>DDFO01000016.1:31642-35315 GCA_002337215.1 Phycisphaerales bacterium UBA1926 | reverse complement strand
TGATGAAGAAGAACAAGATCGAGCACATCGTCGGGCACGCCAAGGTCACCAAGGGCGCCACCGGCGGCACCCCCTGCGAGGTCGAGGTCTACGACTGCGAGGTCAAGGAAGAGCTGACGAGCAGCCCCGCGACGCCCGCCAAGAAGGTGCGTCAGAAGCTCACCGCCGGCAAGGTGATCATCGCGACGGGGTCGGTCGCCCGCGACCTGCCGTTCGCGAAGTTCGACGGCGACAAAATCTGGGGCGCCCGCGAAGCGATGTTCAATAAAGAGCAGCCCAAAAAGCTCATCGTCATCGGCTCGGGCGCGATCGGCATGGAGTTCGGCTACTTCTACAAGCAGTTCGGCACCGAGGTCACCGTCGTCGAGATGATGGACCGCATCCTGCCCGTCGAGGATGAAGAAGTCTCCAAGCAGATGCTCCGCCTGTACAAGAAGAATGGGTTCAACTTCGAGCTGGGGCACACGCTCACCGCCGTGGATACCAAGGGCAAGGGCGTGAAGGTCACGATCGCGCCCATGAAGGACGGCAAGCCCGACGAGAGCAAGAAGAAGGTCATCGAGGCCGACAAGATGCTCCTCGCGATCGGCGTCAAGGGCCGGTTCGACGGGCTCTTCGACGACAGCCTCGGCATCGAGGTCGTCAAGGATCACATCAAGACCGACTACGTCCCGCTCGGGCCCGACAGCCCCATGGAGCCCAAAGCGCTCACCTACAAGACAAGCGTCAGCGGGATCTACGCGATCGGCGACGTCATCGGCCCGCCCTGGCTCGCCCACGTCGCGAGCGAAGAAGCCATCCTCTGCGTCGAGCGCATCGCCTTCAACGACGGCAAGGAGAAGCACGAGCCCATCCCGATGGACTACACCGTCATCCCGGGCTGCACCTACTGCCAGCCCCAGGTCGCCAGCGTCGGGTTCACCGAGCAGGCGCTCAAGGCCAAGGGCCTCAAGAAGGGCGAGGACTACGAGGTCGGCCAGTTCCCGTTCACCGCGCTGGGCAAGGCGATCGCCGCGGCCCACACCGAGGGTTTCGTCAAGATCATCCGGGGGCTTCCGCGGGGCGAGATCCTGGGCGCGCACATCATGGGCGACCAGGCGACCGAGCTCATCGCGGAGTTCAGCCTCGCGCGCCGGATGGAGGCGACGACCGAGGAGCTCATCGCGACGGTCCACGCCCACCCGACGATGCACGAGAGCGTGCACGAGGCGGCGCTGGCGAGTGAGGGCCGCGTGATCCATATGTGACTCTGCCGACGTGAGCGTGTCGGGTGTTGCCAGTGCGGCGGTACCCCGCCGAGAAGTTGACTCGCATCGGGAGCCGGATGCACGCCGATGAGCACGCCCAGTTCGGGACGCCGGGGGAACCCGAGCCGCCGATCGCGGCGGACGACGTCCGCGCGGTCGTCGCGCTGCTCGGGCGTATCTCGGACATGCCGGGAACATCCGTCGAGAAGAAGCTCGCGCTGATGGACGGGTTGTGCGAGCTGCTGGGCGTAGACGCGTGGCTCTGGGTTGTCAGCCGGTTCGATCCCGGGTCGCCCCCGATGGCGATGCACCTGCACCACGGGGGCCTGACGGAGCGTCAGCTCGGCTTGGTCTTCGAGGCCTCGCAGGACACCGCGCACCCGCCCCCCGAGGACGAGCCGTTCGCTCGCGACCTCAGCGCGGGCGTGCCGTTCACGCGCCGACGCGAGGACTGGGTCCCCGACGGGCTCTGGCGCGGCGAGCACCACCGCCGGTACCGAGACCGGATCGGGATCGACGAGTTCGTGTACGGGGTGTACCCCATCGCGGGGAATCTGTTCAGCGCGATCGGGCTCCACCGCGCGCTCGGCAAGCCCGGGTTCTCTGTCCGCGAGCGTCAGCTCCTGCACATCGTCATCACCGAGATCCCGTGGCTCCACCGGGCGGGGCTGCCCGAGACCGAGCTCGACGGTCTCGAGGATTACGGCCGCGGCGTGATGGACCTGAGCCCAAGGCTTCGCACCGTCTTCGGGCTGCTGATCCAGGGCTGGAAGAGGCCGAAGATCGCCGAGCAACTCGGCATCAGCGAGAACACCGCCAAGACGCACATCCGCGATGTCTACCGGCATTTCGGCGTGGCCGACCATGTCGCGCTGCTGCGTCGATTCATGGCGACCGGAGCCTCTTGCGACCCGACCTGACCCCGCGCCGATCCCAAGAGGCTCACCCTGCGGGGTCATTGTTCCGGATCGGATGTTTGGATATCACATGCCTTGGCCGACGCATTGGGGGGATGCGTCGGGCTCCTCTGGAACGCGGCGGGGCCGAGGGAAGTCGGCTCCGTCGTTTTGCATGTTGCTGTCTGGTCATCCGGCGATGCACGAGAGCGCGGACGAGGCGGCGCTGACGAGCGAGAGCGTGTTGTTCGTACGCGAGCTTCTCCCCCTGAGTCACCCGCGTTTCGGGAATTGGCTTTGGAAGTTGCCCGGCCTTGGGTATCTTCCGAGTGCAGGCCGCTGACGCGATCTGCGTCCTGTTGAGCCGGGGGAAAAGAACATGGAACCGCGTCTCGTTGCATCGTTCGTCCTTGCGATGGCCACCGCGATCGTCTCGGCCCAGCCGCGGTATCTCTGCGATATCACACCGATGGCGACGTGCGACCAGCAGGTCCCTGGGTCGATCATTTCTGATCTTCCAACACCGACGCAGAACAGTTTCGGCCCGTTCGTCTGCAGCCAGTTCTGGGGCGACGGCATCATGACCGGCAGCGCGTTCTCCAGCTTCGGCGTTGTCGGTGTGGATATCGAGAACCAATGGAACGGGTGCGCCGCCTTCGGCTGCGGGCCGAACCTGCTCCAGATCAGCGCCTCGGCATCGCACGAGTTCGATGTCGTCTTCTCGTCGCCGACCGACGACCCGATCGACGTGCGCATGAACATCCATCTGTCCGGCAACATCCAGGAAGATCCTGGGCTCTACCGCGTCGTGAACGCGCGGGTCGCCGGGCCGGGCCTGTCGTGGTCCGGGCGCTTCGGGCAGATCGACCAGCCGGGAGCCCCCGATATCCGCGAGGGCCCGTTCAGCTCGTTCGACGAGATCACCGGCAGCGATGTGACCACGCCGACATTCACCAACGTGCCGGTCAACACGCCGGTCCGGTTCACTATGTCGATGTGGGTCGAGAACGCGTCCACCCTTGTGGGCGGGGGCGCCGTCAACTTCGGCCGGGGGCTCAGGCTGCAAGGAACGCCGTTCACCATCACCGGGACTGGCCCAGGCGTCTCGCCCGGCGATATCGTGATTGAATCGGTCGGAGCGAATATCTCGGGCGGCGTCTATAACGGCGCACCCTGCAACCCCGCCGATTTTTCCTCACCGTTCGGCACGCTCGACCTTGCCGACATCACCGTCTTTGTGCAATCCTTTGTGGGGCAGCAACCGCCCGCTGACGTCAACGATGACGGCGTGTACGACCTCACCGACATCTCCATCTTTGTGACATCGTTCACCGCAGGCTGCCCGTAGCGGCCGCATGCTGCGATCGTCAAAGAAATTCGATTCTCTCCCGGGCGCGGCCCGGCCGCGTGACGCTTATCTCTCCAGAGCGGGCGTCATTTGTAGGCCGCCCAGTCCTGTGTCCGTGCCCCGGAGAGACCCATGCGTCCGATCACCACCGTTGCTCTTGCGTTCGCCGCCCCGCTCGCCCT
>DDFO01000016.1:30873-31606 GCA_002337215.1 Phycisphaerales bacterium UBA1926 | reverse complement strand
CCCTGGTCGCCCCGTCCGCGACCGCCCAGCTCTACGGCGTCGGCCCGTGGAAGATCGCCAGCCCCACGCCCAGCGTCTACACCTTCGACGGCGACACCGGCGCCGGCACCGTGCTCGGCCCGGTCCGGACGCCCATCGACTTCGTCGGCATGACCTGGGACGGCGACCGCCTGCTCATGGCGACCGAGCGCGATGTCTATACCATCGATCCCGTGACAGGCGAGGGCACGCACCTCTTCCCGCTCGGCGCACTCACGGGGTTCGGCGAGGGGGGCATCGCGGCGTCTCCAGACGGCACCACGCTCTACTTCATCAACCGGACCTCGTTCGGCCGGATGAACCTCGCGACGGGCGTCGCAGAACTCGTCTATGACAACCGCAGCGGGCTCGATTCCTCGGGCCTGACGTTCGACGGGGATGGACGCCTGCTCGTTCTCTATCACAACGGGTTCCTGAGCCGCCTCAGCGAGATCGATCCGGCGACCGGGAATGTCATGAGCATCATCGCCACGGTCGACATCCCGCGCTCGCTTCCCAGCGTGGGCGGGCTCGCGTTCGACACCGACAGCAACCGCCTTTTCGCGACCGTCAACACCACGCTGTTCGATCTCACCGACCCCACCAATCCGGTCGCGGTGGGGGACATGGGGATCGACCGCGTCGCGGGACTCGCGTACGTGCCGCAAGACAGCCCCTGCTCCGCCGACCTTGCCGAGCCCTTCGGCGTGCTCGA
>DDFO01000016.1:14552-30770 GCA_002337215.1 Phycisphaerales bacterium UBA1926 | reverse complement strand
GTGCTCGATCTCGCCGACATCGGGGCGTTCGTCGATGGGTTCACTGGCGCGATGCCGATCGCGGACCTCGATGGCAACGGTGTGTACGACCTGGGCGATATCGCGATCTTCGTCGGCGGGTTCCAGGCGGGGTGCCCCTAACCCCTCCGCAGCCCCGATCGCAGAGCCTTTTCCTAGCCGAACTCCAGCCTGAATCCCAGCCCGAATCCCAGCTCGAATCAATGACAGGCTCCCCGGGAGACTTCGCCGGGAGAATGGCTCACCGGTCCTACGCCCAGCCGTGCCGCGTTCCATGCCGAGGATCCGTCCTCGGCTTTTTTTGTGGACCGGGTTGCCGATCAATTGAAAATGGATTATCATTAGCGGGTTCGATCGATCGATCTCGTTCGATCAACAGCGGAGGCCGGGATGCGTACCACTGGATCGACACGTCACGCCTTCACGCTCATCGAGCTGCTCGTGGTCATCGCGATCATCGCGCTCCTGATCGGGATCCTGCTCCCGGCGCTCGGGGCCGCCCGTCAGTCGGCGCAGACCGTTGTCGATCTGAGCAACATCCGCCAGCTTGCCATCGCCCAGCAGATGTACGCCGGGGATTCCGACGGCGCGCTCGTCGACGCCGGGATGCCGCACGGCGGGCTGGCGCTCGACCGATTCGAAACGCTCTGGGCGATCAGCCTCGAGCCCTACTACGACACGCCCGAGGTGCTCCGCAGCCCGCTCGACGCGAGCCCCGCGTGGGACGTGAGCAGCGGGGGGGACGACGCCGGGCTCTCGCTGGCGCAGTTCCGTGGGCTGTTCGCGGCCAACCGCGACGTGTTCCTCGACGGCGACCCCGCCAACGACCCCACGTTCGTGCGGGCCCGCTGGACGAGCTACGGCCTCAACAACCTCGTCACCCCCGGGCTTTCGCCTCACAGGGCGGGGTACATCGACGGCGTCACAGGTCGGGTCTACCGGGGCCCGATCACGCCGTTTGCCAGCCTCGACCGGATCCCGCGCCCTGTCTCCACCATCCAGTGGCTCCCGATGACCTACATCGACGAGAACGCGGGCGATCCGACGGGCCCGAACGCGGGGTACGCCAAGTCAGACCATGTCCACGTCGAGGACTGGGACCCCGGCGTGCTCCCGATCCCGGCCGACACGTTCTCACCCGTGCAGGCCGATTCGCAGATGGAGACCGCGGCGCACGGGGGCGATCCTGCGACCCCGTCGGCCCGCGCCGGGTACGGCTTTCTCGACGGCCACGCCGTGTCGCACACGTTCCGTGAGGTCTACCGGACCGGATCCAGGAACCTCTTCCACCCGGGCGTTGATCCGCCCTCGCAGTCCAACTGAATCGCTTTCCCCCGGGCGCTCAGAGCGCACGGGGACTTCTTTGAGTTTCTTATTGAGAATGAAAATTCACATGCACGGAGCCGCGCCGGGCGGAACCATGAAAGGCGAACCATGCACCGAACCGCACCCCACCGCAATCCTCCGATGACCACGCCGCGTTGTTCCGTGTGCGCCGCCGCCTCGGTGGTGCTCGCGCTGGCCGCGTTTGGTGGGACCGCCTCGTCGCAGGTCCTCCACGACGCCGATCTCGCGATCCGGCAAGGCAGCGAAGGACGCATCGAGTTCGGTTTGCCCTCGCCCGGGGGCGGCGTCGACGACTGGGACACACGGATCGCCCGGGGCCGGCTCGACCTCGGCCAGTTCCCCAATCTCTCCGACGATCCGGGCTTCGATTCCGCGAGCGGCACGTTCCCCGTCGGCACGCAGATCGGGTTCGACATCCTCGCACCCCTCCGCCTCTGGGACGGCGACGATTTCGAGACCATCGACCCCGACTACGCGATGAGTGTCACCAAGGGCAGCCAGGTCGCGACGACCCCGGCGGCCGACGCCCGCGTGCCCGGCTTCACGTTCGGTTCGGCCGACAGCGGGGGGCGCTTCCACCACCACGTGCGCTACTTTCTCGACCCGTTCGAGTTCGATGCCGTCCCGGGTCTCTGGCTGCTCGAGCTGGAACTCTGGAGCACGAATGTCGCGGTGCTCCCCAGCGAGCCGCTCTATCTCGTCTTCGCGTCGGGGGCCGAGTCGCTCGATCAGCAGGACGCCGCGCTCGCGTGGGTCGAGCAGAACCTGATCGGCGGCGCGTGCAACCCCGCCGACGTCGCCGAGCCCCGGGGCATCCTCGACCTCGCCGACATCGGCGCGTTCGTGACCGGGTTCACGGGGGGAGAGCCGATCGCCGACATCGCCGAACCGTTCGGCGTGTACGACCTCGCCGACATCGCCACATTCGTCGATTCGTTCACCACGGGCTGCCCCTGAGAGGCCGCCCAATGCCCCGCTGGTCTGAGAGAGATCGTTCCATTTTCAACGAAAGAGAGATTCACATGTCCCGTCCCACCACCGCCCTCACACTCGCCGCCACCATCCCGACGACCCTCTCGGTCTCCATCGCCGCCGCCCATGGCGAGGGCGATATCGGCCTCCTCCTCGACGGGGGCCGGATCGTCACCGCCGTCGCCAACGACGAGACGGGCGCGTTTGACGACATCGGCGAGCGCGTCTTCGCCGGCGAGATCGACTTCGTCAGCAACGTGGGCGACGGGCCCGGCTTCTTCACCACCGACGGCGCGACGCTTCCCGCGGGCTTCTCCGCCTTCGACGCCGGGACGACCATCTCGTACCAGACCAACGGCGCCATCCAGTCCTGGAACGGCAGCGGCTTCGAGGCGACCGGCAACCAGCTCCGCCAGATCCTGATCCCGAACGTCGTCGAGATCCTCAGCCCAACCGACGGGTCGACTGTCGACGGGTTTGCGTACACCTACAACGGCGGCGATTTCGACGAACACCCTGATTACGCGATGGCCGACGCGAGCACCGCCGGCATCTTCCTCTGGAAGATCCAGTTCACCGCGCTCGACGCGTCGGGCTCGCTCATCGCGTCCAGCGACGAGGCGTGGGTCGTCTTCAACTTCGGGCTTTCTGAGGACGAGCACGAGGCTGCCCTCGAATTCGCCGAGGGCGCGATCCCCACGCCCATGACGCTCGCCCCCCTCGCGGGGCTGGGCCTCGCCGCCACGCGTCGTCGCCGGGGTTGAGCACCCGGACTCTTGCACCTTCCCTCTGGAGTCGAGACCCCTTTGGAGGGAAGCCTCCTTTTCGCGTTCCGGGGCGGCGTGCCGCCCCGGACGCGGGATGGAATTTGCTCGCCGCAACCTCCGCGTTCGTCGTCTTGTTCACCGGCGGTGGCGGCGGGGCGTGAGGGTTCAATACCGGCTGTCCATGATCGATCCTGGCTCCAACACACACGCGTGACAGGCCGCGACTGCGCCTGCGCGTGAGCAGCGATCCTGCGTTTCGCTTGGCTCCGGAAGGAGTCCAAGCGATGCAGATCCGCCCCGACATTCTTTGCTGCTGCCTGCTCGGGTCGTTTGCGATTCTGGGGACTGTCGTAAACGCCGCGCCCGTGCCCATCGCCAATCCCGGCTTCGAGGCCGACTTCGCCGCCGACGGGACGTTCCCCGTGGGCGATGTCGCGGACTGGCCCGCCTACGACCCGCTGGGCTTGCTCGGCCAGCCCGGCAATTTCACGGGCGTCGTGAACCCCACCGGCACGAGTTTCTTTAACTTCGACGACGCGCCCGAGGGCCGCAACGCCGCGTTGCTCTTTCTCGAAGGGACGATCGGGCAGGGGCCCATCGGGATCCGTCAGCAGCTCGATGCGGTGGTTGAGCCGGGAACGATCTACACGCTCACCGCCGAGGTGGGCAACATCGCCTCCGGGACGGGGCTCCCCCCGTTCGATTCGTTCGGGTTCTACAACCTCGACGGGTTCCCGGGTTATTCGATCCAGCTCGTCGCGAACGGCGTCGTGCTCGCCGAGGATGATGACTCGCTGCTGATCCCCGAAGGCGAGTTCCGAACCGCGACGTGCTCGGTCACGATCGGAGCGGATCACCCGCTCCTGGGTGTCCCCCTCGAGATCCGGTTGATCAACCTCAATCGTGAGGACGGGCCCGACGCCCCGGGGATCGAAGTCGATTTCGATGACATCCGTCTCGAGGCGGAGGCGGTCGCCGACCCCGCCTGCAACGCCGCGGATCTCACCGAGCCCTTCGGCGTGCTCGATCTCGCCGACATCGGCGTCTTCGTCGCCGCGTTCACGGGGCAGAGTTCTCAGGCGGATCTCAATAGTGACGGCGTCTTCGATCTCACCGACATCGGGACGTTCGTCGGCGCGTTCGCGTCGGGTTGCCCCTGAGGCGTCGGTCCTCGACAGCCGCCGCCGACCGGCAATCGGGTCTTGAACCCGCTCCCGCGATGCGGTAGGGTGGCCCCGTGCAACCCGCACGCGAGGAGAGGCTCATGAAACCCAGAGTCACGATCGGCGCGATGCTTGTCATTACGGGCTTCTGCTACGCGGGTGCACCGTTTACCCAGACCTCCGCGTCTTATTCGGTGACCGCCATCGCGAGCGGCGAGTTCAATGAGACACAGACCGGCGACGCGCTCGGCACCGCCAGCTTTATCGTCGGCGACGGCGAATCCAACCGCTGGAAAGCCGAAGCCAAAATGATCGCGTTCGTGAACAACTCGATCGAGATCGGCGCCGGTGCGGAGAGCTCGACCCTGACAGACTCTCTGGTCGCATGCTCAACACAGACCTCGGCGACCGTCGGCTTCCGCATCGAGACCCCGATGCTCGCGGTCTTCCGATCGACAGGCCCCGGATCGAACTGGCAGGTCTCGACCCGAGACGGCGGCACCGCCATCTATTCCGCGACCATCACAGGCCCAGCGGGCGTGGTCTTCGCACGCGGCGCGCCGAGCGAGCCCGAGTCGTTTACGCTGCAGGCGACGTTGCCGTCCGGCGACTACACCTATTCGGTCTTCTCATCGACCTCCAGCGACGCCGACGGCGATCCGATCACCAGCTCGCAGGGCATCTGCTCGGGCGCCACCAGGCTCGAACTCACCCCCGCCCCGGCCTGCAACCCGGCGGATCTGGCCGAACCGTTTGGAACGCTCGACCTTGCCGATATCGGGCTGTTCGTCAGCGCGTTCCTCGCACAAGTCGCACCGGCCGACCTCGATAACAACGGCGTCTTCGACCTCGCCGACATCAGTGCGTTCGTCGACGCGTTCTCGGTCGGCTGCTTCTAGCGGCACTATCTGGCACGCCCCTCTTCGTGATCGGCCGCATGCGCGGTACGCTTATCAACCCGGGAGCCACCGGGAAGGAGGGACCACATGCACACCGCTCGTTCGATCCGACTCGCCGCGATGTCGTTTGCCGCGACAGGCCTTGCCGCGAACCACGCCGCGGCCATCGACATCGTCTTCGTTCACGACCAGATCGCCGACGAGATTCTGCGCCTCGTCGACCGCAACGGGGACGGCGACGCGACGGATCCCGGTGAAGCGACCGTCTTCCTCGACGATTCCCTTCCCCCCGCGATCGGCAACGACAACGCTCAGGGGCTCGTCGCGCTGGGGCCCAACACCATCCTCGCGACCGACAACTTCGAGCCCGACAACATCGTCCGCGCCGAGGACTTCAACAACGACGGGGATGCGCTCGACCCGGGCGAGGCCTTCGTCTACTTCGACGGCTCGCTCCCCGGGGGCTTCACCCTCACCAACCCCGCGGATCTCCGCCGGGTCGGGCCCGCCCAGTACCTGCTGCTCGACAACAACACGCTCGACGAGACCAACCCAGAGGCGGTCTACCTGCTCGAAGAGATCAACGACGATCTCATCATCGACGAGACCGAGGTCATGCTTCTCTTCGAGCTCTCCCCCGCGGGTGACAGCCAGACGACGACGTTCGATGTCGTGCGCGACAGCGACGGTTTGCTCTACACCATCGACATCACCGATCCCGACCAGATCGAGTCGCTCGACGTGCTCGACCCCGAGTCGGGGCTCAAGCACGAATGGTTCGACTCGGTCGATCTGCTCAACCTCGCGGGGGCGGTGCTCACCGGGACCGTCAACGAACTCGAGTACATCGAGAAGACCAACGAGGTGATCTTCGGCGCAAGCTCGCTGGGCGGTGCCCAGGTCATCTTCGCCGCGTCCGACACCAACGGCTCGGGCACGATCGACAGCCCGTCTGAGATCCGCCTGCTCTGGTCGGAGACCGGGAGCGCCGACATGCCCAACACAGGCTCGCCCCGCGACTTTGTGCTCGGCGCCGACGGCTCGCTCTTCTGGACCGACGGGCTCCAGGACCGCGTCTGGCGCCTCGTCGATCGCAACAACGACGGGGACTACAACGACGCGGGGGAGACCGTCGTTTTCTACGACGCCGACGACGCGACCGCGGCGGGCCTGCCCCCCATCGAGCTCGCGCTGAGCATCGCCGCGTGGTCGTGCGCCGCGGACCTGGCCGAGCCGTTCGGCGTGCTCGATCTCGCCGATGTCCAGGCGTTCGTCGCCGCGTTCGGTTCGAGCGAACCCCTCGCCGATTTCAACGGTGACGGCATCTTCGACCTCGCCGACATCCAGGCCTTCGTCACGGCGTTCAACTCGGGTTGTCCGTGACCGGCGCAGAACGGGTCCAATAACACCGCGAGCACCCCTCTCAAGGGACTTTTTGCGGGCTTTGCCACCCGGAATCGGTACACTCACGGTTGCCGATCGGGGTGATCGAACCCGGCCGTCCAGCCCGTTGCAGCGGGCCCGCGCGGCCGAACCGATCGGGGAGAAGGGAAGCAGCATGTCGTCCACGTCCAACATCCAGTCCACTGTCCGTGCCGCCGCGTTGTCCCGTCGTCTGAGCGCCGCGGCGATGATCAGCCTCGTCGCGGGGTCGGCCGCCGCGGGGGTCAATTCCTGGACCAACGCGTCGGGCGGCCTCTGGGGCGATCTCAACAACTGGTCGCTCAGCGTCGTGCCCAACGCGTTCGACGCGGACGCCGAGATCAGTCTCGCGGGCGCCTACACCGTCAGCATCCAGTCGGCACCCATCGTCGGATCGCTGAGCCTGCTCAACGCCAGCGCCGATATCGCGATCGTCAACGGGCGGTCGCTGACGGTCAACTCGGATACCGCGTCCACCGCGATGCTGATCAACGACGGGCTGATCACCGTGAATTCGGGTCAGGGGAGTTTCTTCACGCAGCTCTCGCTGGGCGACGCCGACACCGCCGGCATCCTCGCCGCGGGCCCCGGTCTCTCGGGCGAGGTCGTGCTCAACCTGAGCGACGGCAACGGCGACTTCAACGACGCCATCCTCACGATCGCGGGCAACGGCGAGCACGCCGACGGGCACACCATCCGGGGCAAGGGCCGCGTCGCCGGTCTCTTCGTCAACAACGGGCTCCTCCTCGCCGACCGCGACGGTCAGGAACTCCGCATCTCCGGAGCGGTCGTCCAGGGCCTCACCGGCGTGGTCTCTGCCGCCGGCAACGGTCGTCTCAGCGTGGGCGACAGCGGCTCACTCACCGGCGGCATCTTCACCGCGAGCACGGGGGGCGTGCTCGCCTTCCAGGCGGGCCTCGGCACCATCGGGGGCGGGCTCCACCTCATGGGCGACGCGGAGGTCTCGAACGGCATCGACATGAATATCGGCGCCGGCGGGATTACCAACGACGGTGTCTTCACGATCAACGCCACCCAGGGCAGCTTCTTCACCCGCGCCCTCGTGACCGACAGCACCGCGATCCTCGGCGCAGGCACGATCAACCTGAACCTCAGCGATGCCAACAACGACTTCAACGACGCCATCCTCGGCACGAGCGCCGGCGTCACCGCGACCAACGGGCCCGACCACACCGTCGCCGGCAAGGGCCAGCTCGCCGGCTCGTGGATCAACGACGGGACGATCGAGGCCGACCGCGACGGGCAGGAACTCCGCGTCTCCGCGACCGTCGTGCAGACCGCGAGCGGGACCGTCGGCGCGACCAACAACGGCGTCCTCGGGATCTCGGACGGCGGGTCCGTCTCGGGCGGCACCGTCGTCACCGCCTCGGGCGGTTCCGTCCAGTCCACCGCCGGCACCGCCCTCATCGACGGAGGCCTCCACAACCTCGGCGACATGGGCGTCCGCAACGGCCAGGCGCTCGCGATCGGCACGGGCGGCATCGTCAACGACGGCACCCTCTCGGTCAACAGCAACCAGGGCGTCAACACCACCGACCTGCGCTTCGACCAGAGCGTCACCGTCTCGGGCGCGGGGAGGATCGACCTCAACATCGGCGATGTGAACACCGACTACAACGACGCCCGTGTCACCACCGTCCTGGGCGTCACCGGCACCTTCGGCCCCGACCAGACCGTCTCGGGCAAGGGCCGCCTCAACGGGACATTCGTCAACAACGGCACCATCCTCGGCGACCGCCCCGGCCAGGATGTCCGCATGATCGGCACCGTCGACCAGACCGGGGGCGGCACCGCCCGCGGCACGAACGGCGGCTTCGCGGTCCTCGAGGGCGTCGCCATCACCGGCGGCTTCTTCGACGGCGACACCGGCGGCGCCGTCCACGCCATCGGCGGCGCCAACTCGGTTTCAGGTGTCACCAGCCTCGGCGCCGCGGGCATCCGCAACGGGGGCAACCTCCGCATCCTCGCCGGCGGGATGACCAACGACGGCGTCTTCTCGGTCAACTCCCAGCCCGGCGTCAACGGGACCCAGCTCGATGTCGCAGAAGACGCGACCATCGACGGAACGGGACGCATCGATCTCAACCTCGATGACGGGAACAATGACTTCACCGATGCGCAGTTCCGAACCGTCGAGGGCGCCGTCGCCCACCTCGGGGCAAGCCACACGGTCTCCGGCAAGGGGCGGATGAACGGCGCCTGGCTCAACGACGGCACAATCTCCGCCGACCGCCCCGGCCAGGACCTCCAACTCCTGGGCGTCATCGACCAGTCCGGGGGCGGGCAGATCCGCGCCGACGACGGGTTCGCCGTCCTCTTCGGGGTCGATATCATCGGCGGCTCGTTCGACAGCACCGGCGCCGGCGCTGTCCTCGCGCAGGGCGCCGCCGGTTCGATCTCAGGCGTTACCAACCAGGGCGAGGCGGGCCTCCGGAACGGCGCGGCGCTCAGCCTCGACGCGGGCGGCATGACCAACAACGGCACCTTCACCGTCAATTCCTCGCAGGGCATCAACGGGACCGTCCTCAGCGTCCGTCAGGACGCGTTGATCAACGGCTCGGGCGATGTCGTGCTCAACCTCTCCGACGGGAACACCGACTTCAGCGACGCCCGGATCGCGACCGAGGCCGGGATCACCCTGACCATCGGCTCGGCCCAGACCGTCCGCGGAAAGGGGAGGCTCGACGGCACGGTCATCCACAACGGGACCATCGCCGCCGACCGCGCGGGCCAGGACCTCCAGGTCTTCGGCGATATCGACCAGTCGGGAGGCGGCGAGATCCGCGCCGACAATTCCGGTGCCGTCTCGATCATCGCCAGCATCACAGGCGGAACCTTCGACAGCGACGCGACCGGGAGCGTCCTCTTCACGCCGGGCAGCAGTTCCATGTCGGGCGTGACCAACAACGGCACCGCGGGCCTCCGCTCGGGCGCCGCCGTCACGCTCGGCGCGGGCGGCATGACCAACAACGGCACCTTCACCGTCAACAGCAACGCCGGCATCTCGGGCACGGTCCTCATCGCGAACGCCCCCGCGCTCATCGATGGCACGGGAACGACCATCCTCGGGCTCGACCCGAGCAACACCGACTTCAACGATGCCCGCCTCGGGGCGGAGCCCGACCAGTCGCTCACCTTCGGCCCGAATCAGACGCTCTCCGGGCGGGGCCGCCTCCTCGGCGAGATCGAAGTCCAGGGCATGTTTGCACCGGGCGGCGACACGGTCGATACCGTCGCGGCCAGGCCCAACGGGGACACGAGCGCGTTCCGCCTCACCGCGACCTCGACCTATCAGGTCCACGCCTCCGCCGAGGAGGTCAACGACAGGCTGAACGCCACGGTCCCCGTCCATGTCGGAGGCACCCTCCGCTTCACTCCCATCGACGGCTTCGAGCCCCCGCGCCCGACCCGCTACACGATCATTAATGCCCCCGAGATCACCGGCACCTTCGACACGCTGATTTACGAGGGCATCCTCCCCGAGGGCGGCGTCTTCCGCGCCGTCTACGAGGACACCGAGGTCATCGCCGCGGTCACCTGTACCGCCGACATCGCCGCACCCATCGGCGTGCTCGATCTCCAGGACATCAGCTTCTTCACCCAGCTCTTCCTCGCCCAGAGCCCGCTGGTGGACCTCGCTCCCCCATCGGGCGTGCTCGACCTCGCCGATATCAGCGCCTTCGTCCAGGGCTTCCTCGCAGGCTGCGGCGGGTAACCAACGCGGAGCCGGGTATCATGAATCGATCGAGGTCGCGAGCCGGAGAGGCGTGACGGTGTTAGGAAACCAGCGCACCCCGAGGCTGAGCCGATGCGTCGCGGCCTCGCTCTGCGCGTCATCCCCGATCCACGCCGCCGGTCCCGAGCCTCTGATCGAGTGGCTCAACCCCGAGTCGAGTTTCTGGGAGTTCGCGGGCAATTGGTCGACCGGGACGATTCCCGGTGAGAACGATACCGCCGTCATCGCCATACCCGGCGTCTATGAAATCGCACCACTCAGCGATGTCGTGGTCGCCGAACTCCGGCTCACAAACCCGCTCGCGACTCTCAGGCTCTTCGCCTGGAATGAGTTGCAAGTCGGCAACGACGCGCCCCATTCAGCAACACTCACCAACGACGGGATCATCCGGGTCAACAGCGGCAACCCGGGTCTCACGCAACTGATCGTGGGCTCACCCACTCAGCCGGGACGCGTTCAGCCCGGTCCGGGGTCCAGCGGTGTCATCCGCCTTGACCGATCCGACAACGTGCCGACCTTCGACGCGACCTTCACGATGCCATGGGGCGGCGTGCACGACGCGGGGCACACCATCCTGGGCAACGGCAAGATCGAGGGCACATTCGAGAACCGAGGCCTTGTGACCGCCGATGAGCCGCAGAGCCTTGTCCGCGTCCGCGCCGAGATCACCCAGACCGGCGACGGACGAATCGAGGCCCGCAACGGAGGGTCTGTTCTCGTCGAAACCGGCGCGACCATCGACGGCGGGCGAATCGAGGAACTCCCAGGCGGCGAGATCGTCCTCACGAGCGATCTCGTCCGCCTGCAGGGGGGCGTCCGTCTCGTCGGCGATATCACCTCCGAAGCCCAGACCCTTGAGGTCGGCGAAGGCGGGTTCATCACCGAGAACACTCTCCGGATCGGTTCCGAAGACGGTGTCGCCATCGAGTTGCTCGAAGGTGCCACGCTCCTGGGAGGAGGCACGATCGAACTCGCCAGCGGCTCGGGCAACTTCTCCGAAGCGCCGAGATTCCACTCCCTCGCCGAGACACCCGCGGTCATCGGGCCGGATCTCACCATCACCGGCTCCGGAAGGCTCCACGGCGACTACATCAACCACGGAACCCTCCGGGTCGGCGCGAGCGACCGCTTCGAGATCTGGGATAACCTGACACAGTCCGATTCCGGGCGCATCATCGTCGAACCGGGAGGCACCTTCGGTTTCTCAAGCACGAATCTCAGCGGCGGAACGATCACCGCCGAGCCCGGCCAGCCCCTCATACTCGGGATCACCCTCTCCACCGGCGGCGGCATCATCGTCGAGGGCACCTACCGCTTCCTCCACCCCCACAGCTCGTACATCTTCCATGTCCGCAACAACGAGACCACGGTCCTGAACGGCACAATCTGGGGCGCCGACTATGACGAGGTCGATCGCAACAACGGCACGGTCAGCCTCGGTTTCGGCTCGACGCTCGCCGGAACCGGGACGCTCGATCGCATCAGGGTGATCAAAAACAACGGATCGCCGATGGCGCGCATCGAACCAACAGTCCGAATCACGAATCCCGATGTCGTGATCGGCGATTTTCGTCTCCCCGGGGGTCTGACCGTCGACGCGAGAGACTCGAGCATCAGCGGCACCTTCGATTTCGAGGGAACCGGAGAGGTCCTCGTGTCCAACGGGCACCACATCTCCGTCGGCGGTCCCACCTTCCGCAACGGGACCCTCCGTGCCACGAACGGTGCGTATTTCGAGAAAACCGGAAAATCGTTCTTCGAGAGCATCACCATCGCGGAGAACACGACGATCCGCTTTATCCAGGGGAACGGAGGCGGGATCAAGCTCAACGAGGCCGGTATCACGAATTCCGGCACGATCGTCGTCAGGCCCGACTACGAACCCTCCCGCCTCCCGACGCTTATCGCGTACGAAGATTCGACCATCGCCGGCACGGGTGAGATCCACCTCACCACCGGTGCGGACGACCCGACGATCCCGCCGGGGATCGGGTCGGCTCCCGATGCCACCCTCACCCTCGGGCCAGGCCAACTCATCAAGGGGAAGGGCTACGCGGAAGGCGTCGTCCGAATCGACGGCACCCTCTCCCCCGGATTCGACACCGGCGACATCGCGTCGTTCACCGTTCAGCAGAGATCGACAAACGACCAGAGCAGCCGACTCATCCTGGGTCCCGATGCAACGCTTGTGATCGATCTCGCCGACGGCGCGAGCGATGCCATCCACGCAGAAACCCCCGTCGAGATCGCCGGGGTGCTCCGCCTCCGCCCGCCGACCAACGGAACGCCCGGCCCGACAGAGCAGTTCCGAATCCTCGATGCCGACCGTATCGAAGGCCAATTCTCTCACATCGAGAGCGAACCCCCTCCGCCCGAGGGCTTCATCACGCGCGCGTTCTACTCCGACACAACAGTGACCATCGCCATCACCTGCCCCGCCGATTTCGCCCTCCCCGCAGGCGTTCTCGACGCGGCCGACATCGAAGCATTCATGTCGCGATTCCTCCAGTCCGATCCCGAGGTCGACCTGGCACTTCCCGAAGACGTGATCGATCTCATGGATATCGTCGCGTTTATAAACGGGTACCTCGCCGGTTGCGACTGATCCCTCTGTGAGCGCGATCTAGAATGGGTCTCACATGGACGGTGCCAACCCCGGATCCAAGCTGTTCACATACCGCACGCGCCACCGCCTCTCCAACGACCGCGATTTCCAGGCCGTCTACGACTTCAAGATCCGCAAGGCCCACGGCCCGCTGCTCGTCTTCATCAAGCCCAACAGCCTCCCCGAACACCGCCTCGGGCTCTCCGTCGGCCGGCGCGTCGGCAACGCCGTCGCCCGGGGCAGGGTCAAACGCCTTCTCCGGGAGGCGTTCCGCCACGAACGGCATGCGCTCCCGATACCCGACGAAGGCGCTCACGACACAGAGCCTCACGCCGCCTACGACATCATCGTCGTCGCACGCCCCCACACGCCCATGCCGCTGTCGGCCTACCGCGCGACGCTCGCCGAACTCGTCGCGCGGGCCCACCGCGAGCACACCAGGCGGACCGAGCGGCAGCGGTCGCCCGAACCGCCAACCGAGCGAGACGGCCGTGCCTGAACGCGTATCCATCGCCGCCCGCCCCTTCATCGCCCTGATCTGGGTCTACCGCGTGACCCTCTCCCCCCTCATCGGCGGGCACTGCCGATTCGAGCCCACATGCAGCCAATACGGATTGGACGCGTATAGGAGATACGGAGCGGGCCGAGGCACGCTGCTCACCGCCCGCCGAATTCTTCGATGTCATCCGTTCAGTGCAGGCGGGTACGACCCCGTGCCGATCACAGACGAGACGCACCCGGCCGATCAGGACGACCCCGCTCCGTCCAGCGTCGACGCGGATGCCAACAATTCTGAGTGACACCCGATAAAGACCGCCCTCCCGCGAGCCGATGGCACACATGGGCCCCAACAGCACGCACCGGCACACGCGGAGAAAGTAGATCATGAGTCGAATGCCCGCGGCCGAGCGCCGCGAACAACTCTTGGATGTTGCCGCCGAGGCCTTCAGCGCCCAGGGTTACGCCCGCGCGACGACCTCGCAGCTCGCCAAGTCCGCGGGCGTCACCGAACCGATTATCTACCGCCACTTCAAGTCCAAGAAGAACCTCTTCATTTCCCTGATCGCGCGCACAGGCCGGCGCACGCTCGAGCAATGGGAGCGGGACCTCGCCGGCGCGAAGACCCCGGCCGAACGCCTCGCCCGCCTCATCGGCGACAACCCCATGGTCTCCGACGAGGGCCGCGAGGCCTACCGCGTCTTCCTCCAGGCGATCAGCGAGGTGGACGACGCCGATATCCGCAAAGCGATCAACGACCACATCAAGAGCCTCCACGCCTTCATCGTCGCCGAGCTCGCCGAGGCCCAGAAGACCGGCGCCGTGCGCGACCGCTTCAGCGCAGGCGTCCTCGCCTGGTCGCTCATCTCGATGGGCCTGGGCTACGGCGCCCTCACCGCCCTGGGCGTCGAGGGCCACAACAAGGTCGACGAGAAGGGCATGCACCTCAGCGATGTCCTCGCCCGCGTCCTCGTCGGCAAGCAGGCCGAGAAGCCGCCCAAGGAATGAGCACGCCCGGGGCTCACTACGATCCCCCGTGCCCTACCTCGACAACAACGCGACCACCAGACCCATCCCCGAGGCGATCGACGCCGCCGTGCGAGCGCTCTCAGACCACTGGCACAACCCGTCCTCCGTTCACCGTGGAGGCCAGGCCGCCCGCCACGCCCTCGAACTCGCGCGCACGGACCTCGCCGCCCTCGCCGGCGTCCCCCCCCGCCAGCTCACCTTCACCGGGTCCGGCACCGAATCCATCGACCTCGCCATCCGGGGCGTCCTCGGCGCATCGGACCGAACCACCCTCATCACCAGCCGGCTCGAGCACGCCGCCGTCCGCGATCTGGCCGACCACCTCGAATCCGCGGGTCAGGCGAACGTTCGCTGGCTCAACATCCTCGAGGGCGGCCTGATCGATCTCGAGGACCTCGACCGCGCCCTCACCGAACACCCGCGCGCGCTCGTCAGCGTCCAGTGGGCCAACAACGAGACCGGCGTCATCCAGCCCGCCCGAGAGATCCACGCCCGCTGCCAGGACGCCGGGGCGGTCTACCACTGCGACGCCGTCCAATGGATCGGCAAACTCCCGGTTCTTGAACCGTCGCTTCAACGAGCCCCTCGCGCAAGCGAGGGGAATCCCCCATCATCCCATTTGTATCCCGGCCCTCCCGCCGACCTCCTCACCCTCTCCCCCCACAAATTCCACGGCCCCAAGGGCATCGGTGCCCTGATCACCCGCCCCGGCCTCCGCCTCCGTCCCACGCTTCAGGGCGCGCAAGAACTCGGACGACGGGGCGGCACCGAGAACGTCCCCGGCGCCCTCGCCGCCGCCGCCGCCGCGAAGGCCGCCGCCGCATGGCTCGCCGATGACAGCGCCCGCGCGACCCTCGGCGAGATGCGCGACCGTTTCGAGCGGTCCATTCTCGACACGATCCCGTCCGCCTCGATCAACGGTGCGCAGCACGAACGCCTCTGGAACACCACCAACATCGCCTTCCCCAGGCTCGAGGCTGAGGCGTTGTTGCTCACGATGTCCGAGCGCGGGCTGGCCGCTTCCGCGGGTGCCGCCTGCTCATCGGGATCGCTCGATCCGTCCCCCGTTCTGCTCGCGATGGGCATCCCCCCCGAGCGCGCGCACGGGTCCGTCCGCTTCAGCCTCTCCCGGTTCACGACCGACACCGAGATCGACGCCGCGGCTGAGATCGTCATCGAGTCCGTCCGCCGGCTCTCCTCCGCGATGCTCGCCTGATCATCCCGCGGTCGGGGCTCGCGTCTCCGAGATTGCCCGCGAGCCGGGGCCCGGGACCCGGCACGCCCCGCGCCCGTACACTCTGTGCGTATGGGCAATCTCGGCAGTCTTATCCAGATCCTGATCTTCGTCGCCGTCATCGCCGGTCCGACCATCGGCGCGATCGCCAAGAAGGCCAAGTCGCACGCTGAGGAGAAGCGCATCGCCGCCGAGCGTCAGAAGCGCCGCATCGAGGCGATCCGCACCGGGCAGGTCTCGGACGATCTTGGGACCATCGACCCCAACGCCCGAACGACGATCCAGGTGCAGTCCCAGCCCACCGCACGCCCCCAGACCGCCGCCCAGGCCCGGTCCGCCGCCGCGGATGCCGCCCGCCAGCAACGTCAGCAGCAGATCGCCGAACTCCGCCGCCGCTATCAGGCTCAGCAGGCCGCCCAGCAGCAGGCCAAGGCGCAGCGCCCACAGACCGCGGGCCAAGCCGCGGGCCCGATTCCGGGCCGACCTTCAGTTCAGACAACAGGCCCG
>DDFO01000016.1:9720-14462 GCA_002337215.1 Phycisphaerales bacterium UBA1926 | reverse complement strand
CCGATGTCGACCGCGGGCCGGGCCGCCGCGAACCAGCGTGAGGCCGAGCTCGTCCGCCGGCGCGAGGAGATCCGCCGCCGGCGCGAAGCGATCGCCGCCCAGCGCGGGCAATCCGCCGCCTCCCGCAAGCGTCAGCGGAGCGATGCCCAGAATCCGTCACAGTCATCTGTTCCCAAGCAGACCCGCAAGGCCAAGAAGCAGGCCGCGGCAGCCGCCGTCGCCGCCGAATCGCTCATGAAGGGTGTTCCCGCGTCGCGCGTCGACCAGAGCCGCTCGCGGGACGGATCCTCGAGCCGGGCGCACCCCCTCGCCGCCGCCCTCCGCTCGCCCAGCGAACTCCGCAGGGCGATCGTGCTCTCCGAGATCCTCTCCCCGCCCGTCTCGCTCCGGTCCGAACAAAGCGGCGAGTAAGCCTCAGGCGCGCCGACACACCGACCGGCTCGACCGCGTCGCTGATCTCTGTTTCCGGGTTATTCCGCCAGCACGATCGACCGCTCGCGTTTGATCGGCACGCCCAGCACCCGCACGCCGTAGTCCACGAACTCGTCCCCCGCGGTCCCGTCGCTCAGGATCCTGGTCGTCGTCCGCCGCACCGCCTCGGCGGGCCCGACCCGCACCCGCAGTTCCGCGACGACCGCCCGGGCCGACCGGTCTCCGACCGCGAAGGGCCACGCCTCCGACGCCCCGTCGATGATCGCCACCCGCCGCGTTGCCTTGCCGCGCAGCGAGACCTTGTCCTCGTCATCGGGGTCGCGTTCGGTCATCGTCGTCGTGTCCTCGAACACTGCGCCGGGCTCGATCGCCGCGGGGAACCAGATCAGCGCGGGCTCGAAGACGTACAGCCGCGCCGGGCCGTCTGGGTCGGTGTCCTTCACCGAGCGGGACCACGACAGGTAGATCCCGCCGTGCGGCCCGATCACGTGCCCCGCGGATTTCTGAGGCTTCGCCGTCCCGTCGTCCCCGATCTCACGCGTCCGCACCGTCCACCGGCCCGGCCCCTCGCCCCGCTCCGGGGCGACGCCCGCGTCGAACGACGACGATGTGCGCACGACGCCCGCCCGCGATCCTGTCGCCGGGTCGATGAGCACCCGCTCGCGTGGCGGGCCTCCCAGCCCCATCAGATCTCGCGCCAGCACCGCCCCGGATTGGCCCAGCCGCGCGTTGTCGGCGACCGCGGTTGCGCGCAGACCGGGCGCTCCGCAGCCGCCGAGCCCCGGGATCACCATCCCGGTCCCGAGCAAGAGAGTCACCCGGATCACCCACCGCGCGCACGCGGACCGATATACTCGCGAGATGGTCCCCAAACGCGTCAGTAAGTGCATCCGTTGCCTCGCCATGGGCGTTCTCGCCTGTTCTCCGCTCGTCGGCTGCGACACGATGGAAGCCAACCGCGGCGCGAAATCGCTGCTGGCGGTCTTCCAGCCGCCCAAACCACAGGACGCCGTCGAGCTCGCGATCGACGAGTACGACGCCGACAGACGCTATCAGGGCACCGCCCTGCTCGCAAACGCGCCCTTCGCGGGCGAAGGCCCGTACCTCCAACTCTTCCGCGACGCGGCCCGCGACGAGGACGCCGGCGTGCGCCAGGTCGGCGTCCGCGCCCTCGGCATCCACGGCGAGCCCGAGGACGTGCCACTCATCATCGGGCTGCTCACCGACGACGAATGGCTCGTACGCATGGAATCTGCCCGCGCCCTGCAGCGGCTGCACAACGAGGCCGCGGTCGTTCCGCTGATCGAGCGGACGACGGTCGAGAACGAGCAGCAGGCCGCGGTCCGGGCCGAGGCGGTGCACGCGTTGGGTCAGTACCGCGCCAACCGCGTGCTCCAGGTGCTCGTGCGCGCGCTCGACGATCCGAGCCTCGCGGTCAACCACAACGCGTTGAATTCGCTCGAGGTGCTCACCGGTCAGAACCTGGGCTACGAACCCGCCGTCTGGCTCGCCTGGCTCGACGACGCCAGCGATCCGTTCGAGGCGGGGCGGATCTACACCTACCCCGGCTTCGAGCGCGACAAGCTCTGGTACGAGTGGATCCCGTTCCTGGGGACCCCGCCCAACGAGGCCGAGTCGGTGCCCGTCGGGCTCCAGCCGTCGTACTAAAAGAATGCCCCAGAGCATGCCACCCGCTGATTGATTGATCCCCCGGAATCCCTTCATGCCACGAGCCGTCCGCAGAACCGGGGAAGACGTCTTCCTCGACACCGACCACACCCATCCCGAGCCGGGCCCGACCGACGCGGTCGTGCGCCCGACGCTCGTCGGCATCGGCGCGACCGACCTCGCCGTCGCCCGGGGCGATCTGCCCTTCGAGGGCGTGATGGGGCATCAGTTTGTGGGCATCGTCGAGTCGCTGGGCAGCGGCATCCCCGATGCGCTCCGCGAGCGGTTCGACGGCAAGCGCGTCGTGGGCAACATCAACATCGCGACCGCCGACGACCCGCTTGCGCGGCGCGGGCTCTCGATCCACGCGCCCGACCGGCGGGTGCTCGGGCTCGTGCGCGCAGACGGGTGTTTCGCGGACGCGTTCGCGATCCCGGTCGCGAACCTGGCGCTCGTGCCCGAGGGCATCGACGACGGGGCGGCGGTGTTCGCCGAGCCGCTGGCGTCGGCGGTGCACGCCTCGCGGATCGTGCACCTGGAAAACAAGGGGTACATCACCGTCATCGGGGACACGCTGAGTGCGCTGCTGTGCGCGCAGGTCATGGGCCCGCTCAACAACTCCGTGCGCATCCTGGGGCGTCGGCCCGAGCGGTTTCAGCGGGCCGAGAAGTGGGGCGTGCGTCACCGTCACATCGACGAGGTGGGGCTGCGGGGCGATCAGGATGTCGTGATCGTCTGCAACGCGGGGACCGGGGACCTGGCGCTGGCGACCCGGATGGTGCGCCCGCGCGGCAAGATCGTGCTCAAGACCGAGCCGATCCCGCTGCCGACGAGCCCCGAGCGCACGGATGACGACGTGCAGGGTGTTGATCTGCGCCCGATCATCCGCGACGAGATCGAGATCTACGGCGCCCGCTGCGGGTCGGCTGCCGACGCGATCGGTGCGCTCGCGACCGGTTCGGTCGAGGTCCACAGCCTGATCACGAAGCGGATGAAGTTCGACGACGCGATCGCGGGTCTCCGGGCCGCGGCGGAGCCGGACCAGATCAAGGTCGTTCTCGAGTTGTGAGCATCAGTCTCGGAAGGTGCGCCCGATGCCGCTCACGATCCTGCACATCTCGACGCGGCTGATCCTGGGGGGAAGCCAGGAGAACACGGTGCTCTCGTGCGAGGGGCAGGCCGAGCGTGGGCACGATGTGCATCTCGCGTACGGCCCGATCTTCGGCCCGGAGGGCTCGCTCTACGAGCGGGCGGCGGGGTTCCGGTCATCCTCGGGCGCGCGCATCGGGATGCACGAACTCCCGAACCTTGTCCGCGAGATCAATCCGGTCAAGGACCACTTCTGTTTCCACCGCGACCTGAAGAACCTGATCCGCGAGATCAACCCCGACATCGTCCACACGCACTCGTCCAAAGCGGGCGTGTTGGGGCGGTGGGCGGCGTGGGTCGCGCGGGATGCGGACGGCGAGCGGCCGGGCGTTGTGCACACGATCCACGGCCCGCCGTTCATGCCGGTGGAGGGGGGCGCGCTCGCGCGCGCGAAGACGCGGCTCAAGAACGGGCTGTACACGGCCGCGGAGAAGTTCGCCGCGAAACGCTGCGATCTGATCGTGTCGGTCGCCGACGCGATGACCGAGCAGTTTTGTGCGCGCGGGATCGGGCGTGACGAGCAGTACCTGACGGTGCGCAGCGGGATGGAGACCGAGCATTTTCTCCACGCGAGGGAAGGCGAGGACCGCGCGAGCGTGCGCGCGGAGTTGGGTCTTGATGACGGCGCGTTCGTGATCGGGACGGTCGCGCGGCTCGCCGAGCACAAGGGGCACGACGACATTCTCTCGGCGATGGAGGAGCCGATGCGCACGGATCCGTCCATCGTGCTGCTGTGGGTCGGGGATGGTTGGTGGCGGGATCGGCTGCTGGCGCGGGCAGAATCGATGGGCTTGCGGGACCGGATCGTGACGCCGGGCTTGGTTCCCCAGGAGCGTGTGCCGGCGATGATGCGGGCGATGGACGTGCTGTGCCATCCGTCGAGCCGGGAGGGGCTGCCGAGGACGGTTCCCCAGGCGCTGCTGGCCGGGGTGTGCCCGGTGGCGTACGACGTGGACGGGACGGGGGAGGCGTGCCGGGAGATGGAGACGGGCCGGCTCGTGTCGCACGGGGATGTCGAGGGGCTGCGGGAGGCGCTGCTCTGGGCGCGGGACAACCCTCGCGACCGGCTCGGGCTCGCGATGGCGGGGCAGGGCTGGTGCGCGGCGGAGTTCAGCCACACGGCGATGGTCGATCACCTCGAACGGGTGTACGCGGACGCGGTCGGGGCGGCGCGCTGACCCCAGAGGCGGGTCGGTGGTGCGGGCTGGCACAGGGATGCACAGCGTGGGATGGGGTGGTTTGGGGCGTGTGTTGGGCATGTGTCGGGTCGGGGTCTGGCGGTGCGGGTCTCCGCGCAGTACCATCCCGGCATGAGCGAACGCAACCCCTACGCCAATGACAGTGGATACGACGACCTCGCGGGCCCCGAGCGCACGAGCGCGCTCGCGGTGACCTCGCTGATCATGAGCCTGATCTGCTGCATCCCGGGGCTGGGCGTGCTCGGCGCCGGGCTCGGTGTGGGTGCGCTGATCGGCATCGGCGGGGCGCGGGGG
>DDFO01000016.1:0-9619 GCA_002337215.1 Phycisphaerales bacterium UBA1926 | reverse complement strand
GGCGGGTCGCGGGGGCGTGTCGGGGGCAAGGGCCTCGCGATCGCGGGCATCATCGTGGGCATCCTGGTCTCGGTCGCCTGGGTCGGCGGGTACGTCGCCTTCCAGAAGAGCGTGGGGCAGCTGCTGAGCAACACCGGGACCATCGTCGGGTCGCTCGATTCGGGCGATTACGCGAGCTTCCGTGGTACGACGGCGTCGCCGGCGTCTGATCTGTCGGACGCCGACTACGCGGCGTTCGTTGCCGAGTATCAGGCGCAGCTCGGCGGGTACGCCGGTGTGCCCGACTCGGTCTTCGAATGGATCGAGGACTTCAGCGATCCGGCGATCGGGCAGGCGATGCAGGGGGCGATGCCCGCGCAGAACGCGATCCCGATGACGGTCGATTTCGACAACGCGACGACCGTGGTGTTCTTGATTGCCGACCAGCAGACGGGTGACCCGTTCAACCCGGTGGACATGATCTATCTGCTGCCCGACGGGTCGATGCTGCAGCTGTCGGACTATCTGGGCACGGGCGGCGGCGGCACCGACGCCGATGCGGCCACGGATGACGACGACGAGGACGACGACGATTCCGATGGCCCGTGACGCTGACAACACGGGGGACGCCGGCTCGTCGCTTTTCGACGAGACGGAGGACGCCGGGCGCGCGAGCGCCGGCCCGGGTACGCCTTCGGCGGCTCGCGAGGGTGGCGATGTGCGCGTTGGTGGGCCTGCCGGCGGCCTGGCTCCGGCGGTCGCCTCGGAGAAACCCGTGATCTCGTGCCGGGGCGTGACGAAAGTGTTCGGCACGCAGCGCGTGCTCAGCGGGCTGGATCTCGACGTGATGCCGGGTGAGACGATGGTGATCATGGGCGGGTCGGGCTCGGGCAAGAGCACGACGCTGCGGATGATGATCGGGTCGTTCCCTCCGACCGAGGGGACGATCGAACTGCTCGGGGCCGACATCTGCTCGATGGACGAGGACGCGCTCAACGATGTCCGCAAGAAGATCGGGATCCTGTTCCAGTCGGGTGCGCTGTTCAACAGCATGACGGTTGGCGAGAACGTGGCGCTGCCCCTGCAGGAGCACACCGAGCTCGACCCCGAGACGATCGACATCATGGTGAAGATCAAGCTCGAGCTCGTCGGGCTGCGCGAGGCGGAGAACAAGTTCCCGGCGCAGATCTCGGGGGGCATGAAGAAGCGGGCGGGGTTGGCGCGGGCGCTGGCGCTCGATCCGCAGATCCTGTTCTACGACGAGCCGAGCGCGGGGCTCGACCCTGTGACGAGCGCACAGATCGATCAACTGATCGTGGCGCTCAGCAAGCAGCTGGGCGTGACGAGCGTGGTGGTGACGCACGAGATGGACTCGGCGTTCACGATCGCCGACCGGATGGCGATGCTCGACAAGGGCAAGATCCTCGCGGTCGAGAGCCGGCAGTGGTACGAGAACCTGCGGGACGAATCGGATGAGCAGGCGGGGGCGCGTTCGGAGCGGGAGCGGCTGATCCGCCAGTTCCTGCGGGGCGACCCGGAGGGCCCGATCACGGCGCGGCAGAGCGCCGACGCGTACGGCGAGGCACTCTTCGGGGCGGCCGGATCGGATACGCTGCTCCCGACGCGGAGCGTGGAGCCGACGCGGTAGAGCGTCGGCCCGTTCGGTGTAAACGGAGCCGTGTCGAGGCGGACACGGTACGAAACGGATCGAAGCGGGCCGGTCGGAACAGGTGGTTCAGGTGGGCAGTCGAGGTGGGCTGCCGAAGGCAGATAGGGGCGGTCGATGGGCAGTCGCGGGACGAACCGGAACAACGTGCTGGCGGGGCTCTTCCTCGTGTCGGCGATCCTGCTGGCGGTCTTTCTGGCGTTCTGGATCGAGGACGGGATCGACAAGCTGCCGTTCGTGAACCCCAAGGCGAAGTACATCGCGCGGTTCGACATCTCTGAGGGTGTCGCGGGGATCAAGCCGGGCAGCCCGGTGACGGTGGGGGGCAAGTCGGTGGGCTCGGTCGATTCGATCGAGTACGCCTATGTGCAGCACGGCTCGCGTTCCGAGCTCGTCGGCATCGATGTCGAGCTCGAGATCGAATCGGGCATGGTGCTCTACCCCGACGCGTCGGTGGTGATCGTGAGCCCGCTGCTCGGGACGCTCTCATCGATCAACATCGCGGACATCGGGTCGGGCGAGACACCGCTCGAGGAGGGCGGGCTGCTCGACGGCGCGCCGGCGGCGGGCCTCGCGGACATGGCGGGTGTGGGCGATCTGGCACGTGCAGCCGAGCGAGTGCTGGATCAGGCCGACGCGATCCTCGGGAAGATCTCGCCCAAGATCGATCCCACGATCGCGGATGTGGAGGCAACGCTCGCCGACGCGAGCGAGTTCGCGGCGTATCTTCGCGACAACCAGCAGCGGTGGTCCACGAAGTTCGACGCCATCCTCGATCACGCGGACGGGGTCTTCGTTGAGACCGTTCCAGGCGTCGCGAGCGAAATCAACGCGGGTGTTTCGGACGCTCGCCGGCTGATCGAATCGACCCAGAACGTCGTCGATGAGAACCGGGGGGATATCCGCCGGACGGTGCAGAACCTCGAGGGCGTGACGACGCGCGCCCGGTACGACCTGCTGGGTCGGATCGAGCGGGTGCTCGACGAGGGGATCATCGCGGCGGCGAACATGAGCGAGGTCGGCGGGCGGGCCGTGGGGATGATCGATCGGATCGAGCCCCCGCTCGTGCGCACGATGTCGAATCTGCAGTTGACGAGTTCGCAGTCGACGCTGCTGCTGGAAGAGGTCCGGGCGGCGCCGTGGCGTCTGCTCGAGAAGCCGAGCGAGAAGGCGCAGCGTGAGGTCGTGCTCTTCAGCGCGGTCCGGCGGTACGCCGAGTCGGTGGAGCGTCTGCGTGACGCGAGCGAAGCGATGGACTCGGTGCTGCGTGGCGCGCGGGCCGGGGGCCGGGAGCTCGAACCCGAGCAGGTGCTGCAGATGAACACCGAGCTCAAGTCGTCGTTCGCGGATCTGCAGAAGGCCGAGAAATCCCTGATCGGGCTGATCGAGCGTGAGACCGCTGACTAAGACGGGGTTGTTCGCGACCCGGAATGTCCTTGTTTCCGTTTCGCTTGTTCGGTATGCTGCCATTGTTCGTTCGGAAGAAGGGCGGTGCTGCCTCGGTATATCGCGACGTGTCGCGATATGTCGTGGCAGGTGGACAACCGTTCCGGGGTTGTGGTCATGGGGCGTGCGAATCAGCATTACGAGCGGTCGTTCGAGGCTTTTCTGATCCGGCGGGGGATCCCGCATCTCATGGTCGATGACGCCCGGCGGGCGGTTCTGCCCGCGGGGGCGAGGCTCGGGTGCACCGACGGTTCCGGGGAACCGGTGAAGGTGAAATCGTTCGACGCTGTGGTGTACGGCGACGCGGACCGGGGGCAACGGCATCTGCTCGTGGAGATCAAGGGGCGTCGGGTGGATCTGCGGCGGGGCGGTGTCGGCCGGCGGGAATCGTGGACCACGGCCGAGGATGTGCGCTCGCTGAGGGTCTGGGAATCGCTGTTCGGCGAGCCGTTCGAGGCGGTGCTGCTGTTCTGGTATTGGTTGGATGGGCCCGTACTGAACGCGCTCGAGCGGTCGATTTTCCGGTTCGAGGGGCGGGCGTATGCGCACCGGGCGGTTCGGCTGGCCGACTACACACGGCTGATGCGGGTTCGGAGCCCGAAGTGGGGGACGGTGAACCTGGGTCGCGAGGATTTTGAGTCGGCCGGGGCGTCGTTGCTGGATGTGCTGCGGGCGGATCGCGGGCGGTCGGACAGGTTGTCGGAAGGGCCGTCGGAGGGGCCGTCGGAAGGGCGGGGAAAGGTCCCGGTGGCATGGATGGCGGGATCGGCTTAGCATCGTGGCATGAAGAACCCCATGAAGAGCCTCACGGAGAACAGGGCACCCGCGAGTCGGCGCCTGTCATCGGTGCTGCTGAACGCGTCGGCCCGCGTCTATGTCGGCGCGGCCGCGCTGCTGGTCTCGGCGGGCCCGGCGCTTGCGCAGGCCCAGCAGTTGCTCCCCCCTGAGAACGAGGACGGGATCAAGGGCAAGACGTGGATGTCGGGGTTCATCACGCTGCTTTTGCTCTCGCTCCTGGTCTCCGCGTCGTTCCTCAAATCGAAGCGCGGGCACCAGGATTGATGATCGTTTGACGTGCCTGTCGGTCGTGGATGCCCAGGCTTCTTTCGAGCCGTGGCGGCCGGCCGGTGGGTTCGCGGATTGAGCCGCGACCGTTCGCGTGCGAATCGGTTGCGTTGAGTGTCGGGGCGCGGCGGCGAAGGCCGCGGGAGGCGCCCCGGAGAAAGGACTCGGCATGGACCAGGATCAGGAACCGTCACGCCCCGCGACGAAGCGGCGCGTGTTTCCCCTCGTGATTGTGAACGTGGTGTTGGTCGGTGTGCTCGCATTCGTGGAGTTCGGCCCCGTCGCGCTGGCGCAGCCCGCGATGGCGGACCCGACGGCGCGGCCGCGCGGCCAGTACACCCTCGTGGGCGGTCGCGTGCAGACCGGCAACGCGAACGCGGTCTGGGTCATTGACTCGGCGAACCAGGAGATGGTCGTGCTCCAGTGGGAGGACGGACGGAACCTGATCAAGGGCATCGGGTACCGTGACCTCGACGACGACGCGCAGGGGAGGTCGAACCGATGAACAAGATCTCTTCCAGAAACCACAGCGGGCTCACCACGCGAGGCGTGCTGGCGGCGACCGCGGCGCTGCTCGCGGCGGCGATCCTGCTCCGCGCCGGCGGGCTCGGCACGATGCCTTGGGACACGGACGCGCGAGCCGACATGATCGGTGCATCGGGCGACTATGTCGCGATGACAACGAACGGCGGTGTCGAAGAACTCCTGTTCCTTGTCGATGGACGGAGCGAGACGCTGATGGTCTACCGCGTTCAGAACGGGCAGTTCGTGCAGCAGTCGGCGCGACAGGATCTTCGCGAGTTGTTTACGACGGCGCGTGCGGCGTACCTCGGGGCCGCGCCCAGCGGCAGGCGACCCTGAGTGCCCATCGTCCCGTTGCCCCAGTTTGAGGCGGATGTTGCCGAGCTCGAGCGCGAGCGGCTTGTGGAATCGCTGCGCTGCAAGGGGCACGACACGGTCTCGCTGGTCGATCTTTCGACCGAAGAGCTCGCGATCCTCGACGCGAAGAAGAAGCCGAGCACGCTGGTCGTCCGCTACGGGCGGATGAAGATGATCGGCGAGTTCCCCTACGACGGCGACATGACGCCCGGCTGCGGATCGAAGCTGGTCGTGCGTACCCACCGGGGTTCGGAGATCGGCGAGATGCTGACCTCGACGTGCCCCAACTCGGGGTGCGGGTCGAGCGTGTCGCGCAAGGAGATGCTCGAGTACATCGAGAACTCCGGGGGGCGTCAGTATCCGTTCTCGACGGACGGCAGGGTGCTGCGGATCGCGACGAAAGAGGACATGGACACGCAGGCGCGGCTCGAGCAGTCGAGCCACGAGATGAAGATGTCGGCGCGGGCGATCGCCGAATCGCTGGGGCTCGCGATGAAGATCGTGGAGGCGGAGCCGATCCTGGGCGGCGAGCGTCTGACGTTCTACTACACCAGCGATGATCGGATCGACTTCCGGGATCTTGTGCGCGAGCTGAGCGCGGCGCACGGGTCGCGCGTGGATCTGCGGCAGGTGGGCGCGCGTGACGAGGCGAGGCTGACGGCGGACTACGAAAAGTGCGGGCAGTATTGCTGCTGCAAGAACTTCCTCAAGGTGCTCAAGCCGATCAGCATGAAGAGCGCGAAGGTGCAGAAGGCGACGCTCGACCCCGTGAAGATCTCCGGGCGCTGCGGCCGGCTGATGTGCTGCCTGCGGTACGAGGACGAGACGTACAACGATCTCGCGAAGCGGCTTCCCAAGCGGAAAGCACGCGTGGGCACGCCGGACGGGGACGGGACGGTGATCCAGACGCAGATCCTGACCCAACTCGTCTTGGTGCGGTTCGATGACGGTCGCGACGATCAGGCGTACCCGGTGGAAGAGATCGGCAAGGTAGGCGAGCGGCCCGCGTCGTCGGGCCCGGCCCGGGCAAAGGCGAGCGAGCCGAGAGCGGGCGGCGATCGATCCGCGCGGGAACGTCCGCCGCGGGATGGTCGGGGCCGGGGCTCGGACACGTCCAGACGGCGCAAGGAATCGGCGAACGCCGGGCCTGCCAGATCCGGGCCTGCCAGATCCGGGTCTGGCGGATCTGGGCCTGGAGATTCCGGCTCGGCCGTGGGTGGTCCATCTGGAACTGGCGGTGCGACTGGCGGCGGGAACGCGGGCGCGGCGCCGGCGATCGACCCCGAGACTGGCGAGCCGATCAAGAAGAAGCGTCGGCGTCGCCGGCGTCGGAAGCGTTCGGGTGAGGGTGCCGAGGGTGCGCCCGCTCAGGGCGGCGGCTCCGATGGTGCGCAGACCCCGGACGGCGGCCAGAACACGGGTCAGAACACGGGTCAGAACACCGGTCAGACCATGGGGCCCGAAAGTTCGGCGAGCGGCAACGAGGCGAACGCGGGCGACGGCTCATCGCCCGCGAAGAAGAAGCGTCGGCGTCGGCGTCGGCGGCGCAAGCCGGGAGACGACGGCGGCTCGGGCGGCCCTGCTGAGAGCGGCGGCGGCGGAGATTCGGGCAGTGGGGGCGATGCATGAGCAGTCAGACAGCCGGCGGCCGGGCGAGCACCCACGCCGGCGGCGGGTTCAACATCAAAGAGACGCTGACGGCGGTCGTGATCTCGTTCACGATGGCGTTCGTCTTCCGCGGCTTCGTGGTCGAGGGCTTCCTGATCCCCACGGGGTCGATGGCGCCCACGCTGCTCGGCAAGCACATGCTCGTCCGCGATCCCGATACGGGCGCGGAGTGGACGGTCGGTCCCTGGGACCGATCCCACTCGGGCGTGGGTGAGCCCCTGCCGATCCAGGGCGGGTCACTCGGGGCGATCTCGCTCAACGATCCGATGACCGGTGCGCCCGTGGAGCGTGCGAGCGAGAAACTCCGCGCGGGGGATCGGCTCTTTGTGCTCAAGTATCTGCGGGGTGTCTACGAGCCCGCGCGGTGGGATGTGACGGTGTTCAAGGCGCCGCACGTGGAGCCGCAGAACTACATCAAGCGACTCATCGGGCTTCCCGGCGAGCGGATCGCGCTCGTGGATGGTGACGTGTTCTACGCCGAAGCGGGGAACCACCCGAGCAGCGTCGGCGTCGCGTCGTGGGAAGAGGGTGTCTGGAAGTCGGCGCGCAAGCCCGAGCGGGTGCAGCGGGCCGTGTGGCAGACGGTTTTCGACAGCATCTACACGCCGGACCCTTCGACGCAGCAGAACCTCGCGCCCAGCGAGCGGTTCCGCTCGCCCTGGGACGCGAGCGGCGCGGGCTGGTCGGGCCTGGGCGATTCGGAAACATACCGCTACGAGGGCTCGGGCTCGACAGTGCTGTCGTGGGACACCGACGTGCACCCGATCGACGACTACACGCCGTACAACCAATCGCGGAACTTCGCGCAGCGGTGGGACCGCGACGAGACCCGGTCGAAGCTGGTCTTCCCGGTCTCGGACGTCTCGATGCGGTTCGGGATCGAGCCCGAATCGGACGGGGTGTCGGTCGAGGGCGTGCTGACGGCGCGGGGGTTCGAGTTCAGGGCCGTGGTCGGGGGCGGTAGCGCCCGGCTCGAGATGCGGACGGCGCCGACGTCGGCCGAGCCCGACCCGGCGTGGCGGGCGGTCGATACGTCTGAGGACGCGGTCGAACTCGACCCGGGCGAGATCACCGACATCGAGTTCTGGCATGTGGATCAGGCGCTCTGGCTGTTCGTCGGCGGCGAGCCCGTGTGCGGCGGGACGGACGATGGGGCGTACGAACTGACTCCTGCGGAGCGCGTGCGCGCGGCGACGGGTCGGGAGCTGGGTGCGCTGCTCGACCAGAACCCTTCGCTGTCGTCGAGCGCGCTGTCGGACTCACGGATCTTCAGGAAGCCGGCGCCGCGGTGGCGCTTCTCGGGCGGGCCCTTCACGCTGCACCGCGTCGGGCTCGACCGCGACCTGCACTACCAGGTCACACGACGGGCGACGCGGGGCGGCCACCCGGCCTTCCCGGCGGACCTGAGCGAAGACCACTTCATGCTCTGCGGCGACAACAGTGCCAACAGCGAGGATTCGCGGTTCTGGGATGTCGAGTACGCCTGGATCACCGAGTCGATCCACGACGGCGAGCCGAGTTTCGGGCTCGTCCACCGCGACCTGATCATCGGTCGGGCGTTCGTGGTGTATCTGCCGAGCCCGTACTACCGGGGGCTGATCCCGATGTTCGATTTCGGGAAGATGCGGTGGGTGTGGTAGTGGACACCGGGTCCACCGTCGAGGCGGAACCGAAAGACGGCGGCGGGAGCGCTGAGCCGTCCCGGCGGTTCCGGGTGGGATCGAAGGCGGCGTTCAAGCGACTTGGCGTTCTTTTCGCCGCGATCGGGCTGGTATTGGTTGTCGCATGGCTCTGGCTGATCGAGATGCCCGGTCGTTCGCATACCGGGCCGCTGCCGGCGATGACGGGATCGCAGACCGCGACGGCCGATCGGCTGCGCGCCGATGTCGAGTTTCTTGCTGGCACGCACGCCCGACGGAACATTTTCAATCCGCTTGGGTACGCCGCGTCGGCCCGGTATCTCGAGGATCGCTTCCGTGACGCGGGGCTCGAGCCGACGCGGGATGTCTTCGAACTCGCCGACGGGCGGACGACCTGCGAGAACGTGGTCGCCGAGATTCCATCGGGGATGCTCGACAGCGGCGAGGTGCTCGTGATCGGTGCGCACTATGACACATTCCAGGGCACGCCGGGCGCCGACGACAACGCGTCGGGCGTCGCGTGTCTGCTCGAACTCGCGGCCCGGTTCCACGCACGATCGCAGACCGATTCGTTGTTCCCGGCGTGCACGATCCGGTTCGTGTGCTTCGCGAACGAGGAGCCGCCGCACTTCATGACCGGGGACATGGGGAGCCATTCCCACGCGATGGCGGCGGAGGACCTCGGTGAAGACATCCGGCTCATGGTGAGCCTGGAGATGCTCGGGTATTACGACGACACGCGGGGGAGCCAGTCGTACCCGTTCCCGCTGAGTGTGTTCTATCCGGATACGGGTGATTTCGTCGCGGTCGTGGGGAACGTCTCGTCGGCGGGGCATGTCCGCCGGCTCGTCGGGCGGTGGCGCGGGTCGGAGCCGTTCCCCTGCGAGGGCGCGGCGTTGCCCAGCGGGATCCCGGGGATCGGGTATTCCGACCACTGGTCGTTCTGGCAGGCGGGTTACCCGGCGGTGATGTTCACCGACACCTCGTTCTTCCGCAACCCGAACTACCACACCGCGGCGGATCGGCCGGGCACGCTGGACTACGAGCGGATGGCGCGGGTGGTCGATGCATTGGAGGCGGTGCTTTCGGCCGAGGCGGAGTGAGCCAGCGTGGTGGCTCTACTCACGGGCACCCGGCGACGAACGCGGTGACGAAGGCCTGCAGGTCGGCGAGGTCGAGCACGCCTGCGGGCGGCGCGAGGTCGGCGAGCGGGTCGCCGCTGGTGAAGCCGACGACGAAGGCTTGGACGTCGGCGAGGTCGAGCACGCCGAAGGGC
>DDFO01000046.1:117893-118270 GCA_002337215.1 Phycisphaerales bacterium UBA1926 | reverse complement strand
CAGACGCTGCTGTTCAGCGCGACGATGCCCAGGCCCATCGCCCAACTCGCCGACACCCTGCTGACCAACCCCGAGCGGATCACCATCGAGGCCGTCGCGTCGGACATCCCGCTCATCGAGCAATCGCTCTTCCTCGTGGACGGCACCCACAAGCCCACACTGCTCACCCACATGCTGAGCTGCAAAACCGTTGAGCGGGCCGTCGTCTTTATCCGCACCAAGCACGGCGCCGAGAAGCTCGCCAAGGTGCTCGGCAAAGCCGGCATCAAGGCCGAGTCCATCCACGGCAACAAGAACCAGAACCAGCGCACGCGTGCGCTCGATTCGTTCCGCACCGGCCGCAGCCGGGTCCTGGTCGCCACCGACGTCGCCGCCCG
>DDFO01000046.1:113112-117755 GCA_002337215.1 Phycisphaerales bacterium UBA1926 | reverse complement strand
CCACCGACGTCGCCGCCCGCGGCCTCGACGTGGACGGCATCACCCACGTCTTCAACTTCAGCATCCCCAACGAGCCCGAGGCCTACGTCCACCGCATCGGCCGCACGGGCCGGGCAGGCTCGACCGGCAAGGCCATCGCCTTCTGCGCCCGCGACGAGCGAGGCGACCTCTACGCCATCGAACGCCTGACCAAGTCCACCCTTGAGACCTCACCCCTCCCGGAGGAACTGGGTCTGCCCGACGAGCCCCCCCTGAAGCGGAAAATGCCCAACGTCGGCAACAAGCCGAACTTCGCGGGCCGCAAGGGACGCCGTGGACCCAAGCCCGCCGGCGATCGCCCGGCCCACGGCCAAGCCGGGGGCGGCAAGAAGCGCACACGCCGGGGCCCGCCCAACGCCCACGGCGGGCACAGCGCCCACGGCGGCAAAAGCGGCCATCAGCCCGCGGGCGGCCGGGCCAAGAAGGCCAAGACCCGAGGCTGAACGGACGGGCGTTCCCAGCCGGTCTCTCCATCCTGAACCCAACCCAACGCGGGCCATGCTCTCAGAGCCGGCCCGCGTTTTCAATACCCACTCTCACGTGCCACCGACCTGCCGAGCAGGTCAGTGTCCGACGCTCCACGCATCCGCTAGCCTCTCATCATGCACGACCCAACCCGCCGCGACGCCATCCGCACCATCGCCGCCGGAACCACCCTCGCAGCAAGTTCCGCCCTCGCCGCGTGCGCCTCGCTCCGTGTGCTCGTTGAGAGCCAGCCACGAACCGCCCCGGAACTCCCCCGCGAGTTCCGTTCCGTCTGGGTCGCGACCGTGGACAACATCGACTGGCCCAGCAAGCCGGGTCTGCCCGCGCGCACGCAGCGCGACGAGATCACCCGCATCATCGACACGTGCGCGCGCACGGGGCTGAACGCCATCCTGCTGCAGGTCCGCCCAACCTCCGACACCCTCTACAGCAGCCGGATCGAGCCCTGGAGCGCGTTCCTCACGGGCCGGCAGGGCCGCGCCCCGGTCCCGGCGTACGACCCGCTCGAGATCTGGCTCGACGAAGCGCACAAGGCCGGCATCGATCTCCACGCGTGGGTCAACCCGTTCCGCGTCCGTCACCCCAAGAGCATCGGCCCCGACGCGCCGAACCACATCGCCAACACCCGCCCCGATCTCGTCCGCACCCACGGCCCCTATCTCTGGATGGATCCCGGCGAGCCCGACGCCCGCGACTACGCCCTCCGCATCACCGACGACCTTCTCACCCGTTACCCGGTCGACGGCGTCCACATGGACGACTACTTCTACCCCTACCCCCAGAACGACAAGCCCTTCCCCGACGCGGGCACCTACCGCGCACACGCGGGCGCCCACGGGCGCGGCCTGAACATCGACGACTGGCGGCGCGGGAACATCAACGCGTTCATCAAGCGGACCGCCGACCTCGTGCGCGCACGCCGGCCCGGCGCGATCCTCACCGTCAGCCCGTTCGGCATCTGGCGACCCGAGCACCCCCCCGGCGTCAAGGGCTTCGACGCCTACGCCGGGCTCTACGCCGACAGCCAACGCTGGCTCCGAGAAGGCTCGGTTGATGCCCTCATGCCCCAGCTCTACTGGCCCATCGAATCGGCGGGCCAGCCGTTCGAGCCGCTGCTCGACTGGTGGCGATCGCAGAACCCGCTGGGCCGGCACCTCTGGCCCGGGCTCTACCTCACGCGCATCAAGCCGAGCGGCGATCCCGAGAAATCGTGGGAACCCGAGCAGATCGTGCGCCAGATCGAGACCATCCGCACCAAGCCCGACACCAACGGGTTCGCCCTGTTCAGCGCCGTCGGCCTGCTCGAGAACCGGCGCGGCGTCACCGACGACCTGCGCGCGCTCAACGCGAGCCCCGCGTTCGTCCCCATCTCACGGTGGACCGAGACCACGCCCCCGCGGACGCCCGACGCCGCCCGGGACGGGAATTCGCTCCGGCTCTCGGTGGCAAGCACCGGCCCGGCCTGCCGCCGCTTCGCCGTCACCTGCTCGCTCGGCCAGGAGACCCGCTGTCTCTCGGTCGCGCCGACCGAACGCCGGGTCGCGCTGCCAGCGGGCACCCGCGACGTGTGGGTCGCGGCGGTCGGCTCGAACGGCGCAACCTCGCGGGCGGTCTTCGCACGCTGAGCGGACATTCAACGCCGGCCCGCAGACCAATCAGGTGCTCGCGGCGTGCGCCCGAAGATCATCGAGATCGACGAACTCGAGCGCCGAGACATGGGTCGCTTCGAGCACAACCCCGGGCGCACACCCCGCGTCGAACGCTTGCTTCCACCGCGACACGCACAGGCACCAGCGGACGCCCGGCGTCAGCCCGGGAAACCGGTACTCGGGTCTCGGTGTGGAAAGGTCGTTGCCCACGCTCTGCGAGAACGCCAGAAACTCCTCGGTCATCACCGCGCACACGAGATGAAGCCCACGATCGCCGGCTCCCGTGTTGCAACACCCGTCACGAAAGAAACCGGTCATCGGGTCCATCGAGCACGGCTCAAGCGGCGTGCGCAGCACGTTCATCGCCCTCGGGCCGGGCTGCTCGGCTCCCGGTTGATCCACCCCCGGTTGATCCGCCCCCGGTTGATCAGCATCGCTCGGCATCGGCTCACCTCCGGCCTGACGCTAGGCAAGCCGGGGCACTCCGTTCAGAACAGCATCTGGATCTGCGCGCGCCACAGGTACCGATTGTCCCCGTCGGGGGTCACCGGGAACCCGTCGTTCGCCCGATCGAACGCGGGGCCGATCCCGTTGAACGCGACGCTCAGGTCCGTCGAGACCTTGAGCGCCTGACCCAGGATGTAGCAGTTGAGCCCCGCGGTGACGATGCCAAGATCGGGATGGTTCTCGTCGCTGGTCGTCGCGAGTTCGACCCGCGCGAAGGGCTCGAGCACCTCGGTGACGTAGTACCCCGTGCCCAGCACCATGCCCCAGTCGTGCTCGGGCTCGCCGAACATCGCCCCGTTCCGGTCCTCGCCCACCTGCGCGGCCAGCGCGATCGTCGCGTTGAACCCGTCGTGCTTGTAGGTCAGGTCCGTCGTCGCGTTGAAACGCTCGCCCAAGCCGTTCAGATGCTGCTGGTGCACTGCGAATCCGAACATCAGCGACCTCGGCTCACCACGCGGCGCGGTGGTCTGCGACTGCAGCCCGAAGCTGTCGCCGATCAGCATCCGCTCGTACCGGCCCGTCACGCCCCAGTCAGACCGGCTGTTGTTGAACGAGGTGCCCGCGACACCCAGCCCCTCGCTGAACGTGACCGTCAGCCGCTGCGTCGGCAACTGATACCGGAACTCGAACCCCTCCACCCGGTTGCCCGCGTCCACGTTCAGCGTGTTCGACAGCGTGCTCCGCTCGAGCATCGGCAGGTAGGGCGCAGGGGTGATGAGTTCGCGGTCGTACTGCAGATTGAACCGCCCGACCCGGAACCGCAACTCGTCGGTGATCTGGTGCGACACCCACGCGTCGAGCAGATCCACGCTGCCGTCCCCGTTCGCCTCCGTCTGGATGAACAGACGGAATGCGCCGTCGAGCCCGCTCCCGCGGAGGATCGGCCGGAGCCGGCGATATTGGAAACCAACCGTCGGGTCCGCGTTGGGTGCGCCCGGGCTCCACGAGGCCGTGTAGCGGAACTGCAGCAGGGCCCCGAGCGTGATCTTGAAATCGCCGTCCCCGAACGTCAGCGGCGAGGCGCCGTGCGGGGCGTCCTCGAAATCGACAGTGCCCGGCGCATCCGCAGCCCCCTGAAGCGAGACCCGCTCGGATTTCGGAAACTCGAACAGCGCAGCGCGCGTCTCGATCGGGATCGATCCCGCCCGGATCGCGTTCTGTGCGTCGCCGGGTTCCGCGGCCGGATCGCCGCCGGCTTCACCGCCGTGCACACCGGGGTCGGGCTGAGCGCCGGCCGGTACGCTCAGCAGCGCGCCACCGAGGATCGCGGCGCACCACACCACGGCATGACCAACGGCCATCCCCGTGCTTTTCCCTGCAAACATGAGCCGTCTCCCGAATCCAAAGCTTCAACACGCGAGGCGACGGCCCGGAGAACGACCGAACGCAATCAAGACAATCGTATCTGCTATTGACATACGCGGCGACCACAAATTCCGAAGACTTTGGCGTGTGTTCCGCGAGAATCGCCGATCGAGATCAGCCCTTCGCCGCCGCCTTCGCCCACGAGTCTTTGAGCGTCACCGCCCGGTTGAAGACCGGCACGCCCGCCGCCTCGCTCGCCTCCGCGTCGGTGGCGAAATAGCCCAGCCGCTCGAACTGGAAGCGATCGATCCCGTCGGCGAACGCGCCCGTCCCCGCGGCCTTCTCCGCCTCGGTGATCCGCCAGTTCGGCTCGATCAGCGCCCCGTCGATCACCTCGAGCGACTCGGGGTTCAGATCGTCGATCGGGTTGTCCGTCGCCTTCCCGGGGCGCTCGGCGGTGAAGAGACGGTCGTACAGGTTCACCCGCGCCGTCTCCGCGTGCGCGGCGCTCACCCAGTGGATCGTGCCCTTCACCTTGCGGACCTTCCCGTCCGCGTCGGGCGGCGGCGAATCGCCCCCCCGGGTCTGCGGGTCGTAGGTGCACTTGAGCTCGATGACCTCGCCGTTGCCGTCCTTGACGACCTCGTTGCAGGTAAT
>DDFO01000046.1:112442-113040 GCA_002337215.1 Phycisphaerales bacterium UBA1926 | reverse complement strand
CAGAACCCGTAGCGGAGGCGGACCTCACCGCCCGGCTTGAGGCGGAAGAATTTCCTGGGCGCGTCCTCCATGAAGTCGTCGCGCTCGACGAAGAGCTCGCCGCTGAACGGGATCTCCCGCGTCCCCGCGGCCTCGCACTCGGGGTTGTTGACGGCGGTCATCATCTCGACGCGATCCGCATCGGCTTTCTCTCCCGGGTTGGGCTCGCCCCAGTTGGTGATGGCCACCTTGAGCGGGCGGAGCACGCACAGCCGTCGCGGCGCGCGCGCGTTGAGGTCCGCCCGGATCGCGTTCTCGAGCAGGCCGTAATCGTGCGACGCGTTGAACTTGGTCGTCCCGATCTCGGTGCAGAACTTCCGGATGCCCTCGGCGGTGTACCCCCGCTTGCGCACACCGGCGATCGTCGGCATCCGCGGGTCGTCCCACCCCTCGACATGCCCCTCATCAACGAGCTGCTTGAGCTTGCGCTTGCTCGTGATGATGTAGGTCGGGTTGAGCCTCGCGAACTCGGTCTGCTGAGGGTGGTGGATGGGCCGGTAGTGGACGTTCAGCGGGTCGCGATCCTCATTGATCTTGTCGATGAACCAGTCGTACAGCG
>DDFO01000046.1:77854-112357 GCA_002337215.1 Phycisphaerales bacterium UBA1926 | reverse complement strand
CCAGTCGTACAGCGGGCGGTGGTTCTCGAACTCGAGCGTGCAGATCGAGTTGGTGATGCCCTCGATCGAATCCTCCAGGCCGTGCGCCCAGTCGTACATCGGGTAGATATGCCAGTCGCTGCCCGTCCGGTGGTGCGGCGTGTTGACGATCCGGTACATCACCGGGTCGCGCAGGTTCATGTTGGGGCTCGCCATGTCGATCTTGGCACGCAGCACCATCGAACCGTTCGGAAACTCACCCGCCTTCATGCGCGCAAACCGGTCCAAACTCTCTTCGGCGGGACGATCACGGAACGGCGAGTTCGTCCCCGGCTTCGTCGCGTCGCCCCTGTTCTCACGGATCTGCTCGGGGGTCTGCTCATCGACGTAGGCGTGCCCCTTGCGGATCAGATCCTGGGCCCACTCATAGAACAGCTCGAAGTAATCGCTCGCATAGCGGACCTCGCCCTCCCACGTTGCGCCCATCCACTCGACATCTCGGATGATCGAATCGACGAAGACCTGCTCTTCTTTCTCGGGGTTGGTGTCGTCGAATCGCAGCAGAAACTTCCCGCCGAACTCGACCGCGAGCCCGTGGTTGAGCGTGATGCTCTTGGCGTGCCCCAGGTGCAGGAACCCGTTGGGCTCGGGGGGGAAGCGTGTGCGCACGACGCTCCGGTCGCCCGGCGCGCCCCAGCGGCCCTTCTCGATGTGCGTGTCGATCAACTGCTGGATGAAGTGACGGCTCTCCGACTTGGTCTCGTCTGAAGACCGATCCGAGGCCTGTGATGATCCAGCGTTTGTGGGGGCGTGATCGCTCATGCCATGAATGTAGACCAGAAATGGCCTCAACGTGTGCTGGAAACCCTGTGGTACCGACAACGACTTCGGCTACATTCCCGAAGATGCCCGCGCACACAGACAAACCGATCCGACTCGCGGTCTGGTCCGGCCCGCGCAACATCTCCACCGCTCTGATGCGGTCCTGGTCGAGCCGGGCAGACAGCGCTGTCGTCGATGAACCCCTCTACGCCCACTATCTGACCACGCTCGACCCCGAGAAGCGCGCGCTCCACCCCGGGGCCGACGAGATCCTCGCCTCGCAACCCACCGACTGGCGGACGGTCTCCGGCGCGCTCGTCGGGCCGGTACCGGGGGGCAAACTGGTTTGGTACCAGAAGCACATGGCCCACCACATCACCGACGCGATGCGGGCGGACATGGAGGCCGACTTCGACCGCGGCGAGGACGCCCGGGCCTGGATCAGATCGCTCGCCAACGTCTTCCTGATCCGCGACCCCGCCGAGATGATCACGAGTTTCATCAAGGTCATCGATAACCCGACGCCCGCCGACCTCGGCCTGCCCCAGCAGGTTCGCCTGTTCGACCGCCTGCACGCCCACTGTCTGGAGAAGGGGGGCACCCCGCCCCCCGTCTTCGACGCGGCCGACATCCTGCAAGACCCTGAGGCCGGGCTGACCGCGATGTGCGCGGCAGTGGGTGTCTCGTTCGACCCGGCGATGCTCACCTGGCCCGCGGGCCCCCACCCCGACGACGGCGTCTGGGCCCCCCACTGGTACGCGAGCGTGAACGCCTCGACGGGGGTCGCGCCGTACACACCCAAGAACGAGCCGGTTCCCGACCGCCTCAAGGGCGTGCTGACCGAATGCCAACGCCTCTACGACCACCTCGCCTCATTCAGAGCGATGCCCTGAGGCAACGCCCGCAGAGGGAACATCTGCTGCCCGGCGGCATCAAACCCCGGGAGACACTCCGCCGATGATCGAAACACCTCTGGAGCACGCCATGACACCCAGCCTCTCCCGTCGGACATTCATCGCGGCCGGCACCGTGGGCGTTGTCGGCTTTGGGGCCCGCGCCTCGTCCGAACCGATCGACACCCGGAGTGACCGGTTCCCCTCCACGGATCCGGATGACGCCCGATCGTTCGTCGGCGCAAGCCACGGCGCGATCGATCGCGTGAGAGCCATGCTCGCGCAGAACCGGGGCCTGGCGAAATCCGCGTGGGACTGGGGATTCGGAGACTACGAGACCGCGATCGGCGCCGCCTCCCATGTCGGCAACATCGAGATGATCGAATTGCTGCTCGCACACGGTGCCCGTCCCGACCTGTTCACGCTCGCGACACTGGACCGGGTCGATGCCGTCCGCGCCACGATCGAGAACGTCCCCGGCACCCGCGATCTCAAGGGGCCCCACAGCATCCCGCTCATCAGCCACGCCCGCGCCGGCAGGGCGGACCGGGTCATCGACTACCTCGAATCGATCGGGCTCGTCGGCAATCCGCCCGTGCCGCTCGACGCCGCATCGGCAGCGCCGTACCTCGGCACCTACGCGTGGGGAACGGGTCCATCGGATCGGTTCGAGATCGCGTACAGCGACCGATCCAGTTCGCTCACCCTGCAACGCCCGGGCTCGAGTTCGCGAAACCTGAAACCGGCACCCGGAGACCCGCTCTCGTTCTCTCCGGCCGGCGCGGAGCACGCGGTGATCCGGTTCGACCGCGTCTCCCCATCGCCAACGACGCTCACCCTCAATGGCACAGGGCCAACGCTGATCGCGACGCGGACAGACGCCTGACCAGACCGCGGGGCGTGTCCGTACACTCACGCCAATGCTCCAGACATTCAACGAAAAGAACCGTGATCTGCTCATCAATATCAACGGTGAACTGATCCACCGCGACACCGCAGGGATCAGCCCTTTCGACTCGGCGGTGCAGGGGGGCGACGCCGTGTGGGAGGGCCTCCGCCTCTACAACGGCAAGATCTTCAAGCTCACCGAGCACCTCGACCGCCTGCGTCACAGCGCTCTCGCGCTCGCCTTCGCCGAGATCCCGACCCACGAATCGATCATCGCCGAGATCACAAAGACCCTCGCCGCGAACGAGATGACCGACGGCGTCCACATCCGCCTGACACTCTCGAGAGGAACGAAGATCACCAGCGGGATGGACCCCCGCCTGAACCAGGCGGGCCCGACGCTCATCGTCCTCGCCGAGCACAAGGCCCCGGTGTACCGCGACGCCGTGGGCGAGTCGGGGCTGAGCCTGATCACCAGTTCCATCCGCCGCTTCGCGCCCGACGCGATGGACCCCAAGATCCACCACTGCAACCTCATCCAGTCGATCATGGCGAAAATCGAGGCGAACGTCGCCGGGGCCGACGACGCGATCATGCTCGACCCGCGCGGCTTCCTCGCCGAGACCAACGCGACGCACGTCTTCATCGTGAACAAAGGCCCCGACGGACCCATCATCGAGACGAGCCGGCTCGTCGCCTGCCCCGAGGGGATCACCCGCGCGACGGTGCTCGAACTCTGCCGGGCGCACGGCATCGAACACCGCGAACGCGATATCTCGATGGTCGAGGTCTACCGCGCCGACGAGTGCTTCACGACCGGGACGATGGGCGAACTCGCGCCGGTCGCGACCGTAGACGGACGACCGATCGGGAACGGCAACCGCCCGACGACCGCCAGGCTCTCAGGGCTCTTCGGCGAACTGACAGCCCGCGAGGGCACACCTGTTGTCTGAGATCATCGCCTGCGAGTGCAGACGAGCCCGAGGCCGAGCAACGCGAGCACCGGCGGGGCGGGGATCAGCACCACGACCGAGTCGAGCGCGACGTTCGCCTGGTGGCTGCCCGTCGCGTGCAGGAAGCGGATCGTCGTCGAATTCGACACCGCGGTGAACGAGAACGCGTGCTCGGTCCAGCCGTCCTCAAAGGGCATCTCCATGACCACGGCCGAGGCGAGTTCACCGTCCGTCGCGTCGTCGGTGATGGACACGAAAAGTGCCTGCGTCACGCTTCCCTGGATCGAGCGGGTCGCGAACGAGACCTCGTAGACGCCGCCGGCGCCCGTCGTGAACGACTGCCAGAGCCTGTCGCCCATCGCGCCCGAGTGCCCCATGCTGACGAACTGCTCGCCGGTGTGGGCCGCGACATTGGAATCGCCGTTCACGCCGCGTTCAAGCATCATGTACCCACCCTCGGTCTCCCAGTCGGTCAGCAGCGCGATATCGACACGCGTCGGAGCATCCATCGCGGATGACTCGAACGAGCCGTTCAGCAGCGCATTCGAAGGTGCCGCAGCACCCGAAGACACCGCCCCGGACAGAACGATCGCAAGGATCACGGACTTCATGATCGGTTCCCCTACAGCACCGCGATGCCACGCGGGCCATTGAGAACCGTGCCACAGATTCCCGAGCACGCCCAGCGATCGGCCAGATTTCTCGACAAAGGCCGGGCTCTGTCAACGAGTCTGATCGACGAGCCACTCCCACAGCCCGCTCTGCCGGTATGCGCTGTCCCAGGAGTTGTGGTTGTCGTTCGGGAAGACCGTCAGCTTGCTCGTCATCCCCGCGTCCTGGAGCGCCTCGTGCAGCCATTCCGATTCGGCGGGGGGGACAACATTGTCCTTCCCGCCGTGCAGCAGCCAGACCGGGGTGCCCTCGAACGACTCGGCAAAGGCTGAGCGGGCCGCCCATTCGGGCTTGGGTCGGCTGTTCCGCTTGCCGTCTTCCCAGAACCGCTGGACATACCCGCAGACCGGCGCGGCCGCGCGGAACCGGTCGCCGTGCATCGACGCGAACTGGATCGCCCCGTGCCCGCCCTGGCTCAGCCCGGTGATCGCGACCCGGCCCGGGTCGATACCGAACTCGGCGATCGCTGCGTCGAGCATCGCGAGCACCGCGTCGTCGAAATCCTCCCACTCCGCGTCGCCCCTGGGCTTCTGGGGGATAACCACGACGAAGGGCCAGCGGCCGGGCTCGAGCATCATGGCGGGGGGCAGCCCCACCGCGAGCGGCTTGCTGCCGTCGGTGCCGCACTCGCCGTAGCCGTGGAGGAAGATCAGCCCCCGCACGCCGCGACCGTCCGCCTCGGCGGCCCGTTCGAGATCCCTCGGCACATACACCGAATAGGGGTACGACGCCCCGTTGTGCTCGAGCGTGCGGAACAGGTACCCGGCCGGACGCTCCGGTGCTGCCGGCTCGGCGTCCGGGTGGGTCGCCCCCATTCCCAGCATGCCCAGCATGCTCGGCAGGCCGATCACGACCAGCCCCAACGCCATCACAAACGCCCAAATCCCACGCCCGCCCGCTGTGTTGTATCCGTTCATGCCCCGAGTCTACTCGGTCGGGCGGGCAACCCGCCCGGCCGATCTGCCAAGGCCTTGGCACGGCTTTGGCACGGCCTCGGCACCATCTCGTCGCGTCCTTGGCACCCGAGACAACTCGCATCTCTGTTGAGATTTCCGTGGAACCACGGAGCCAAACACCGAAGAATACATCTGAGATGAGCCGCCTCGGCCCACAACAAATGTCTCGTGCGCTCGCGCTGTCGACCGGGGGGCTCTCCCGCGGGTCTTTGATCGCGGGAGTTTTCCTCGCCGGGATCACGTGTCACGGTCAGGCGGACGACGACAAGACCGGGCATATCGAATCGCGGACCACGAATGACAGCACCCCGGTCGGCGCGTTCCGATCGGTGCGCGATCTCGACACCGATCTCCGGATCTATCTGCCCGAGCCGGCAGCGACCGACGACAACCCGGACCGCATCCCGATGCCGTCGCCCCTTGAACCTCTGGGCGAGGAGGACCCGGCGCCCGCGCCCGTGATCGTCTGGGACCCGATCGACGCTGCGACCTTCGAACGCACGCCGGATCGGTGGGGGGATCGGCTCAGCGATTATCTCGAGCACGTCTCGCCGTTCCGCGCGATGGCTCACGACCCTCGGCTCACGACGACGGAAACGACCTCGCCGTTCCGTGTCGAGTTCGGTCGCGACACCGCGCTGATCGACGGCGGGTTCGGCACCCCGGCCGCGCCCGACGAGATCGCCTCGCCCTACATCGAATCGCCCGGCGAGCGGTTCGAGCGGTTCAACCTCGACCTCGAGTGGACCCCGATGGCGCGGAACGCGTCGATCCAGTGGCTCGTGCTCTCGGGTGTGCAAGCCGTCCGCGCCGATATCTCCAGGCTCGACAGCGCGAGCCTGGCGCTCAACCAGGCCCGCGGGTTGGTCGCGGTCCCCATGATCGGCACGGGGGTGCGTTGGCAGCCGACCGACGGGATGGTCTTCTCGACCACCGCGGCGACGCAGTCGATCGAACAGAGCGCCGGCGTGCTCGATCTCTCGTTCAACGCGGAGTTCAGGCTCTCCCGGACAGTCGGGCTCACCGCGGGCTACGAGATCTTCGAGTCCGACATGGTCGTCGATGACCTGCGCACCAGCCTCGACCGCGAGGGCGTGTTCGCGAAGCTGACGATCCGGTTCTGAGCGATCAACCGTTACCTCATCAGGGCGGCGATCTTTTCAAGCCCTTCCGCCAGCCGCTCGGGTTCGGTCGCGAAGCTCAGTCTGATGTGCGTGTCGCGATCGCTGAACACCCCCCCCGGGATCACGAGCACATTCTCCTCGACGCAACGCTCGAAGAACTGGGTGCCCGTCATGCCCAGGTGCTCGGGGACCTTCACGAACGCGTAGAACGCGCCGTCGGGGCGGGCGATCTCCGTCACGGCCCCCAGCGTCTCCATCACCATATCGCGCCGCTTCGCGTAGGCCTGCACCGTGGGGCCCATATCGGTGTCGAACGCCGCGAGCACGCCGGCCTGGAGGGGTGTCGGCGCGCACACGAACGTGTACTGCTGCATCTTGATCATCGCGCCCACGATCGCCGGGGGGCCCGCGCAGTAGCCGAGCCGCCATCCCGTGCAGCCGTACGTTTTGCCGAACCCGCGGATGAGCAGCACGGTCTCTTCCGAACCCGGCAGCCGGGCGGGGCTTGGGCAGCGGAGATCGCCAGCTCCAGAACCGGCATCACCGGCGGCCGCCTGCGTGCGCGCGTCGGCGAACGCGAACTCGTCGTAGATCTCGTCGGCGATCAGCAGCACGCCCTTCGACCGGCACAGTTCGAGCAGGTCCGCGCATTCCTGCTCGGTGAGCGCGACGCCCGCCGGGTTGCTGGGCGAGCAGAACAGGACCGCTTTCGTGCGCTCGGTGATGAGCGGCGCGACGCGCTCCGCGGTCATCTTGAAATCGGGGTAGCAACCGCAGCGGACGGCCTTCGCCCCGCACATCGTCGCCAGCTCGGGGTAGCTCACGAAGTACGGATCCGGGATGATGATCTCGTCGCCCGCGCCGAGCACGCTCAGGAACGAGAGCACCAGCGCCCCGCTGGTGCCCGCGGTGATCAGGACCGTCGGGTTCGTGGGGTCGCCGGGCGGGCCGCACAGCCAGCCGACATCGTCTTCGAGATGCTTGGTGGTGCGCAGCACCAGCGACGGCAATCCCTGGTTCAACGAGTAGCCGTTCAGGTCGGTCGCGATCGCCTCGATCGCGGCGTTCTTGAGCGGGTCGGGCACCGGAAAGTCGGGCTGTCCGATGCTCAGGTTCACCGGGTCTTTGAGTGTCGCGCCGAGCTCAAAGACCCGGCGGATGCCCGACGAGTCCATCGCGTTCGCCCGGTCAGAAAGCAGCTGGGTCGTGTTCATGCGCAAGCCTACGCCGCGGATCGACCGGCTTGTGACACGACACCCCGCCCGCGACACGGCCGGACACGCCGAGCGCGCACAAGAAAGCCCGGCGATCATCCGCCGGGCTCATAGAGTTGGTCTCGCTGCGTGCCCGGCCGGGGAAGCCGGACCGAGCGGGTTACTCGCTGACCTTGGTCTTGCGCAGACCGAGGGCCGAGTCCTTCTTGGGATTGAACTTCTTGTCGGCCTTGAGGGCCTGGATGCGCTCGGCGCGGGTCATCACGTTCCGCTTGCCTTCGAGGTTGCCCGAGGTCTTCAGCGAGGGATCACGGCTCATATCGCGGACTCCAATCATCTAAGGCCCTGCGGCGAATCGCAGCGTCCGGGCCGGGTGCCGCCGAAGCGGCAACGTTCGTCGTGATCAACTCTTAGCCACCGAATCGGCGCCAGAGCGGATCGGAAAAATCACTCACCCCGCCACCGTCGGTCCAGGCCTTGCCCAGCCGGCGGAGACGATCCTCGAACTGCTTCCTCGCGTTGGCCGAGGAACTGTACCGGTCGCCCGGCACGGCCAGCCCCAATGCGATGACGCGGAACGAGTCGGAAGTATTCGACCGCCGACGGCGCGGATCAAGTTCCGAGGCGGGGACGGCGATCGCCTCCTCCCCATTTTCGGAGAGATATCGGACCGCCTCGATCGCCTGCTCCCGGGGCAGGGTCACCAGTTCCAGGTAGTTCACGCCCTCGCGGCGCGGGTCCGGTGTCGTTCGTCCGTCGGCCCGCAGCACCCCCACGAGGCCGGATCTCGAACCACCGGATGCCGAGTCGAGATCCGATCCGGACCCCGAGGTCGTCCCCTCGCGGGTCCGTTGACCGGATCCGGGTGCTCCCGTCCGGCCCGCTTGCGGCGATCCGGTTTCCCGCTCGCCATTCTGCCGGAGCGGGTCATCGACGAACACGCCCTCGGCGTCGCGGACCGCCTCGCGTCGCTCGGACGCCCTTGCGGACCCGATTCCGAGCCGGTACCCGATGCCGTACCCCCCGACGATCAGCAAGAGCAGCAGGGCCGCGCCCGCGTAGATCCAGACCATCGGGACGGTGATTTCGCGGGTGCCCATGTCGCGGTCGTTCCGCGCGGGACGCCGGGGCGACGACTGCTTGCCGTCGCTCGGGCGTCGGCCTGCGGAAATGAGATCAAAGAGAGGCTTGCCGCCTCCGACGGGGCTCATGCCTCGATTCTACCGCACGGAGCGAACGGTTGAGGCTCCCTGCGCGGCTGCGCCGGAATCGGCCCGCCGAACCACACCGACCGAGGTCTATAGTCTCCCCATGGCGATCCGCGACGAGGACATCATCCAGATCGAGCGCACCCCGATGAACCGCATGGAGAGCCTGTATCTCCCGGAAGTCATCAAAGGGTTCGGGACCACGATGCGGCACTTCTTTACCTCCTTCGGGCAGGGCAAGACGAGCCGGACGATGCAGTACCCCGAGCAGCGGCGTGAGCACATGCCGGTGACCGAGGGCGGGCAGAACGCCGGGAATTTCCGGGGTGTGCACCGCCTGAACCGCGACGAGGACGGGCGCGTCCGCTGCGTGGCCTGCATGATGTGCCCCACGCTCTGCCCCGCCAACTGCATCCACATCGAAGCGGGCGAGAGCCCGTGGGACGACCGCGAGAAGTACCCCGTCAAGTTCGAGATCGACGAGCTCCGCTGCATCTTCTGCGGGATGTGCGAGGAGGCGTGCCCGGTGGACGCGATCGAGATGACCACCGAGTACGACATCGTGGGCCTGACCCGCCCTGAGATGATCTTCGACAAGAACAAGCTACTGCACGTCTACGACGTGACCGTCGGCAAGAAGCCGATGTAATCCGGCTCTCCGAGGCGTCCGCCCGCGAATCACCGAGATCGTCGACTCCCGCGAGAATCCGGGTTTCTACCGGAATCAGTGGTATCTCTGCGCAGCTTGTCGCCGTTGACCAGCCCGCTGTTTCGCCGCAGGCGTGACGGATGGCGCTTCGTTCATGCCATTGGTGGGATTCTGCGCGGGCAACGGCACAAAAACATCACCGATTCACGCCAATTCCGGGTGATTCACTGGCATCTGACGGCCGATGGGGCACGTTGTCGAGTGATCGGCTGCGTACATCAGCCGTTCGCCCGCGTCGTCATCAGAAGTAGGTCCGAGAACAGACCTTCGACCACGCAGTTCGTCAATGAGAGATCCGGCCGGCCCAGAGCGCCGGCGAGAACGCCGAGCGACCGTCGGCACGAGAGAGGAACGAGAAACGATGATCAACCGCACCGCACTCATGACTGTGCTCGCCGCGAGCGGCAGCTTCGCCGCCGCCGACATTGTCGCGTCTTTCAGCTTCACCGACCTCAATGGTTCGTACAGCGACGACACCGGGCTCTTCACCGCTGCTGCTGCCAACGACGCGGACTTCGCGTCGGGTGGCGATGTCAGCCTGCTGACCGGCAGCAAGGGCACCGCCCAGTACGACACGGGCTTCTTCGGCCTCGGCAGTTCCGATGTTTCGCTGGAACTCGATATCTCGAACGTGACCGCGAGCTCCGCCGACGGCGTGGGTTTCATCACGATCACCGATTCGGACGGGGACACCCTGACCGCATCGATCGCCGGCTCATGGGACATCATCAACCCCTTCGGGTTCATGTTCTTCAGCGGGACCTCGTCGGACTTCACCTTCAGCGATAACGGCAACGCCGACGGCGAGTTCAACGGCGTCAACGGGTCGTTCAGCATCGCGAGCCTCACAAGCCAGGTCTTCGACGGTGCGGTGAGCCTGCTGCTCCAGAACTTCGGCGGCTTCGACGCCGGCAGTTTCGACGGCGTCTCGACCGAAGCCGATGGCCTCCTGATCCCGACGCCGGGCGTCCTCGCGATCGCCGGTCTCGGCCTCGCCGGCATGACGACCCGTCGCCGCAAGTAAGCCTGCAACGCACCGACGACCACGAATGACGATTTCGTGACCACCGACCCGGATCGGCCTTTGGCTGATCCGGGTGGTTTTTTTGCGTGGATCAATTGTTCAGAGGTCGGCGAGGACGCTGATCAGGCTCCGGGCCGGACTCCCGCGCAGTCGCGTGCGAAGCCGACCGCGGCGGACCGGATCGCCCCGCGCCAATCGTCCGATTCCCCGGTTTCTGCCCCGGTTTCTGTCCCGCTGGGGAAGATGACCGATCGGCTCGCGTTGATCAGCACGCCCGCCTCGCCCAGCGTCGCCGCCCCGGCCCGCACCAGCGGGGTGACCTGCGCGATCGTGCCGCCCTGGGCGCCGACTCCCGGAACGAGGATCGGCGCGTCGGGCATCAGGGCCCGCAAGGCCGCGACCTCGCCCGCTGACTTGGTCGCCCCCACCACCGCGCCGACCTGCGAGGTGCCCCGCGCTCCGAGCCGGCCCGAACCGAGATCGCCCACGATCGCCGCCATCCGTTCGGCGACCGTTTCGCCCGACCCGAGCCGATCGGCCTGCAGTTCATCCGAATCCGGGTTGCTCGTGCGCACAAGGACGTACACGCCCAGGCCGGCGCCGCGCGGGGACTTCAGGAACGGCTCGACGGCGCTCCGGCCCATGTACCCGTTGACAGTCACGGCGTCGGCGCCCATGCCGACCGCGGCGGCGGCGTAATGGTCGGCGGTCGAGCCGATATCGCCCCGCTTGACGTCGAGGACCACGACGAGCCCCAGTTCCTTGGCACGCGCGCACACGGCCTCGAGCACGGCGACGCCGGCGGACCCGAACCGTTCGTAGCACGCGGACTGCGGCTTGATCGCCGGGACCACGCCCGCGACGGCCTCGACGACGCCGAGGCAGAACGCCCTCAGCCGATCGAGATCGGTGGTGGCGCCGATCCCCGGGGGCAACCTCTCGAGCACCGGGTCGATACCCACGCACGCGGGGGTGCCGGCCTCGTCGATCGCGGCGCAGAGTCTGTCGCTGTAGGGAATCTGATGTGCCGCATCGGCTGCTGTCATCTCGTCGCTCCCGGCGGCGTTGCCGCTCTACCATCCCGCGTGACGCACGCCGATACACCGACCGCGCTGGACCTCAAGAAAGACCGTGGCCTGACCATCCAGTGGGCCGACGGGACCGGATCCTACTACTCCATCGCCTACCTGCGCCGGATGAGCCCTTCGGCCGACCAGCGTGAGCTCCGCAAGCACATGAGCAAGAACCCGCTCACGGTGCTTCCGTCCGCGCCGGGCGGTACTTCGGGCAAGGGCGGCCTGGAGGCGTTGGACGCCGAGATGGTGGGCAATTACGCGATCCGCATCACCTTCAACGACGGGCACTCGTCGGGCATCTACACCTGGGCCTATCTGCGCGAGATCGACCCCGCCAACCGACCCGAGGGGGAGGCTCGCACGGATGCGCCGGGCGACGACGCGCCGCCGCACGATCGGCCCCTGGGGGTCTGAGCGTGCCGATCCTGAGCAGGGCATAATCGAACCGTGCCGATTCAACTGATAACCCCGCTCACTGCGATCGACGGGATCGTTCCCCGCGACGCCCAGGCGCTCGCGGACCTCGGCATCAGCAATGTCGGTGCGCTTATTGCCCACCTCCCGATGCGGTACGAGCACGAGGAGGCTGAGGCGGGGATCGCGGATCTTGAGGCGGGGCGGATCATCAGCGCCCGCGGAGAGATCACCGCGACGCGCGTGAGCGGGGTGGGCCGCAAGCGGCGTTTCGAGGCCGTGCTGTGCGACGAGACGGGCCGGCTGGATCTCGTCTTCTTCAACCAGGCGTTCCTTCGCGACAAGATCGGGCCGGGCACGCGGCTGCGCGTGCAGGGCACCGCCAAGCAGCGGGGCCCCGGGCTCCAGGTCGCCAACCCACGCTTCGAGATCCTGGGCCTCGACGACGGTGACGCGAACGAGACGGCGACGCTCGAGGAACGGCTTCGGCCCGTCTACCCCGCGAGCGGCGCGATCAACAGCCGATCGATCGAAGCGTGCGTGGGCAAGGTCCTCAAAGACGCCCTGCCCTTGATCGAGGATCATCTCGAGGACGGGTACAGGCGGGAACGCGAGATGCCAACGCTCGCGGAGGCGTACCGCATGATGCACGCGCCCGAGTCCGAGGGGGATCACCAATCGGGCAGGCGGAGGCTCGCCTACGACGAGCTGCTCTTGCTCCAGCTCGGGGTTCACATGAAGCGGGCGCACCTGAGGCGGACGCTCAGCGCCCCGCCCCTGCGCCACGACGACGCGATCGATGCACGCATCCGGGGTCGGCTGCCCTTCACGCTCACGCCGCAGCAGGACCGGGTCGTCGCCGACATCGCCCGCGACCTCGCGCTCTCGACACCGACCAACCGGCTGATCCAGGGCGACGTGGGCTCGGGCAAGACCGCGGTGGCGCTGTACGCGATGCTGATGGCGACCGCGACGGGGCACCAGGCGGCGCTGATGGCACCGACCGAACTGCTCGCCGAGCAGCACTATCTCTCGATTACATCGATGCTCGAGTCGTCCGGCGTGCGCATCGGGCTTCTGACAGGCTCGGTCGCCGCGAGCGAGCGGACGGAACTGCTGACAAGAATCGAGGCGGGCGAGGTCGATCTGCTCATCGGCACGCACGCACTGCTCACCGAATCGGTCAACTTCCACTCGCTTGCCGTCGCGATCATCGACGAGCAGCACCGGTTCGGCGTCCACCAGCGTGCGCACCTCCGCACGCACGCGACCGTGCTGGGCGAGGCCGAGGCTGGTGCCCAGCCCGTGACGCCGCACGTGCTGGTGATGACCGCGACGCCGATCCCGCGGACGCTCGGGATGACGCTGTTCGGCGATCTGGACGTCTCCACCATCGACGGGTTGCCGCCCGGGCGCACGGCGGTGCGCACAAGCGTGGTCGCGCCCGCCCGCCGTCCCGAGGTGTACGAACGGCTGAAGGCGCGGCTCGACGAGGGCGATCAGGCGTTCATCGTCGTCCCCGCGATCGAAGAGAACAGCGAGGATGGACCCACGAACCTGCGGACGCTGATGCGAAAACTCGAGGACGGTCCGCTGCGCGGGTCGCGCGTCGCGGCGCTGCACGGCCGGCTGAAGCGCGACACCCGCGAGCATGTCATGGGCAGGTTCCGCGCTGGGTTGATCGACTGCCTGATCGCGACGACGGTGATCGAGGTGGGCGTGGACGTGCCCAACGCGACGATCATGATCATCGAGGACGCCGACCGGTTCGGGCTCGCCCAGCTGCACCAGCTGCGGGGGCGTGTGGGCCGGGGCGAGAAACCCTCGGCGTGCGTGCTGATCGGTGAACCCAAGACCGACGACGGACGGAAAAGGCTCGAGGCGATGGCGGAGACGACCAGCGGGTTCGTGCTCGCGGAGCGTGATTTCGAGATCCGCGGGCCGGGCGAGCTGTTCGGGACCAAGCAATCGGGGCTGCCCCCCTTCCGCGTGGCGGACCTGATGCGCGATCTGGAACTCCTGGAGATGGCCCGCCGGGATGCCGCGGCGTGGATCGAGCGGTCACCTCGTCTGAATAGTTCATCCGAGCGCACGCTGCGACGCCGGCTGATGAAGCGGTACGGCGATTCGCTCGGCATCGGTGATGTCGGGTAGATCCAGACCGCGGAGAATCTGAGCGCCGCGACCGGTCTGCCGTGATCAGAGAGAACCGGGAGAACCGAGCGCAGAGCGCCCCGGACCATCTACGATCGCGCATGTCATTCAACGAAGACCTCGGCGCGATCTTTGAGCAGATGGCCGGGCTGCTCGAACTGACGGGCGCGAACCGGTTCCGGGTCAACGCGCACGCGAAAGCAGCGCGGGTGATCCGCGATCACCCGACCGACCTCCGATCGATCGCGGGCGATGAGAAAGCGCTGACCGCCCTCGACGGGATCGGCAAGGGGACCGCCGAGAAGATCGCCGAGTTCGCGGAGACCGGCACGATCGGCGAGCACCGGGAACTCCTCGACGCCGTCCCGCCGGGCCTGCTGACAGTGCTCGAAGTGCCCGGCCTTGGGCCCAAGACCGTCAAACTGCTGTGGGACGAGATGGGTGTCACGGATCTCGATTCGCTGAAGGCCGCCCTGGATTCCGAGAAGATCCTCGAACTCCCGCGGATGGGCAAGAAGAGCGTCGAGAAGATCAGAGAATCGCTCGCGTTCGCGGAGACCGCGGGCGAGCGCCTGCTGCTGGGCATGGCGCGCCCGCTCGCGGAATTGCTCGTCGAGCGGATGGAAGCGGTCGGGGGCGTGACGAGGTGCGCCTTCGCGGGGTCGATGCGGCGGGGACGCGAGACGATCGGGGATATCGACATCCTGGTCGCGACCGACGATCCTGCGGGCGCGCACAAGGCGTTCCGCGAACAGAAGGGCGTCGTGTCGGTTATCGCGAGCGGAGAGACAAAGACATCCGTCCGTCTCGAACTGCCGACCGACCTCGGGCGCTGGCGCGGGATCGCGGAGGGCGACAGCCCGACCGTGCAGGCCGACCTGCGGGTGGTTCCCGAATCGTCGTGGGGCGCGGCGCTGATGTACTTCACGGGCTCGAAGAACCACAACGTGAGACTCCGGGAGCGCGCGATCAAGCGGGGCATGACGCTCAACGAGTACGGCCTGTTCCCCGAATCGCCCGACGAGAAGGCGGACGGACCGCCGCAGAACAGGGGCGTCGAGCCGATCGCGAGCGAGACCGAGAAATCGATCTATTCTGCGCTGGAGTTGCCCTACATCCCGCCGGAAGCGCGGGAAGACCGAGGGGAGCTGGACCTCCCGGAAGCTCCTGACCTTGTGTCTGTCGAGGCGATCCGGGCCGAGCTCCACGCGCACACAACCGAATCGGACGGGTCGCTGTCGCTCGCCGAGCTGGTGGAGGGCGCACAGTCTCGTGGGTTTCACACGATCGCGGTCACCGACCACTCCAGGAGCAGTGTCCAGGCAAACGGTCTCAGCGTTGATCGGCTGCGGGCCCAGCGCGAGGCGATCGAGAGCGCGCGCTCAACCATCGACGGGATCGCCCTCCTGCACGGGAGCGAGGTCGACATCCTCGCGGACGGCTCGCTCGACTACGACGACGAGATCCTCGCCTGGCTCGAGGTGGTCGTCGCGAGCCCCCACGCGGCGCTGTCGCAGGATCCCAAGAAGGCGACCGACCGCCTGCTCCGCGCGATCGCGCATCCGCACGTCAACATCATCGGGCACCCGACCGGCCGGCTCATCGGCCGCCGGAAGGGTCTCGAGCCCGCGATGGATGAGATTATTTCCGCCGCGGTCGAGCACGATGTCGCGCTGGAGATCAACGCCCACTGGCTCCGGCTGGACCTGCGGGACACGCACGTGCGCGCCGCGGTGGAGGCGGGGTGCCTGATCGCGATCGACTGCGATGTGCACGGGGCCGGGGACTTTGACAACATTCGATTCGGCGTGCAGACGGGCCGGCGGGGTTGGCTGCCGGCGGAGCGGTGCGTCAACACATGGCCCGCGAAGAGGCTGCACGCGTGGCTCGCCAAAAAGCACGGGTAGCAAGAAGCACGGATGATGCGTGCAATTCCTGAGCCATGCCCCGGTAGGGTGTTGTCGTGAGCCGACCCGATGCGGACATCCTCGAACGGGCGCGCGCGGGCGATCGCGACGCGATCGGGGCGCTGCTGGAGCCCGAGCTCGATCGGGTCTACGCGACGTGCCGGCGGATGGTGGGCAACGCGGACGACGCCGCGGAACTGGCCCAGGACTCGGTTGTGCGCGCGATCCGGGGCATCGGGTCCTACGACGGCCGATCGGCGTTCTCGACCTGGCTGACGCGGGTGACCATCAATACCTGCCTGAGCTGGCACCGGGCACGGGGGCGGCGGTCGGCGATCCGGGCCGCGTCGCTCCGGGATGCCGGCTCGTTTCCGGACGCTTCGGTCTCTGGCCGCCCGGGCACGGAACCCGAGCGAACGGACGGCGTCCAAAGGGGTGAGCCGCGCGTTGCCCGGGTTGAGGCGGCGTTGGACCAGTTGAATCCCGAACATCGCGCGGTGCTCGTGCTCCGGGATGTTCGTGAGATGGACTACGAGGCGATCGGGGCGGCGTTGGACCTGCCCCTCGGAACGGTCAAGAGCCGGATCTCCCGGGCCCGCGGGGCGTTGCGAAGGCTGCTCGAGGCGGAAGAGGCTGACGAATCACATGGCCATGAACGGGGCGACGGATCGGCGATGGAATCATGACGACACCGAACGGAAAACTTCAGCCTGGCGACCTCTCCGATCCGCTGTCTGGCCTCGACGGGCGTGTCGTCGAGGCGATGCTCGCGGCCGTGGAATCGTCGGACGATGCCGGGTTCGCGTCGGCGCTGGAAGCGATCACGGACCCGCGGGCGCGCGCGGTGGCGGAATCGATGCGGTCTGATCGCGATGCTCTTCGGGGGCTCGAGACGGGGCGGGCGCCGGCAGGGCTGCTCGCGGCCGCGATCGACCGGGCTCTGGACGGAGATCTGGCTGACAACTTGGAATCGATCGATACGTCCGGCGTCGCCGCGCTGGAGGCGGGGGCCGCGTCGTCGCTGAGCGGGCCTCCTGTGTCCGGGGTCGAGGCGTACCGCGAGCCGGTCGTGGCGCGGATCTGGCGTCGGCGTCGCGAGGTCGGGCTGATGGCGGCGGCGGTGCTGGTGTTCGTGAGCGGGATGGCGATCGTCGCGGGGGTGCGCTCGATTGGGTCGATCTCTCGGAGCATCGGGCCGGTCGCCTCGGAGACCGATGGAACTGCGGGCGTCGGCGCTGGTGCCGATGAAACGACTGATTCGGTCGCGATCGCGGACGCACGGCCTTCGGAGTCTCCGATCGATCCTCCTGTCGTGTCGGAGAGCACACCCGAGCAGGCCTCGGCCTGGCTTGCGCTGATGCCGGACCCGGGGACGGGCGAGGTTCTGGATTCGGTTTTCGACGCTGCCCCACTGCTCGGTTCGGACCGGATCGTGTTCTACGCGCGGAGCGGCTCGACGACGAACACCGCGGCGGTCATGGATGTGCTCACGGCCCAGCGGATCGGTGTCGATCACGCGTTCGGGATCCGGAGCGAGTTGGTTGAGGATCGGCTTGGTGCGTTCGGGATCCCCGAGCCGACCCAGCCTGTGATCGCGTCCGCGGAGGGCGGGCTCGACACCATCGTGCTGGCGGCCCGTTCGGGCTGGGTCGCGGAGGTGCGTCGGACACCCGCGGCGCTGGCGGCGCTGCGGAGGCGTCTGGAAGACGCCGGCCTGACGGTCGAGATCCGGGTGTTGCCGGAACCGGTCGAGGTCGGTGCCGATCTCACGGTGACAGCCGACGAGGTGCTCTGGTGGTCGGGCCCGGCGTCGCGCTGGCAGCGGACAGCCCCGGTCCCCATCGTCATCGACAGCCTGCCCGATCGGTGAGACGCGCCGCGGACGGGTGACGGATACAGTCGGGCATGTCGTTCGGACTTGGACACGGAAAACCGATGGATGACGCGAAGGGCGTCGTGGGGATCGCGGACCGGGAACTGGGTCCGCTGCCCGATGATGTGCTGCGCAACCCCGAGGCGGGGCGGGTCAACCCGCGCGGCTGGTTCGCGGAGCCGGATCGCCGGTTCGAACTCGAGATCGGTTCGGGCAAAGGCACGTTCCTCGTCCAGCAAGCGGCGCTGGAACCAGAGACGAACTTCCTTGGCATCGAGTGGACGGGCGAGTTCTATACCTATGCCGCGGATCGGCTCAGGCGTCGTCGTGAATCCGGCACGCACGCGAACGTCCGCATGCTGCTGGGCGACGCGACGGAGTTCCTTCGCTGGCGCTGCCCCGATTCGATCTGCCGGGTGATCCACTTGTATTTTTCGGATCCGTGGCCCAAGAGTCGGCACCACAAGAAGCGGGTCGTGCAGCACCGGTTCCTGGCGGACGCGTGGCGTGTGCTGGAACCCGGCGGGGAGCTGCGGGTGGTGACGGATCACGCGGACCTCTGGGCGTGGGACCTGGCGCACGTCGAGCAGTGGGTCGCGGACGCCGGGGCCTGCGAGCCGTACCTGGGCGAGGCGGCGGGGAAGATGGAGATCGCGCGGGGACTTGTTCCGGCGATGCCCGATGGTGTGCGCGCGCTTCGGGAGGGGATGCCCGCGTCACCGTTCGCGATCACGGGTTTCGATCGGCCCGACTCGGCAGGTGCCGGGGAGGTCGTGGGGACGAACTTTGAGCGGAAGTTCATCGCCGAGGGGCGGTCGTTCAACGCGGCGGTGCTGAAGAAGCTCGGCTAGAGCCTGCTTGGCTCGTGGGGGCGTGTTTCGGCTAGGCTGCAGGCTTATGGAAGAGATCATCGGACCGTACCGGGTAGAGGGGGAGATCGGGCGTGGCGGGATGGGCGTGGTCTACCGCGCCCGCGACAACCGGCTCGATCGGATCGTCGCGATCAAGTCCTTGCCAGAGGAGTTCGCGGCCGACCCGCTTCGGCTGGACCGGTTCGAGCGCGAGGCCCGGACGCTGGCGCAGGTCACGCATCCCAACATCGCCGGGATCTACGGGATCGAAGAGAAGGACGGGGCCCGCTACCTCGTGCTCGAGTATGTCGAGGGCGAGACGCTGGCCGATCTGCTCGAGCGCGGGCCGCTGCCGGTCGACGACGCGATCGAGATCGCGGCGCAGATCGCCGACGGCGTCGCGGCGGCGCACGACGCGGGGGTGATCCACCGGGACCTCAAGCCCGGCAACGTCATCATCACGCCCGACGGGCGCGCAAAGGTGCTCGACTTCGGGCTCGCTCGGGCGGACGGCGTCGCCGACGCCTCGTCGGCAGAGATGACGCAGACGCCCACGGCGACCTACGGCAACTCGCCCACGATCCCCGGCGCGATCCTCGGGACGGCGCCCTACATGAGCCCCGAGCAGGCGCGCGGGAAGATGGTCGACAAGCGCACCGACATCTGGTCGTTCGGCGTGATGCTGTATGAGATGCTCACCGGCATCGGGCCCTTCCACGGGGAGACCGCGACCGAGTCGATCGGGGCGATCCTGCACAAGGACGTCGATCTCGATGCGCTGCCGGCGGGGACGCCCGGGCATGTGCGACGCGTACTCGAGCGGTGCCTGGAGCGCGACAAGAACGCGCGGTTCAGAGATATCGGGGATGTGAGACTGGAGCTGCTGCGTCGGGATATTGGCCCGGGTGCTGTGCCAACGGTGGATGGACGGTCTGGCGGCGTGCCCGCGGCGGTGGTGGTCGCTGGCGTGCTGATCGTGGCCTTGGCCGCGGGTTGTGCGGGCTGGTTTGTGTCTCGGGCGATGATGCCCGAGCCCGAGCGGGTGGTGCGCAAGTTCGAGATCATGAAGGCCGGACCGGATTCTGATTTCAACCCGAGAACGGCCCAGATCTCACCGGACGGGATGAAGATCGCGTTCATCGAGGGCGACACGATCAAGGTCCGCGATCTCTCCACATTCGGCGTCGTGGACATCGCCGAGGCCGACGGCCCGATAGCGCTGACATGGTCGCCCGACGGACGCACGATCGCGTTCGGAACCTTGCGCGAAATGTTCAAGGTGCCCGCGACCGGGGGGGGCGTCACCAACCTCGGGAACTACGGCGTCAACTTCCCCTTCGCCTGGACCGACGACGACCGGATCGTCTTCTCGGACGTCTCGGACCGGCAGAGCCAAGCGATCATGGAGATGTCGGCGAGCGGGACCACGCCCCGGGTGCTGGTCGAGGCGGACGAAGACGAGATGATCGACTACCACGCCATCGCGTCGATCCCGGGGACGGATGTCCTGCTCTTCGTCCGCCACCAGACCGACCAGCGCACGCCAATCATGGCCTGGGACGGTGCCCGGTCCGTCGTGCTCGCGGATTTCGAGGACCTGTACACCACGACCCTCGCGTGGTCGCCCAGCGGGCATGTCCTTTTCACCCGCGGGTTCGGGGAGATCGACCTCTGGGCCGTGCCGTTCTCGCCCGAACGGATGGAGAGCACCGGAGAGCCGTTCCTGGTGCAGCCCGAGGCGGTCGGGCCCTCGGTCTCGGCGAACGGCACGCTCGCGTTCGCACGCGGCAAGGTCGAAGGTGGCGGCGAACTGATCTGGATCCTGCCCGACGGCTCGATCGAGTCCATCGGCGACGGGGGCGAGATGGTCGCGATGACGCTGGTCTCGCCGGACGGCACGCGTGTGGCCTACGGGGGCGGGACGGGGCCGCAGGACATGGAGGTCTGGGTGCGCGACCTGGAGCGGGGCATCAACACCCGCATCTCGTCGCTCGAGGGCTTCGTGATCCCTTCCGGCTGGTCTCCTGACAGCCGGGAGATCGCGGTCATGAACTTCGACCCGTCCGTGAGCGAAGACGCTCGGTCCACGCACTTCCTCGCCGCGGACGGCTCGGGGCCCACCCGGGATCCCTACCCCGGGCTCCTGTCGTCGTTCGATCGGGATTGGAAGACCGCGGCGCTGGTCTCCGACCCGCGGAGGAACCCGGTCTCGATCTCGGCGATCGACCTGGCGGACATGTCCACGATCGGTGAGGTCGCGAAGGCGCAGGCGTCGTTCCTCTGGACATCGTTGAGCCCGGACGGCACGCTGCTGCTCTACGAGTCCGTAGAATCGGGCAAGCAGGTCTACTGCACGCGGTTCCCGAGCGGCGAGGGGCGCTGGCAGGTCTCGTCCGATGGTGGGTCACAGCCCGTCTGGTCGGCGGACGGATCGACGGTGTATTACACAAACACCGATCGTGAACTGATCCGTGTCTCGCTGACCCGCGAGCCTGAGATCCGGTTCGGGCTCCCCGAGCCGGTCTTCGAGACCATGCCGGACATCAGCCAAGTCGACATGATCCAGCCCACGCCGAACGGCGAGAAGTTCATCTCGACGCGCGGGCGCGCCGACGACGAGAAGGAGACCGGGTTCTCGCTGTCGCTGATCGAGCACTGGGCCGAGGAGTTCCGGGACGACTCGGAGTAGAGCGCCGTCGGTTCAGCCGATCGGTCTCTTCACACGATCCGTCGCGACGTGGTAGTGCGGGTCTTCCGAGATGTTCGCCTCGACGAGGTCGCCCGCTTTGTCGAGCAGCAGGCGGCAGTCGTCTGAGAGATGCCGCAGGTGGAGGCGTTTGCCGACCTTGGTGTAGCGTTCCGCGAGGGCGTTGATCGCCTCGAGGCCCGACTGGTCGTAGACCCGGCTGAAGTAGAAATCGACGACCACGTCGTCGGGGTCGCTCGCGGGGTCGAACAGATCGCGGAAGCGGGTGACCGAGCCGAAGAAGAGCACGCCGTGGAGTTGGTAGATTTTCGAGCCGTGCTCGTCGAACTGGACGTCGGCAACCATGTGCTTGGACTTGTTCCAGGCAAAGACCATGGCGGACATCGCGACCCCGATGAGCACGGCCGTCGCGAGGTCGTGCATGAAAACGGTATAGCCCGCGACGACGAGCATGACGAGGACCTCGGCCTTGGGGATCTTGTGCCAGGTCTGGAGGGTGGTCCACTCGAAGGTGCCGATGACGACCATGAACATGACGCCGACAAGGGCGGCCATCGGGATCGCCTCGATGTAGGGCGCGAGGAAGAGGATGAAGACGAGCAGCGCCAGCGCCGCGGTGATGCCCGACAGCCTGCCCCGGCCCCCTGATTTCACGTTGATGAGCGATTGGCCGATCATGGCGCAGCCGCCCATGCCTCCGAAGATGCCACAGGTGACATTGGCGACGCCCTGACCGACGCACTCACGGTTGCCGACGCCGCGGGTCTCGGTGAGTTCGTCGACGAGGGTCATGGTCATCAGCGACTCGATGAGCCCGACGCCCGCGAGGATGACCGAGAACGGGAGGATGATCCAGAGGGTCTCGAGCGTCGCGGGGGGGAGGGTGAAATCGAGCCAGGCGGGGCGGGGGAGGCCCCCGCTGATGCCGACCGAGGCGGTATCGACCGAGTCGATCGCGGCCCGGGTCTCGTCGGGCGTGAGCGGCACGATCGGCGAGGCCGGGCCATGACCCACGGCGGCCGCGGGGATGACGGCGACGCCCTCGGGCAGCGCGACGGATTCGAGCAGGGCTCGGTCCTTGTCTGCCTGAGCCGCGGCGACGGCGTTGGCGACCGTCTTGTCAACGAGCATGTCGCGGACGGTGAGCACGGGTGTCTTCTCGCCCTCTGCCGCCGATGCGTTGATGAAGAACGCGGCGAGCGAGATGACGAGGATCGCGGCGAGCGACGAGGGGATGATTTTGGTGATCTTGGGAAGGAAGGCGATGATGCCCATCGCAAGGGCGACGAGTCCGAGCATGATGTAGAGCCGCGAACCGCTGAGAAACTCCATCGCGCCCGAGTCGCCGAGAGTTTTGAAACTCCCGAACTGTGCCATCAGGATGACGATCGCGAGCCCGTTGACGAACCCGAGCATGACGGGGTGGGGGACGATTCGGATGAGTTTGCCGAGGCGGAGGAGGCCGACGGTGATCTGGAAGACGCCGCAGAGAACGACTGCGGGGAACAGGTAGCCGATCCCGTGGTTGGCGACGAGGGCGACGACGACGACGCCCATCGCGCCGGTGGCACCCGAGATCATGCCGGGCCGACCACCGAGAACAGAGGTGATCAAACAGATGATGAAGGCGGCATAGAGGCCAACCAACGGGGGGACGCCGGCGAGGAAGGCGAACGCGACGGCCTCCGGCACCAGCGCGAGCGCGACGGTGAGCCCCGAGAGAATCTCGGCCTTGGGCGAGCCCGAGAGACCCGACTTCAGATCGAAAGTGACAGGCGCCGTGCGCACGAAATTAGGCAGACGGATGGTGATCTCGGACATGCGGGGAGTTCTCTGCGGAGGTTCGGGTGTGCCGGCTCGGGACCGATCTGCTGTCGGCGCGGGAGTTTAGGGGGCAACGCACCCGATGCCAGCCGGGACGGCGACATTCGACGCGAATGCCGATCTGGGGTGAACAGTCCTGACCGATCGTCACAATCGCAGAAATCGATTCCCGGCGATGATTAGAATCCAGGCAGAACGCGGGGGCGCGGAGACTGACGGTGAACGACGAGACGGTGGCGAACATCGCGTCGAAAGCTTGGTCGCGTTTCCTCGACGACCGGGACCCTGCGGCCGATCACGACTTCTTCGCGCACGGCGGGCACTCGCTGCTGTTGCTGCGGATGGCGGCGTGGATCAAAGCCGACTCCGGACGCGACCTCGTGCTCGCCGAGTTTCTCCGATCGCCGACCTTCGCGGGGCTCATACAGTGCCTCTCGCACGACTCGGACTCGGATATTCCGACCCAGCAGTTCGGCACCGGCGGACGGGTGATCCTCTGCATTCCCGGCGCGTACGGCCGAGCGCTCGCGTTCGATCGACTTGCACACGCCATCAACGAGCAACTCGCCGACACGGTCCGGTTGCGGTGCTACGAACTCTGGAACGCGGTCGAACGGCTGGGCCCCGACGCGGCGATCGACGCGCTGACCGATCGGCTCGATCGCGATCTCCGCCGCACCGATGTGATCGGCATCGCGGGCTACTCGCTCGGCGGGCTGTTTCCGTTTGTGCGCGATTTTTCGGCGATACACCGGCACGCACACCTCTGGCTGATCGATGCGTACCGCGCTGTTGCGCCGAGGTCGCACGCCGCCCGGCTTGCGGCGGGGCTCCGCAACGCCGTGTGTTATCCGAGGCTCCTGCCCGGTGGGAGCGTCGCGACCGTCCGGTCGCAGGCCGCGAAACTCGGCCGATGGGTGCGCGCGAACAGCAACACGCAGGCGAGCCATCCCAAGAGCTGGCGGATGCAGGAACTGCTCGGGAGGTCGATCGCGTGCGCGTGGCGCGGGCCCGCGACGCTGATCCGCCCGCGCAGACGGGTGCTCTGGACCCCCTACTACGACCCCGCCTCGCTCAACGGTCTCCGCGGCGTGCTGCCGAGCGAAACGAGGCTTGCGTGGGTCGGCACATCGCACGAAACAATGCTGACAACGGGCGTCGGACACCTGGCGGATGCGATCGCGGAGGACATCGGTCGCTCCCGCGTGTGAATTTCCGGGGCGGCCAGACCTCGGGCTGCGCAGGGTCGCAACAATGCCGGATGCCCGACGCGCCCCAATCCGATTCGCCATTCTCCCCGATCGAAGACGTGCTCGCCGACCTCCGCGCCGGCAAGATGGTCATCCTGACCGACGACGAGGACCGGGAGAACGAGGGCGACCTCGTGCTGCCCAGTCAGTTCATCACCCCCGAGGCGGTGACGTTCATGCTGAGCGTCGCGCGGGGGTACATGTGCGTGTGCATGACCGAGACGGATTGCGACCGGCTTGAACTGCACCCGCAGAGCGGGATCAACACAACCTCGCGCGGGACGGCGTTCACCGTGAGCCTCGATGGGCACCCCAAGCATGGGTTCACGACCGGCGTGTCGGCCGCCGAGCGGGCGAAGTGCATCGAGATGATGATCGATGAGAAGTACGGACCCGAGGACTTCGCAAGGCCCGGGCATATCAACCCGCTGCGGAGCCGGGACGGGGGCGTGCTCGTGCGCACGGGGCAGACCGAGGGGTCGGTCGATCTGTGCCGTCTCGCGGGGCTGTATCCCAGCGCGGTGATCATCGAGATCATGCGCGACGACGGAGAGATGGCGCGTGTCCCCGATCTGATCCCGCTCGCAAAGCAGCACGGCATCAAGATGTGCTCGGTGGCGCAGATCATCGAGCACCGCCTGAGCCGGCAGAGCATCGTGAAGCGCGCCCAGCCCGCGGCGGGGATGGAGATCGAGACACCCGCGGGGAAGTTCGACCTCATCGCGTTCGAGAGCGTGGTCGATCCCTGGCCACACCTCGCGTTGACGGTCGGCGGCGTCGGCCGGCTCGATGACAACGGGGAGGTCATCGACGCGGGCGAGCCCGTCCTGGTGCGGATGCACAAGCGGCACGTGCTGGGCGATATCTTCGACGAGGTGGGCTCGGCGAGCGACGGGGGCTCGACGGGCGCACAACTGCGCGCCTCGATGGAAGCGATCCAGAAGGAAGGCCGGGGGGCGATCGTGTATCTGCGGCCCGAGGGCTCGATGGCGAGTTTCTCCGACAGCCTGAGCCGGATCCGGCGGCAATCGCACGCGAGCGGAGCGGACACCCCCGACCTGACGCACCCCGATTCTGTCGGCGGATCGATGCCGCCCGCGCTGCGCGAGTACGGCGTGGGTGTGCAGATCCTGCGGCAGCTTGGGGTGAGCAAACTCCGGCTGCTGACCAACTCGAACCGACCGCTCCCCGGGCTCGAGGCGTTCGGGGTCGAGGTTGTCGACCACGTGCCGCTCGTGTCGGGCGGTTGACTACCGACTAATTTACAAACAAATACGGATTCTGCTTTTCGTGGATGCGGATATCGGGCATAATGCGTCGTACCGCAGCGGCCCCGGCTGTTGGGATTCCCGGCCTCGGAGCAGGCCCATTCTCTTTGTGTGTGCAAGCGAATCGGCGGGCCCGGGTTTCGGCGTCCGAGGCCGAGGCGGTGTGCGCGGAGCGCGGCTGTACGCTGCGCGGGGTGCCCAGGGACGGGCCGAGAACGGATGAGTGAACGATCGGGCCCGACTGGCATCCGACTCACTCGGGAAAACGCGTCGGCGATCAGAAGGCATGATCGCGGCGCAGGCATGTTTCGTCAATTGCACCGGCGCACGCCGGTCCTCGAAACATGATCGGTGCTCGGCGTGCGGATGCATGCGAGACGACGGGCGCGAACAAGAACGCACGACTACTCAAGGAAAGAAGGAGTTACGGCATGAAGCGGATGATCATGATCGCGGGTCTGGCGGCGGCGATGTGCGCGGGCGGCTGGATCGGCGTCGAATCGCAGCCCGAGGGCATGGAGGGCATGCCGGCGGGGATGCCCGACATGGAGCAGATGCTGGCGATGATGGACGAGATGTCCAAGCCGGATACGACGCAGCACGAGATGCTCAAGAAGTTCGGCGGCGACTGGGTTCTGACGGCGCGGTTCAAGATGGACCCGACCGCGCCGCCCGAGGTGAGCACAGGCACGTCGAAGGGAAAGTGGATCCTCGGCAAGCGTCAGCTCATGAGCGAGGTCGAGATGGACATGATGTTCATGGGCAAGGAGATGGATTTCTCCGGCATCGGCATCATGGGCTTCGACAAGGGAACCGGCGAATTCGTGAGCACGTGGATGGACACGATGGGCACCGGGCAGATGCGCCAGACCGGCTCGGTGATGGGCGACACGATCGTCATGGTCGGGTCGGCGAAGCACCCGATGATGGGTGAGTACACGCTCAAGAACGTGCTGAAGTTCGTGGAGGGCGGGTACAACATGGAGTTCTGGGAGAAGGGTGAAATGATCGGCCCCGAGTTCACGAACACCGGGGTGATCGAGTACCGCCGACCGAACAAGAAGCTCATGGACGGATGATCGCGGGCCTGATCCTGCGAGCAGGAACACTCCGCGCCGGGCGGGGCTGACGCGCCGCCCGGTCGATTTGCTTCTCGATCCCGATGTCGGATGTCGGGGTCATCGGTCGCGATGCGATCGGCTTTGACGGATTCGGTGTGGCGGGCTTCTGGAAGGGGGCGCTTGATGGCGGATGATTTGCAGCAGGTCACCGACGCGTGCGCGGCGGCGGGGCAGCTCTCGGCGGAGCATCGATTGCTCAAGCACTTCGCGGGGACCTGGCGGGCCGAGGTGAAGATGTGGATGGGCCCCGGGCCTGAGACGGGGGCCGAGCCCATGATCTCGCACGGGACGATGGTCAACACGCTGATCTTCGGCGGCAAGTTCATCGAGCACGACTACAACGACGATTCGGGCATGTTCTCCGGCAAGGGCTTCTTCGGCTACAACACGATCGAGGAGCGCTGGGAGGGCGTCTGGCTCGACACGATGGCGACGTTCATGATGACCGAACGCGGGTCGTATGACGCCGGGTCCAAATCGTGGACGATGACAGACGAACTCAAGGACCCCGGGTCGGGTCACATGATGACCAAGCGGTCGGTCGTGACGCTGCACGGTGACGGCTCGCACACGATGGAGACCTGGTTCACGCCGACGGCGGGGAAAAACGCGGGCAAAGAATCGAAGTGCATGGAGATCCGGTACACGAAGGCGTGAGACCGAGCCATCAGGCCGGCCGGACGCGGCCCGCAATCACTCCGGAAGTTCGAGAAACACGTCGGCGTTCTCGACGGGCGCGTCGGTAAACCGGGCGTACTGGAGACCGATGACGGTCACGCCGTCATCGTCGAGGACGAGGTCGATCGACTCATCGATGAAGAACTCCGAATCCGGCACGGGGACGTTGCGGACGAACGACGTGTAGACCGGGCTCGGGTCATCCAGCGAGAGCACACGCTCCGGGGAGGGCGGGTCCCAGGGTTCGTCCGCGGCGAGCTCCGGGGGGCGGAAGCCGAAGATGTTGACGGCCCACGCGATGGTTGTCGCGGGCGCGTCGAGCATCTCGTTGAGGGCGTCGCGATGGAGCGAGGTGAGCTGCACCCGCTCTTCGATGGGCCGGACCTGCTCGGCGGGTGGTTGGGCCTGCGCCTCCGCGGGCGACTCGTTCGGGGACGGAGCGGTCGTCGATCCGACGATAAGCCAGACGGCGGACGCTGCCGCGGCGAGCAGGACGATAACGACGATGAGAATCGTCCGAGGCCGGGGGCGTCGGGTGTCGTGCGGGCCGCCTGCTGCGAACTCGTCGGTGGGGTATTCGTCCATCGTGCGTGCTCCGGTGGTTCTGCTCTTTACGCGAGCGCACGGTCGAGGTCGGCGATCAGGTCCTCGACATCCTCGATGCCCACGCTCAGGCGGACGAGGGAGTCGTCGATCCCGAGTTGTGCGCGCTGGTCAGCGGGCACCGAGGCGTGCGTCATGATCGCGGGGTGCTCGATCAGGGACTCGGCCCCGCCCAACGACTCGGCGAGCGCAAAGAGCTCGACGCGTTCGAGCATGGTGCGGGCCGCGTCGAGCCCGCCCTTGAGGAAGATGGTGATCATGCCGCCGAAGTCGCGCATCTGCTTCTTGGCGATCGCGTGCTGCGGGTGCGATTCGAGCCCCGGGTAGACGACGCGGTCGACGGCGGGGTGCTCGACGAGATGCTCGACGATGCGCTGGGCGTTCTGGCAGTGCCGCTCCATGCGGAGGGCGAGCGTCTTGGTCGAGCGCAGGACCAGGAAGCACTCGAGAATGCCCGGGACGGCGCCCTCAGAGAGCTGGATGAACTTGAGTTTGTCGTGGATCTCATCGTCATTGACGGCGAGGAAGCCGCCGATGGCGTCGGAGTGGCCGTTGATGTACTTGGTTGTGGAGTGGCAGACGATGTGCGCGCCCAGATCGAGCGGGTTCTGCAGGTAGGGCGTCGCGAAGGTGTTGTCGACGGCGCAGATCGCGTCGTGCTCGCGGGCGACGGAGGCCGCCATCTCGATATCGACGACCTTGAGCGTGGGGTTGGTGGGTGTCTCGATCCAGACCAGTTTGGTGTTGTCCTTGAAGGCGGCGCGGTACGCGGCCTCGTCGGTGAGATCGACCATGCTGATCTCGATGCCGAACTGGCCGAAGACGCGGTTGAAGAGGCGGTTGGTGCCGCCGTACACGTCGTCGCAGAGGATGATGTGGTCGCCCGCCTTGAGCAGGTGGATGACGGCGCCGGTCGCGGCGACACCCGAGGAGAACGCGAGGCCGTGCCTGGCGTTCTCGAGGGAGGCGATGTTCTTCTGGAGGGCGGTGCGTGTGGGGTTTGCGCCGCGTGAGTAGTCGTAGTCCTCGACGAACTCGCCGGGGCTGGACTGCACGAAGGTGGAGGTCTGGTAGATGGGCGTCATGATTGCGCCGGTGGCGGGGTCGGGCGCCTGCCCGGCGTGGATGGCGCGGGTGGCGAACTTGTGGGTGCTGTTTTCTCTCATGGGTGTGTTGCTCGGTGTGCCACGGCCGTCTCGGCCGTGTGGGTCTGAAGTTGGGTCGGCACGGCCGAGACGGCCGTGGCACACACTCGGGTGGTGTTTCCGACGTTGGTTCTTACTGGTTCTTGGCGAGGTGCTCGATGAGGTCGATCTCGGTAAGGACGCCGACGATCGCGCCGTCCTCGACAACAACCGCGGCCTGATCCTGGGCGAAGACGCCGAAGAGCTCTTCGATGCGGGCCTTGGGGTGCACGAACCCGTTGATGGGGGCGTGGATGTCTTTGACCTGGGAGGCGGTGGTGACCGAGCCGGCCTGGAGGCCCCGGAGGACGTCCATCTCGTGGACCATGCCGATCGGCTTACCGTGCTCGTCGGTGACGGGGATCTGGCTGACGCCCGCGGATTTCATGGATGCGATGAGGTCGCCCAGCGACTGGGTGGCGGCGGTGGTGATGACCTGTCGGCCGTTGAGGAGCTGATCGATGTGGCCCAGGCCCTTGTCGGGCTCCATGAAGCCGTGCATCTTCATCCAGTCATCGTTGAGGTACTTGGTGAGGTACCGCGAGGCGTTGTCGGGGCAGACGGCGACGATCTTCTTCCCCGCCCCCCACTCCTTGGCGAGCTTGAGGGCGATGTGGACCATGCCGCCGGACGACCCGCCGCAGGCGAGGCCTTCCTCTCGCGTCAAGCGCCTGGCGACGGTGAAGCACTCGTAGTCGTTGACCTGGTACATCTCGTCGACGACGGTGGGATCGAACGCACGGCAGACGATGTCCTCGCCCAGGCCCTCGACCTTGTAGACGTAGGGCGTGCTGGGGACGCCGCTCTTGAAGATGCTGTAGTGGACGCTGCCCAGCGGGTCAACGCCGATGATCTTGGCTTTCGAGCCCATCTTCTTGAAGTAGCGGCCGATGCCCGAGATCGTGCCCCCGGTGCCGGTCCCGACGACGACGGCGTCGACGTTGCCCCCGTCGGTCTGCTCGTAGATCTCGGGGCCCGTGCTCTTCTCGTGGGCCTCGATGTTCCACTGGCTGTGGTACTGATCCATGTAGAACGAGTTGGGGGTCTCGCTGGCGACGCGCTTGGCGACGTTGACGTAGTGGTCGGGGCTGTCGCCCGGGACGTCGGTGGGCGTGATGATGACGGTGGCGCCGAAGCCCCGGAGGCCGTCGATCTTCTCCTGGCTCATCTTGTCGGGCATGGTGAAGACGGCCTTGTAGCCCCGGGCGGCGGCCGTCATCGCGGCCCCCATGCCGGTGTTGCCGCTGGTGTTCTCGACGATGGTGCCGCCGGGCTTGAGCAGGCCCTCTTCCTCGGCTTTCTTGATGATGAAGGCCGCCATGCGGTCCTTGATGGAACCCGCGGGGTTCATGTACTCGCACTTGGCGTAGACCTCGGCCCAGCCCGGCTCGACCACCTTGTTGAGGCGTACAAGCGGGGTGTTGCCGATGGCGTCGATGATGGTGTCGAAGGTCTGCATAACTTGTGATCCGTTGATTGATGGGTGGTGGCGCTGTGCCGCACAGTCTGTGACTCGGGGAGGATACGCCCCGGGGGGACGCCCGACGGCGTGGATGCGGGGCTGATACCACGTGGTTTCGCGACTTTCGGCAAGGTGTTGCGGAGCCCGCATCCCGAGAGAGGGCCGATACCCCGATGGGAACGATTCGGGGCTCGGGAGGGCGGCTGACCGCGTGCGGAGACCTTCGGATGACCAATCCGTCGCTTACACGCAGGCCCACCGGGGATTCCAACGCGTAAGCCCGGGGCGCGCGTGTTCCCGCACGGACCCGGCCCCTCGCTCGGGTATACGCTCGCGTCATGCGAGTCCTGCTCACCAATGACGACGGGATCCGGGCCCCCGGGATCATCGCCCTGCACGATGCGCTGCTCGGCGAAGAACGCTTGGGGATCGAGGAGATCCTCGTCGTCGCGCCGCTGACGGTCCAGAGCGCCACGAGCCACGGGATCACGTTCCACGAACCGTTGATGACCAAAGCCGTCCGTGCCAGCGAGAACATGAGCGGGATCGCCGTGGACGGCAGGCCCGCCGACTGCACCAAGCTCGCGCTCACCAATCTCTGGCCCGAGCGGTTCGGGGATGGAAGCCGGCCCGATCTGGTCATCAGCGGGATGAACATGGGGGCGAACGCGGGGATCAACGTGATCTACTCGGGGACGGTCGCCGCCGCGATCGAGGCGGCCTTCCTGGGCGTGCCGTCGATCGCCGTGAGCATGCACCTGCACCGGGGCACACCCGACTACCGCGTCGGCGCGACCCACGCGGCGCGCACGATCGAGTCTCTCATCCGGGGCGGCCTCCCCGACGCGCACACCTGCCTGAACATCAACATCCCCCGCTGCGAGACAGAGGATCCCAGCCACGCCGACCCGATCGCGCCCGAGGTCTGCCCCATGAACGCGCACGGCCTGGTGGACCGATACGAGCGGCGCGAGAGCCCGGCGGGGGAGGCGTACTACTGGCCGAACGGCGACGGCATGGAGTTCCGCGGCGCCGACGAGGGGACCGATGTCGAACGGCTTTTCGAGCGGGCGATCACCGTGACGCCGCTGTCGTACGACCTGACCGACCGGTCGGCCCTCGGGCACTGGCGTAGCCGGGTGGCGGACTGACCGACCCGGCCCGTGCGCACGAAGGAGCACGCGTGGACACGGAATCGATCGCGAACAACTGGGTCGATCGCCTCACGAGGCTGGGCCACGATGTGCGCACGCAGATCATCCGCCAGCGCGGCGCGTCCGGCCTGGACCGCCCCGTCGCGTTCGAGGGGGGCGACACGATCTACGAGATCGACAAGCGCGTCGAGCCGATCATCCTCGAGCACGCCGAGCGATGGGCGGCGGAGCTCGGCCCGATCTCGCTGGTCGCCGAGGGGATCAACGAACATGGCGAGCTCGACCTGGGCGGGCCCCCGGCAGACGGCAGCGCGCGCTGGCGCGTGCTCATCGATCCGATCGACGGGACGCGAAACATCATGTACGACAAGCGGTCGGCGTGGTTCCTCGGCGCGGTGGCGCCCGAGTCCCCCGATCGCGGGCCCGCGACGCTCGCCGACATCATCGCATCGGTGATGATGGAACTGCCGACTTCGAAGGCGAACCGCGTGGACGATCTCTCGGCGGTCCTCAGTGATGAGAACAGCCGGGAAGCCGTCGGCGTGCGCTCGACACTCGACGACTCGGGTGCGGTCCTCGGACAGTCTCCCTTGGCGCTTGTGCCGAGCTCCGCCGAATCGCTCCGGCACGGCTGGGGGCAGGTCGCGAACTTCTTCCCGGGCACCAAGGCCCTCGCGGCCGACCTGATGGAGCGGATCGCGACGGGAACGCTCGGCGCGGTGAAGGCCGGCGAGGGTCTGATTTTCGATGATCAGTACCTGACAACCGGGGGGCAATTGGTGGAGTTGATCTGCGGGCGTGACCGGTTCTGCTGCGATCTTCGGCCCCTGATGTTCGAGATCGTGCGCCAGAGCGGAGGAGTCGCGGCAGAAGGGCTCTGCTGCCATCCGTACGACATGGCGGGTCTGCTGGTCGCCAGACAGGCGGGGGTGATCGTGACGGACGGGTTCGGGCGCGCGCTCGACGCCCCGTTCGGCGTGGATCAGGGCGTGCACTGGATCGGGTACGCGAACGAGTCATTGCGAGCCGCGATCGAGCCGATTATTCAAGAGTGGCTTCGCGCGCACGGCGTGGGCCCCGCCGACTGAGCTTCCTTCGGCGGACCGACCAGACCTTGCACCCGGGACAGGCCGCATGAACGGAACAGTCCGCAAAGCTGTCATCACCGCCGCGGGCCGAGGCACGCGTCAGTACCCCGCGAGCAGCGCGGTGCAGAAGGAGATGTTCCCGCTGGTGGACCGTGACGGGCTCACGAAGACCGTCATCCAGATCATCGGGGAAGAGGCGATCAACGCGGGTGTCGAGCAGATCTGCCTGGTCACGCAGCCTGGTGATGAGAAGCTGTACGCCGACTACTTTCAGGGGATGACCGAGGAGACGTTCGCGGCCTTCGCGGACAAGCCCTGGGCGATCGAGGCGGCCGAGCACCTGGCGGACTTCGGGCGTCGGCTGCATTTCGTGAGCCAAGACAGCCCCGAGGGGTACGGGCACGCGGTGTACCAGGCGAAGGACTTCGTGGGCGATGAGCCGTTCCTGCATCTGCTTGGGGACCATGTCTACATCGCCGCGGCGGCGCGGAACTGTGCGCAGCAATTGATCGACGTGTACGAAGAGGGCGGGTTCGCGGCGGTGTCTGCGGTGCAACCGACCCCCGAGCACCTGCTGCACCTCTTCGGGACGATGAAGGGCGAGGCGGTGGAGGATCGGGCTGGGGTGTGGTCCGTCGCGGCGATCGAGGAGAAGCCGGGCGTGGAGCGGGCGCGGGCGCACCTGCGGACGCCCGGGATCCCCGCGGGCCAGTACCTGTGCCACTTCGGGATGCACGTGTTCCCGCCCGCGATCTTCGAAGCGCTCGGGCACCACATCGACCATGACCTGCGGATCAACGGGGAGATCCAGTTGACCAACGCGCAGGAGTTCATGCGCACGGAGTTGCTGGGCGGGGGGCCCGGCGGTCACCCGGCGTACGGCGCGTGCTCGATCGAGGGCCGGCGGTTCGATACGGGGATCCCGTACGGGCTGATGGAGACGCAGATCGGGCTGGCGCTGGCGGGGCGGCACCGGGGGGAGATCGTCGAATCGATCGCGTTGCTGCTGGCCGAGCATTTGGCTCCGGTGGCCCGGAAACAGGGCTGATCGGCCGTGGGGTCGGTTCCGGGGTCGATCTTCCGGTCTCGGTTGGCAGCGCCCCGACGAACGGCGGCGGATTTTCTTTGCCGGGGTGGGGCGCGGGCGGCTATCATCCGCCCGCGGCGGGCTGCTTGCCCGCACCGCGGGGTGTAGCGCAGCTTGGTAGCGCGTCTCGTTCGGGACGAGAAGGTCGGAGGTTCGAATCCTCTCACCCCGACTTTTCGAGAGATCAAGCCCTTCGGCGAGCACGTCGAAGGGCTTTCTCATTGTGGGTACAAGAGTTGCGCCGTCCAAGCGGCAGTTCAAACAGACGATTTCGAGCAATCGTCGCTTGGTGGCGTAATCCGCTCCAACCCACTTGTCTTGCAGGGTTTGCGAGAGTTCAAACGCTTTGCTCGCCAGATC
>DDFO01000046.1:69467-77744 GCA_002337215.1 Phycisphaerales bacterium UBA1926 | reverse complement strand
AGGCGTTCGCGGAGTTCTGTGTGCTTGCGGGCGAACGTGTCCTGTGCGACTTCCTCGGCGAGGCGGAGGTTGAGGAGGCGGTCCTGCTGCTCGACGAGCAACGAGGACTGACGCTGCAGTTCTGATCGCTGCGCTCGGGCCTCGGCCTGCTCGTCGCGAGTCTGGGACGCCAAGACAACCCGGAACCACTCACGGACCGATTCGTCCTTCAGGCGAATCGAGTCAAAGATCGCCATGAGCTGGTGATCGAGTATCTTCTCGGGCAATCGCACGCGCGGATGGCCCTCGGCGGTGTAGCGGCTGCAGCGGTAGTAGATGTAGCGGCGTTCGCCGGACTTGGTTTTCTTGGTGATCTGTTCGCCTGTGACGATCTTGCCGCAGTGCCCGCAGGTCATGAACCCGCCAGCGAACGTCATCTCGTGGGCGTGGTAGACCGTGCCTCCGATCAGGGCTTGGACACGGTCCCAGGTCGCCCGGTCTACGAGCGGTTCTTGCTTTCCTGGATACCAGTTGCCCTTGAACGGGACTTCGCCCAGGTACGAGCGGTCGAGGAGGATGTGGTGCAGCTTGCTCCGCGTAAAGCGGGGAGCCTCAGGCCGGTACACGACGTTCTCAGCATGGAGTCGGTCGCGGAGCGCGTCGATGGTCAGGGGCTCATAGGCGTAGAGCTTGAAGATCCGCTTGACTGTTGCGGCGGCGGCTTTGTCGGTCGTCGTAACGCAGCGCCCGTCCTTGCGGACGTTCTTGTACCCGTAGGGTGCTTTGCCGACGAACCAGCCCTCTTGAACGCGGCGAGCCAGGCCCTCTTTGACATCGAGCGACTGCTGCTCGGTGTAGAAACTCGCCATGTTGGCGAGCGTTCGCCGCATCATGCGACCGGCGGGGTTCGAGTCTGTCGGCTGCGAGACAGAAATGAACGGGAGGCCGTACTCGCTCTCCAGTCGTTCGAGTTCAACGTAGTCGAAGAGGTTGCGTGCCGCGCGGTCAACTTTGTAGAACAAAAGGCCATCAAGTTCTGAGGCGTACTTCTTGGCGTACGCGATCAGCTCCCGGAATGCCTTGCGCTCATCGGTTTTGCTTGCTGTTTCGGCGATGCTGAAGAACTGCACGATCTCGCCGCCGGATGTTTCGGCATAACGCTTGAGCGCGTCCTCCTGAACCGCGAGCGAGAATCCTTCTCGCTCTTGCTCCCGGCTGCTGACCCGGGCCAATGCGACGTAGCGCTTCATGGTTCACCTCCGTGCCAACGCGTCGAGCAGTCCGCCCGCGTTCCGGAGGATTGTAATCGTATCTTCAAGCGTGAGCGGCGTGTCGTAGTACGGTTGCCAGACTTTCTGCGTCAACTCAATAAGTTCACGAGTAATCCAGGCGGGCGTGCCCGATGGCAGAGCAACCGGCGCGTCCCCGCGCCGGTGCTCCGTTGCTTGCTGGATCGCTTGCTTGCCCATCGCCGCCGGCTCCGGTCCTCGTGATCAGCACGCCTGCGGCTGGGGCGTGCGCTGTCGCAGGCGCTCGTACGCTGACTTGACGCGCACGAAGTGCTCTTGGGCGAGCTTGACGACGTCGGGCTCAACCCCGACGAGTCGGTCGGGGTGGTACTTGCGGCAGGCTGCTCTGTACGCGGCCTGGAGCTGCTCCCACGAGAAGCCGCGAGACAATCCAAGCAGCTCCAGATCCCTCTCAGCTGGGTTATCGCTTGGCTTCGGTGGCGGCTTCGACTCGGATCGCTGGTTCGAGCTGCCCCCGTTGAGGTGATCGATCGCGGCGTCGAGCTCCAGCTCAGCGTGCTCGTCGAAGTAGCCGTGCACGGACGAGCTAAACCGCGTGTCTGGGTTACCTAGGACACAGAAGCCGACGTGGGTCACGCCTGCGTAGACCTGGTATACGACGACTAGGTGGATCGGGAGCTCGTTCCAGCGCAGGTCGCGGGCGCACGGCACGCGGGTGATGCCGCGGTCGCCGCGCCCGTAGAGCGACGAGCCGCGGGATTTGGTGTGCAGCGTGAAGCCGCGCCTCCGCAGGTGCGCGTCCATCTCGCGGCGGACCTCAGCGACAGGCCGGGGGACTCGGATCTCGCCGGCCCACTCGGGGCGCGCGGGGGTTTCTTGCTTGCGGCGGTTCTGGTCCCGCATGTGCTTGTACAGCGATCGGGCGGCCAAGCTGGCGACGACGAACGGGATGTGATGCATCATGGGCTCCTTGGGTGAGGGTGGTTCTGGGTGGTGTGTTCCGTGGCGGTCAGTCGCGGTCGATCTCGGGCTCACGTTGCGGCTCGGGCGTTAGCTCCGGCGTCTCGCGCTCGATCTGGTCGAGGTGGGCCTGCAGCTGAGAGGGCGCGACGTTGTCTTTCGCCGGGCCCTCGCGTCCGCGTATGCCGTCGGCGATCTCCCCGGGCGTCCGGGTGAAGGCCATGCCGTACTCGGGGTGCTGCGCCGCTGTGCCGCTGGGATAAAGAGCGGCGGCAAGCTCGTGAGCGCCCTGGCGCAGGTGCGCCGACAGTACTTCCTTGCTCCTCAGATAATTCTCTCGTGGGGTCATCATGGTGTGCTCCTTTCGTTGGTGGGTGACGGGCCTCAGCGGCCCGTGATGTCGCGGAACCGTTCCGCGTGGTGCTGCTGTTCGAGCCAGGCGTCGTGCATGGACATGAGCCGGTTGCGCTCGACGCCCTCGATGACCGAGGCGACGAGCGCCAAGCAGATCCCGGCGGTGATGAGGTAGCTCCCGAGCGGCTCGCTTACGGGCAGTATGAAGACGCCGATGCCGATCGTGAGCAGCGGCTCGTGCACGGCCTTGACGCGCCGCTCTCCAGCGCGCCGAAAGAACCGCTCCATGCGTGGCCGGCCGTTGTACCGGGTGTGGACGAGGTCGCCGCGCGATGCCATGAGGATGCTCTCGATGCGTGCGCGGCCCTGCATTACCAGGTAGAGCACCCAGAAAACGAAGATGGGCGTCGCGTCCTCGCCGGTCCAGAAGAACATCCACATCGGCACGGCGAAGAGGCCGATCGCGGCGGGCACACCGAAGTACCGACGACCGAACCGCGTCCGCAAGAAGACTTCGACGGGCGCGGCGATCGACTGCGCCGCGAGAACAAGAAACGCGAACGCGTTCTGGTAGTCCTCGATCGGCGTCCAGCCCTTGGGCTCTGGTTGGTCAGGCACGGCGGGGCTCCTGGGGGATGCGGGCTCTGATCCAAGTGTGCCCGTTCGGGAAGGCCCGGCCGCCCTGGTAGACGATCGCCTCGGTGACGCAGTGCGGCGGGCCGCCACGCGCGAGGCCGTTGATGTCCGCGGCCTGCAGTTCGTGCTCCCACGACTCGCTGAAGCCGGAGGACTGGCCGGTGTCGACGCCGAAGAGCGGCGCGAGCCAGTTGGCATCCCGGTCCTGGTTCCCGTTCATGACGAGCTGGCGTGACCGACCGATGAGCTGCTGCATGTACTCGACCGTGCGCACGTCGGTCTGCTGGTGGCAGATCCGTGTTTGCAGGTTTGTCAGCAGGCTGTGCACCTTTGGCTCGGCGCTCGGACCACCGAGGGCCTCGACCAGGCCGCTCACCGACTGGGTCGCAAAGATGCATGCGGTGCGCGTGCTCCGGGCGATGGCCTGGAAGCGTTGGTCCTCTTCGACCAAGAGCATCTGGGCCTCGTCCGCCATGATGAACGTCGGCCGGGCGTTCTTGGTCGTGTCGCGGCGGGCGTGGGCCCGCTGCCACATCAGCTTGAGCACTATCTGAACGAGCTGACCAATTTCTCTGTACACCAATACTGGGAAGTCAGCGATGATGATCTTGCCCTCGTACATCATCGACGGTGAGACGTTCGGCTTGGGCGAGCTGAGCATGTCGCGGGCAGCACCGCGACTGAGCATGTCGGTCGCGGAGGTCAACGTCGACTGCACGACGCTACGTGTGCGGCTCGACAACGCCGGCCACTCGTGCAGGAAGTACGACAGCGCCAGGTCGAAGTCGGCGCGCTGCGAGGGCAGCTTCTCCGCCGCGTCGGTCTTCTCCAGGCACTCGCCACAAAATGTGTTCCTCCATTCGCCGCTCTGGATCTGCTCGATGCTGCGAGGGGCCGAGACGATGAGCCTGTGTAGATTCGGGAGGGTCACGGGCTCGCCCGAGAAGACCAGGACGAGCAGGGCGTTGCGGGCGAGCCGGCTGGACTCCAGCCGGAAATACCGCTCGTTATCCCCACCCGACGATGATCTGCCTCCGCGCTCGGCGAGCTCGGTTGTGGTCATGATGAGCGCGGTCAGGTTCTCGATTAGGCCTGCAGGACTCTTGGCGTGCGCCATCTCATCGGCGATGAAGTTGTACCTGAGCAAATGGTCTGGAGAGAAGACCATGAGGTCGTCAAGCCGGCCTGCGGCGCGGACGTGATCGGTGTAGGTCTGCCGGTCCTCGGGTTTGACCGTCAGGTAAAGTCCCCCGTAGCCGGCGCGCAGCATGGCCAGCGAGATCGCCGCCATTGACCCGGAGGTCTTTCCGGACCCCGTACTCCCGAATCCCATCACGCCCATGAAGGAGTCGCCGATGGACCAGGGGGCCCCGGCGGTCCACTCCAGCAGCGTTGCCGAGGGGTCCCACCGGTCGAGGGCAGGCTTGGACTTTCGGCGTGAAAGTAGGCGAATCACGGCGTGGCTCCCTTGGGTTTGGCGGGCTTTGAGTCCGCGGCTCTTGCTTGGTCGCGCAGGGCGCTGGTGAACGTGGTCAACGTGATGCCCTGTTGCTTTGCCTTGCGTGCCTTGGTGAGCAGCTGCTCGAGCCACTCCGTGACGGTGTCGAGCGAGAGGTCGCTGTTGCCCACGAACGTGATCGTCTGGCCTCGTGCGAGCGTGGCGGTGACGCGTGTGCCGCGGCGGGTCTCTTCCGCCCGTTTGAAACGCCCGCGTTTGCGCGCGAGCGCGTCGCGCGTGAGCCTGTTGCCGAGGGCTTCGTCGGCGAGCCGGTCGCGCTCCTCAGGAGGAAGCGTCGCGAGCCGGTAGCCGATGTCCGGCCCGAGCTCGCCCGAGGCGATCCGTTCCTGCAGCGACTCAGGTAGGTCGAGCAAGCGCAGCGACCGCGACACGGTCGCGGGTGACAGGCCGACGACCCGAGCCACCGCCTCCCGGGTGAGGTTGGTCTCTTCGATCAGGGCGCGGAGGCCGCGGGCGCGGTCCAGAGGTGTCAGGTCGGCCCGGGCCATGTTGGCGGCCAGCTGCCGCCCCAGGCACCGGGCCGTGTCGTCCGGGTTGTCCACGAGCAGCGCAGGGATCTCGCAGTACCCGAGCAGATCGAGGGCGCGGAGTCGTCGCTCGCCGTCAATGAGCAGGAACCCCTCGTCGGTCGCGGCGCACAACAGCGGCTGCTGCAGGCCGACCTCGCCGATGCTCCCCGCCAGCGCGTCCAGCTCGGCGGGGGTGAAGACCGTGCGGACCTGCGGGCGCACGATGATGTCGGTGCGCTTGAGCGTGACAAGTTTGTGTGAATCGGTGGCGGTCGGGCTCATCGCGCACCTCCATGCGCGGTGTTGCGCACTGGGACGGCATCAGAGGGTGGCGTGTCCATGATGTCGGCGTCAGCAGTGCGACCGGACGCGAGCGTGGGGCTGCACCAGACCTTGACGAGCAAGAAGAGCGCGACTCCATCGTCGAGCACTCCGAAGGGCAGGAGCACGTCGGGGACGAGATCGACGAAACTGACCAAATACACGAGAGTGATCAGCGTCAGCTTGAGCTTCTTGCCGACTGTGAAGCCCGTCTCGCATTGATCGATCAGGCGTCGTACTGGCTTTGGTAGCGGTATGGCCACTGGACGTTCTCCAATCTGCCCACTGCGCGATCTCCCCGTCCGAGAGAGTTAGGTGCCGGGGCGCCGGCACATGCGGGCAAGGAATATGGAGCCGAGAGTGGCCATACGGCGCGATCATCAAGAACTTAATGTGGCGGTAGGTCGTGAATGACCAGAACTGACCCTTGCGGCGTTCAAACGGATGCCTCGCGACTTTGGTTCGGGCACGTGCAACGCGTTCAAGAACGCGTTTTGCGAGCATGGACGGCTCCACGTTGCGCATGGAACTGAGGCTCGGAGCACACAGCCCGTTCGGGTACGTCTCGGCCGACCGTATGGCTTTAGCTCGCCGGACCCGTTACCGAGGCCGACGCCGCGGTAGTAGCGGCCTGCCTATCCGATAGCGTCAAGTCGCATGCAAGTGATGCTTGCGCCAACCATGCGTATGTGGTACAGCTGCTGTCTGATTTGTAGCAAGCTGATTTGTGAGGGGTGATGAATGGCGATCGCGATCGAGTTGCAAAGACCGCTGAGAAGGTGACGCGAGACGTGAGAGACCGGCTGCGTGAGGTATTGACCGATGCCGAGCTTCCCTTTGGGGATGTGATGGCACTGTCCGAACAAGTGCATGGTGCGATACGGACTGAGATCCTCGATGCAGTAAAGCATCGCGTCAGAAGCGGATCGCATCGTGAAGCCTTGGGTACGTACGAGGCAAAGGCCGACTTCGCCACATGGCTGAATCGCGAACTGAGACATGCCGGGCTTGCCATTCAGTGCCCAAAAACATCGAAGCCCACGTTTCTTGAGGTCGTTCGAGCACCCGTTCCGGAACGGGGTCGTTTCCGATTTGACCACATGGATTCACGGGGTATCCATCACCAGACACTTTCAAGCGTTGTTCTACCGGAGCTCGACTTCGTGAACGATCCAACAGTTCGGCCGGCCGGCAGGCGGCGAGAGGGTGGTCGAGAGAGGTAACGCCATGAGCGACCAAGTGGCCTGCCGGACTCGAGTAGAAGGCGATGCTCAAGACCATAATTCTGACTGTTTGGCCAACTGATCTTGAGGGTGCTTTTGCTGCGATTAGTCGTGCCATGCGATCGAGTCGATGCTGACCTGGTTCGACGCGGTCATCTCAGCGTGGTCCGACTCGCGGACCCAGGGCACGCGGTGGCAGATCAAGCCGTCGAATAAGCTCGGCAAGCCATGCTCTTGGCTTCGCAGACCGGAGCCGGAGATCGTGACCTTGCGGCCGGGCAGGTGCAGAGTGATTCCGGACTCGGGGACGAGCTCGACGCGCTCGATCCAGGCGTAGCCGACCGCGAGCACGTGGCCGTCCTTGCGCCGCAGTTCGAGCATGATGGACCGGTCGCGGACGCCGCGGAGCCAGCCGAAGCAGCCGAGGTCTTCGGTCTCGGCTTCCTTAGACTCGCCGTCCGCGGACGGACGCCGCGCGTACTTGTCGATCAGGCTATCGCTCATAGCTCGCTCCCTCGCGGCTGGTGCGCTCGTGCTCGCGCGGTGTGGTTCGGATCTCCGCTTCGCGCTGCTCGGCGAGCCGGTCGAGCACGACACGGCGGTGGTTCTCGCTGAGGCCGGCTACGAGCTCGGTGGCGCTGAGGCGATCGTCGCCCCGCTTGACGGCGTCGAGCAGCTGGTGCTTGTCGTCGGTAAACACGAGCGCCTGCGTGCGGGCCCGCGAGGCGCTCACGTAGAACTGCTCCCGGGACGAGGCGGCGAGCGACCGTGAGGACTGACCGATCAGCACGCGGTCGACCGTCTTGCCCTGGCTGGCGTGGCTCGTGACCACGAACCCGTGCGTCAGGTGCCCGTAGTCCGCGGGGAGGGTCTTGGTCGCGCGGCGTCGCCGTTTGTCGAGCCCGCCGACGATGATGCCCCCCTCGGGCGTGAAGCCCTGGACGCGGTAGAGGTCGCCGTTGCTCAGGGGCTTATCGTCGAGCGAGCGGCCGTTGCGGGTGATGCGTAGCCGATCACCCAGCGCGAGCTCGATGCGGGACTGCCGGTAGACCGTGAACCGCTCGGCGAGCTCGAACGGGACCTCTGCCGGTCCGACGATCAGGCGCTCGCCCTTGCGGTGCCCAGTGGCGTTCTGGTGGAAGACGAGCACGTCGCCCGGTTGGTAGCTCGCGGGGTCGCGTTTCTGGCCCAAGGTCAAGTTCGCGGGGATGAGCTCGGGGACATTCCGTGCATCGCCCGACAGCAGCCCGTGCTCGCGTAGCGCGGCCCGGATCGCGCGGGTGATGCGGTTGCCCTCGGCGTGCGTGGGGGAGACCACCAGCGTGCTCGCGCCGCTGGCGACCGAGTCGGCGTACGCGGTGGCGAGTGCATCGTCCCGGCGGTCGTCGTCGATCTCGTGGATCCAGCCGAGCTCGTCAAGCCGCTCGAAGCCCTTGGCCGTGCGGCCCTCGCTCAGGTCCTCGATCGCTGCCTTGTAGCGGTCCTTCTGACGTTGGATGGCCTTGATATCGGCGGGGTGCAGGCCC
>DDFO01000046.1:66173-69397 GCA_002337215.1 Phycisphaerales bacterium UBA1926 | reverse complement strand
GGGGTGCAGGCCCGCTTCGTCTTCAAGCAGGCGGAGCGCCGAGCCGCGCTCAACCGGGCCGTGCTGGCGCTCGTCACCGACGAGCAGCACGCGGGCATCCTGACTGTCGGCAAGATCAAAGAGCGCATTCATTGTGCGGACGCCGACGAGGCCCGCCTCGTCGACCAGGACGAGCGATCCGCGGATCTTCTCCTGGAGCTTCGGGTTGGCGAGCAGCGCGGCGACCGTGTCGGCGTCGTCAAAGCCCTCGGATCGGAGCACTCCGCGGCTCGCGCCCGTGGAGGGCGCGAAAGCGTGGATGGTCACGCCCGCCGCCTCGGCGGCCTCGCGGACTTCTTGCATGGCGGAGGTCTTGCCCGCGCCGGCGGCCCCGCGGACGATGGTGACGCGGTCGCGGGAGTGCAGGATGTGCCGCACGGCGTCCTTCTGCTGGTCGTTGAGCCATTCGCGGTGAAAGGTGATTTCGTCAGTCGTGCATGGGCGGCACGCGCCGCGTCCCTCCCGCGCGAACGCGAGCATGCGGGACTCCTCTTCGAGGGCCTGCTGCGTGGTCACAAGCTTCTGACCATCACGCTCGGCGTGGACGAGATCCTGCAAGCTCGTCAGCTTTTCGATCGTCTCGCGGCTGGACCTGCCGACGCCCTGCTTCAGCGCCTCGGCCAGCAGCGTGCGCTCGGGCAGGACGCTGGCCCGCTCGAAGACGTGCTCCATGATGCGCGCGACGGCTTCCTTCGCGGCGGTGTCGTCCTCGGCGATCGGACCGCGGCCGACGCGGCCCGCGAGTGCTTGCAAACGCTCGGACTCGGCGTCGGTCAGGCGTGAGCGCCAGGCGGATTTCAGATCTGGCATGGTCAACTCGGCGGCTTTCGACGAGCGGGTACGTGCGCCCAGCTCCGACTTAGCTTCGGGGTTGGTGATACCCTTGTCTCTAGCGGCCTGCTCGATGAGCGCCGTCCGACGCGAGAACTTCTCCATCGTGGCCGGGTCCAGACCCGCGAGCTCCCAGCCCTTGGCGGTGCGCCGGGTCGCCAGTCCGAGTTCCTCGAGCCGGCGGGCCAGGCGGGCGTGGAAGACCGCCTCGAAGTAGGGCGCGTCCCGCTTGATGTCGCCGAGCTGGGCCGCTTTCCAGCGGGACTCCTCGTGGTCGTAGGTCGCGTTGAACGCGAAGCAGTGCGCGTGCAGGTGGGGGTCGGGCAGCCCGTCCACAGGCCTCGCCGTGAAGTGCGTGAACTCGCCCCAGGCGAGGTTGCCTGTGACGCGATCCTCGTTGCGTCCTTTGGAGCGCACGCGGGCCTTGGCTTCCGCCTCGATGTCCTCCATCGTGGCCCGGACCGAGTCGCGGAAGGCGTCGAGCACGCGGTCATCCCGCGTCAGGCCATAGAGCAACGAAACGCTCTTGGGCGCGTGGAAGTTCAGGTCGTAGCCGACGCGGCGATCGGCCTTGCGGCGGACCGTGAGCGGCTCGCCCGTGTCGGGGCGGAGGTTGTCGCAGAGGCGGTCCCAGTCGTCGTGCTCGACAGTGCCGGTCAGCCCGAGCATCGCGGCTCCCTTGCCCCGCCAGAAGCCGACGAGCTCCTGGCCCTGGGTGTAGTAGTCCGCAGTGCTGTAGTACGACTTCGCTCTGCCGCTGTTGTTGTTCTGAGTGATGCGCAGCATCCGTTCACCTTGACACACAAACCTTGCCATCCGGTAAACACGCACCCCCAACGGCGAGCGCACGCGCCCCGATCGCACGGCTACGCCGGGCTCGGTAAACGGTTGCGGTGTGGTTGCCGGTATTTGGCGGCTGTCTGCAACTCGGTGGTCACGCGTCTCCGTTGGAGCGTCACACCGCCGCGCGTCCCTCCGACGGCACGGTGAAGCCGCGTCGGGCCGGATCAAGCTGCCAAGGCCGCTTTCCGCAAGCGGAAGCCTTCGGCCTTTCGCTTGACCGGTGCGCTGCGCCCCGCCATCCGCGGCTTCGAGGTGAGTGCCATCGGGACGCGGTGGGCGTGTCCCACAACACCAACCGAGGAGACTCAATCATGACCGACACGAACACCACCAACACCAGCGCAAACAGCGCCAACACACCGAGCAACGCTCCAAGCCATGTGGCCTACCAGGTCCGCGACCGCGAGAACCAGAAGGGCGTCTGGACCCGCATCGGGTCCGCGTGGCCGCATCGCGACGGCAAGGGCTTCAACATCCAGATCGAGGCCGTGCCGCTCGACGGGCGGATCTCGCTCCGCGTCTACGAGGACCGGACCGACCAACCGGCGTAGCCGGCCGCTTGCACCGGCGGGCTTCGTGCCGCTGGTCTACCACACGAAACGCCTTGCATTTGACGCTGGGTTGCGGCAGTGTTGCACCGACATCGTTCGATTCAGCCACGGCGCGTCGAGCGGCCGCAAGGTGTACCGAAGCTCGTTCATCCCCGGCCTGCATGACGTGTGCGTGGTCTTCGAAAAACCTCGCAGGGAGGCGCGGCAATGAGCAGCATCTACAGACCCATCACCCACATCGTCGCGGGCATCGCCCGCGACCGACTGGGTATCGAGACGCTGGCATCGCGGGGGAGCGATTCACACGACTTCCACGATCTGTCAGTCGTGAACGTCGGGCAAGCCCTCGGGGATGCTTACGAAGCAGGGTACCGGGCCGCGATCGCAGACGAACTCGGCGTGACCGAAGTGATCTACAGCCACGACGCAGAGCGGTTCCCGTGGCAGGTCTTCTGCACCGAGGAGCGGTGCGTGCTGGTATCCCGCGACCTGAAGGACCACCTCGTCATCGCCTCAGAGTTCAAGGCCGATGACCGTCCGAATCGCGTCCCTGTCGAGGGGGTCCGGCTTGAGCTACTCGAAGTGGTCCGCCGCGAGCTGTACGGAGCCCGCAGGTGAACGACGAAGTGCCGCTTGATGACCTGTTCCACGGCTGCGCCCTGCGCGCGTTCGTCGAGCAGGCCGAACGCCAGCAGGGCTGGCCCTATCCTGAAGAGACACGGAGGCTCGCCTACCAGTACTACGAAGAGGCGCTGGCAACTTTCAGACGACGTGATTGCGACACACGAATAGACCCATGACACGCGGGCAAAGGGCTCGTGATGGATGGGTCTGCGCCTGGTAGCTGAGCGGCGGGCGGGAATGGCAGGCAAAGCATAAAACGTTTCAGACGTCTCCCCTAAGCGGTGCTTAGGACTTTCTTTCACGGTGAAAGCCTGCCATCAAACCCGCCCGCCATCA
>DDFO01000046.1:64471-66096 GCA_002337215.1 Phycisphaerales bacterium UBA1926 | reverse complement strand
CCATCAAACCCGCCCGCCATCAAGCCACCCAGCAGGCCAGCGCGACAGCGTGCTGGCAAGCCTGCCTGCCAGCTATGGGGCTGTCCGGCTTGCCCGCTGTCGAATCAGCTCGCTGACATGCCAGCGAGTCACGGGGTCGGTGTGTCATCGTTGCAACACTGCCAGCGCGTCAGCATGCCAGCGCCACAAAGTGCTTGCATGCTGACAGAAAACGTGCCATTGCTCATGGCATGATTATCGCCATTGCCAACAACAAGGGCGGCGTCGGAAAGTCAACCCTCGCCGTTCACCTCGCCACCTGGCTCCATCGCCGGGGGCGATCGGTCATCCTCGCCGATTGCGACACGCAGCAGAGTTCATCGGAGTGGGTGCGTGAAGTCCAGCCGGACCTGCGCACCGAGACGTACCGCGATGCGGACGCGATCCTCAACGAGTTCCCATCGCTCAAGAACGACGCAGAGTTCATCATCGCCGACGGACCAGGGAGCAACTCGGAGACCAGCAGGGCCTTGCTCCTGCTCGCTGACTTTGCCCTCGTCCCGTGCAAGGCTTCCATGCTGGAAGTCCGAGCGCTCGCCAAAGTCACGGAGGTACTCCGGCAGGCCCAGGACATCAGGGGCGGCATGCCGCCATCGGTCATTGTGCTGAGCATGGTCGGAAAGAACTACCGGCTGACCAAGGACATGAAGGACGCAGCGACGGCGCTCTCGCTGCCCGTCGCATCCACATCGGTCACCTTGAGACAGATCTACGCCGATGCACCAGGCCAGGGCACTGTGGTGTGGGACATGAAGGCTCGGACTCGTGATGCGGCCAATGAGCTCGACCGGCTCTTCGCCGAGATCATGCCCGATATGGCCTGCGAGCCAACCGTAGCAACGAAGGAGATACCAGCATGAATGAACGGAGATCACTGACCGAGGGCATCGAGCCAAAGCACACACCACCGACCAAACCCGATTCAGTGCAGAAGCAGTTTGTGTACGGCGAGAAGCAGCCCGCCGAGACGCCCCGCGTACTCGTTAGCACACGTATCCGCGGTGACCTCGCGCGGGCGCTCAAACGCGCCTCGCTGCAGCGTCAGCTCGAAGGTGTGAAGCCCAACACACTGCAGGACATTCTCGAAGAGGCCGTCCAGCCGTGGCTAAAGAAGCACGGCTTCCTGTGACAGACTTCGACGGACCTCCGCCGTCGTCTGGTCTGACCCGGCAACAGTGGGGACTCCTGATCGCGAGCGATCAGATCAAACTGGAGCAGCCCGATCGGCTGCAGTTCTCGCACAGTGTGCTGTGCCAGGTCGGAATGCCACGCAAATCCACTCCATTGCGCTCGTTCGAGCGCACCAACGGAAACCTGAGTTTACTGGTCGAGGCCGGCAAGCTGTGGAACGGTTTGTCGTGGACCGAGCAGCCACTTCCCTATGGAGCGATTCCCCGTCTCGTCATGGTGCATGTCAGCACCGAAGCGGTCCGGACACGGTCCCGTGTCATCGACATCGGAGAGAGCATGCGGCAGTACCTGCTGCAGCTCGGCCTACAGGTCTCGGGAGGACCGAGGGGCGGATACACTGCCCTGCGAAGGCAACTCCAGGCCCTTGCGGCATGCCACATGACGCTGGGCATGAC
>DDFO01000046.1:49945-64334 GCA_002337215.1 Phycisphaerales bacterium UBA1926 | reverse complement strand
AACGGGCTCCATGATGGGTCACAGCGGACGCTGTGGCCGGGAGAGCTCGAGTTGTCGGAGGACTTCTTCGACACTCTCACACGGCACGCCGTGCCGCTCGACTACCGCGCGCTCGCGGCCCTCAAGCACTCTGCACTTGCACTCGACATCTACACATGGCTCGCGCACCGATTACAGCGGGTCCGGGACCACCGGGGCACGAAGGTGAGTTGGAGCAATCTCAAGGAGCAGTTCGGACAAGACTATGGGAGATCCAAGGACTTCAAGAAGTCGTTCCGGCTCGCGCTGAAGCAGGTGTGCCTCGTTTATCCAGATGCGAACCTTCGTGATGTGCCAGGCGGACTCCTGCTCAAGCCATCGCACGCTCCAGTGCGCCGTACCGAGATCCTAATTGACAGCGGCAGTACCGATTGAGTCGGATCGCCTGTGTACAACCTTGTGAATCCAGTGACTTATCCACGATGAATCGCCCTCCCTGCGTGCGCTGAATCGCCCTCCGTATGACGCCGTTGATGCGCTGAATCACCCCCCCGTAAAACCGAGAGTCCTATACCTAGATCTTCTGCCTGTTGTTGTTCGACGATATTCGGTGGATGAAATCTCGTGCAGACCGGTGTATGAGCTGCATCGTATTGCTCATCCGATTACCTGTCAGACAAGGGGCGACTCCACAGGACAACCGCACAGGTCTTCGATCGAGGTGGGGCAGGTGCCACGCGTAGCGTGGGCATTCAGGACGAGGACTCGGGCCGAATGACCGGTTGAGCAAGTCGCATCGATCATCTCCGCATCGACGCCTTCAGAGGTCAGCAGTCGTCTGTCGAGAGTTGACCGCGACCACACTCTGGATGAGTTGAGCATCGGATAGTTCACCAACTCTGGGGCACTCGTCGGGCTGTTCGGACAGATCAGACCGCGGTGAGCAGCCTGCCTCGATACGGACTGGCCCACGGACAAGTCCTTCGGGTGGAGCGGGCCTTGATCCTGTCTCGCTCACATGACAGCTTCTTCTGCTTCCAGGAGAACACCCTCGGGCACCGCGAGCGATGAGTGACAAGTCAACGAGTGTCACATGGTGGACATCACGAGAAGTGACAGCTCACCTTTCGAGTCACTGCGTCGGTATCTGAATCGTCCGGTCGGCTCACAACGCATTCTCGGCTTTCTAGCGCTCCGCTCCCGCCGTCACCGCGCCAGAGGGCGCTTCCAGTCTCCGGGCCTCGCACACCTCACGCCAGACCCGCCCCGTCCATCGCCGGGGACGCCCGCACCTTGAGGGCCGCGGGTTCGATCTGTCATTCGTTTGTGCCTGCTTCGCAGGACCCTCCAACCTCCTGCCGGCTTCGCTCCGCTCGCTCCGTTGCACCCGCGAGTGGCCCCGTTCCTTGTGAAGGGGCCGCACGTCGCGGGACCCGCAAAGGAGCAAAGACATGAAAGCCGAAGAAGCAAAGAAGATCGCCGACCAGGCACTCCAGAATCTCACCGACGCGCTCAAGAACGGAAAGAGTGAGCGAATCACGCAGTACCTCGCGATGCTCGCCAAGTTCCACCGGTACAGCTTCGGGAACGTTCTACTCATCCTCTCGCAGAATCCCAACGCGACTCACGTCGCAGGGTTCGGCACCTGGAAACAGATGGGCCGCTTCGTCAAGAAGGGCGAGAAAGGGATTGTGATCATCGCCCCGATGAGCATCCGCCCGAAGAACGACAAGCCCGAGGGCGAGGAGCAGTCCGACCGAGACAAGCCCATCCTCCGATTCCGCGGCGTGCATGTCTTCGATGTAGCCCAGACCGACGGAGAGCCGCTCCCCGAACCATCGCGAGTCAGCGGAGATCCTCAGCAACACCTCAACAGAATCAAAGAGCAGGTCGCGGAACGCGGTATCACACTCGACTACGACGACGTGCCGCCCGGAGCCGACGGCGTCTCACGCGGGGGCCGGATTAGCATCCGAGCTGGCCTAGAACCGGCAAACGAGTTCTCGGTCACCGTCCATGAACTCGCGCACGAGCTGCTGCATCGTGGCGACCAGCGACCCGCCAGCAGGACCGTGCGGGAGACCGAGGCAGAAGCCGTCGCCTTTGTCGTCTGCCACGCCATCGGGCTAGAGACAGGCTCAGCCGCGAGCGATTACATTCAGCTCTACGACGGCAAGGCCGAGACGCTCGCCGAATCTCTGGATCGAATCCAGCACGTCGCAGCAGACATCATCAAGGCTGTCCAAGGCTCTGAGGAGCAGGTGTCAGCCGTTTGACGTACAGACGCCCCGGCGGGAAACTGCCGGGGCGATCATTTGGAGGGCAATGGCCAAATCCGACCCGAGAGACGGGTCCTAGGCCTCCGGAAGCAAAAAATTGATACCCTAACGACGTCCTCACCTTGACGCGGGGGCCAAAATCGGCAATGCTTGCTGGGTAAACTTGATATCGATGATATCGACCTGACCCAGAGGTGCAAATGCCACAGCTACTCATCCGAGATATTCCCGACGAACTGCACGAGTGGATCGGTGAGCAGAGTCACGGGCTGCGTACCAGCAAGAAAGAGTTCGTGCTCTCGATACTCGCAGGTGCGTGGAAGAACGAGGATGACCTCCCATTGTTCGCGGACATCGAGACACCGTCGGCCCAGCCCTCTGCGTCCGGGATGCCGTTTACGTTCATCGATCTTTTTGCGGGAATCGGTGGCCTTCGGCTGGGACTGGAACGAGTCGGCGGACGCTGCACCTACAGCAGCGAATGGGATAAGTACGCGCAAAAAACCTATAAGGCGTGGTTCGGAGAAGTGCCGGACGGTGACATCCGCCAGGTGAAGCCAGCTGACATTCCGGATCATGACATCCTCGCGGCAGGCTTTCCCTGCCAGCCATTTTCGATCGCTGGTGTTTCCAAGAAGAAGAGCCTCGGCAGGGCTCACGGATTCAAGGACGTGACGCAGGGCACGCTCTTTTTTCACCTTGCAACAATCATTGAGATCAAGCGGCCGCCGGTGATCCTGCTTGAGAACGTGAAGAACCTGCGTTCCCACGACAAGGGGCAGACTTGGCACGTCATCAAATCCACGCTTGAGGACTTGGGGTACACAATTCACGATCGCGTCATCGATGCGGCGGGCTGGGTCCCGCAGCATCGAGAGAGGGTCTTCATCGTCGGATTCGACAAGAAGGTCTTTGGTGACATCGGTCCGCCATTCGAGTTTCCTTCACCACCACCTGGGCCTGCCCCGCAGTTCCGTGACATACTCGATGACGACACACCCGATCGCTACACGCTGACTGACCACCTCTGGAACTACCTCCAGGAATACGCAGCCAAGCACAAGGCGAAGGGAAACGGTTTCGGATTTGGCATGACGAATCTTGATGGTGTGAGCCGAACGCTTAGCGCACGCTACTACAAGGACGGATCAGAAGTCCTGATCCCTCAAGGCAAAGAGCAAAACCCGCGTAGATTGTCCCCTGCTGAAGCGCGTCGCCTCATGGGCTTCCCGGATGAGTTGCCGATCGTTGTGTCTGATACTCAGGCGTACAAGCAATTCGGGAACGCGGTCGTTCCACTTGTGGCCGAGGCCGTCGCGCAACAGATTGTCGCCGCAATCGGCGAGCACCTGACAAAGCGCCCGAATGGTTGCCTTCTGAAAACGAGCTCGCGACAACGGGCTGCAAGATAGGAGCCGGGCATGTCGAGTCCATATTGCGAGCGAGCTGTATCCGACGCACTCCGAGTGGGCAAGGCTCTGCTCAAGTTCATCTCTCCAAACGATGCCGGCGCGACAGGTGCGCATCAAAGCGGCTTTTATCTGCCGACAGGTGCTTGGGAGATGTTCACGACGCATCCGCCAGAGAAAGGCGAGAATCGGAAGCATGAGATTGAGATTGTCTGGCAGGACGGGCGCAAGACCGAATCTGTCGTTACTTGGTACGGCAAGGCGAAGAGCGAGTACAGGCTTACCCGGTTCGGAAAGGAGTTCCCGTTTCTCAACGCTGACGCTGTCGGCAATCTGCTCGTTTTGATCCCGGTCACCCTCACCGAGTTTCGTGCATATGTGCTCGACCTTGAGGAAGACATCGATGAAATCCAGGCATCTCTCGGTGTTGAGGTCATCGATGCCTGGGGCGTTTACGAGTTCGGCCGATCGCACATCGAGGACGAGAACGACTGCATCGACCGTCACTTCAGAACGTTTGCCGCTGGCGTAGAGGAATTTCCGACCGGGCAAGCCTTCTCTGTCGCGGCACGGGATGCACTGCTCAATTGTATTGCGGACTTTGCGGACGGACCATCCGACACAAAGCTGATCCGTGCTGTGGAGGCCGAGTACGCACTCTTCCGACTCGTGGAACGTCGCTTGTGCGAGCCGGATATTCAGAGGCTTTTCCAGAGCGTGGACGATTTCCTCAAGACCGCCGCGTCGATCATGAACCGTCGCAAGTCGCGAGCCGGTCGATCGTTTGAGAACCACATGGAGTTCATCCTCGGTGACGCCGGCGTGCCATTCGAGGTTCGGCCCGACATCGACGGTCGTCCGGACCTGGTGATTCCGAACGCACAGGCTTACCACGATCAGAGCTATCCGATTGATCGTCTCTTTGTTGTCGGCCTCAAGACCACATGCAAGGACAGGTGGCGTCAGGTGCTCAACGAGGGCACGAGAGTACAGCGGAAGCACCTCATCACTATGCAGCGGGGGATATCCAAAGCGCAGCTCGATGAGATGGCCGATTCGGGTGTCTCGCTCGTGGTGCCGCAAACGCTACACCGTGACTATCCGGTTGGCAGCGCGATGGATCTCCGCACGATCGACGCTTTCATTGACGAAGTGAAGCGGGTTACAGCGGCATGACTGATGTGCTCACTACAGACCAGCGAAGACGCTGCATGTCAGCGATTAAGGGTAAAGATACCAAGCCGGAGCTTGTCGTTCGGTCTACTGCCCATCGTCTCGGCTATCGATTCCGCTTACACCGTCGCGACCTCCCTGGTAAGCCGGACCTAGTGTTCCCCGCCAGGGAGATGATCGTGTTTGTGCATGGCTGTTTTTGGCATCAGCACCCGCACTGTCGATACGCTACCCGCCCGGCCACACGTAAGGAATTCTGGGCCGAGAAGCTCGACGGAAATCGTCAACGGGACAGAAGAGTACAGACGGAGCTGCGCCAGATAGGATGGGATGTGCTTGTAATCTGGGAGTGTCAAACACGGGATCCAATCACCCTCGCGGGCCGACTGCTTCGGTTTCTAGGACCAGTCTGAGATTTTCCAATGCGGAGTTGTGAGGATGACCATCAATTCACATGCCGATTGGTTTCGCGAAGGAGATGTCATCCGCGTGCGCCTTCCCGACGGAACATCGATTGCGCCGAGTGCCTCTGAAGTTGTCGGAGCAGAGTTCAAGTCTCGCCACGAGATTCGCGGGCAGACCGTTCCTCGCTGCCCGTCCGAGTCGATTCCAACGATCGAGTTCAACAGATTCCCTCCCGATGTGATCGTTCGCGTACTACCGCCCTCAGCCGACCTCACCACACCTGCCGTCTGCCGACTTGAGCTTCTCTCTGACGGCGTAACTCTGGCCGAGGTGCCGCCGGATCTTACCGACGACCAAATTCTGATCGGAAACAGCTGGTTTCCGTTGATTCCGGACTCACTTCGAGAGGCTGGTGAAGTGCTCAACGCCGCCGGCGTTGATTCGACGGGCCAGATCACGCTTCGAGAGTACGCCACGCTCAGATCCCTGCCCAGCACCCTCTTGCGCTTCTCTGAGCCACAGGCTCCGACGCCGGCGGGGCCTAGTGCTGAGCTGCTCCTCCCGTCTGGTTTCACTGCCACGTTGTACCCGTATCAGGCCGATGGCGTGCGCTGGCTCAAACGCATCGCTGCTGAAGGGCTGGGCTGTTTCCTCGCTGATGAGATGGGTCTCGGCAAGACCGTCCAGGTCATTGCGATTCTCTCCGAGGAAACAGAGGCCGATCGCACGCCCTCCCTGGTCATTTGCCCAGCGACGCTGTTAGAAAACTGGCGTCGAGAATTGAACAGATTCACTCCCGCACTGCGAGTTTTGATCCACCGTGGACAGGGACGAACTGGCTTTCCATCCAATCTTCGCCCGTACGATGTAGTCCTCACCACCTACGACACGGCAAGCCGCGACCTGCCACTTCTGAAAATGATCCCTTGGAATGCTGTCGTCCTAGACGAGGCTCAGGCGATCAAGACCCCTGATGCCCAGAGGAGCATCGCCGTCAAGGAGATCCCGCGCCGCATTGCAATTGCCATGACCGGCACACCGGTTGAGAACCGGTTGCGGGATTTGTGGTCGATCATGGACTTTGCGGCGCCGGGTTTTTTGGGCACGCTGGCTGATTTCGAGTCTGCGTACACCGACAGCATGGCCGATGCAGCTCGTCTCGAACCGGTTGTTTCACCACTCATGCTTCGTCGCCGTGTCGCAACCGTGGCGACCGACTTACCGCCTCGCATCGACATTCCTCAGCCCATCGAGCTCGCCGAACTGAACGCGGTGGAGTACGACGCGATCCGCCAGCAGATCGCAGCGGAATACGGCGCTGCGGCGAACCTCGTCGCCATTATCAAGCTCCGCCTCTACTGCACGCATCCGTTCCTTATCAACGATGGGTGTGGTGATCCACTCCCACATAGCACGAAGTACGCCCGACTCGTTGAGATTCTTGAGGAGGTCATCGACCAAGGCGACAAGTGTCTCATCTTCACGTCATTCACCAAAATGGCGGACATCCTTGCTGCCAACCTGCCGCGTAGATTCCATGTTCCCTGTTCCATGATCGACGGACGCACTTCCATTTCCGACCGTCAGCCAGCCATCGACGCATTTGAAAACACCCCTGCAGGCGCAATTCTCATCCTCAACCCAAAAGCCGCTGGAGTTGGGTTGAATATCACCGCTGCCAGCCATGTGATCCATTATAACCTTGAGTGGAATCCCGCTGTAGAGGATCAAGCTACTGCGCGCGCCTATCGCAGGGGACAGGATAAGCCGGTAACTGTCCATCGACTCTACCACGCGAATACGATCGAGGAAGTCATCGATCAGCGCGTCGCACGCAAACGGGACATTGCTGGACAGGCGGTCGTTGGCGTCCAAGGAGCGGAGGATGACGTGGCAGACATTCTGCGGGTAATCGAGCTCTCGCCCGTCCGCCCGGAGGGTGATGCCTATGCCCGCTGAGCGGCCAGCCGCCATCACGAAGGAGCTCAGTCGTAATGACACTGGCGAAACCGGTGGTCACCAGGCTGGCATCCTGATTCCGAAGGATGAACTGATCCTCGCTTTCTTCCCACCGCTGAATGCGAGTGTGAAGAACCCCCGGCATCATCTCCGGTTCACTGATCCGGCTGGCGAGAAGTGGGAGTTCGCCTTTATCTACTACAACAACCGCTACTTTGGCGGTACTCGAAACGAGTACAGACTGACGCGCATGACTCCCTTCATCCGCGCGGCCAACCTGAAAGCCGGCAATATACTCACGCTCCATCGTGATGGGCCCGTTTACACGATGACCTACCAACGTGGTAGCCATCCGGACAACAGTAAACGACTCAAACTCGGAACGACTTGGCGAGTAGTTGCAATTCGGTAAAATCCGCCGGCAAGGAGAAGACCACATGAGTGAAACACACACACTCCCTCCGATCCCATCCCGACTTATTGAGGGTCTCAGGGATACGGGCTACGACTTCAATACCGCTCTTGCCGATATCGTTGATAATTCCATAGATGCAGAGGCGGGTCGTGTCGACATCGAACTGAACATGGACACTGACGGCGACGTCGTCATCACGGTAGCGGATGACGGCTACGGTATGGATCGGACGACTCTGCTCAACGCAATGACATACGGAGCACAGATTGGCAATAAGGCAGCCAGCCGCTTGGGCAAGTTCGGGCTTGGCCTGAAGACTGCCTCTACCGCATTCAGTCGTCATCTCTCGGTCATTACTCGCAGCGAGAACGGCGCTGTACCCCTCAAAGCAACTTGGGATCTTGACCACGTCAGAAAGGTCAACAAATGGGAGCTATTGATCGATGACGCGTCCACGACAGAGATCAGACAGCTTGACAAGACAGCGCACGGCGGCCCGGGCACGCTTGTCATTTGGGAGAATGTTGACCGACTGCTACCGGATTACAAGAACCCCGGCGGTGCCGCGGCACGCAAGGCTGTAGAAAAGATCCGGGGCGGGTTCGAACAGCACGCCGCAATGATCTACCAACGATTCCTTGATGCAACAGACAACCGCGCACGGAACGTCGTAATGTACATCAATGGCGCTCAAGTGAATCCGTGGAACCCGTTCTGCCCCCATATCCCAGGCACTGAGATGGTGGCGGAAGAGACGATGCCAGTCGATATCGGCGACGGTACTGAGGCACAATTTACGATCCGTGCCTACATCCTTCCAAGGCGCGAGCAGTTCTCAAGTGATGCGGATGTTCGCGAAGCACGTCTCAGCAACCAAATGCAGGGCATGTATATCTACCGAGAAAACCGGCTGATCCATCCTCACGATTGGCTCGGCATGTTCAGCAAAGAACCTCACCTGACGCTGCTGCGTGTCGAATTTTCGTTCGACCATACGCTTGACAGCGCCTTCCATGTCGACATCAAAAAATCCCGCATCCTGCTCAACGATGAGCTCTTCAACTGGGTAAGGGACAAGTTCATTCCCGCGCCGCGGAACGCAGCGAACGAGCGCTACCGCAAGGGTCAGCGCAAGAAAGCCCAAGACAAGGCCGAGAATGCCCATGCGGACTCGAACGCAAGCATTGGTGCCAAGGAGGGAGACCTCCGAATGGCAAACGTCAGCATAACGGATGTAGAGAACAGCGAAGTCGAGATTGAGAACAGGAAGGGCAAGATACGTCTAAAGCTGCCAATCTCCACTGCGACAGAGCCGGGTCAGCTCAGCGTCGATCCTGTTCCCACGCTGGACGATGGCATTCTTTGGGAGCCCTGTCTAATTGACAGCCATCATGCTGTGCAGATCAATACTGGGCACCCGTACTACAGCAAGGTCTATGTGCCGAACCTAGCTTCCGGCGTGACGATTCAGGGAATGGACTCTCTCTTGTGGTCACTTGCGGAGGCTGAGCTGGGCACGATCAGCGAGACAACGAAGAAACACTTCAAGGAGCTCAGATTCGAAGTGTCTCGGATTCTCAGGGCCTTGGTCGAGGATCTGCCCGAGCCTGATCTCGACGCTGAGGATGGCGTGAATGATTGATGCCACGTCAGTTGCCGGAGTTCTGACAGATCGTTTTGGCTTGCCGCTTCGGGGCGTGGCCCATGCAAGTTCTGAAGGCGAGCGATGTCGTGTGTTCCCGGACGACATTGATCTTACGCAAGGATTTGCTATCGAAGTGCTCATCGGGTGGCGTTCTGTAGAGGTCGCCTTTGTACCAGGGAACTTCGCCGCGGGCCTAGTCGCGGGAATGCAGTCGGCAGGACCGCAACAGCGTGCGGCGTTTCACGCGTTTGCTAGGGCAATCCAATCGGACGGTGCCACGCTCGTGTTCCAGCTGAACGGGGTGTCAGCGGATCCGCTTGCCGATCAAGAGTGGCCAGCGAATTGGCAGTCTCTCGCGATGAATCTGCAGCGTAGTCCAGTCGCAATCGACCACAACGAGGCCCGGCAAATCGATCAGGTTGCGGCCCTGTGGGGAGGGCGCATGCTTGGTCTTGCCCTTTCACTCTTGCCGATCGAAGAGAAAGCGAACGGAGAAGAAGAGGGTGCGTTGATACGAGCTGAGGTCAATCGATACGAGCGAAGCGCGATTAATCGTGCGGCGTGCATCGAGATTCACGGCGCCGTCTGTAAAGCGTGTGGGTTCGACTTTGGCGCACATTACGGCGAGGTGGGCGTCGGGTTCATCGAAGTGCATCACCTCGAACCCGTGTCCGGCATAGCTCCCGGAACGGTTGTTGATCCGGATTCAGATCTCGTGCCACTGTGTTCGAACTGCCATGCGATGGTGCATCGCCGGACGCCCCCATATACCGTCGAAGATGTCCGCGCGATGCTTCGCTTCGGTTGCACAGATCATGCCGACGGATAGGGTTCTCGTCGTTGGCATTAGCCAGGGTTGCTTGTTGAGATCGGCGGCGCAGAGTCTAGTTGTCGCAGCAAGCTCGTGAAGCTAGCCGGTTGTCTGCGGTTCTGCGTCTTCATCGAAAGTGTCTGGGAACGCTCTCCAGAGATCGTGATAGACGAGAGTACGACCCGCAACCTCCATCGTAGTACGAATCGGAGTGCTTTCGATGGCCCGTGTTGCTTCCAATCGGAGGACAGAGTGCATTCTCGGAAACACATCGGGAACTGGGCCAACTTCGCGACGGACCCTCATCAACTGAGGCATATTGGCAGTAGCAACGCTCTGGTTCTCGAACGCAAAGCCGAAGGCATCTGCTCGTGCCAGAGACTGTGAAACGGCGAAGAGCCCGATTGCTCGTACATACTCCCTGCGCGAAGCACTCAGGCGGAATGAGGTCATCACTTGATCCATGCTGCACCCGTCCAGCCAACGGCCAACCCTCTCGGCCCAATCATCAATCTGCTTAACCAGATTGCTTGCTCGGCTTCTCAAAGAGCGAACGTCATTCGACAGAGTGTCTTGCCACTTCAGTTGGAACAAGGCCAGGTCGCCGCTGGTCGTGTCCAATATGGCTGCATCCACGTCTGTGGTCGTTCGGCCACTTTCATCGCGAAGTCGTACAGAGCCGTCGACGCGTACATATCTCCGGCCCTGAAACATGGCGTACAGGTCTTGGCGCTGCCAGTCCTCTCGGTGCTCTTGCACGACGTGCTGTACTTTGGGATCGCGTGCATGCCACAGACCAGATGTGGCGATCATTGGGTTGCGGCCCAAGCTCCCAACTGGCCGAACAAGCGTGTTGTTGTTTAGGCTGATGAGCAGAGGGATTGGAACCAGCGGCTGGCTTTCAAGAAGAGATGATTCGCTTGCGCGCAGGGTTAGCAGGCCTATTGCTCGCTTGACTTGGTCATGCGGCAGTGAGCTCCAGTCGGCGATCCCTTGGATTAGCTCATCCTCTGGAGACCAGATGGTGAAGCTCTGCTGCAATGACACAGGCATGTTCTGCTTTCTTGCGAGCAAGCAGAATCGAATGTGCTTCATGTGTATGCTAATGATGACACCCGCAACAGCCATGATAATGCTGTTGCTAACGCCTTCGAGCTCTAGGTCAGGATGGAGGCCGACCTCTGCGCGGCATTGCTCGAGAAACTCCCATGACTCGGCAAGAAAGTGCTCGTCGACCTCTGGTTGAGCATCGTACGCAATCATCATGCCGCGTCCGGAGTTCCAAGGCCGCAACAACGGAAGCATGAGATCGTCAATGTCGTCACGCCTCCAATGCTCTAGTGGAGTGCTGCGGCGTCCAAGGAAAGCCCCGGGGGCATTGGCAATGTCATTGGTGTGCGTGAAGTCAAGAAGTGTCCAGCCGTTGTATGAAGCTGCGATGTCGGTGGACGCCCAAGAGTCGAACTGTTGTAGTGATGAAAATTCAAGTGTATCGATATGCTGGGCTAGAGTATGTGGCGCACACGTAAATGCGTATCCGGATGAAGTGCGTTCCGCATGGATTAGGCCATTGGCAGCCATGTCGGCAGTGCGTTTCACGAGGTCGATTTGTCCAAATTGTTGCAGGAAGGCAAGGGCCGTGGCGCGTGACCGCGGCGTACTCTCCATTAGCGGGAATGCGTTTCTTGTCTGTAGTGGCGAAAGGCAACGTGCGGCAATGTACTTCCAACCCCACATGATGAAGTCGAAGGTGCTGGGCGAGTTCTGCTCTCCCGACCGGAGGAGAGATCGCGCGACGGTCTCATAGTCGACAGCACGCATTGCCTCGATGAATAGCAAGAGGCGATCGCTTGAAGATGCTGGGAGGCGAGTGCTGAGCGAGTCCAGCGCACGTGCCGCGAGGTCTCGGAGCTCTTCGGAGATGTCATTCGGCATTCATCACCTCAGCATAAATCCGCCGTGCGGATCTGGCTCTACTGTCAGGCTGGATCCTCGGACTCCTTCTGTGGGTGAAACTCCTGTAGTTCCACTTTCTTGCCACTGAACAAGTCCGTGTTGCCCCGGTCAAACCAGAAGTCCAGCATCGTGGATCCTGCTGGAATCCTCTCGACTTTCAGCACATGGGTTGTGTCCTCTTCGTCGTACGGTGCCGCGAGGCCCGCCAAGGTCGTGCAGTCACCAACCACGGCGTAGTCGAACCTCTTGAGTCCATTCTGATCATGAATACTTCGATCAGCATCGAACACCAGTGTCTGACCCGGCACCGTGCCAACACGATGAATGAAAGCGTGCGGTAGCTCGTAGTAGACCGGCCCCCCTTCGTCGTGTCGGTAGACATGCTGCGGAGCCAGCGCGGCGGCGTCGATCCACAGCTTGATTGAGGCCTCTCTCTTTGACGGGTCGCATTTGTAAACTGGCAATTGGAGAATATCGTTCTTGAAGGTCTCCAAGTAAGCGGGCATGAGCAACGGGGGTGGGGTGAATCCGTCCCGTCGAAGCTCGATTGTCCCTGCGATCGACATGCCGATCCGCTTCAAATCACCGTCCGTGCGAATGGCGTCCAGCGGCGTGAAATAGGCGTACGCCACGTTCTTTAGCTCTTTGCTGGAGCCTTGGATGTTCCACGCACCGGTCCGGAAGTGTCCTGAGTTGATGATCAGGGGCACAGTGGAGGCCGTCGTATGGTGGAACAGCTGAAGATACGGTCGTCCGTTGCAGCCCCAGCGGGCCTCACCAGTTGCGAAGGATGGGAGGTCTGCAACGCCTCTGATCTGGCATCGGAAAAGTTGGGAGCCGTCGGGCAGATCGGCAACATGATCATGGTTGAAGAATCGCACGTCGAGACGGTGCCGACACGAGATATCCACATTGAGGTTACAGACCACCGCGGTCTCGTCGAGTTTCGTAAGCATGTTTGGCCCGAAAGCCAGCGGCTGAATCCAGTGTAGTCCATTGTGCTCCAGATAGAGTTGATCGGGGACGATCAGCGAGTAGCCATGACCATGGAGAAGGCGGCACTTGATCCAGCCCGCATACTCGGCGTGGCCGACTCCCTTGGTGCCGTAGTCCTCGTAGTAGTAGTGCTCGATCGCCGACTCACGTCGATTGAATCGAGGATTCTCAGTCATGCTGCGAGCCGGTGCTTCATCCGCCTTTCCGGAGCGTTTCTTCGCTTCTGAACCTAGGGCGCGCCGCTTTCTGGCATTAGCCTTGGCTCGCTTCTCCCTTATCCTCCGTCGAGCTTTCTCGTCCTTCTTGCTCATAATCTCCAGCGTACGCGGGGCAGCCTCTGCTGACCGTGGCGGTTCGATGCTTTGGGCTCGATCGACGACAGCCGCCCTGGCGCGTTACCAGCGCGAGTCTCCGTCGGCCCTGCCACACCCGAGATTCACGGTGAAACCAGAAACCGCGTTTCCAAGCTCCAAAGACCGATCTGAGCTGCGAAAAGTTCAACTGGTGTCCTCTCACCCCGATTAACAAGATCACCGGCCTCGGCAAGTGCAGAGGCCGGCGTTGTTTACGGCGGGTTCAAACGTGTCCCGCCATCCCAGGGTTCCAGTCATTTTGTCGAACCCGAGATGAATCGCGTAACTGTCAGGCATGAGCGCCGCGGAATGACTTGCAGTATGCCGTTGGGCTCGTTCCAACAATTCGCTTGAAGTGCAGCCTGAGGAGTTGGGCATCCGCGAATCCTGCTGATCTCGCAACGGTTTCGATATCGGTGGCTCCAGATTCCAAGATCATCTGTGCGCGTCGAACGCGCTCGTGCGTGAGCCATCGGTGCGGCGTGGTCCCGGTCACGGCCTTGAACCGGCGTGCGAATGTACGGGGCGACATGTGTGCGCGACGCGCAAGCGAATCGACTGTGTGCGGATGCGTGAGACTTTGGCGAATGTCGTCGAGAAGTGACGCGAGCTTCACGTCGTCCGGCGCTACATCGATAGGAACATCGATGAATTGCTGCTGCCCACCGTCGCGGTGCGGCGGAATGACGAGCTTCCTCGCGATCGCGTTTGCAACGCTTGCTCCGCAGTCACGTCTGATGAGGTGAAGACCAAGATCGAGCCCCGCGGCGCTCCCGGCCGACGTGAGCACGTTGCCCTCGTCAACGTAGAGTACATCCGGATCGATGGTGAGCGTCGGGAATGATTCGGCGAGTTCCTCGGCGTAGGCCCAGTGTGTTGTTGCACGGAGCCCATCAAGCACTCCCGCGGCCGCGAGCACGAACGCGCCGGAGCAAACCGAGACCAATCGTGCTCCGTCGGTGTGTGCGCGACGGATCTTCCTGAGCAGCGATTCCGGCACTTCCGTGAG
>DDFO01000046.1:49407-49861 GCA_002337215.1 Phycisphaerales bacterium UBA1926 | reverse complement strand
CCGCCGCCAGCCTGGGATGATGATCGTGCCCGCGCGGTCGAGCGCCCGGAGCGTGTACGGAGCGGTGATCTTGAAGCCTCCCGCGGCTTTGTTCGGACCCGGCGTTACCGAGCACACCCGCAGCGTGTACCACGGATCGATTTCAGGCTGTGAAGTACCGAATAACTCGGCCATGCACCCGAACTCAAAGGTGCACAGACCGTCGTAGGCCACGATCGCAACAGTCCAAGGGTCTCGCGACATGGCAGTATTCTATCGACAATAGTCATTCGTGCCACTCGTTTTTTGTGTCCGATGACAGATACTTAAGGCATCACATGCAGGAAGGACCGCTCAATGCCAGAAACACCAGCAAGAGACATCACCCGAGATTCAGCCGCGGAGGTCCGGGCATGAAACTCACAATTGAAACCGCGCAGCAACTGCTCGCCCGGCATCGTGCCGGCTTTTCAAC
>DDFO01000046.1:17325-49339 GCA_002337215.1 Phycisphaerales bacterium UBA1926 | reverse complement strand
GGCATCGTGCCGGCTTTTCAAAGCCATGTCACGAGGCAAACTTCATCAGCCTGTTCCATCATGGCTCGCTCGAGATCGAGATCTGCAAGCCGGACAAGGTCGATCTGCAGCAGCCGCACAACAGGGATGAGATCTACTTCATCGCCAGTGGATCGGGTCTGTTCGAGCACAACGGCGAGCGCGAGGCGTTCAAGCCTGGGGATGTGATCTTTGTGCCCGCAGGGGATGACCATCGCTTTATGGACTTCTCTGATGATTTCGCAACTTGGGTGATGTTCTACGGCCCAGTAGGAGGCGAGGCTTTATGACGCGGATCAAAGCTCAATTCACGGAACGACCCACGAGGTTTGTCGGTACCGACGATCGCCAGGGATGGCGTCTGAAACGCTATGAGATCACGCTCACTGGAGTAGAGGTTGCGAGTGAGATCCGGGCAGGTGCCGAAGCGACCGTAGACAGACACCTCGCAGCCGTGGCAATCGAGCCATCGGTTGGATTCGTGGTGATGCACGCGGGCGAGGACGCGATCTGGCTGCTCATCAACCTGTGGAATCACGAGCTTCTGCATCAAGTGACACTCAGTGCCTCGCTCGACACGCCTGATGTGTTCGCTCCTGTCGATGCGGATGGACCTTCCGCGTGCGTCTGGGAACTCCGCGTGATCGCTCATGAGCGCGAAGCGTATGTGCGGCACGTGCTTCATGCGCCTACGGATCCTGCCCGGTATGACACCTACTTGTCGGATTCGAGTGGAGAACACATTCCAGGCGCGGATGCCAATGGGCGGTGTAACCACAGGGCAGTCATTGAGGCGTTCAACGCACGATGGAGCGACGGGGATGTTGATGGGCTGATGAAGTTGCTGACAGAGAATCCCGTGTATCGTGCATCGACAGGCCCTGGGCCAGGGGAAGCCCATCATGGACAGGCGGAGGTGCGCGCTGCATTTGAGCGTGTTATGGCAACGGAGTCCGCCCTCGGTGCATCGCCACCTGACAAACCATTGATTCTCATCGACGGGAACCAGGGTATTTCATCATGGGCGTATCGCGGGCGGGATCATCTCGGAAACCCCAGTCTGATCGAGGGGGTCGACCTCTGGGTCTTCGAGCAAGGACGCATCGCGCTCAAGGATGCGTACCGGAAGGCGTTCCCAGATGTACCCACAGGTACTGTGGCTCAGGGGGAGTTCTTGTAATGCCGGCGGGATGAGTCCTCATGCATCGGCGAGCAACGCATCGATAGCTCTCCTACCACTTCCCATGATTTCACCGCGAAACCAAAAACCTTGTTCCCAGGCTCCAGAGGCCGATCTGAGCCGCAAAAAGTTCAACTGGTGTCCTGTCACCCCGATTTTTCAGTCGTTTATGACCCCGGCGATCGCCGGGGTCGTAAAAGATTATGGGCTGATCAATCCAGTTCTGTCATCTTGGATGGCATCGGACCGAGTTGAAATGGCTCACGATCCGGAGCGTTCAGGCCCATCTTGCGGATGATGCCCTCTGCTACGAGAGCGTTGATCACCCAGCCTGCTGTCATCACGAAATCTCGTGGGCTCCCGTTAATCTCGCCAGCCATTAAGACCCACAGGATACCTATCAGCGATTGTGAGCCGGCACCTTGGCCCAGAGCGTACGCTCGAATCATCCAAGCCCGATGCCGCCCGATGGACTTCTTCATCGCGTGGGTCACGCCCAGGTAGAAGCATCCCAGCATCGAGAACCCAACGGTAAGTCGTACCGCATATAGCAGGTTCGACTGGTCTTCGACTGGATACACGTAGAAATGAGTCATCCACAACGCGGACAAGACAGAGGCAATGCCGGCAAGGGCCAGCCCCCTGCCTAAGACTCGATGTAGCTTCGGATGTCGTTGTCGAACGCTCGGGAGAAACTGAACGATTCCAAAAACACAATATGGAATGGCGGTTGCGAGATGAACCTGAACGGGGATTGGAGCGGCGCTTATCATTGGCTTGTGGGGCAGAAACTGAAATGACGCACCTAAACTTACCTCGATCAGCCGGATCGTACCGCCGACACATGGGATGAAGCTCAACAGGAGCAAGCTGATTACAACGATCCATTCCGATCTTTGTAGCCTCATGTCATCACTCCTTTGTCGCGCTCTGTCTCCAGGCGTCATGTTGAGCGGTGCGGGCATGTTCTTTGTCCCAGTTCATTCCTGCAGGATGCCAGATATCTTTGCCCTTCCAGCTGAATATCCACAAGGCTGTGTGGCGAACAGACTCACGTAGACCTTCCCGTGTCGCAACGAACTCACGATGTTTCCGGAATGCGCCCCAGAATGCTGAGTCGAGTTCGTGGCGCGTGATGGGTTGGAACTGTTCGTTGTAATGACTGACTGTGCCGTTCACGAACCCAAACAACGGGAGGGCTGCATCGAACTCAGCCTCGATGTAGCCAGCGGGCTCTTTTCTGTCATCGCTCTCTGCGAAGACATGCAGGTGTGTATGCACGAATGGCACGGCTCTAAAATCGTGTAGTTCGTTCTCATCGTTGTCGCCCTCGGCGCCGAGGCGGTCAAGATCCTCAGCGAGTTGAGGAATCCGTGATGGCCCGTGCTCAACAGCTAGAAAATCATAGTTTCTCGATGCGCAGCCTGTGATGGCGGTACACGCTAGAATGACTCCAAGGCACTTGGTCAGGTTCATATCAGTTCTCCATGGAAATGAATCGCCGTCTTGAAGGATCGTCTGGGTGAAAAATACATGGCATAATCGCCCGTTCTGAACGCATCGACGTTGCAGAACAGTCACAAGGACGAGGTTCACGAATGTCCGTCTTATCGAGCCGGGTTCCGATGAGAGTCACGCGAAATTTCAATCTCCATTCCGTCGCTCTCAAACGTGAATACTTCGCTTAGAGGCTGTCCAAAAGCCATAGCGATTCGCACAGCGAGTTCAAGACTCGGCGAGTACTTTGCTTTCTCAATAGCTGCAATGGTTTGGCGAGTACACCCGACGGCATCTGCTAGCGCCTGCTGCGTCATCTCATCATTCTCGAATCGCAAGCGACGGATTGTGTTCGAAATTCGCAGTTCGGCCATCTCAGCAGCCGATCCGGTAGCTGGCGAGCCGCACGCATTGGCCGGCCAAGTCGCCTAACGCGGCTGCTGCGTACAAGAGTGTCAGCGCGATGACCACTGACCAGCCTGTGGCAAGCCCAATCAGCATCCCAACGAACCCAAATGCGAAGACGAATAGCGTGATGCACATCCCGCGAGACCTGTACAGATGATCTCGTTCATCGGTATTAATCTTCTGCTTGCGGCCTCTCGTCACAATCGCAAAGCCGATGTTCGAAAGAACAGTGAGTGCGATTGCAGCGGGGACGACCCAAACGATGGCCCGCGCCCACACCATCGGCGCGTTCTCGCCAGACAGGGCTCCGGTCTCAAAGAGATCCCACAGCCGAACAGATATGTACCCATTCAGCAAAAGGCAGATGGCGATCGCAACGACGCTGGCGCGTTCCTGATGACTCATGAGGCATATCGCTTTCTTGGTGTTCGTTCCATCGAACACACTGTAATGCAGAGCAATCATGATGTCAAGCAGATTTAACACAAAGACCGAGATGTGGTGGCTGGCCGAGAATCTGGAATGAGGATCTCGGCGTCTTTTGCTGATCGCTCGGTCAGACTCCCGCCGAGTTGGCCCGTCCATTGACGAGGGCATGGGCTGCGACGATCGACCAAAGTGGCCGACTGAGCGATAAGAATCTCCGCGGGGCTTAGCGGAGTTCTGAGCGTGTCGGATCTCACTGTTAAGCCAGAGTCTTCGTTTCCAGACTCCAGAGCCCGATCTGGGCGGCAGAAAGTTCAACTGGTGTCCTGTCACCCCGATTCGAAGCGATAGACCGTGTTCTCCATGGTTGAATCGATTTCTGGATCGCGCTGCTCGCAACAACCCGCGAGGCGCCGGGTACCAGAACCCATGCAAATCCGAGCTTTTCTTGCACGAGCGCCGCGACCCGGGTGTCGTTCCTGTTTCGTGCTGTTCGCGATCTTGTCCCTCGGCACCCGGGTGGTGGACGCCTCCGCACAAGGTGTGGACTCGGACGAGACGCTGTCGAGTGAGCCCGCGGCGGTGCCGGAGCCGATGGCGGGCTTCGCTCGCATGGAGGCTGGCGAGTGGCGACTCGGCACGGTCCATGCCACAACATGGCGATGGGGACCGGGCCGTCACTCCATTCTCGCGCATCGCGTGGGGTCCGACGGCGACGGCAACCCTTGGCGTGAGCTGGTGATCTACTACTGGCGCCCGGATCGTCGAAAGATCCATCTGCTGAGTTTTCACCCAGACATTCCCGGTATCGGCCGTGGCGTCGGGGAGGGCACGTTCGAGTTCGATGGCGAAACCGCCGCTGCCTCCATCGGGCTCCACCAGCCTCGGGCTCACCGGACGTTGGCGACGCGCTGGACCTTCGACGGCCCTGACAAGTACCGCGAGGTTCTGCTCGAAGACAGCGGCCTCGGCCTGGCACCGCTCGCCGAGTGGGACTATGTGCGTTTCATGGAACAGCGTGCATCACCGGTGCCCGCGCCGGGCCAGGTGCCGACACCCTCGAGGAACATCCGGGCGTTCGTGCCTTTTCTGGGTCAGTGGGAGAGCCGGGAGGATGGTGGGGCGATCCTCGTTCTCTCAGACTTCGAGTGGATGGAGTACCTCGATGTTGTCGCTCTGCGCGTGGCGGGATCATCCGAGTCCGACAAGCCCGGGCATCTGCTCGATGCGTACTTCTACCACCATGTCGGGACCAACGAGCTGCGCTGTCTGGCACTGTCGGCTTCGGGCGGGGTGTACGAAGGCGGTGTGACCATGCTTGAAGACCGCGATCTGGAACTCGACCTGACGCGGCATGAGGGCGAGACAAGCGATCGTCGACTCGTTCGTTTCGACTTTGAATCGGATGGAACACTTCGAACTCGCGAATGGGCGGTCGATGGCGACGATCACGCCCTTGTGTTCGATGCCATCCATCATCGGACACCCGGGCCGCAGGAGGACTGATTCGCCCCCTTCCGAGGATCGTCCCGTGCCACGTGGCGCCACACGAGGATCCGAGTGTCGTGGGTCCAGCGGTTGATCTGGGCTGTGAAAAACTCAACCGTTGTCCTGTCACCCCGATTCTCAAGAGTACTAGCGACCCCGGCGAGCATCGGAGAGTGTGCCACCTCATCAGACCGCGCATCCTGCCGTTGGTCCCCCAGCGACGAACGGGATTTCGCTAGAGTGGCACCTACGCTCTTGCGAGGTCCGAATGACGCAGCAGCCGATCGAGAACACAACGCGGGGAATCGCCCCAGATCGGGCGCGTGTCATGCGTGCTCTGCACGCGTTGCACGTGCGGTACCGCGGCTGCAACGACGGACGGATCGCCGATTACATCCCCGAGCTGGCAAAGGCTGATCCGGCCTGCTTCGCGATCAGCATCGTGACCGTTGAGGGCGAGGTCTTCGAGGTCGGCGATCATGAACGCACGTTCACGATCCAGTCGCTCTCCAAGCCGTTCACGCACGCCTTGGCGCTGGCGGACCGCGGACGCGAGCATGTGATGCAACGCGTCGGCGTCGAGCCTTCCGGCGACTCGTTCGACAGCATCATCGGTCTCGACGCCAACAACCGGCCGCACAACCCCATGGTCAACGCCGGGGCGATCGCGGTGACCTCGATGATCGCGGGCGACACGCCGGGCCACCGCCTCGACCGGATGCTCGAGATGCTCAGGCGAACGATGGGACGCCGCCCGATGATCGACGACGCGGTCTTCGAGTCCGAGCGGACCACGGGGCATCGCAACCGAGCGATGGCCCACCTCATGCTCAACTTCGGCATCCTCGACCGGGAGGTCGAGGAGATCCTCGACTTGTACTTCAAGCAGTGCTCGGTCGTCGTCACGGCGCGCGATATGGCAACCATGGCCGCGACGCTCGCGAACGCCGGGATCAATCCCAAAACCGAGGAGCGGGCGGTGCAGCGCGAGTACATCCGCGACGTGCTGACGGTGATGCACACCTGCGGCATGTACAACTACGCCGGGGAGTGGGCGTACACCGTCGGGCTGCCTGCCAAATCGGGCGTGTCGGGCGGGATCATCGCGGTCGTGCCGGGCCAGTTCGGCATCTGCGTCTACTCGCCGCCGGTGGATGAGCGGGGCAACAGCGTCCGCGGCATCCGCGTCTTCGAGGATCTGAGCCGGAACTCGGGGATGCACGTGTTCGAGACCTGGCACCAGCTCGGACAGGTGCTCAACCACATCGACAGCGTGGAAGACCCGTCGCCGGCGCTCCCGGACACGACCCAGCCTGTCGGCGATGCGACCGTGCACAAACGCGAACTTGAACTCGATCCTCCCGCGACTGAAGCCGGGTAGCTCCGCGGCGTGATCGTCGCTCGCTTGTCGCACCTGACCCGGCGCGTGCTTCCAGACAGCTGGACGAAGCCCAGCGAAAGAGAAGGTCCGCCAGGGGCTGAGTGACGCTGAGGTCGCCGCCTGTGTTCTTGGGCTCCATCGACCGATCCGGACCGCGATACATTGCGCGGCGGTCCTGTCATTCCGTTTCGGCCGGAGCAATGGTCGCATCAGCGTGCTCGGTGCATACCTAGCGAGTTGGCGACTCAGTCGGATAATCTCGTCCTTGCGCCTGTGTGCGCTGGCGGGAACATCCTCGGCGTGCCACCACAGAACCGGCTCGTCTGACACCAGAGATTGCCGGAATGCGGACACCGCTGAGGAATTCGGGGCGCCCGCGCACGGCAGCGCTGACGGCTGCGACCCTGAGTTCAGCGGCACCGCGTCTCTGCCGGTTGCCAGGGTGACACCAACGATCCTTTTTCCGGGATCCGATGCCCGATCGAGATCAGTGGCTGATGACGACCTTGCCCATCGCCTTCCCGCTCTCCAAGCGGGCGTACGCCTCCCCGGCCTGATCCAGCGAGAAACTCGACTCGTCGAGAACGGGCCTGAGCGCCCCCGACTCCACGATCCGTGCAATGTTGCGCAGGATCTCGGCGTGCGCTTCCCGCTTGTGGTTGTGCAGCATCGGGATGAGCATGAAGACAACATGCAGCGACAGACCCTTGAAATGGGCCCCCGAAAGGTCCAGCTCACAGAGCGACACCGTGGTCGCGATCTGGCCGTTCAGTGCCGCGGCCTCGAACGAATTCAGCAGGTTGGCGCCGCCGACAGAGTCGAACACCAGATCGAATCCCGCGCCGTCGGTGTGCGCGGCGGTGTACTGCTCAACACTCTCTGCCTTGTAGTTGATGGGTGTCGCGCCGAGCTCGCCGATCAACGCCATCTGCCGATCGCCGCCACCCGTGGAATAGACATCCGCGCCGAAGTGCCTGGCGAGCTGGAGCGCGACGTGCCCCACGCCGCCGGAACCGCCGTGGACAAGGACTTTCTGCCCGGCAGCGATGCCGGCGCGGTGGAGACCCTCGTACGCGGTGATCGCGACCAGGGGCAACGCCGCGGCTTCCCGCATCGACAGGTTCTTCGGCTTGTGCGCCATGAGGTTGGCGTCCGCGACGATGAACTCGGCGAGGGTCCCCGGCAGGTCGGCGAGGCCGCCCGCGCACCCGTAGACCTCGTCGCCGATCGAGTACCCGTCCACCCCCTCACCGATCGCCTCGATCGTGCCGGCGAAGTCCATGCCGAGGATCGCGGGGGCTTCCGGCGAGAGCGGAAGATCACTGCCCATCCTCCGGATCATGGTGTCAACGGTGTTGACGCTGGACGCCGCGATCTTGACGAGCACATGGCCCTCCTTGACCCCGGGGGTTTGAACTTCGGCGGCTTCGAACTCGGCGTCCTCGCCATAGGCCTTGATGAGCATTGCATCCATGGTCGGAATCCTTGAGGTTGTTCGATGGATTCTCTGATTGAGAGTCCACTTGAATCGACACCGTGATTTGTGGAGGAGTTCGCGGCGTTTACCGGGGCAAACCCGTGCTGATTTCCAGAGCACCCTCAGCGCGGACGTAGAGGACACACGGACTATCCGTTCCGAGCGAAATGCGCTGAGACGCGCCCCTCTGTGAACCGATGTAGCTGCCCGGGTCGAGCGCCAGAACACCGTTCTCGCCGGATCGTTGGAAATGCACCTGCCCTTCAACGACAACGACACGGAGCGATGGGCCATCGCCTCGCAGCGTGCCCGCGAATCCCCCCGGGAGTTTGACGAGCGCCGCGCTGGGATCCTGATCGTGCGGGTCACCCCACAAGTACGAGACCCTGGGCCCCTCAGCCGGCCGCTCGGTGGACGACTGGACGATTCGGGCGGCGCTCGACGCGTCCAACCACACCATGTTGGACGCATGGATATTGACAGCCCGTTCCCCGTTGTCGGTCGCTTCGTCGGTTGGCAAAACGAGGTACGGGCCGTGCTGGATCTCGATGAAGACCAGGCGTCCGTCTCCCTTCGCCGAGGTGATGTGCACCTCGCCGGCAGGCTGGGTCCAATACGACCCGGTCGGCATCCAGGACTCTGCCGCGTCCGGATCGTCGTTGTGGATCAGCCCTTCGAGAACGACGCCCCGGTAGGTCGTGTTGTGGATGTGAGGCGGCGAAGAGAAGCCTTCGGCAAACCGGACCAGCATGCCCGTCGCGTCCGAGCCGGTCCGGTCTCCCCAGAGATCGGCGGCGCGCGGGCCATGCGCACCGCGGGCCGGGTTCAACGCGCCCCACCGGACACCGGAGGCAGGGATCACCTCGATATCCTCGTCCGTGTGATCGCCCGCCCTTGAATCGAGGCCTGTCCGAGGCGAGGTCGCGCAACCCACGGCGAGAAGACACGCGAGCACCGGCGCGGCACGCAGGGTGGTTCTGAACGTTCTGATCGGCATCATGTGTCGCCCTCTGGTTTTTCAGGATCCCGTGGATTCGACCGAGGAGGACCGTATCGCTACACTGTCACTTCAGCAAGTACCCACAAAAATGTAAGTATGAAGTTTTTGACAGCTCGGAGTTCCGCATGGCCAGGAAGTACAACTGGAAGACCGGCTGCGACGTCGAGGCGACACTGAGCGTCATCGGCGGACGCTGGAAACCGGTGCTCGTCTGCCATCTCTTGAGCGGACGCAAGCGGTTCGGTGAATTGCGACGCCTCGTGCCCAACGCCACGGAGCGCATGATCACGCTCCAACTCCGCGAACTCGAAGCGGACGGCGTCGTCTCGCGCCACGTCTACGCAGAGGTCCCCCCACGCGTTGAATACGAGGTCTCGGAGTACGGGCGTTCGCTCGAACCCATCCTCGTGTGCATGCAGGACTGGGGCCGAGACTTCAAAGCGCGCCGTCTCGCGGAGGAGTCAGAATCCGAGCGATGCGCGGGCGTCGAGTAACCGACCGCGTCCCGACAACGTCGATGCGCGGCCGAACACGCCTCTATCTGTCGCCCGACCTCACCGAGATTCGATGCGAACGGAGCGGACCCGCCTTTCGGAAGCCACGAGCCGAGGCGCCCACCCGGTTCGTCAGACGCATCTGAGACGCGATGTGCTATCGGACCCCGAACGCCCCCCACCAACAAAAGCCGCAACGAGGTCGGCCGGTGGCGAAGATCTGGTAGGCTGAGGTTTCCCGACTCATTCGAGTTTGTTCATGGGCACACAGCAGATCAACCCGGCCGAAAACGAGGAAAGCCATCGCCGCGCGATCCAGGCGGTCCTGCGCGACCTCGACGCGCTCGAGTGCATGATCGAGAACAAGCATTTCGAGACCGACAAGCGGCGGATCGGTGCCGAGCAGGAGTTGATGCTGCTCGACAAGCTCTGCCGCCCCGCGCCCCGGGCCGAGGAGTTGCTCGGCCGCATCAACGACCCGCGATTCGTCCCGGAACTCGCGAAGTTCAACCTCGAGTTCAACTGCGACCCGATCCTCGTCGGTGCCACCTGCCTCTCCACACTGCGTCAGCAACTGATCGATGGATTCCAGTCCGTCCAGAGCAACGCGGCCGAGATGGGGGTCGTCCCGCTCATGACCGGGATCTGCCCGACCATCGATCTCTCCGATCTCTCACGCGACAACCTCTCTCCGCACGGGAGGTACCACGCCCTCGACGACATGCTCCGCCGCATGCGGGGGGCCGACTTCGAGCTCCACATCGAGGGCGCCGACGAACTCTTGGTGCGACACCCCAGCGTCATGCTCGAATCGGTGAACACCAGCTTCCAGGTCCACTACCAGACCAGCCCCGACGAGTTCGCCAGCGCCTACAACACCGCGCTCGCGATCGCCGCGCCCGTGCTCGCCGTGAGCGTCAACAGCCCCATCCTTTTCGGCAAGCGCCTGTGGCGTGAGACGCGCATCGCGATCTTCCAGCAGGTCGTCGACACCCGGTCCAAGGGCGCCGGGCACCGCGAGATGCTGGGTCGCGTCCGCTTCGGCGAATCATGGGTCAACAGGTCCGTGCTCGAAGTCTTCCGCGCCGACGTCGCCCGGTTCAAGCAGGTCATCGTCGCCAGCGAGCTCGACACCGAGGACCCCGGCGCCATACTCGCCGAGGGCAAGGCACCCAAACTGAAAGCGCTCCAGGCCTTCAACTCGAGCCTCTACCGCTGGATCCGCCCCTGCTACGGCATCACCGACGGCAAGCCGCACCTCCGCATCGAGAACCGCCTGTTCCCATCGGGCCCGACCGTCGAGGACGAGGTCGCCAACGCCGCGTTCTGGATCGGCCTCATGGCGGAGGGCCCCCACGCCTTCCCCGAGATCAACGAGCGCATGGAGTTCCGGGAGGCCCGATCCAATTTCGTCACCGCCGCCCAGCAGGGCCTCTCGTGCCACATCACCTGGCTCGACGACACCGAGCGATCCATGCGCGAGCTGCTCGTCGAGTCGTTCATCCCCGCGGCGCGGGCCGGCCTCGCACGCCTCGGCATCGATGACCGCGACGCCGACAACGCCATGTCCGTCATCGAGCACCGCGTCGCGTCGCGACGCACCGGTGCGAGGTGGGTCATCGATTCTGTCGCCCGCCTGCGCGGCCAGGGCACGCGGACCGAACGCCTCGACTGCATCACCGGCGCGATGCTCGCCAACCAGCGGTCGGGCAAGCCCGTCCACGAATGGCCCCTCGTCGAGCGCACCGACGAGCGGGCCCGCAGCGGCGCGTTCGCCACCGTCTCCCAGTGCATGAGCACCGACCTGTTCACAGTCTCCGAGGACGAATGCATCGACCTCGTCGCTTCGATCATGGACTGGGAACGCCTGCGCCACATCCCCGTCGAGAACGCAGATCACGAACTCGTGGGCCTCGTCTCCTACCGCACGCTCCTCCGCATCCTCGCCAAGCAGAACACCGCCTCCCGCGTCACCGAGATCGCCGCACGCGACGTGATGATCAAAGACCCGGTCACCGTCTCTCCCGAGACGCCGTCGATCGACGCGATCACGCTGATGTGCCGGCATAAGATCTCCTGTCTGCCGGTGGTCGAAGAAGGCCGGCTCGTCGGCATGATCTCAGAACGCGACTACACCTCGATCGCCAAACGCCTTCTTGAACGCGCTCTGCTCGAAGACAACGAAGCATGACTGAACTCGCTTCTCCCGCCGCGCAAGACCCCGTCACAAAGAACGGGCGCGTAATCTGCCATCACGTCGCAGAGGCCGCCGGCCCCACGCTCATCGCCGTCGGAGGCCTCCACGGCAACGAGCCCGCCGGCATCCTCGCGTCCCTCGCGATCGACCGGTGCCTGCGCGAGACCACCCCGCTCGCGACGGGCTCGTTCGTCGCGCTCCGCGGGAACCTCGCCGCGCTCGCCTTCGATCACGAGCAACCGATCAACAACCCGCGCTATGTGCAACGCGACCTCAACCGCCTGTTCCACCACGACGACCAGGGCCACCGCACACCCGACCACGACGAACGTGACGCCCTCCGCGACGCCATCGACGCCGTCGCCCGGGAGAGCCGGGGCGAGATCGTCCTCCTCGATCTGCATACCACCTCCTCCGACAGCCCCCCGTTCATCGCCGTCGAGGACTCGATCCCGGCCCGCCGCTTCGCGGAGCGCTTCGCGCTCCCGCTCATCCTGGGCATCGAAGAGGACCTCCGCGGGCTGCTGATGGACGACACCACCGAACGGCTCCGCTGCATCGCGCTCACAGTCGAGGGCGGCTGCCACAACAGCCCCCTCGCAGCCCACACACTCGAAGCCGTCCTGCTGATCGCGCTCGAGGCCCTCGGGCTGATCTCGCCCGACGCGTGCACGTGCCGGGACGAGCGCCCCATCGAAACAACACGCCGCGCCGCGGGATCCCACGCCCACCGCGTCTACGACATCCGACACCGCGAGCCTGTGCGTGCACTCCCCTACATCCCCGATACGGACGCCGAGCCGTTCGACCGTGTGCGCGCGCACAAAACGCGCATCGCACGCCAAGCAGAGGCGGATCTCTTCGCCGCCGAATCGGGACTGCTCTTCATGCCCAACCGCCAGCGCGACATCCGCGTCGGCGACGACGCGTATTTCGTCGTCCGACGCGTCGGCAGAACCTGGCTCCGCATCTCCGCGGGTCTACGCGCGAGCGAACGCCTGCACCACATGCTCCCAAAGATCCTGCCCGGCGTACGTCACCGGCCGGGGCACGCCCACGACCTGCTCGTCGACCCGCAGATCGCAGCGATACTCCGCCGCGAGCTGTTCCACGTGCTCGGCTACCGCCTCGTCCGTTTCGAAGCCACACCGGGTTTGCCCCGGCTTGTGCGGGCCGCCCGCGCCGCCCGCTTTTCGCTCCACGCGCTCACCCGGATCGCCGCGAATCTCCTGCGCCGAGGCAGCACCGACGACGCACAGCACGAATCTGACGAGGACTGGATCGTCAGGCGGCACGTGCTTGACACCGAGCCAGCGACAGCCGACCAACACACGTAGCGTCGGTGCGACAGCCCCACCCCAACAGCCAACCCAACATTCAGCCAAACAGCCAAACAGCCAAACAGCCAACCCGTCACCCGCCCAGTCGTTCGCCCCGCCAAGCGCCGATCTGGTCGATCTGCAGAGCCACGCACCCGCCCGGCGACTCCCTCGCACGCCCAGACGCACCGCAGGTTGCCCGGACCGCCCCGGCTCGCACAAGACAGATAATGTAATACATAAACCATAACAAACTGAACACTATTTTCTTCAATCCACCCAAAACCATCCCCAGATCCGGAGAATCGTCGGGTCGGTTTTAAATCTCTGTTATTCAATGATTTAGGCAAATTTACCACATGTCTTGTCGGCCGTCTATTTGCAGCAATAGCAACTTTTTCTTGATTTTCGACAAAACTTCTTATAGGGTGTCTTTCACAATTCTCGTCTCCAACGAAAGGATCTTATGCATATTCGTGATCTAAGGCACTCGGCCGTAGGCCGCTCGATCATCGCGGCAACATTCGGCACCGCCTTCCTCGCACTCCCGCTCGCGGCCTGCGACAGCAACGACGGAGCCGAGGAAGTTGGCGAAGGAATCGATGACGCGGTGGAAGAAACGGGCGACGCGATCGACGATGCCGGCGACGAAATCGAGGACGCCGTCGACGGGTGAGCCGCAAGCATCCGCGTCCGCAGCGTGGTCCGATCGGGATCCGCGAGACCCACGGGAGCGACGCAGGCCCGCAACGCCCTCGATCTCTCTCGACTTCTGAATTCTCTTGAAAGGAACGAACATGCTCGGTTGGGCAGTCACATTCTTAATCATCGCGATCATCGCCGCAGTGCTCGGATTCGGCGGCATCGCCGGCGGTGCCGCGAGCATCGCCAAGATCCTCTTCATCATCTTTCTGGTGCTCTTCGTCCTGAGCATGGTGATGCGAGCGATCAAGGGCAAGAGCGTCGCCTGACCACGACCCGCCAGCCGGATCCGCTCCCTCGGCGACACGGGCGGATCCGCGAGACATCACAGCACGAATCCCAACCGAGGCTCGGCTCGGCCTACACGGTCAGCCGGGCCTCGATTGCATCAAGCATCAACGCGCCGCACCCACCCGGCGACACCCGTGCCCGCACGCTCGTCTCCGCGTCGCAGTCCGCAGGACGCATCCCCGCGATCGCCTCCGCGGCCCGCACGTACGCGTCCCGAAATGGCACACCCTCCCCGGCGAGTTTCACCGCGTGGTCGGTCGCGAACATCGCCGGGTCCATCGCCGACGCCATCCGCTCGGTGTGCAGCGTCGCGGTCCCGATCAGCCGAGGGATGTGCGCCATCGCCTCGAGCGAGACTTTCGCTGCGCGCACGAACGCGGGCTTGGTGATCTGCAGATCGCGGTGATACCCGCTGGGCAGGCTCATCGCCTGCTGGATCTCGCCCATCGCCCCGCCCACGACCGCGCACGAGGCGCGGAGCAGTTCTGCCATGTCCGGGTTCTTCTTGATGGGCATGATCGACGAGCCGGTGACGAACCCCGCACCGAGCGTCACGAACCCGAACTCCTCGGCGCTGAACAGCGAGTAATCCCACGCGAGCCGGCGCACCTCCTGCATCGCCTGCCACAGCGTCGCGACGACCTGATGCTCGAGCCGACCCCGCGACGACTGCGCCGCCATCGGGTTCACCTGGAGCCGGGCGAAACCGAGTTCATCAGCGACAGATTCCCGCGCAAGCGGAAGATTCACGCCGTACCCCGCGGCCGTCCCCAGCGGCGACGCATCGATCCACGATCGAGTCAGCGCGCACAACGCCGCACAGTCCGCGAACCCCTCCGCGAACGACCCCATCCACAGCCCCACCGTGGACGGGACGGCCCGCTGCAGATGCGTGTACCCCGGCATCGGGTCAAACTCGTGCGCCCGCGCCACGCCCAGCGCCGCGCGCCCGATCGCAAGGCACGATGAACGCGCCCGATCGAGCACATCCATCATGTAGAGCCGGAGCGCAACAGCGACCTGGTCGTTGCGAGACCGCCCGAGGTGCACCCGCTTGCCCGTCTCGCCCAGCTTCTCGACCAGGAACGATTCGATCGCGGTGTGCCCGTCCTCGAACCGCTCGTCGAGCACAAACGCCCCCGACGCGAACCGCTCGTCGAGTTCCGAGAGCGCACCGCCGATGCGGTCCGCGTCGCCACGCTCGATCAGCCCGATCGACGCGAGCCCGTTGACGTGCGCTCGCGTCGCGCGGATGTCGAACGGGAACAACTCCCGGTCGAGGATCACATCGTCCCGGCTCATGAACGCCATCGCGTCCGCGGTTTCCGCCGAGGCCGCCGCCGCGCCCGGCTTCGCCCACAGCGGACTCGCCGCGTTATTCATTCCCACGGTCACACCCCATCCTCCTCATCGCCGGCCTGCAACCCGGTGAGCTCGTCATACCCCAACGCGAGGTTGATGTTCTGGATCGCCTGCGAGGCCGCGCCCTTGCGGAGGTTGTCGATCGTGCAGACCACCGCGATCTCATCGGGGCGGTCGGGGTTGACGCTGAACCCGCCGATCTCCGCACCGTCCCGGCCAACGATCTCCTGCACCCGCGGCGTGTCCTCCCCGGTGATCTCGATCAGCGGAGACTTGTCGTACGCAGCGATGTAGATCTCGCTCAGCCCCTGCGCGCTCATCGGCTCGGCCAGCCTCGCCTGCACGGTCATCGAGATGCCCCGGAAGTACGGCGCGACGTGCGGGCTGAACCGAACCGACCGATCGAGGTGCCGCGCGATCTCGCGCTCGTGCGTGTGGTTCACCAGCTTGTACGGCAGGATCCCGTTCGCGAGCGCCCGGTGGTCGTTGCGGTCCGACCGCTTCTTGCCCGCGCCCGAGTAGCCCGAGACACCGAAGCAGTTGGGCACATCCGCGAGCATGGGCAGCAAGGGCCGGAGCACGAGCTGCGCCGCCGTCGCGTAGCACCCCGGGTTGCTGATCCGCGTGGCGCCCTTCAGGTTCTCGCGGTTGTGCTCCGCGAGCCCGTACGCCCACTCGTCGGTGAAGCGATAGTCCGCGCTCAGGTCTACGATGAGCCTTGGCTTGTTCGCGCTCGCCTCGATCGCCTGCACGAACGGCGTCGCCGCCGCGTCCGGGAGCGCAAGGATCACGATGTCCGCGTTCCGCTCGACGACGTTCTCGGGGGTCAGGTGCTCGAACTTCCGCCCGCCGAACGACACCTTCGCGTGCTCGCTGATCGGCGCGCCCTCGAACAGCCGCGACGATGCATACGCGAGATCGAGCAGCGGGTGCGACCCGATGATCTCGAGCAGCTCGACTCCCACGTAGCCCCGCGCACCGACCAGGCCCACGCTGAGGGTTTCCAGCCTCGAGGGCTTCGGCTCTGTCATCGCGGCGTTCCCCGTGTTCACTGCCTGTCCTGACTCAGCCGGCATGTGCGGCCTCCTTCGTGTTCTTGATCTCGTGCACCGAACCCGCGTCCGCCGACCCGGAGCCGGGCGTCTCCAACGCCTCTCCGAACGAGTGCCCCAGCGACAGCGCGTCGGCGACGCACGCGTCGCGGTCCACACCGCCGTACCAGAAGACCGCCCAATCGCCCTTCTCATCACGCGCCCGCTGCATCCCGTCGGCCCGCGAGAGATACCACTTGTTCGCCGGGTTGATCCACCGGCTGCGCCAGTAGAGCGTCGGATGGTCTTTCCTCACCCTGTTCCACAGCGACGCCCCGAGCCCCATCCCCTGGGCCCGCTCGCTCAGCCCCAGCTTGTCGAGATAGCACCCCGGCCCACGTTCCTTCACGATCGCGATCGCCGCGTAGTCGCCGCCGATATACACCGACGCGTCACCGAGCGTGCCGAGGTACGCCGGATCGAGCACACGCCCGAAGCTCTGCTCGAGCAGCCCGGTGATCCGGTCGCGATCGAGCCCGTCGATGCCCCGCTGCACCCGGATCGGCCGACCACGCCGGACAAGCGTCCCGCTCCCCCGGTGAGTGAACAGTTCTTGGGCAACCTTTGCCGGGCTCGTGATCGACACCGACGCGTGCTCGTCGAGTTTCCCGAGCAGCTCATCGATCTCGATCAGCTTCCGCGCCATCCCACCGCTCACGACGCCCGTCTCGAGCATCGACGCGAGGTCTTCTGTGCAGTTCACCGCCGGGATCACCCGGCCGTCCGGATCGAGGATCCCCCCCGTCGGCGTGAGGTAGATCACTTTGCTGGCGCCCAGCGCGAGCGCGAGCGCCCGCGTCGCTGTGTCCGCGTTGATGTTCAGCAGCTTGCCGTCGGCGGTCGTCCCCACCGGGCTCAGAACCGGGAGCTGACCCTGCTCGCTTGCGCGCACGATCGCGTCGGTGAGCACCCCCGTGACCTCGCCCACATGCCCCAGTTCAGACCGCTCCGTTGCGGCGGCCTCAAAGACGCCGGACGGCAGAGGCCGTGCGCGCACACCCCGCCCATCGATCGCGTCCGCCAGCTCCGCACCGACCCGCTGGAACACCCGCTGCGCCGCCGACAGCACCTCCGTCGTCGTCACCCGCAGCCCGTCAACGAACTCCGTCTCGATCGATTTCGAGGCCAGCTCCTCGGTCAGCTGCGGCCCGCCCCCGTGCACCACCACAGGCGTCAGCCCCACATGGTGCAAAAACACCAGCGCCGACGCGAGCTCATCGAGATCCTCGGCGATCAGCCCACCACCGACCTTCACCACCGCGTACCGCCCCGCGCCGGTGTACTCCCGCAGGTAGCGGTCCACCTCGGCCCGACCACCCAGATTGTGCAACAGGTTCACCACGATCTCACGAAGCATGAACACCCCCACCGCTCGCGACTCTCGCACTCGCTCGAACGATCGACGCGTACGCCCGAGCGCACGCCTCCAACTGCGACACCAGCACAAACTCATCCGCGGCGTGCGCCTGCGCGATATCGCCAGGCCCCAGCACCACCGCCGGTATTGTGCCAGCAGCGTCCCCTCCCGCCGAGAACAACGCCGCCTCGGTCCAGAAGTCCACGTCGGGCCCGACATCGACACCCCACCGCTCGGCGACCGCTCCCGTGCGCGCGTCTGCCGTCAGGGGCGGTGCCAGGAACCGATCCATCCACGCCGCGGAGCCATCACCCGGAAGCAGCGCTCTGAGCGCACGGACGCGTTCATCCGTCAGTGCTTCGGCGTCCTCCCCGGGCTCGGGCCGGAACCCGAACCGGACAACAGTCTCCGACGCGACCACGTTTGAGGCCGTCCCACCGCTGACAATGCCGATGTTGAACCGGCTGCCGTCCAGCACGCCGCCCGGCTCCGCGAGTTCCAGCGCCGCATTCATCCACCGCACGGCCTTGTGAATCGCGCTCCCCGCCGCCGCGTCGGCGCCGGATGTGTGCCCCGCCGTCCCGCGGAAGACAACCTCGAACGACGCGAAGCCGCGGTGCTGTCGAACGATCCTCGCCCCCGTCGGCTCGGCGACAACAACGACATCCCACCCGGCGGGATCTGAGCGCACGAACGAATTCACGCAGGCGCCCTTCCCGCCCTCCTCGTCGGTCGTGAACAGCACCGCCATCGGTTCGTTGGTCGCCTCGGCGACGGCGAGCAGGCACGCGGCCGCCCCCTTGATGTCGCACGCGCCGAGCCCGTAGGCCCTGGCGTTCTCGCCCGCACCCTCAACAAACAGCGAGAACGGATCGCGTGTCCAGTTCGGGTTCACCTTCACCGTGTCGAGGTGGCAGTTGAAGAGAACACCGCCCGCCGGCTCCTCTCCGGTCCCGCCCCCCCCCCGATCGCGAGGATGTTGACACTCCCACCGCCCAGATCTTCGATCGACACGCCGAACCCCGCGGCCGAGAGCGTGCGCTCGCAATGAACCACCGCATCATGGACCGGCGACACCATCGAGGCGGGGTCAGAGGAATCCGCCGCGACCAGCGCGCGCAGGTGGCCGAGGATGGCATCCGAAGAAATGGGGCTGGCGGACAGCTCGGTCATGCGTGCGCACCCGCCATCGGCTTGATGTCGATCGTGCCCGTGCCGATCTGTGCGCCCGCGCCGATCACGCTTGCGCCGATCGCCGAGGCGTTGCCCGCGATCTTCATGAAGCCCTCCGCGTCCGCGGCCGACCATCCCGCCTTCTGGGCGTACACGTTCGCGTCGTCCATCAGCACCCGGTCCGTCTCGACAGACACCGCGAGCACCGAACCGCCGCAGGTCTCGACCGTCACCGTGCCGCTCACGTTCCGCTGCGTCGAGGCGATCAGCGCCTCGAGATCGACCCGCAACGGCTCGTAGAACAACCCGCCGAACACGAGCTCGCTCCACTTCGTCGCCGCAACGCGCTTGAAGTCCGCCTGCTGCTTGGTCGCCGTCAGCTCCTCGAGCGCCTTGTGCGCGACGAGCAACGCCTCGAGGCCCGGGCACTCGTACACGATGCGCCCCTTGAGCCCCACGATCGTGTCGCCGGTATAGATCCCGCGCCCCACGCCGTACGCGCCGAAGGAATCGTTGAGCGACCCGAGCGCCGCCTTGCCATCCGTGATCGTCTCCCCGTCGATCGCGACGGGAACGCCCTTGTCGAACGTGATCGAGACACGCAACGCATCTGCAGGCCATTCCGCTCTCGGCTTCGTCAGCTTCCGGCTCGCGTCCCCCGGTGCGCCCAGGTCGTCGATCTCCGAGCCCGACACCGTCACGCCCAGCACGTTCTCGTTGACCGTGTAGCGCTTCGCCTCCGCGTCCACATCAAACCCACGCTTGGCGAGCTCCTCGATCTCGTAGGCGCGCGGCGAATCCGTCACACCCTGGATCTCGCGGATCGGTGCGAGCACCGGCAGATCCGTCAGACACCGGATCGACTGATCGAACCGGAACTGGTCGTTTCCCATCGCGGTGCAGCCGTGCGCCACGGCCTTCGCGCCCAGTTCGTGCGCCCTGGCGACCAGCGCCTCCACGATCACATACCGGTCCGAGCACAGCAGCGGGTAGCGCCCCTGATACGCAGACCCGCCCCGAACGAACGGCACCACGAACGACGACCACAACGCGGGACCCGCGTCCACCGCGTCGTGCCCCACGGCACCCAGCGACATCGCCCGCGCGTCGATCGCGGCCTGCTCGGCCTCGTCCATCCCGCCCGTGTTCACGAACACCGTGTGGACGTCGTACCCCTGCTCGATCAGATACGGCACGCAGAACGACGTGTCCAACCCCCCCGAAAACGCGAGGACGACCAACGGCTTGCTTTGCTTCGATTCCGACATCACCCGTTCTCCCGAAGTTCGTGTTTCTCGTGGCACGGCCGTCTCGGCCGTGGATGCTTTCGCCTTTTCACAGCACGGCCGAGATGGCCGTGGCACACAGGCATCTCGATCTCATCCGCCCGCGACCGCCGCCATCAGTGCCTTCTGCACGTGCAGGCGGTTCTCGGCTTCTTCGATAATCAACGAGTTCGGCGCGTCCATCACCGCGTCGGTCGCCTTGATGTTCCGCCTCGCGGGTAGGCAGTGGCTGAAGCACGCGTTGTTCGTCTTCGCCATTTTCGCCTCATCGACGATGAAGTGCGTGTTCGCGTCGCGGATCGGCTTCTCGGCCTCCCAATTCCCGAAGAACGGGAGCGCGCCCCACGACTTGGCATAGACCACATCGGCGCCCGAGTACGCCGAATCGATGTCGTGGCTCACACCGAACGATCCGCCCGCTTCGGCCGCGTTGCTCTTCGCGAAGTTCATGTACCGCTCGTCGAGCAGGTACCGCTCATCGGGGCAGAGCATGGTCACGTCCATCCTCGCCCGCGTCGCGATCTGGACGGCAGAGTTCGCGACCGCCGTGTTCAAGGGCTTGGGGTGGTACGTCCAGGTCAGCACGTACTTCTTGCCCGACAGATCCGACGTGCCGAAGTGCTCCCGCAGCGCCATCAGGTGCGCGAGTTCCTGGCAGGGGTGCGTGATCGTCTCCATGTTGATCACCGGCACCGTCGCGTGCGTCGCGAACGCGGTGAGCACCAGGTCCTGACGATCGACCGACCAGTCCTTGAACTTTGGGAATGCCCGCACCGCGATGATGTCGCAGTACCGGCTCAGCACGCGGGCCGCCTCCTTGGCGTGCTCCTCGGCCGACCCATCCATGACCTCGCCCTCGCCGAACGCCATCTCCCAAGACCCACCGCCCGGCTCGAGCACGACCGCGTGCGCGCCCAACTGGTTCGCGCCGATGTCGAACGAAGCCCGCGTGCGCAGCGACGGGTTGAAGAACACCAGCGCAACGGACTTGCCCGCGAGCAACGGCTGGATCGGGTTCTGCTTGAGCTCACCCGCGTGATCGATCAGCCCCGAGAGGTCGTCGAACGACCAATCCTGCGTCGAAAGGAAGTGCCTCGGGGCAACACCCGTCGTCCCGGAGGGCTTCATCTCCGCGGTCTGTGTTTCCGTCATCCCTGTTCCCCGTCCATCATATTCCGCAGCCGGTCCGTGAGCCGGCCCGCCTCCCGGTCCGACGCCGTTGCAAGAAAGATCGTGTCATCACCCGCGATGCAGCCCACCATGCCGGTCGGCCTCGCCGCGTCGAGTTCGGTCGCGACGAAGTTCGCGTGCCCCGGGGCCGTGCGCACGACCACCAGCGCCGCCGCGGGCTCGACCGAGACCGCGTGCTCGCGAATCACCCCCCGGATCCGGGACCCATCGGTCGGGGCCGTCGCCAGGGCCGTCCCGCCGCCGGGATCCCCCGGAAGGTGATACCCGTCCGACCCGCGCACCGCTCCGATCGCGGCGAGATCGCGCGACACCGTCGCCTGCGTCACAGCGAGCCCGGCGCGCGCCAGACCCGAGACCAGTTCTTCCTGGGTCGAGACGGCCTCGCTCGCGAGCAACTCGCGGAGCACGTGATGACGACGGGCACGGGACATTGCATGATTATACCAATAAATGCATACTTATTCAAATCCTGAGCCGGGTATTTGTGGATATGTCCCACCGAAGCCGGGGAAGGCCGACGGCCGGGTTGTGCCAGTACACTCCTTGTCCGTTGTTCCCGAGTTCTTTTCCTCCGAGCACCGCCCCGGAACCACCCCGGAACCGGGTCTCCGCTCTGGCCCAGGAGATTCCCCGATGTCGATGGTTCAGAAACAACGCGGCGTGCTGCTCGCGTGCGGATTGGTCGTTTCGGCCGTGGCCCCGGCGGTCGCGCAGGATGTCTCGGGCGACTGGTTCCGCCACCCGGCGATCTCGCCGGACGGGAAAACCATCGCATTCTGCCACGGCGGTGACCTGTACTCGGTCCCCGCGACCGGCGGGCGGGCGATCCCGCTGAGCATCCATTCGGCCTACGAGTCGAGCCCGGTCTGGAGCCCGGACGGCTCGATGATCGCGTTCTCGAGCGACCGATTCGGCAACGACGACGTGTTCGTGATGCCCGCGATGGGCGGCGCCGCGACCCGGCTGACGTTCCACTCCGCCGGCGACACGCCGAGCGATTTCTCGCCGGACGGGAAAGAGGTGTTGTTCTCGAGCGCGCGCATGGATGACGTGGACAGCGCGCTCTTCCCGAGCGGCGTTCTCGCGGAGTTGTACACGGTGCCCGTCACAGGGGGCACGCCGAGCATGGTGCTGACCACCCCCGCGCTGAACGCGAAGTACAGCACGGACGGCTCCCGGATTCTCTACGAGGACCGCAAGGGGTACGAGGACGAACTCCGCAAGCACCACACCTCGTCGATCGCGCGGGACGTGTGGGTGTACGACGCCGAGTCGGGCGCGCACACCAAGGTCACCACCTTCGAAGGCGAGGACCGCGAGGCCCAGTGGGGCACGAAGGGGATGTACTACCTCAGCGAGCGGAGCGGCGACTTCAATGTGTGGCGCAAGCGTCTCGACCCGGCGGCGCAGCCGGAGCAGTTGACACGGTTCGAGGATCACCCTGTGCGCCACCTGAGCCGGGCGGATGACGGGATGCTCGCGTTCAGCTGGCACGGCGACCTGTACACGTTCCGGGCCGGGCAGCAGCCCAAGAAGCTGGACGTCACGATCGCGGTGGACGCCGGGGCGGGCGAGCCCGAGACCACGACCAGCCGGGGTGGGGCGAGCGAGTTCAGCGCGTCACCCAACGGGAAGGAAGTCGCGTTTGTCGTGCGGGGCGAGGTGTTCGTGACCTCGGTCGAGTTCGGGACGACGCGGCGGATCACGGACACGCCCGAGCAGGAGCGTTCGGTCTCGTTCGCGCCCGACGGGCGGAGCATGATCTACGCCGGCGAGCGGGACGGCTCGTGGAACGTCTACAAGACCTCGCTGGTCGATGACGACGAGTTGTACTTCTTCAGCGGCACGAAGTTCGAGGAAACCGAGGTCGTCGCGACCAGCGCCGAGGAGTTCCAGCCGGCGTACTCGCCCGACGGGGAGAAGATCGCGTACCTCCACGACCGGAGCGAGATCCGCGTCGTGGACGTTGAGTCGGGCGACATCATCACCGCTCTTCCCGGCGACCGGTTCTACAGCTACGCCGACGGCGACCACCACTTCGACTGGTCGGCCGACAGCCTCTGGCTCGCGGTCAACCACTACAACCGAGGCCGGGTCTTCTACGGCGAGGCCGGCATGGTGAAGGCGGACGGCACGGGTGAGCTCGTCGACATCTCCGCCTCGGGGTACGACGACGGGTTCCCGCAGTTCGCGATGGGCGGGAACGCGGTGATCTGGCGCTCGGATCGGTTCGGCCAGCGGGCGCACGGCTCGTGGGGTTCCGAGGGCGACGTGATGGCCGTGTTCCTGAACCAGGACTCGTGGGACAAGTTCCGCCTCTCCAAGGAGGAGTACGAACTGCAGAAGGAACTTGACGAGAAGAAGAAGGAAGACGAGGAAGAGGCCGACGAGGATTCTGAAGACGGCGATGACGCGGACGCACCCGAGGACGCTGAGGGTGAGGACAGCGACGACGGGGATGATGGCGAGGAAGAGGAGGACACGGTCGAGCCCATCGACGTTGATCTCGAAGGCCTCGACGATCGCAAGACCCGCCTGACGATGCACTCGAGCGACCTGGGCGGATACGCCCTGAGCCCCGAGGGCGACAAGCTCTACTACCTCGCGCGGTTCGAGAAGGGGTACGACCTGTGGGTGCGTGACTTCCGGGAGGAATCGACCAAGATCCTCGCGAAGCTCGGAGCGGGCTCGGCTTCGATGGAGCTGTCAGACGACGGCGAGACGATCTTCCTGCTCTCGGGTGGGTCGCTGTCGAAGATCGAAACCGCGAGCGGTGAGAAGAAGGGCATCTCGTACGCCGCGACGATGGACATCGAAGGCGACGCCGAGCGCGCGCACCTGTTCGAGCACGTGTGGCGGCAGACACTCAAGAAGTTCTACCGCCCCGACATGCAGGGCGTGGATTGGGCGTTCTACCGCGACCAGTACGAGCCGAAGGCCGCGGGCGTGACCAACAACCGCGATTTCGCGGAGGTTCTCAGCGAGTTCCTGGGCGAGCTGAACGCCTCGCACACCGGAGGGCGCTACCGCCCTGGCGGCGAGCCGGGAGACGCATCGACCGCGTCGCTCGGCGTGTTCTTTGACAACGACTCCGGCGTGTTCGCCGGGGGTGACGGCGCAACGATCGCCGAGGTGATCAAGGGCGGGCCGCTCGACAAGTCCGACCTGGATATCGGGGCGGGCGATGTGATCACCGCGATCGACGGGGTCGCGCTGGACGCGGGTGTGAACCTGTTCGCGCTGCTCGACGGCAAGTCGGGCGAACGCGTCCGGCTCTCGGTCGATCACGCCGGCCCGATCGGGGACGGCGAATCCCATGAGCACGTCGTCAAGCCGATCTCGCTCGGGGCGGAGAACGGGCTGCTGTACGACCGGTGGATCGACGCCCGCGACGCGATCGTGAAGGAGGCGTCGGACGGCCGGCTTGCGTACGCCCATGTGCGCGGGATGAACGACGCGTCGTTCCGGGCGTTCTACGAGAAGGTCATGGGCGAGGACTACGACAAGGAAGCGCTCGTCGTCGACACCCGCTTCAACGGGGGCGGCTGGCTGCACGACGACCTCGCGACCTTCCTGACCGGCAAGACGTATGTCGAGCTGTACCCGCGGAACGACCTCGCGCCGGGCAAGAAGTATCACGGCGACCCGAGCACGCGGTGGGTCAAGCCGAGCGCGGTCGTGATGAGCGAGAGCAACTACTCCGACGCGCACTTCTTCCCGTGGGTGTACACCGAGCTCGAGATCGGCCCGACGATCGGGATGCCGGTGCCCGGTACGGCGACGGCCGTCTGGTGGGAGACGCTGTTCACGGGTGATCTGATCTTCGGCATCCCGCAGGTGGGAACGAAGGGATCGGGCGGGTATTACCTCGAGAACACAGAGCTGCAGCCGACCTACGAAGTCCCGCTGCCCCCCGAGGAGGCCGCGAAGGGGACGGACACGCAGCTGCTGAAAGCGGTGGACGTGCTGCTGAAGCAACTCGATCGCTGACGCCTGAAGCATTGGAATTGAGAAAGCCGCGGGCGTTTGCCCGCGGCTTTTTTTCGGTGTCCTCTCGGCGAGATCCGTCTGGATCTGGGCTTGGACGGGCTGGCTGATCAGGGATAACCGATGTCGAACTCGCGCTCACCCGCGAAGTGGTCGCCCTCGATGAGCACGCCCACGCAATGGGTGGTGTACTCGAACGGGTCGGCGTTGTACATCGCGATGTCGCCGTCTTTGCCGACGGCGATCGAGCCGACGCGGCCGTCGACCCCGAGGATCTTCGCGGCTTCGATGGTGACGGCGGCGAGGGCGTCGCCGAACCCGAGTTCGCCGTAGCCCGCGGCGGCCGCGGCCTCGAAGAGCACGACCCGGACCTTGGGAACATACCCCTCGTAGCCGGACTCGATGGCGAACGGCACGCCCGCGTCCTTGAGGACTTTCGCGGTGTTGTACGAGAGACTGGCCCGCTCGCCCCAGGACCGCGCCATGGTCGGGTGGAGCAGGACGGGGGTGCCTCGTTCTTTGAGCTGGTCGGCGAGCAGGTAGGACTCGGCCGCGGATTCGAGCCAGAGCGTGAAGCCGAACTCGTCGGCGAGCCGCATCGCGTTGGCGATGTCCTGCGCCCGGTCGGCGGCGATGATCAGCGGGGTCTCGCGGTTGAGCACCGACACGAGCGATTCCATCGCGAGGTCGCGACTCGGGCCCTCGGTCTCCGGGTCGGACTCCGCCCTGGCGATCTTCGCGCCGTGCGCCTGCGCCTTGAGCAGCTCGGCACGGAGCATCTCCATCGCCTTCGCTCGGCTCCCCGGGCTCTTGCCACCGCCCTTGTGGGCGCGCGGCCCGAGCGTCGCGGCGACGGCCTTCGCCGGCACGAACGCGGCGTCCTCGACGGTGTCGCCCCGGGTCTTGGCGATCATGGTCTGCCCGCTGATGAGCTCGCCCGGGCCGTGCCCGGTGTGGACGGTCGTGACGCCGAACGATCGCGAGTAGCCGATCAGCCGGTCGCGCGGGTTGTAGGCGTCGATCGCCCGGAGCCCGGGCTGGAGCCTCGCGGAGTCGTCGAGCTGGTCCTGGTCGGCGTCCACGTTGTAGAGCCCGGTGAAGCCGAGCGTCGATCGCACGTCCACGAGGCCGGGCGTTGCGACAGCGCACTCGTGCGTGGTGTAGCCCTCTGGAATCGCCCGCTCGCTCGCCTTGCCGACGTAGTCGATCTGGCCGCCTTCGCCGATGAGCACGAGCGCGTCCGTGATCGGCTCGCCCTCCATGGTGTGGAGCGTGCCCGCCTTGACGGCGACCTGGGCGGACGCGGCGGAGGCAACGCAGAGCGCTGCTCCAACGACCGCGCGGAGCATGCCGCCGACGGATCGGCAGAGATTTCTGTGTTCGGCCTTGTTCATCAGTTTCCACTCCCCGCGGAGCCCGTGCCCCGCATCTGGACCCCGCCGACTCGGCCCGTGGTCATCAGTTCGTTGTAGCAGCAGAAGTAGGGCTCGCTGTCCGTCGCGGCCCCGTAGCCCCCGAGCGCGCTGAGCCGATCGCCCTCATCGGCACGATCGAACGCGAGGTTCCCCTCGACGTAGGTCTGCTCGACGACGGTGTACACGCTGAACGGGTCGCCGCTCAGGACGATGAGGTCCGCGTCCTTGCTGGGCGTGAGCGTGCCCACGCGGTCGTCGATATCGAGCATCTCCGCGCCCGCGAGCGTGACGGATTCGAGAGCGCCCCGGCGGGTCATGCCGCCCCGGATCGCGAGCGCCGCGCTGCGGAGGAAGATCCGGCTATCGGTGATCCAGTCGTCGGTGTGCACGACCGTGCGCACGCCGGCGCGTTCGAGGATGCCGGGCGTGTCGAAACGGACGCCGACGGCCTCGTGCTTGCCGCCCGGCGAATCGATCATGATCGCGCTCACCTCGGCGCCCGCCTCGGCGATCTCGTCGGCGACGAGCCACCCATCGCTGACGTGGTGGAGCACGACGCGGAAGCCGAACTCCTTCGCGAGGCGGAGCACGGTGATGATGTCGTCGTGCCGGTGGGTGTGGTGGTGGACGGTGCGCTCGCCGCGCATGACCTCCGCGAGTGCTTCGAGATCGAGATCGCGGTCGGGGAGCTTGCTGGCATCGACCGAGCCGTCCTCGTTCACCGCGGCATCGAGCTTCGCCTGGTAGGCCCGGGCCTCGATGAACTTGGAGCGGACGAGGAACGCGGCGCGGCCGCGCGTGCCCGGGAAGGGCCCGCCGTTGTCGCGCTGGGGGTTGGTGCCGTTCGCCATTTTGAGCCCACCCATGGGCTCCCCGTCCTCGTCGTAGTAGGTGATGTCGTCGATCGTGCGCACGCCGAAGCCCGGGGCGCTCGTGTCGTGCCGCAGCTTGACATAGACCGTCTGCCCGCTGGAGAGGTGCCCCGACCCGGGCATGATGTTGATGCTCGTGAGTCCGCCGGCGAGGGCCCGTCGGAACCCCGCGTCGCGGACGTTGATCGAGTCGCGGACCCGCACGCCGGGCTGGATCGGGCCCGAACCGTCGGCGCCGCCGATGCCCCCGATGTGGCTGTGTGTATCGACCAGCCCGGGCATGATGACCTTGCCGGCACAGTCGATGGTCTGGTCGGCGGCGCCAGAAAATCCGCCCGAGCCGACCGCCTCGATCCTGCCGTCGGTCACGGCGACGAAGCCGCGCTCGATCTCGGCACCCTCGATTGGGATGATCTGGGCGTTGGTGAAGACGAGGTCCGCCGCCGAGGCGGTGATCGTCGATGCGGCGGCAACGAGGACCGCTGCGAGGAATGATGGCATGGGCATACTCCGTCTGAAAGGGAACGGAGGATAGCCGAAGAAGAACGCGGAACGCGAGCGGCGTCCCGCGTTGGTCATGCGGATGTCTGCACTCGGTGTTCACGCACCGCGCGAGCATCCCTGAGTGGCGAGCCGGCGCGTCGCTCAGCGGCGACGACGCGTGGCAGCGAGGCCCGCGAGCGCGAGAGCCGCCGCGGAGGCCGGGGCCGGGATAACACCCGTGCCGCCTCCGCTGAACTCGATGAGAATCGGGAGGGCCGCCCCGGCGAAATCGAGGTTGACCTCAAGGAAGAAGTCGGTCGTCAGGGTGTAGACCTGCGACCCCCCGTCACGAGTGATCAGTGCCTCAAAATCGAACCTGCGGTACTCCTCATCGATCGTCGACAGATCGCCGGTGAATTCACTGTCCCCGTCGCCGTCGATGTCGACCGCAAAGGTCCCCGAGAGCGCGGCGAGAGCGTCGGTATCAAGGAAGCCCGCGTAATCCCCCGGCTGGGAGACGCCCGCGGTCTCGTTGTAGAAGTACTCCTGCCCGCCCGGCTCTTGGAGCGTGATCCCGATATTGCTGAGGGTCAGGAGACCGCTCGGCCCGAACCCGTAGGTGCCCCCCGACGCGATGAGAAGATCGGCGGCGCTGAGCCCCGCGTTGGAGAGCTTGCCATCACCGTCCTGCTCGACATTGATGCCCAGCGAGCCCGAGACTCCGACGGTGGCGCTGAACAGCGGAGCGCTGACCGAAGCATCACCTGGGTCGAGATCAACGTTGAGAATGCCGGCGTCGGCGGTTGCGGCGGCGAAGACCACCGCGGTGAGAATCGTCTTCATAGCTTCCTCCCTTTCCCGCAGCGCGACGTTGCGCACCACTTATTGGACCACGGACCGGGGGCGGTCTCAAGCGGAATCCGAGGAATCAGGGCAGATCTCGCGCGGCTCGGCGGTGGGCTCGGGACCGACCCGGTCGAGAAAGGCCTCGGTCAGAGCGATCCCGCACTCGGGGCACCGGGGATCGCCGAGAGCATCGAGCGAGTACCCGCAGCCGGGGCAGCGGTTGCGCGTCGGAAGTCGAATAAGCCCCGCCGCGATCCGGTCCGCGGATCGCCAGAAGGCAACGCCCAGGAGCACGAGTGTGAGCGGGTACCAGTAGGTGGCATCCCAGACCGACGCCATGAAACGCCCGAGCCAACCGGGCCCCGGGGTGCCGGCCCCCGCCCCGTACACGAGGCCGAACTCGATCTGACCGATCCAGCCGTAGCCCGCGACGACGAGCATGAGTACGCCGATGAGCCGGCACACGCCCGCCATGAGCTGTTGGTTCGCGGCGGTCTGTTCCGCGGTTGGGACCATGCAAGTCCTCTGTGGGCCCCGATTCGGGGCCCAAAGCCTGCTCAGTGCCCGAACAGGTTCTTCTCGGCGAACATGCCCTGCTCTTCGAAGTAGGTCAGCGCGTCGTCGGTGCTGGTGAACCACTTGGTGCAGGTCTCGGTGATGAACGGGCTGGGCTGCTTCTTGGGCTTCCAGACGACGTAGACCTCTTTGGCGTGCTCGAAGGCGTGCTGGAGTTCGCGCTCGACGCCCGACGACAGGCCCGGGAAGGCCTTGCCGTCTTCCCCGGGGAGTTCGGGGACGTAGGAGACGATCATGTCGGCCTGGTCGATGAGCTTGAAGTCGCGCATGTAGATCTGGCCGTCGATGTCACCCGCGATGTCGAGCACCTCGCGCACGCGGACTCGGAGCGGATCGCCGCTCGCCTGCTTGGAGCCGCCGAACGTGTGGGGTGTGACGTCGAGCCACTGGTCGACGTTGCCCTCCTTCGCGGCGTCGATCGCGCGGTCGAGCAGGAGCTTCTCGTCCACATCGCCCGGGTCAAAGGTGATGAAATGATCGGCGAGAGCGGCCCGGAACGCGTCGATCTCGGCGAGGACTTCTGGCATATCGACGACGTGGCTCATCGGGAACGAGGGGTACACCTTCCGCATCTCGGGACGGCACACGAGGCGGAACATCGTGCGCGCGGTGTCGTCGTGGCGCCCCCGGCTCACGATGTAGAACTTGCTCCCGGGGATCGCCTGGCTGAGCAGCTCGGTCGCGAGGAGCTCTTCTTCGCGCCAGACCATGCAGTCCTTGAGCGTCGCGTCGATGTCGTGCTCGGCGTGGAGGCGGTGGTGGACCATCTCGATGTTGTCAACCAGGCAGATCATCAGGTCGGGGGCGAGCTTGTGGATCTGGTCGAAATCGAAGGCGCTGAAGAGGCCGTGCCGCCAGCGGAAGGTCGCGTGCGTATTGACGATCAGGTTCTCGTGGTCGCGAGCCTCGCTGATGACGTCCTTGAAGGCCGCGCGGCGGAGGGAGTTCAGCCGGCTGAGCGGGAGGTTGAGGATCTGCCCCGGGGGGACGTCCTTCGCCTCCTCGTACATGATGTCGCCGATGTTGAGGACCTCGATCGACTCACCCTGCTGGCCGGCGAAATCGGCGACCTTCTGCAGGTAGGGTTTCTTGTCCATGCCGACCTGGCCGGTGACGATTGCGCGCATGTGGTGACCTCAACTTAAGCAACTTGCCGGCCGGAGGCGCAACAGTCCTCTGAGCCTGGGTTTCCATAGTACGCGTGCAGGTGGTCCGTGAGGCAGGCCGCGACGAGGCCACCCAGGCTCCGCGGCCCGTGGACGCGACTGTCCCCCACGCGCCCGCCAGGAAGCGGCGTCTCGATTGCGAACTCCTCACGCTAGCGGGAGGCCTCGTCGTCGTGCCTGCCGCACTCCGGGGCGGCTCGCGAGGGTTGCCGGGTCAGGAGCCCCACACGGGCCTCGGCGTAGCGAACGAACTCAGCGTCGGCGCTCTCGTCGGCGGTTTTCTTCACGTCTTTGGGCCCGCTCCGCCGGCCCACGCGGTGCTGATAGGCGTTCTTGTACTGCGCGTGTTTCCGGGACGACCCGTCCTTGTAGGTGTGCCGGGCTTCGGAGTTCGGATCGCGGCTGTACACCACGCTCGCGTGCGTGCTCGGGCTCGATGCGTTCTCCACGCGGTAGATGAACCTCGTCGCCGTCGCGCCCGCCCAGGAGAACTGGTTTCGAAGAATGGTGTAGATGCTCCAACTCACCGCCGGTGTAACAATCGGGCGTCCCGGTTCTCCGGCATCGGAGAACTCGACCGTCGGCTCGCCCCCCTTCGCCGCTGCGCCGGCCCACGCGGGCGGTGGTGTGCTCGAGACCCAGAGCCAGCCGCGATCGACCTCAACGAGCGCCGCGTCTGCATCCCCCTTCTCCTTGCGCCCCTGAACACGCGCGGTTGCGCCCTGCCCCGACTCGTACGTGCCGAGCACGAAGTGCTTCGTGACGCCTTTGAGATCTCGGCTCGGATTCGACGGATCGTGAAAATCGGTCGTGATCGTGAAGTAGACCATCCCCTTGCCGGTGATGCGGAATGTCATCTGCCCGCCGTCCTTGACGGTGTGGGCCTTGCCCAGGTCGTACTGCGGTGCGCCGTCGCAGTCGTAATGCTGCACGACGACCGGCTTGCCGTCATTGCTTCGGACACGCGCCCCGTCCGCCCCGGTGTGCGCACGCGTCACAAAGACGGCCGTCGAGAGGACCAGCAAGGCGGCGAGCGATCGGAGCATGTGTTCTTCCCCCAAAGTGTGCGCGGCACGATCCGAATGCGACGATCGCCGCGTGCGCTGTCCGTTCCCGGACAGCCTACATCAATCGCCGCGGCTCGCCATCCGTCCTGACGCGAGCGAGCTGAGCGACACGAGGATCGCGAAGCCCGCGATCGCCCCGGCGACCGCCGGCGACGGCGGGAGCAACACCCCGAACCGGGCAGCCGCGAACGCGAGCGCCACCATTCCAATCACCAGGACACCCAGCGAGATCGCCCGGGCACGGAACGCGAACGACCCGATCCC
>DDFO01000046.1:10361-17264 GCA_002337215.1 Phycisphaerales bacterium UBA1926 | reverse complement strand
CCAGCACCCCGGCGACCCCAGCCCCGGCGGCGGTGAGCCGGATCGTGGTATCGGGCGCGGTCCGCACAACCGCACGGTCGTGCATCGTTTCGATCGCCTCGGCATGGACGTAACACGCGCCGAGGGTGCGCCCATCGGGGAGGGGTCGCAGTTCGCCGCTCCCCGGGAAGGTCGCGCCGATCACCGCGGTGCGACCGCCGACGCGTGCGTTGAGTTGCTCGATCGGCATCGTCAGCACCTCCTCGAAAGGGGTGGTCGCCGCGTCGAGAACGTGGTCGGGCGGGATCGAAAGGATGAGCCCCGCCGCCTCGTCGTCGGGAGCGAGACCGATGGCCGAGCCCTTCGGACCCGCGGGGAACCACTCCGAGACCTCGACGGCGAGCGGTCTGCCCTGGAACCTGGGCGAGCCGTCATCGCCGATGCTGAACCGTCGGATCTCCAGCTGACCCGTCGCGTGTTTGGCTTCAAGAAAGAGACTCGCGTCGGGCGACCCGGCGAGCGCGAACGCCGCGGTGGAGAGCCCCGGGACCAGCACCCCGTCGCGGGGGCGCGCCGCCAGCACCGCACGCCAGGGCGCGCCTGCCCGTGTGACCGCGGCCCCCGCGGCGACGCCCGAGGCGGCCCGGTAGAGAACGGGATCAACCAGCGTCTCATCGATCGTCGAGGGCCAGGCCTTGTCCATCAGCACCACCGGGATGCGCGCGCCGCGGGCCCGCTCGATCGATTCGGCGAGGGGCGTCATGTCATGCCCCTCGGCCGGGACGATCTGGATGTCCCACACGATCGCCTCCGCGCCGGCCTCGACGAGCCGGTCGGTGAGCGGCGCGAACAGGGGGCGCATGCCGCGGAGCGTGACGGCGGGTTGCCCACCGGTGAACGCCGGATTCCGGAGCGTCTCGTCGTCGATCGTCACCACGTGGATATGCCGGTAGGCGGGGTCGTCGCGCACGGGGGCGATCGCCGAGGCCGCGTTGATGAACATGTCGCAGACCGGGAGGAGCCCGCCCATGATCGGGAGCATCGCGGCGTAGCCGAGCACCCCGGCGATGAGAACAGCGACGCCGACGAGCAGCGGGTGGGCCGACCCGCTCGACACCCGCGCGGCCGGCGCTGCCCCGATCACCGTCTCGCTGACAACCAGTTCGTCACGGCACGCGCGCAGCGCGTCGCGCACGATCGCCGCGCTCGGCGTCCGCTGCGAAGGCTCGGATCTGAGCGCACCGTCGAGCACCCCGGCGACCGACGGCGGGATCTGGGGGTGCAGGTCTTCGAGGATCTCGAGCATGACCAGCGCGAGCGAGTAGATGTCGGTCCGGTGATCGAGCGCGAGCGGATCGCCACGCCGCTGCTCGGGGCTCATGTACTTGTACGTCCCGACGGGGTGCCCCCCCTCGGCGTCGATCGATTCGAACGCGCCGCGTGCCCCGGTCGGGAGGCTCAGCCCGAAGTCGATGATCTTGGGCTTCCCCTCGCTGTCCATGAGGATGTTGCCCGGCTTAAGGTCGCGGTGCAGGATGCCGCGCCGGTGGGCGTGGTCGAGAGCGTCGAACAGGGACTCGAACAGCTCGATCAGTGTGCCCATCGCGAGCCCGGCCTCGCGGCATGCGGACGAGATTGGGCGCGCGCCGACGATGTACTCCATCGCGATGTAGGGAACCAAAGCGCCGTCGTACTCGGCCTCGCCCGCGTCGTAGATGTGGGCGATCGCGGGATGGCGCAAGGCCGCGAGGGTGTCGCGTTCCTGGGCGAACCGGCGGCGCATCTCGGGGTCATCGACGGCGGCGGCGATGAGCTTGACCGCCACGGGCCGACCGAGCCGCTCGTGGGAGGCCTCGTAGACCACCCCCATGCCTCCGGCGCCGATCAGCCGCTTGAGGCGGTAGGGCCCGATCCGGCGCACATCCTCGCCCGCCGCGTCTGTGATCGGAGGCGGCGTGAACGTGGTCTCGTCCTGATCGCGCGGATCCGGCCGGGACGGCGGATCCCGAGGCTTGGGTGGATCATCTGGCATCGGGCGCGAGTGTACATCCCCGGGCCCGATGCCCGCGCTGGTCGCTGTTACGCGACGGTCTGCGGCTGGCAAGCAGCGTCAGTCGAGTTCGACCTCGACGGTGCCCCGCATCCGGCCTCGCACGAGCTCGACCGTCGCGGCCTGGAGCGCCCGTTCGACGTTGCGACGCAGGCCGTCGGTGTCGCCGACACGCTCGCCGTCGACCTCGGTGAGGATGTCTCCCGATTCGATCCCCGCGTCGGCGGCGGGCGTGCCGGGCTGCACCTCGAGGACATAGACACCGGGGATGTGCCGGCGGTATCCCAGACGCTCGCTGGTCTCGCGGGTCATCTCGCGGACGATCACGCCGAGCTCGTTGATCACCTCGCCGTCGAGCTGCGCGGCGCGGACGGTTGAATAGTCGGCGACCGTCGCCCGGATGGGCCGCGTGCGCCCGCCCCTGAGAATCTCGATCGACATCACCGAGCCGGGCTCGGTGAGCGAGATCAGGTTCCGCAGGCGGTTGAGCCCCCCCACCACCTCACGCCCATCGATCGAGAGCACGATGTCGCCCTCCTGCAGCCCCGATTCGGCCGCGGGAGTCCCGGGCTGCACGAAGCCGACCGAGACGCCCACGCCCGGTTCGAGCCCGAACCGAAGCCTCTCTTCGGGTGAGAGATCGATCATCTCGACACCCAGATAGCCCCGGCGGACCCGGCCGTAATCCACGATCGACTCGACAACACGCTCGGCGATGGCGCTGGGGATCGCGAAGCCGAGCCCCGCGGACTGCCGGGTTGCGCTGATGATCGCGGAGTTGATGCCCACGACCTCGCCCGCGAGGTTGATGAGCGGGCCGCCCGAGTTGCCGGGATTGATCGCCGCGTCGGTCTGGATGAACTCCTGGTAGCCCGACTCCATCGGGTTCTGGCTGATGGACCGCCCCTTCGCGCTGACGATGCCGGCGGTGACGGTCGAGTCGAGCCCGAAGGGGCTGCCCAGCGCGAGCACCCACTCGCCGACGCGGAGCGCGTCGCTGTCGCCGAACGGGGCGGCGACCAAGCCGTCGGCCTTGATCCGGAGAACCGCGAGGTCGGTGGATTCGTCGGACCCGACCAGCTGCGCCTCGATCTCACGACCGTCATCGAGCCGGACGACGAGCAGATCGCCGTCCTTGATGACGTGGTGATTGGTGACCACGAGCCCCTCATCGGCGTCGATGACGACGCCCGAGCCGAGCCCGTTGGGGCGGAGCTCGGGGTCACCCACGCTGAAGCGCCTGCCGAAGAAGTCCTGTCGGTACCGCTGGATCAACGCCTTGGTGGTGATATGCACGACGGACGTCTCGACCTGCTCGGCGGCGTGCTCGAAGGCGTTCGAGAGCGCGTTCGCGTAGCGGAGATCGGCCTCGATCTCGGAGCCGGGCTGGGTCGCGGCGTGCGCCACGGCGGCGTCGGTCGAGCCGGCGACGGCCGCGGATGGAGCGGCGACGAGGCCGGCAAACAGACCGGTGAGCACCACGGCACGCGCGAGCGAGCCGATGCTCCGTCGAGTTTCGTGACGATCTGCACAACGAACCGCACCACAAACAGCGCTTCGGGACTTCATCAATGGGTACCTCCACATGTCGTGCCCCCGGCTGAACCTGCGTGCCAACCGAATCACCCTCTGGGCGGCTCGGCGGGGCCTTCAACGGGTATACGGGAAACCGCCCCGCGGGGTTCAGGCCCCGGGTCGGAGGGGCGTGCGTGCGGGGAACTCAGACGCCGAACTCCGCCCAGGACGAAGATGTTTCCGTGAGCCGGACGCGTTCGAGCGTCAGGCCCTCCGGGAAGCGGTACTCGTGGCCCTGTGGGTCTTTGAGCACCCGTCCGTCGGCGATCGCGGCGGTGACCTCCTCGAAGATCCGCCGCGCCATGACCTCTGTGGTCGGGTCTTCGCCATCGAAAACGACGACCCGGCTCGCCATCCCCCCCTCGATCAGCTCTTTGGCGAACGGGTCGCCCGCGTTGAGCGCCATCGAGTGGTCGAAGCGGTCGAGCAGATCGCCGACGGCCAGCTTGATCGCCTTGAAATCGCAGACCATGTCGTTGTCGTCGAGGTGATCGCTCGAGACCACGACATCCACCCGGCGGGAGTGGCCGTGGGGGTAGCGGCAACGGCCGGGATGCTTGCTGAGCATGTGCCCGCTCTCGACTTCAAACGATTTACAGACGCGGTACCGCATGGGGGGGACAATAGGGAGGCTTTCTCGCCGCCAGTGTGCGGCTCGGGGGCATCTTGGGCGATGAGAGGCGTGGTCGGACCGCGGGCGCTTGTCTCGCCCATCGGAGCGCCTATTCTTGAGGTTCCCCGCGGGAGGCGGGAGGGCGGTGCGCCGTGGTGGGCGGGCCGGCCGATGAGAATCACAGAGCAACGGGTCGGATGTCGCCCGCGACATCCGAATCCACCTGACAGAGGCTGAACAGAATGCCGACGATCAACCAGCTTGTCCGCAAGCCCCGCAAGACGCCCAAGTTCAAGTCCAAGGTCCGCGACCTTGAGAAGAGCCCGCAGCGTCGCGGCGTCTGCCTGCAGGTGAAGACCACGACCCCCAAGAAGCCGAACTCCGCGCTGCGGAAGATCGCCCGTGTGCGTCTTTCCAACGGCAAGGAAGTCACCGCCTACATCGGCGGCGAGGGCCACAACCTGCAGGAGCACTCCATCGTGCTCGTCCGCGGCGGCCGAGTCCGGGACCTCCCGGGTGTCCGGTACCACGTCGTCCGCGGCTCGCTGGACACGCTGGGCGTGGACGGCCGCAAGCAGGGCCGCTCGAAGTACGGCGCCAAGAAGGGCAAGTAAGAAAGGCATTGGGCACTAGAGCCCAATCCAAAAACGAGTGCCTAGTGCCTTGTGCCTAGTGCCTCTCACATATGGCAAGTAATCCGAGGCCCCCGGCAGGGCGCTCGGGTGAACAGAAGGCCGGCTCGGGGATGACCCGGGTCGGCGGATGAGCCCCAAGGAGAATCGCTATGGCCGGCCGCATCACCATGTCCGAAGACCAGCTCCGCCCCGATCCCGTCTACAACGACGAGGTTCTGGCGAAGTTCATCAACTGCATCATGTACGACGGCAAGAAGTCGCGTGCCCAGCGCGTGATGTACGACGCGATCGCCAAGATCGACGAGCGGCTCGCCCGCTCGCCCGCCGAGGACAAGCCCGAGAACGGGCTCGCCGTCTTCCGCATCGCGATCGAGAACGTCAAGCCGTTCGTCGAGGTCCGCAGCAAGCGGATCGGTGGTGCGAACTACCAGGTGCCGATCCAGGTCAACAAGAAGCGTCAGCAGTCGCTCGCGTTCCGCTGGATCATCCTGGCCGCCCGCGCCGACAAGGGTCGCCCGATGGCCGAGCGCCTCGCCGAGGAACTGATCATGGCCGCGAAGGGCGAGGGCAAGGCGATGACCACCCGCGACCAGACGCACCGCATGGCCGAGGCGAACAAGGCGTTCAGCCACTTCGCACGCTAAGCGACGCGGACCAACATCCATATCACAAAGACCCCTCGCGCGAGCGAGGGGTTTTTCGTTGCACCCGCCAAATCACAAGAACATCGTCATCGCCGATTCAGCAGATCTTCTTGCCGTCCTTGCCCGACTGGAGCTTCTTGACCTGCTCGATCATGTCGGCACCGCAGACCAGGTGCAGCGTGAACGCACCGAGCAGCACCACCCACCAGGGCAACAGCCCGATCCCGGGGTTTCCGATCACAGCGGCGAGGGTGTCGTCGAAGGTCCACCAGAGCGCAAAGCCGAATATCCACATCATGCGTTGTTCCCCTTGCGAGCCCACGAAACGTCAACACCGGAGCGTTGTGCGCGGGCCTCTCCGAGATGTATTGGGAAAAGGGCGAGCACGTTTCCAAACCTGAGGTCAGTTGCGCCCGTGATCCCATCCCAGTTCGCCCGCGTCGTGTTCGACGCCGTGCGGGTCGATGATCGTCGCGCCGGGTTGCTCGCCGTCTCGGCACGCGCGCACGCGTCCGATCGGCCCGATGAGCGGCGGGTCGGCACAGAACGGCGGCGCATCGACCTCGGGATGCCGCGGCGCGCAGCAGATCAGCAGTTCGTAGTCCTCGCCCTCGCTCACGGCCTCGCGCCACGAATCGCAGCGGTGGCTGATCGGGAGCCGAGCCGCGTCGATCTCCAGGCGGACTCCCGAGGCAACGCCGACGCGGTTCGCGTCGCGTCCCAGTCCATCGGAGAGGTCGATCATCGCGTGGGCTTTCTTTGACGCCGACGCCGCGAGGCCCGCGTCCACCCGCGGCTCGAACCGCAGGTGCCAGCCGCTCTCGAAACTCCCGCCGACCTGCCCGGTGAGCCAGATCTCGTCGTGCGCGCGCGCGCCCGACCGGAGCACGGGCTCGGTCCCATCATTCATCCTCCCCGCGGCCGTCACCGTGAGCGAGAGCGGATTGCCCTTCGGCCCGAACGCGATATCGCCCCCGATGAGCGGGCAGCCGAAGTGCCTCGCCCACATCGCCATCGCGTCGAAGAGTTCGTCGCCGTGCGCGTAGCCGTCGGGGAGGATCCCCGTCGCGAGCCCCCAGGCGGGGCGGGCCCCCATCGCGGCGAGGTCGGACACCGCCCGGGCGACGGACTTGCGGGCGACGTGATCGAGGTCCGTCCCAAGCTCGTAGTGTCGCCCCTCAACCAACTGATCGACCCCGATGACGAGCAGGCCGCCGGGGCTGTCGTCCGTTCCGGGCTCGCGGATCACCGCGCAGTCATCGCCGGGCCCAACGACGATCTCGCCGAAATGCCCGGCGAGGTTGGTCAGGTCGCGGGAGCGGTCGCGGATGTGTGCAAGCAGGTCGGCCTCGGACATGCGTGATTGTTAGGCGACCCGGCCGGGTACGCTGGAGGCATGCCACCGCC
>DDFO01000046.1:485-10222 GCA_002337215.1 Phycisphaerales bacterium UBA1926 | reverse complement strand
CTCCAAGCCGACCTCGCGTCGTGGGACGGGAAACACGCCGACGCGATCCGTGCGGTCTATGAGCGGCAGGCCGTGAAGCGGGGCTTCGTCGGTTCGCTGATCCGCCTCGCGGGAGAGACCGCCATCGAGGTCGCCGCGTCGTGGCTGATCAAACATCATCTTGAGCAGAAGGAGTCGGGCAACGCGCTCTCCGAATCGCAGGCCGAGGCGTTCTACCGGTCCGCCGCCCGGTTCGAGCACTGGGCCGCCCGCCTGCACGCGCTGCAGATCATGGAGCACGCCCCGGTTCCGGCCGAGTCGGTCCGGGACGCGAAACGGCTGGTCGAGCGGTGCCTGGCCGACGAGAACAAGTTCGTGCGCGCATGGGCGTACAGCGGCTTCGCCCGCCTGGCCGAAGCGCACCCTCGGTACCGAGCCGAGGCGGAGGCGCTGCTGGCGGACGCGGAGGCGAGTGAGTCGGCGGCGTCGGTGCGGGCGCGGATTCGGCGGATAAGGGCGAGATGGGATTCAGGGTGATTCCGGTATGCTTCCGCCGAGATGAACGAGACCGATCCCAATCCAGCCGACATCGAGGTGCGCTACAGCCTCACAATCGAGACCTATCTCCGCGCAATCGCGGATTGGGTGCTCGACGACAAGTTCATACCGCACGCCAGGAAGTACCGGACCGCTCTGCTAATGCGGTGGTTCTGGTGGATTCTGATCGGGTCGTTCGGCGTTTACTGGTTCCTCAGGGCGAACAACTCGCCGGGCCTCACCGCCGACATCAGGATCCTCTGCGCCGGGTTGGGCCTGATCGTTTTCGCGGGCGTCGTGATTCCGAAGCTCTCCCTCACCCGAACCCGCAAGGCGATGGCGAAACACACCGTGATGGAGTATCGCAATTCGGTCGCCCCCCATCTGTTCTCGCCGACAGTGCTCAGGCTCGACCCGCACGGAATCGAGACGACGGACTCGCTGCGGACCACGAGGATCGCGTGGGCCGGCGTGGTCCGCGCGACGCGCACGCGGTCGGCCCTGTTCATCGAAACCGCCGACGACAACGGACCGATCGTCCCGCTCGAGGACCTCGATGACGGCACCGTCGCAGCGATCGAGGACATGATCGCCTCGCGGGCCGGTGGGGCCGACGCCGAGGAAAAGATCCTCATCCGGGTGCTGCAGGATCGCGACCTGCTGTGCCCGCAGTGCAAGTATCAGTGCAGGGGCGTCGCGGCGGCCCGCTGCCCCGAGTGCGGCCGGGCGATCGTCAAAGAAGACTTCATCATGACCGACGCCGCGGCGCAGATCGTGATTCGCGAGCATCTCGGCGTCTAACGGGAGCGGTTGCACCCCGGCCCGTCGCTCACGCTCTGGGCTCTTTCGTGCGTGTGTGCCGATAGGGTGGGGATCGTCGTTACACCTTCGCTGCGGCGAACAGCTCCGCGAGCCGCCGCTCAGGCCGCGACTTCCACGCCCCGCGGTGGTACGCGTCCGACGCGATCAGCGGGAAGAGCGTCGTCACCTCGCCGAAGACCATCTGCTCGTGGACGACATCGACCTTGCCCCAGCTGCACGCCTCGCGGAGGGTCGAGCCCGACAGCGCCCCGTCACGCGCGTCGGCGGCGGTGAGCTGGATCGCGTACTTGTGCATCGGGGTCTCGGTGCCCTCGGGCAGGTCGACCAGTCCCTTCTCGACGAGCAGCTCGCCCGAGACGACGATGTCCTGGACGAAGTTCTTGGGCACACCCCCCGCGAGCATCAGCAGACCCGTGTCACCCTGCTTCCCGTCGGGCCCCTTCTCCATCGTGTGGATCTTGATCTGCGTGAGCTCGAAGAAGTCGCGCCCGCTGTCGATCGTGACCGATGATTTTCCATCCCGCGCCCGCTCGGCCTGGTGCATCACGATCCCGAACCCCGCGGAGCAATCGCTGAAGGCCGGGCAGAAGACGGGCACGCCCTTGCGGTGAGCCGTGAGCAGGATCGACTCGTTCTCGGGGTGGTTTGCCTCGAGGTACTTGCCGAACTCGGCGAGCAACGCCCGGCTGCTGTACGCCCCGGGCTCGAGGCCGTCGAAGATCTCCTTGGTCTTGTCGTCGCAGATTCGGAGCTCGTCCTCGTTGATGTACGTGTCGTAGATCCGGTCGATCGCGAAGTCGCGGAGCGTCGGGTCGTCAACGGGCGGGCTCTCGGGGCTCCCCGGCGCGATGTAGTGGCGGAAGCCGAGCCCCTCGAAGAAGTCCTGGTCGACAAGGTTCGCCCCGCTCGAGACGATCGCGTCGACCGCGTTCGCCTCGATCAACTGGCAGATCGCCTTCTTCATCCCGGCGCTGATCAGCGACCCGGCAAGGGTGAGGATGACCGCGCACCCGGTGTCGGCGAGCATCATCGAATAGATCTCCGCGGCCCGCGCGGTGTTGCGCGCCTGGTAGGCGGTCTTCGACCACGCGTCGATCATCGGGCGGGCGTCGAACGCGGTCAGGTCGATGTGCTCGACGGGGTTGGCGAGGAGATCGGCTTTGGTCCAGTTGGTCATGCCACCAGTGTAGGAAATCCCACGCCGGAACCGAAACTCGACGGGCATCGAATCCGACACGCGGCGCAGAGAGCCAGGCTCACCCGAGGCGGCCGAGCGCCTCCGCCGCGGCCGCCATGCCCCGGGTGATGTCCTCGTCGCTGGTGGTGAAGCTCAGGCGGAGGAAGCCTTCCTGGAGGAAGGCCCGCCCGCTCGCGGTGACGACCCCCGCCTCGTCGAGCAGGTATCGGCTCACATCGTCGGCCGTCGCGATCGTCTCGCCCTGAGGGGTTCGCCTCCCGAGACAGCCCTCGACATTCCAGAACGAGTAGAAGGCCGCGGGTGTGGGCCAGATCTCCACGTGCGGCATTCCCGCGGCGGACGCGAGCAGCAGATCGCGTTTTCGCTCGAGATCGACGACCATCTCGCGGTCGTAGGGCTCCGAGATCGCCGCGAGCGCCGCCAACTGGTCGGGCACGGCGGGCCCAGATGTGTAGTGGCTCTGGAGATTGACCATCGCGCGGGTGACATCCTCGTCGGCAACGGTCCATCCGATCCGCATCCCACCAGTCGAGCGGAAATTCTTGCTCATCCCGTCGACCTGGATCAGCCAGCGGCGGGTGCGATCGTCGATCGGGGGCTCGGGGTAGTCTGCCCCGTCGAAGACGATCCGCCAATAGAGCCGATCGAGGACCATGTAGACACCGAAGCGGCAGCAGACTTCAAGGAGCGCCGCGACCTCGTCGGCGCTGTAGAGCTGCGCGGTCGGGTTCACCGGGTTGTTGAGCAGGAAGAGCCTCGCGTGGGGGCGGGCCTCGAGGTTGCGTTCCAGGTCGCGGGGCGAGACCTTGAGATAGTCACCGTGCCCGACGAGCGGGAGGACCGCGACGGGGAATGCGTACGCCGAGACAGCGAGCGGCTGGTAGCTCACCCACGGTGCCGCATCGAGCAGCACGCAATCCGCGGGGTTGCAGACCGCCAGGAAGATGTTGAACAACGCCTGCTTGGCGCCCGTGGTGATAGTCACATGCTCGGGGCCGTACGCCGCGGAGAGACCGAGCCAGTCGATCACCGCGTCGCGGAGTTCGGGGAGACCCGCGGGATCGGCGTACATCGTCCGGCCCTCGCGGTAGGCCTGCGACCCCGCCTCACGGATCACCGGGCGGAGTTCGCCCCGGGTCTCGCCGAGCCCGAAGTCAAAGACGGGTTTCCCGGCCGCGCGCCGCTCACCCGCGATCGCTTTGAGCGAGAGGGTCAGCGAGGGCACGAACTTCGACAGTTTCGAGGAGATGCGTTGGGTCTCATCCATCGGCATCTGCTATCGACTCGCGGCCCACCATCGCTGGAGAAGCACACCCCCAGAAAGCTCCCGGCGATCCGGAAGATACCTGGGACACTCCCGGTTGTGGGACACCTCAGGCCTGCACATCCGCCATCAGGCTCGCGAAGGTGCCGCTCGCCTCGGGGGTACCGATCTCGGCCGACTCGTCGGGGTCGAGCCTTGTGTGCCCGCCGTCCGCGTTGATGGTCCACGCGTTGCGGCGGTCGCGCCAGAGCACGTCGAGCACGTGCCAGAGCCGTTCGCGCGCCGTCCGGTCCTCGACCGGCGCCGAGGCCTCGACGCGGTTGTTGAGGTTGCGGTACATCCAGTCGGCCGACCCCATGTAGAAATCGCCGTCGACCGGGTCGGTCTTGCCGTTGCCGAAGTAGAAGACGCGTGAGTGCTCGAGGAACCGCCCGATGATCGAGCGGACCCGGATGTTCTCGCTGAGGCCCGGCACGCCGGGGCGGAGGCAGCAGAACCCGCGGACGATGAGACGGATCTCGACGCCCGCCCCGCTCGCCTCGTAGAGCATCCGCGTGAGGCCCCGGTCCTCGAGCTGGTTCATCTTCGCGATGATCCGCGCGGGCCGGCCCGCCTTCGCGTGCTCGATCTCGCGGACGATCATCTCCTCGAAGCCCGGGCGCATGCCGCTGGGCGCGACGAGAAGCTTGTCGTAGTCCTGCTCCGAGGCGTGCCCCGTGAGGCTGTTGAAGACCTTGACAACGTCGCCCGTCATCGCGGGGTCGGCGGTGAGCAGACCCAGGTCGGTGTAGAGCTGGGCGGTCTTCGGGTGATAGTTGCCGGTGCCGATGTGCGCGTAGGCGCGGATGCCCGACTCGCCGTCGATGTGCTCCCGGCGGACGACCAGTGAACATTTGCAGTGGGTCTTGAGCCCCACCACCCCGTAGGCGACGTGCACACCCGCGTGCTCGAGCTGGCGGGCGTACGCGACGTTGCGCTGCTCATCGAAGCGCGCGCGCAGCTCGACGAGGCAGGCGACGTTCTTGCCGTTCTCGGCCGCGCGGATCAGCGAGCGCACGAATGGGGAGTCGGGGCTCGTGCGGTAGATCGTCTGCTTGATCGCGACCACGTCCGGGTCGTCGGCCGATTCGGAGATGAACCGCTCCACCGACGCCTCGAAGCTCTCGTAGGGGTGGTGCAGCAGGATGTCGCCCTCGCGGATCCGTTCGAAGATCGTCGCGCTGGGCGAGTCCGAATCGCCCCTCGGCAGCGCGAGGTCGCCGTGCGTGCGCATCTCCTCGACCGGCGCGAGATTGCGCAGCACCGCGGGGACGACCGCGCGCCAGGGCGTCTCGCGGAGGTCGGGTCGGGGCAGCGCCGCGATCGCGTGCAGGTCCTGGTACTCGAGCGGGCCCGCCCGGCGGAACACGTCGGCATCCTCGAGCCCCAGCTGCGTGACCACGAATTGCAGCACGTCATCGGACGCATCCTCGGGCGCCTCGATACGCACCGCGTCGGCGAACCGTCTGCGACGCAGCTCGTCCTCGACCCGCTCCATCACGTCGTCATCGTCGTCGTCCTCGTCGTCCAGTGCGGCCGACCGTGTGATCCGGAACGGGGCGATCTCGTGGAGTTCGAGCCCCGGGAACAGCCGGGCGAGGTTGTGCTCGATCAGGTCGTCGAGCGCGAGGAACTCGTGCGCCTCGTTCTCACCATCGGTGAGCGGGACGTACCGGGGCACCACGCTCGGGATCTTGACCCGCGCGAACGCCCGGCGGGACGAGCCGACCGAGGAGACGAGCAGCCCGAAGTTCTCCGAGAGGTTGGAGATGAACGGGAAGCGGTGCGAGGGATCGACCGCGAGCGGGGTCAGGATCGGGAACACGTTCGCGTTGAACCAGCGGTCGATATCGTGCTGCTGCGACTCGGAGAGATCCTTGTGCCTCCGGATGCGGATCCCCGCCTCGGCGAGCGCCGGGATCAGGTCGCCCTCCCAGACCCGGGCCTGACGCGACTGAAGCCGGACGACGATCTCGCGGATCTCCGTGCGGAGCCCGGCGAGGGTGATGCCCTCGTGGGTCGTCTTTTCGGCCCCGCCGCGCCCCGCCATCCGCAGCTTGAGCAGCCCCACGCGCTTCATGAAGAACTCGTCGAGGTTGCTGCTGAAGATCGCCAGGAACTTCACCCGCTCGAGCAGGGGCACCCCCGCGTCTTCGGACTGCGCGAGCACCCGCTCGTTGAAGGCGAGCCAGGAAAGGTCGCGGTTGATGAATTCGCTGGAGGTGGGCATCCGGGATTTGTATGCGGCCCGGGGGCACGGCGATGGCAACGCCCCACATGAAGGCGATCCGACACGAACAAGCCCGGGATCGCCCCGGCCCGCACGCACGGGATCACTCGGTGATGGGCGTGATCACGAACGCGACGATGATGTTGGCGGCGTTGAAGCACATGTGCAGCACGATCGGCACCCCGAGCCGGCCTGTGCGCTCATAGGAGGCCCCGATCGCGACCGATAACACAAAGATCGATGCCAGCGCGTGCTTCCCGTCATCCGGGATCGCCCCCCAGTGCGCGATCGTGAACACGGCGCTGGACGCGAACACCGCCGCCCATCGGCTCCGGACAATCCGGAGAAACATCGACTGGAAATACACACGGAACGTGAGTTCCTCGGCGATCGGGACGAGCAGCACGATCGCCGCGATCAGCGCCCAGTTCCATCCGTTGTCGCGGTTCTGGGCGATCAGCCGCAGCGTGTTGTGCGCCAGCGGGTCCTGCTGCACGGTGTCGAGCCCCCGGGCGACCGCGTTGGCGACGATGCCCGCGAGGGCGATCAGCGGGATGACGACGACGAAGAGCCCGACGCCCAGCGGGATATCCACCCAGTCGGGCTTCGTGCCGCTCTCGCTGGCCTGCTTGTGAACGAACCAGAGGATGCCCCCGCCCACAAGGGACGCGAAGCCGTAGGCGAGAATGGTCATCACCGCCTGATCCTGTGGTGTGCCGTCGCCCTCGATGGTCCCGAGGATCTCAACGCCCAGGTAGCCGCCCAGGAGGATGCCGAACCAGGTTGTAATGCCACAGAAGAGCCACATCGCGGCGGGGATAGGCTTGACGTCCCGCCTCCCCGCGTCGAGCCCGCCCACGCGGAGGACCCGGACGCGCCAGAGGATGATGATCGAGATCAGCGCGAGCACGCCCATCACCAACGCGGTGTTGTCGTCCGCCCAGTGGACCATGTCCTCGACGGTCATGCTCCCCACATCCTCGGCCAGCGCGGGGGCGGCGCAGACGGCGAGCGTCAGCCCCGCAACAATGCACCCCAAGGAGGGACGCCCCGCGATGACCGACGGACCGCCAGACACACCCCCGGTGCTCGACGAGATTCTCGCCCACACGCGTGCAGAGGTTGAGCGGCGCAAATCCATAATCCCTTTCGCGGAACTCGAGGCGATGGTGGCGCAGGCGGAGCCACCCAGAAACTTCTTTCGGGCCGTCACGCGCAAAAACTCGAACGAAACCGCCGTCATCGCGGAGGTGAAGCGCCAGAGCCCCTCGGCGGGCCTGATCCGGCCCGAGTACGCGGGGGACGGCTTCCGACCCGAAACCGTTGCACGAGGCTACGCCGACGCCGGCGCGAGCGCCATCAGCTGTCTGACCGAAGAGAAGTTCTTCGGCGGGCACCTGTCGTTTATCCAGCGGATCAAGGAGGCTGTCCGCATCCCGGTCATCCGCAAGGACTTCATCATCGACACCTGGCAACTCTGGGAGAGCCGGGCGGCGGGGGCGGACGCCGTCCTGCTCATCGCCGAGGCGCTGACCGAGGCGATGATCGTCGACATGCTCATCCTCGCCCAGCGGCTCGGGATGACCGTGCTGCTCGAGGTCCACAGCATGGACAACCTGCTCCGCGTCCGGCCCCACATCGGCTTCCCCCACCCCACCTACTGCCTCCTGGGCATCAACAACCGCGATCTCACGACGATGACCACCGACCTGCAGCACACGCTCCGGCTCGCCGACCTCGTCGAAGACACCTCCGTGCTCGTCAGCGAATCGGGGATCAAGACGCCAGACGACCTGACGAAACTCCGCGACGTGGGCGTCAGCATCGTGCTTGTCGGCGAACACCTGATGCGCCAGGAACGCCCGGGCGACGCCCTCCGCGACCTGCTCGGATGACCCCCCAACCGACCACACGAATCAGCCGGATGAAGGGCCGCACCGCGTTTCTGTGAGGAACCTGATTGGGTTCGGCAGCGAGCGCACCGCAACCCCGCGAGCCGCCGACGGTTTCAGCGGCGTCTTTCCTACAGTTCCTCACTCGCTGTGCCGAGACCCGTGAGAGAATGAGAGACCCGCGAGGCCGAGACCCGGCACGCTCCACCTCTACGACCGACGCGGGAAGCACCCCGTCCCGAACAATCCCGGGATTTGCCCGGAATACCGACCACACCCGACGGAGATTGCAGACCATGATCGCGATCCAAAGACCGCTGACCCGTCTCGCCGCCGCCGTTTCCATCGCCATCGGCCTCGGCCTCACCGCCGTTGCCGCCGCGCAGGAATCAGGCGACAACATCGTGCTCGAGGCCGTCGAGGCCGCCAAGAAGCTCGAATCGCTCACCGCCAAGGTCAAACTCACCGGCGCGGGAGGCTTCAAGGACTTCGTCCCCACCGCGGACGGCTCGATCCGCCTGCTCAAGACAGAGCCCAGCGAAGACGACCACGCCTGGGTCAACCGGGTGGACGCCGACTACGTCCACAAGAAGGGCGAAGAGACTCAGAGCGTCACCGCCATCCGGACCCCGCTGATCTTCGCCTACGTCGATCACGAGAAGAAGGCCGTGATCGAGCGCGACCGCGACAACAAGCAGAGCGTCTTCGCGTCGGTGATCGACCTGCTCGCCCTTCCCGAGATGACGGCCCCGGACCCCTACCGCCGAGAGCTCCGCGAGGGCGAGAGCTGGACCAACCTGGGGCGCGAAACCGTCAACGGTGTTGAGTGCGACGTCGTCGAGGTCCGCTACGACATGACCAAGGGCAGCTCGAACGCCGCCCAGATCACGCGGACCCCGGGCGCGAAGTTCTACTTCGGTGTCAACGACCGCATCCCGCGCCGCATCGAGCGCATCACCGACGAGGGCATGATCTCGTTCACGATCATCCTCGATCTCGAGGACGTGAAGGTGAACCCCGAGATCGACCCCGACTCGCTCGAGATCGCCACCCCCGACGGCTACAGCCGGACGATCTCCGCCAAGCGGACCTCCGCCGACGGCGTCAAGAAGATCGCGATCCCCGAGCCGCAGCGGGCCCCCGCCGTCGACGCGGGAACCCGAGAGATGGACCCCACGGAGGTCAAGCTCCCCGCGCACGGCTTCGAGCTCGTGGACGGCGAGGGCACCCCCGTCACCCTCGACAGCCTCGAGGGCAACGTCGCGGTGCTCTACTTCTGGGGCACCTGGTGCGTCCCGTGCAAGGAATTCAGCCCGCTGGTGAGCAACCTCGCCGAGACGTTCGCCGACCAGCCCGTCAAAGTGTTCGGACTCCCCGTCCGCGAGCGCAGCGAGGACGCCGTCCGCAGCGCGATGAGCAAGTACAAGCACACCCTCCTGCTCGACCCCAGCGACCGCGCGATCGGCTGCGACGCCACCGCACGGGCCTACAAGGTCCGCCGGTACCCGACGATCTACGTGATCGGCGCCAAGAGCGAGATCGTCTCGGTCCGCTACCCCGAGTCGGGCGTCGCGCCGAGCGACATCTTCGCCGACATCGAGAACACCATCCGCGAGTATCTCTCGGCGATGGACTGAGCCCCGCCCCACCCCGAACCGAACCGAACCGCAGAATCCAACGAGCCCCCGGCGCGAGCCGGGGGTTTTCTTTGTGCTCCTTCCCTGCGAGACCGGCACAGACACGCACGAGCGCACGAAAAACCCCCGGCTCGCGCCG
>DDFO01000046.1:0-389 GCA_002337215.1 Phycisphaerales bacterium UBA1926 | reverse complement strand
AAACCCCCGGCTCGCGCCGGGGGTTTGCGTGTGCTTGGTTGGTTCTCCGCGATCAGCCGTCGTGCATGATCGCGGCCTGCGCCGCCGCGAGACGGGCAATCGGCACGCGGAACGGTGAGCACGAGACGTAATCCAGCCCCGCCTTGTGGCAGAAGTGGACCGACGCGGGGTCACCGCCGTGCTCGCCGCAGATGCCGAGCTTCAGGGTCTCGTTGGTCTGCCGCCCCTTCTCGACGCCCATCTCGACAAGGGCGCCCACGCCGGTCTGATCCAGGCTCTGGAACGGATCGACGACCAGGATCTCCTGGGCGATGTACTCGGGGAGGAACACGCCCGAGTCATCGCGGCTGTAGCCGAACGTGAGCTGCGTCAGGTCGTTGGTGCCGAAG
>DDFO01000031.1:59904-60413 GCA_002337215.1 Phycisphaerales bacterium UBA1926 | reverse complement strand
TTGGGCGTGCCCCGCCGACAACGGCTCGGAGAGCGAGCCGCCCCCGTTCTATGAGGCGTACCAGACGAGCTACTACTACGCGCCGGGGCTCTCGATCAGCGGGCTGTACTTCCTGGGGCAGGTGGAGATTAGGCCCCGCGACATCGGGCTGGTCTGGGACTCGTGGGTCCCCGTGCAGGGCACGGACGGGTCACCCACGGTGAGCCAGCTGCCGGTGCTGATGGACGGGTGCGTGAACGACCCGGGTCGCTGGCACGGAGGCGGGGGCGACGTGAGCCTCGGCGCGAACGCGCTGTACGGCGACGGCAGCGTGGACTGGAACATCGTGGACCCCGAGGACATCAGCGAGGGCGGGCCGCTGTTCCGCACGCTCTGCCGGCTGGCGCAGGTGCTCGATCTGCCTGGGCTGCCCAACGACTGCAATTAGACTGGGGAGAATGGGTCTGGAGTCCGAACCGCGACCATCCTGGTGTTGTGAAGAAACCGTGATCGGGTGCCATGGAGACACC
>DDFO01000031.1:52179-59835 GCA_002337215.1 Phycisphaerales bacterium UBA1926 | reverse complement strand
CACCGCGGAGCGGTTTCTCCATGAAGGTGCGGGCTCGATCATGGAGAAGGCTGCGCCGTCTCCATGGCACCCGGGTGTGGGTTCGATAGGGCGCCGATTCTCCCGCGCCTGAGAGGCTGGGGTAAAACGCACGGCAAGGATGGTTCTGGCACATGAGAGGCACGAGAAACTCGCAGCGAACACGATGACGAACGAACCGACCCAACAAGAATCGCAGCAGAACGGCGGCTCGCTGCTCGACGAGGCCGACCTCGCTGCGGAGGTGGCGGGGGGCGCGGCAAAGCGTCCCGGCGTGGTTGCCCGGATCGCGGGTGGAATTCGCAGGGTGGCTCGCATGACGCCTGGCGAGATGGTCACCGGGCTCTCGGGCTGGATCGGCGCGCACAGGCGCGTGACGGTTGCGGCGCTCGTCCTGCTGCTGGGGGGCGGGGGCTTCGGCGTGTGGTGGGCGACGCGGTTCGAGCCACCGCCCGATTACGAGACCGCCCGGCTCGACACGCTGTTCAACTACACGCTGCTGACCGACGACTTCAACAAGCTCCCGGTCGAGGAACGCCTGGCTCTGATCGGGCAGCTGATCGACCGGCTCAAGGCGATGGGGACCAACGACAGCCTGCTGCTCGCGATGTTCGCCTCGACGATCATGGGCGAGATGCGGGCGCAGCTCGAGGAGAACGTCAGCCGGCTCGCGATCGACGTGGCCGACAAGTTCGCGGCGGACTACGACCCGAACATCGCGCCCGAGGACAAGCAGGAGTATCTCGAGGACGCGTTCGTCGACATGCAGCGGCTGTTCGCGGTCGTGGACGCGGACCTGGCGACCAAGGACCGCGACGAGATGCTCGAGGAGGGCAGGCGGCAGGCGAAGCGGGATCTGAACCGTTTCGAGAAGGGACGCGTCGGCGCGGGTGAGGTGATCCGGGTGTTCGACCTGATGAACAACAAGGTCGGGTCGCGGATGAGCGCGCACCAGAAGAACCGCGTGCAGACGATGTTCCGTGACATGACCGAGATGCTGAGGGCGGAGCCCTGAGCGCGGCTGTGCGCACGATTCGGTTGCCGGTCAGACTTCGGTCGAGGATTAATCGCACCCCGTCAGGAACGCGTCGATGAAGGCCGTCAGGTCGGCGGTGTCGTAGACGCCGAACGGCGGCGCGAGGTCAGCGCGGACGCCGTACTCGCCCGTGAACGCTTGCACGAACCGGCTGATGTCGGCGAGGTCGAGGGTATCGATCGGGAAGGCGAAGTCGGCGGGGCAGGGGTCCTCGAACTGGTCGGTGTTCGCGACGAGGACGATGCCGTGGTTGACGGTCTCAAACGGGCCGGGAATGCCGAGCGACGCGGCGGGGCGGACTTCATCGACGGCGACGAAGAGTTGATCGCCGGTCGTGTGCAGGCCTCGTTGGAAGATCCAACTGCCGGGAGCGAATGACCCGTGGTTCGGGATCTCCAGGTATCGGCCCGGAACGAGCCCGCGTGCCGGGTCGGCATGGAACTCGTGAACCCCCCGGGTCTGATACTGGTTCCCGGGCCAGGATTCGCCGGCGACGAACGCGCGGCTGCCGCTCGTCGCCGCGATGAGCGGCCCGAACTCGGCGAAGCCCGTGAAATCGATGCGCGTGTGGGCGGCGAACGCCGGTTCGACGCTCCGTTCGATGGACCAGTCTGAGCCTGCGTAGGTGATCGGCGTGATCCCGTAGGCGTACACGCCGTCGTTGTAGATGGGCGACAAGATCCCATCATCCGTCACAATGCTTCGGCTCAGCCAGATTGGGTTGTCCTGATCTCGTGGATCGATGAACTCTGGGCGCTGCGTCCACACGCCGGATTGATCACGATCGAAGACGAGCATGCTGCTGAGGCTCGAGCGGTTCCGGTTGTTGTTGATGACCCACAGCGACGCGCCATCGAACGCGCGGATCTCCACATCTTGGTCATCGAGCCCGGGCGGCGCGGGCGCGGGCGTCCACCCGGCGCCGTCGACCCAGTCAAAGACACGGATCGCAGGGTTGATGGATTCCTCGACCGCCTCGACAACGAGTGTGCCTGACTCCAGGAAGAAGCGGTGGATAAATCCGAAATCCAGCTGAGTTTCGGCGACCTCGGCCCAGCCCGTGCCGACCCCGCGGGTGAAGCTCCGCAGGCTCGATGTGGAGGTGGACGGGACCTCGCCGGCGATGACGAGCAGATTATCGTCGAGCTCGAGACCGATGCCGAACTGGTCGAAGGTCGTCTCCTCGCTCACCGTGAGGATCTGGGATTGGTTCCAACGCCCGTTGAGGCCACGATCGAAGAGATAGACCCGACCGTGGTAGGGCAGGGGTGGGGGGTGGCCGAACTGTGTCGCATACGTCGGATCCCCGATCGCGAGGGTGTCGCCCTCGGCGTCCATGTCGGCACCGAAGGAGCTGAACCGATCCGGGATCGGCTCGAGGACCTGAGCGATCTCGAGTTCTTGTGCGACCACAGCGGGGCTCACGAGGAGCGACGCGGCGAGCGCGGTGCGGCGTGTGTTGCGCAGGGCCATCCCCTTCCGCCCCCACAGCGGCTGACCTTGCCATCCTACTCGAGATTCGGCTTTTTCCAAGGGGTTCTCGGAGAGCATGAGATCGGATGCGTCTTCGCGGGTCGGCGTATCGTGTTGGCATGCCGATCGACCAGCAGCGCACGACATTGTCAGCGGATCTTGGGGAGCCGACGGGGCCGATCCCGACAGAGGGTTCGACACGGATCCGGGTGCGGTACGCCGAGTGCGATCCCATGGGGGTGGCGCACCACGCGAGTTACGCCCCGTGGCTCGAGATCGCGCGGACGGAACTGCTGCGTGACGCGGGCATGACCTACGCGGCGATGGAGGCTTCTGGGGTGTTCCTGGTGGTCACACGGATGGAGATCAAGTACCGCAGGCCGATCCGGTACGACGACATGCTCGCGGTGCGGGTGGCGGCGTCTCCCAAGGGTGCGGTGCGGATCCGGCACGCGTACGAGGTCGTGCTCGTTGAGCGCGGCGGGCGCGAGGCCGACCGGGACGGGAAGCTCGTTCCCCTGGACGGTGTGTGCGCCGTGGCAGAGACGGAGCTCGCGTGCGTGGACGGCGCGGGCAAGCCGCGGAGTCTGCCGGCGTGGCTGGGCGGGCGGGACAGCGCATAAAGAAACCCCTCACTCGCGCGAGGGGCTCGTTGATCGAACGCGATGGCGGGGCGTGTGTGTCCGATCAGTGGTGATCGAACTTGCCGGCGTCGATGTCCTTGTCGACCTGGTCGATGATCTCGACGACCTGCTCGGGGGTGATGTGCTCGTGGAGCGTCTCGCCCATGAGGATCGCGGGGGCGCCGCCGCAGGCGCCGATGCACTCGAGCTCGACGAGGGTGAACTTGTCGTCGTCGGTGGTCTCGCCGACCTCGATGTCGAGTTTCTTTTTCACGGCGTTGGTGATATCGGGCTGGCCGCAGAACTCGCAGGCGATCGAGCGGCAGACGCTGATGAGCACCTTGCCTTTGGGCTTGAGCCAGTACTCCTCATAGAAGGTCGCGGTGTCGAAGACATCGCTCGACTTCACATCGAGGAAGGACGCGATCTCCTGCATCGCCTGCTTGGGCACCCAGCCGTAGGCGTGCTGGATGAGGTGCAGCGCGGGGAGGATGCACGCCATGGTGGTCTCGAAGCGCGGCTGGTACTCGTCGCGGACGGTCGCCTGCATCGCCTCGGTGAAGTAGGGCTCGTCGCGGCGTTCAATCTTGGCGGTCGCGCTGGGCTTGGTGATCCAGGCCATGGGTGTCGGCTCCGAAGAAAGGCTCACGCGGGGGCATCCCGCGAGCACGATGGTACGCGGGCCGAAGGCCGGAATGGGCGGCCTCGAACGGCCCGGAACCGATAAGAACCCGACCAATCTCTGGGGATGGAGACCGGCGGAGTGGCGGAACGGCGACCGCCTGCCGATGATGGGGCATGGAAGTCTTCGACCGTCCTCCCGCCGATCCGGGCACGCGCATAAGCCGGGTCCTGGCACTCGCGGTCGCGCTGCTGCTGGGCGGCGCGCTCATCGTGATCCAGAACACGACACCCGTGATGCAGGTCTTCGAGCCCGGACCGACCCCCGACGAGCTCGCGGAATCGGCATCGGCGGAAGTCCCCCCGCCCACCCCGGCCGATCCGTTCACGATGAGCGCACGCTTCGCGGTGCAGGCCCAGGGCATGCCCGCGTGGTTCGCGGGCGACCCCCAGATCACGATGGACACGCTCGACGCGTGGGCGATCTCGCCCGAGAACCGCGTCCGGTCCGCGATCGTCGCGGGCGAACTGCTCGGCCCGGACGCCCCGGACGGCGCGATCGAGCGCCTCGAAGAACTCGAGGGCGTGTTCGATGCGCAGAGCCCGCTCGCCGCGGATGTCGAGGACTTGTTGACCGTCTACACCGTGGGCCGGGATGCGATCGACGACGCGACCGCCGAGCGGTTGAAAACCCACCACGGCTTCTTCGGCGAGGTCGCGCTCACCACAGGGCTCGACGACACCGACCCGGCCCGCGAGCCGCTGATCACCGGGGGCGGCAAACTCGCGGCCCTGCTGCTCGGCATCGGTGGGGGGCTGGTCATCGTCTTCGGCGTGGGGTTCTGTTTGTTCATCGCCGCGATCGTGCTGATCAGCATGCGGAAACTCCGGTCGGGCATGGGCACGCCCGAGCCTGGCGGGAGCGTCTTCCTCGAGGCGTTCGCGATCTTCGCGGGCGGGTTCCTTTTGTTGATGGTCGGGCTGGCGCTGCTGTCCGGGGTCGTCGCCGACGAGACGTGGCTGACGGTGATCCAGGTGTGCGCGCAGTGGATGCTGCTCGCCGCCCCGCTCTGGCCGCTCATCCGCGGCATGCGGTGGCACACGTTCTGCAAGGCGATCGGGTGGCACAAGGGCAAGGGCGTGTTCCGCGAGATCGGCGCCGGCATCGTCGGCTACCTCGCCGGTCTGCCGCTGCTGGCGATGGGCATCGGTATCACGCTGGGGCTTGTCGCGGTGGTGACGCTCTTCCGTAAGGCCGCGGGGTTGGGCGAGCCCCCCCCGCCGAACAACGCGGTGTTCGAGCTCGCGACCAGCGACAGCGCGCTGGTGCTGATCCTGGTCTTTCTGCTCGCGACGGTGTGGGCCCCGCTCTGCGAGGAATCGATCTTCCGCGGGGCGCTCTACCGGCACATGCGCGGGCGCGCGGGCATCGTCGTCAGCGCCGTCGGCAGCGCGTTCATCTTCGGCCTCTGCCACGCGTACGGCCCCATCCTCGTCTTCCCCGTCGTCATGCTGGGCGTCAACTTCGCTCTCCTCCGCGAGTGGCGCGGCAGCCTGATCGCGCCCATCACGGCCCACGCGCTGCACAACGGCACCGTGTCGATCATGGCGTACAGCGTGCTGCGGATGATCAGCTAGGCGCGTCGGCAAACGCAACCGCGGACTCGAGCGTGCGCGCCAGCCTCAGCAGTTTCGCCTCCTGCCAGTGCGCCCCGACGAGCTGCACGCCTGTCGGCAGCGTCACGCCGCCCACGTCGCTGGTGCGCGCGGGAATCGTGATCGCGGGGAGACCCGCGAGGCTGATGCCCGCGGTGTAAATATCTTCGAGGTAGAGGGCGAGCGGGTCGTCGAGCTTGTCACCCAGTTTGAAGGCGGGTCCCGGCGCGCTGGGCATGAGCAGGGCGTCGAGCCGGGGTTCGCTCGCATCGTCGGTATCGTCGGCTTCGAGCAGGCTGGTGTAGTCGCCCGCGATGAGCCGGCGGGCCTTGAGGGCGGTGCGGTAGTACGCGTCGTGGTACCCCCCGCTGAGGATGTGTGTGCCGAGCATGATGCGTCGGCGGACCTCGGGGCCGAACCCTTCGGTGCGTGAGCGCACGAACATGTCCTCGAGGTCCACAGGGTTGTCGGCGCGATGCCCGTAGCGCACGCCGTCGAATCGGCTGAGGTTGCTCGACGCCTCCGCGGGGGCGATGAGGTAATACGCCGCGATCGCGTGGTTGGCGTGGGGGAGTTCGACCTCGACGATCTCCGCCCCGGCCTGCTTGAACGCGCCGATCGCGGCCCGCAGCGCCTCGTCGGTCGCGGGGTGGTTGCCCCCCGTGCGCGCGAACGACGGCACGCCGATGCGGAGGGATTGGTGATCGCCCGTTGATTCGCCACCGGCTCCGTCGTCCGGATTGGCAACGGTCGGGTCGCCCTGATCTTCCACGGCCCGCGATGAACTCGTCAGATCGTTGGGATCCTCGCCCGCGATGATCGAGTAGACCAACGCGGCATCTTCGACGCTGGTCGCGAACGGGCCGATCTGGTCGAGGCTGCTGGCGAACGCGACGAGCCCCCATCGGCTCACGCGCCCGTAGGTGGGCTTGAACCCGACGGTGCCCGTGTGCGACGCCGGCTGGCGGATCGAGCCGCCGGTGTCCGAGCCCAGCGCGATCGGGACGAGTCCCCCGGCGACGGCGCACGCGCTGCCCGACGACGACCCGCCGCAGGTGCGCGATTCGTCCCATGGGTTCTTTGACGGGCCGAAGAACGAGTGCTCGCCCGACGCGCCCATCGCGAACTCGTCCATGTTTGTCTTGCCCACGACGATCGCCCCGGCGTTGATGAGCCGCTGGGCCGCGGTCGCGGTGTAGGGCGAGCGATAGTGCTCGAGCATCCGGCTCGCGCAGGTCGTGCGTCCCCAGCTCAGGCAGATGTTGTCCTTGAGGGCGACCGGCACGCCCGCCAGCTGGAGGCTCGCCCCTTCGCCGCTCGCGATGCGGACATCGATCGCCTGGGCCTGCTCGCTGGCGCGCTGGTGGAAGACGTCGATGAAGGCGTTGAGCCGGGGGTTGGCATCGTCGATCCGCGTGAGTGCGGCCGCGACGGTGTCGGCGGCGGTCGTCTCACCCGAGCGGACAGAGTCGGCGATCGCGCGGGCGGATTGGGCGGTGGGGGTGGTCATCGGAGGGTGAGTCTATCGCGAGTCGGTCTCGGGATCGCTCTGAGAGTTCCCGGCGGCGAGCGGCGACTCTTCCCAAGACGCATCGAACCAGTTGAGCGCGTCCTCGAAGCGGCGGTGCCCCGGCCTGCTCAAGATGATCATCAGCAGCATCGCGAGGAGTAGGACGAGGATCAGGGCGGAGCCGGACCAATCGGGAAGCGGTTGCATGATCCCATCGAACTGGTACAGCGCCCAGGCAGGAATGACCACCAGTCCGATTGCGATACCGAGCCTGTTCGAGATCCGCACATGTGCTGTGAACGCGGCCTGCTGTTCGCGGGTGGGCGTTGCGGATCGAATGAATTGGCGGCGGAGCGATCGTTCGATCGGGAAGAACGCGAGCACAACCAGTGCGCCGATCCCGAGGCAGATCCAAGGTGAATCTTTGATCGTGGGGAGCCAGTACATCACGAACACGAGCGGGAGCATCGCGACCATCGTCTTCCGTTTGTACGCCTTCCACGCCCTGTAGGTCCACCCCATTGCCGATCCTCCTCCTCTCAGGCCCCGCCCTCACCCAGCACCTTCGGCACGCGGATGAACCGCTCCGTCTGCGCCTCCCCGTCCGCGTCCACCTGCTGGTGCTCGTAGAGATCCGGCGCGAGGTTCGCCAGCGCGTCGCCCCTCAGCGGCTCGCACGGCGTGTCGTCGCGCAGGCGGGCGTGCTCTTCGCTCGCGCG
>DDFO01000031.1:50975-52117 GCA_002337215.1 Phycisphaerales bacterium UBA1926 | reverse complement strand
CTCTTCGCTCGCGCGCGTCATGGGCTCCACGCCCTCGAGGTCGAGTTCGCGGAGGCGTTCGACGTATCCCAGGACGGCCTCGAGCCTGCCGCGCTCGCGCGCGAGATCCGCGTCGGCGACGCTGAGCTTGGAGAGCGCCGCGACCTTGCGGACGTCGTCTTCGGAGAGCGTTGGGTTCACGGGTGGGCCTGCCATGCCTCGAGTGTACCGGCACGGGACGCGATCGCCGAATTGCGACGGCCTCTCAGTTGGGGAATCCGTCTCAAAAAACAGACAACTTTGTGGCCAATTGCAACAGAACGAACTATCATTCTAGTTGGCGACTGCCCGGCCGCACCCACGACAATGGATGTGAGGGCGGGGCGGTCGTTGGGACTCCGCTGGAGGGCGGACGAGATCAAAGGAGGGTTGTCATGATTCGGTCAGCGGCCGTTTGTTGTGTTGCGCTCGCGTGCACCGCGGCTCAAAGCGGGCTGGTCTACGGGCCGGACGCGCACGCGCAGTTCGCGGGGTGGCACGACGCGCTGGGAGGGACGTATCTCGATTTCGAGGACAGACCCGCCGGCACCAACCTGCTCCCCGGGACGGACCCCTGGGGCGTTGGCGCGCGGTTCGCGTCGATTGTCTACACCAACGGCCAACCCTTCGGGCCCGAGCACGTCGAGGTCTCCAGCCGGCACGGGTACACGACATATGGCAACACGATCGTGGGCTCACCCTTCACGCATGGCAGCGACGACGGGCGCGTGGGCTACGAGATCCGCTTTGATGAGACCCAGGCCCGCGCGGGCATCCAGCGGCTGTGGAACACCCAAGCGCTCACGCGATTCTATAACAGTGCGGGTGAACTGCTCGCCGAACACGTGAACACCACGGGTGCAGAGTTTGTGGGCTGGGTTTCGATCGCTGATGACGGATCGGACCGCGTGGCGCGGATCGTGATGGATACCAGCGTTGTCAGCGGCACGCGCCAGGTGGGGTACTCCGACAATCTTTACTTCGGCCTGACCATCCCGACCGCAGGGACCGGTGCGTTGGTCCTGCTGGGATGCCTCACCGCCGGGGGGAGAGGGCGGGGCCGGGCGGGATAGGCCCGCAAGACCCCGGACGGGCGCCGGCTGCCGGTTCACACGCAGCGGCAG
>DDFO01000031.1:42969-50944 GCA_002337215.1 Phycisphaerales bacterium UBA1926 | reverse complement strand
GCAGGTGCGCAGCGAGCATGCGCACAGGCAACCGATTTTGAACGCCCGGCCCGCCTCCGCGGGCGGGGGGTGCGGTCTGCTCATGGGGAGAAGAGGGTTGAGAAGACGCCCCCGCCCGCGTTCACGGGCCGGGCGTTCAATCTCGTATGCGATCATTCCATCGGCTTGTCCGCGTGCGGCAGCACGTCGGGCAGCACCTGCACCTCGGTCGTGAACACCAGCGGCAGCGCCTGCCCCTCGACGCGGAAGCGCGCCTCGACCAGATACGCGACGAAGCCTTCCTCGGGTGTCGCCACCTTCGCGGCGTAGTCACCCAGTTCATCCGCATCGAGCGCCGCAGGCACCCAGACATCGCCGATCTCTTCGCGCCGGAAGTCGCGGGCCTCCGGGTTCGTCGCGGTCCACAGCGTGACCTTCGTCGGCACGGCGTCTGCGCTGACCACCATCCGACCCGGGTCTTGGGGATCGATCGTCCACGAGAGTTCGGGGATCGGGCGATCGTTGATGACCGCCGCGTAGAACCCGAGCGCCGACTGCACCGCGTCGAGGTTTCGGTCGATCGCGTGGTCGGCGTTGGGCACGACGCGGAGCCGGGTGAGCCCCGGCAGGTCGCTCAGGAAGTAGCGTGTCGTATCCGGCAAGAAGTACTCGTCCCCCGCGGCATTGACGATGAACTTGGGCATCGTGAACCGGTCGCGGTAGAGATACGGATCGACGACCTCGCGGAGCGTGCGCGATTCGGGCGAGCCGAGCCAGTTGAAGAGTTGCCGGCCCGCGTAGTCGCCGATCGCCGGCGCCCAGAAGCCGTACGCGCCCCAGTGATGCTCGATCATCTCGGGCAGGTTCATGACGTCGATGACGAGCGGGACGATGCCGCGCACGCGGTCGTCCACGGCCGAAGTCAGCCAGCTCGTCCACCCGCGCTTGCTCGCGCCGGAGACCACAAACCCGGTGATGTCGATGCCGCCGCCCTCGCCCGTCGCGAGGAACGCCTGGGCGGCGTCCATCGTCGCGACGGCCGACTCGACCATCGCGAGGTGGATGATCCACGCCGGGTCGCCCGTTCGGCCCGCCGTCGTCCAGGTCTCGGCGAGCAAGTCGTCTTCGTAGCGCCGCTTTCCGTCTCCGTTGAGCACCATGGGCTGGTTCGGCACGTTGGGCACCATGACGACGACCGAACCGGTGGAGAGCGCCATCTGCGCCAGCATCCAGTCCATCACGCCCGGCGGGTCTTGCTTGCGGGTGTTCCCCCCGATGAAGAGCAGCGCGGTCTCCGGTGGCGTGAACGGGCGTGTCTCGTTCCCGTCCCCGCCCGCAAAAACCGGATCCGGCACGACGATCTGCACCATGTGCGTCCACGCGGGGTGGCTCACCTCATCTTCATCGCGCCAGGTCTGGCTCGTCAGATCGAGGACGTACCCCTTCACGCCCTCGCCCTCGTACGTCTTCACGAGCGACCACGCGAACGAATCGTCGCGTTCGGCCGTGTACCGGTCGAGCAGTGAGTTCGTCACCACCGCGTTCGCGTCGGCCCCGCCTCCGGCACACGCGGCAGCGGACAGGATTGCAACAGCAACAGCGAACGGCGTCTTCACGATCGGTACCTCCGGCGTCAGCGTACCCCGGAGACCCGACGCCGAGGCAGATTCGAGATTCCCAACACGCCCGGCGGCAGGGCGCCGCACCGGTCAGCTCGAATAGTCATCGCTCATCGACGATCGCACGACGCTGCCCTCGTCCTCATGGCTGTCCTCGTGCACGGGGGGCGTCCGCGCCTCGAGCACGATCGCGCCCTTGACGCCCGATTCGTCCTGCTCCTGGTGGAAGCTCAGCCGCTGCTCGCGGATCAGGCTCAGCATCGCGAGGAAGAGCCCGACCATCTCGCCGCGCGTCCGCCCATGCAGCACGCCGAACAGCGTGAGCTGTCCCCCGGTTCCCGATTCCGAGCGCACGCGTTCCAAGATGTCCTCGGCGTGGATCTCGATGGGCGTGTCGTCGCTGACGACCTCGTGCTCGCCCAGCCGATCCATGTTCACGCTGTCGGCGATCCGGCGGAACGCCTCGAACAGGTCGAGCAGGTCCAGGTCCTCGAGTTCGGGGTCGTCCATCGACTCGAAGGCTTCCTTGAGTTCGTCAGCAGACACACCCGCGGGCGCCGCCGGGAACCGGGCCTCCCAGTCGTCCTTGTGCCGCTCGAGGGCGTCCGCCGCGTCTCGGTACTTCTTGTACTCGAGCAGCTGCGCGACCAGTTCCGCCCTCGGGTCGGGCGCGTTCTCGTCGCGCTCGGCCGTTGCCTCGTCGCCCTCGGATTCCCGGCCCGCCATCCCCACGACCCGGCTCTTGAGCTCCATCAGCGTCGCCGCCATCACCAGAAACTCACCCGCGAGATCGATGTCGATCGCGTCGATGTGCTCCAGATACGCGAGGTACTGGTCCGCGATCGTCGTGACCGGTATCTGCGTGATCTCCACCTCCGCCCGGCGGATCAGGTAGAGCAGCAGGTCCATCGGGCCTTCGAACGCATCGAGATGGACGCGGTACTCGGTGGTCAAATCGGGGTCTCTCCGTCCCGGCGGGTCGCGGCCCCGCCGTTTCCGTCGTTCCGGGCAGTGTACCCTTCCCCGATGAAGGGAACAGCCCAAAAGACCGAGCCGAGCCCGGGTTCGCAGGCCGAGTCGGCCTTCGCCGCGAAGGTCCTCACCGACGAGGCGGACGCGATCCGTCGAGCCGCCGACGCGCTGCTGGGCTCCCACGCCGCCGACTTTGCCCGCGCCGTCGATCTCATCGAGAAGGCCACCAGCGCTGGTGGCACGGTGCTCGTCAGCGGGCTCGGCAAATCGGGGCTTGTCGGCCAGAAGATCGCCGCGACCATGTCGTCGCTCGGCATCCCCGCCCACGCCGTCCATCCGACCGAGGCGGCGCACGGCGATCTGGGCCGGTTCCGTTCCGCCGATGTCGCGATCTGCATCAGCCACTCGGGGGAGACCGAGGAGGTCTGTGCGCTCGCCGCGATCCTCAAGCAGGACGGGCTGCCGATCATCGCGATCACGAGGGGCAGGCCCGATCAGAGCGATGCAGCGCAGGCCCCCTCCGGGCTCGAGCGGCTCGCCGACGCGACCCTCGCCGAGCTCGTCGACGACGAAGCCGCCAGGGATTTCGAGGGTCAGTCCCTCGTCGCCCCAACCAGCAGCACCACGGTCACTCTCGCGCTGGGCGACGCCCTCGCTCTCGCGGTTGCCCGCCGGCGTTCGTTCACCGATCAGGATTTCCAGCGCCGCCACCCCGGGGGCCAACTGGGCGGCCTGCTCCGCCCCATCACCGAGCTTCTGCGCTTCAAGGCGGGCGAGAACCTCCCGCTCATCGAACCGACCGAGACCATCACCGACGCGCTCGAGCACGCCGCGACGATCGAGCGCCGCCCCGGCGCGATGCTGATCGTCGAGCCCGGCTCGGGCGTCCTCGCGGGGATCTTCACCGACTCCGACCTCCGCCGCCTTGTCCGCCGAGACCGCGCCGCCCTCGACCGACCGATCAGCGACGCGATGACCGCATCCCCGCGATCCCTCCCCGACACCGCCCTCGCCCGCGACGCCGTCGCGATGATCCGCGAGCACCGGCAAGACGAGATCCCCGTCGTCGATGCCGAAGGCAAACCCGTCGGCCTCCTCGACGTCCAGGACCTCATCGCCATGAAACTCGTCAAAGACTGAAACTCGTCAAGGGCCGGGCCCACAAGCCCTGCTCGGCAACGGGATCAAAACGAGAAAACGGCCCGGGGCGAGATGACCCGGGCCGCGTGGTGGGAGATCGAATCCTGACGATCAGTCAGTCGCTGATCGATTCATCGTCGCGGAAGCTGATCGGGCGACCCGATCAGGCGACCCGATTAGGCAACCAGATCCTTCAGGCCCTTCATCGGGCGGACCTTGACCACATTGCGGGCCGGCTTGGCCTTGAACATGACCTCTTCCTTGGTGAACGGGTTGATGCCCTTGCGGGCCTTCGTCGCCGGCTTGCGCTGCACGGTGACCTTCATCATGCCGGGCACGGTGAACGCCCCGGCCGCGCCCTTCTTGAGGTCCGCCTGGATCATGGTGCCCATCGTGTCGAAGACGGTGGCGGCCTGCTTCTTCGTGATCCCCGCGTGATCGGCAAGAATGGTCAGGATCTCGCTCTTCGTGCGCGGCTTCTCCTTGGCGCTGGTGATCCGGGCCGGCTTGTGCGCGGCCGGGGCGGCGGCGCGGGCCGCGGGCTTCTTCGCGACCTTCTTGGTGGTCTTCTTCTTGGTGGTCTTCTTGGCCATGGTGTGAAACTCCGAGTAGTGGTTCGCTCGGCCTCTCCATCCGGCCGAGAACGACGACAATATCGGTCCTACTTCCCGTTTCGCCCTATTTTTCAAGAGTTTTTTGCGCACCCGCCCAAAAACACCCTTCAAAACAGCACGATGCGGGCGTCAGCGCCCGGCCGAACCGGCGCGTTCACGCCGCCGCAGGCGACCGGTCAGCACGCTCCGAAGCCAGCTCGACAACCAGCGGGGCATGGTCAGAAAGCCTTGTTTTCAGGGCATTCTGCCCATATTCCGCCCCTCGCACCGCGCCCGCGAGCGAGCCGCTCACGAGCGCATGATCCAGCCGGAACGCGCCGCCGGCGTGGCTGATCCATGAACCCTGCCTCGCCCGCGCGCCGTGCACGGCCCGCCACGCGTCGATGTACCCCATCGACACCAATTCGCCCAGCAACGCGGTGCACGAGAACGTCGCGCCCGCCTCGTCGAGCCGGTGCCGACCGGTGTTCAGATCCCCCAGCACGACGTGCCGGCCGTGCCGCGCCGCGCGCGCACGCCGCAACAAGGCGCGCCACACCGCCGTCCGCGCGGCCATCCCGCCGGTGTCGCTCCGCCGCGCGTCGGGGATGTGCGCCGCGGTGACGCCCGTCCCGCAGGCGAGTTCGACCGTCAGCAGCCTCGCGCGCAGCCCGCCCAGTTCGTCGTGCGTGTCCACGCGGGTCATCGGCGTGCGCGACGCCACGAACACCAGGTTCTCGCCGGGTTTCCCCGACGCGTGCGCCTGGTGTTTCCAGCCGTGGTCGGCCAGGACGGCCCGCAGCGCTCCGCCCCGTGCCCGCCGGAACTCGGTGATCGCGATCACGTCCGGTGCCCAGTCGAGCAGCGCGAGCCCGATCCAGGGCAGGCGGTTCGCCCCGCCCCCGTGCATGATGTTCCAGGTCAGCATCTTCACGCGTCGCGCTCGCAGTCGGGCCCAGGGTCGCGGGGCGGGCCCGTGCGCACGGTGCCGTGCGACGAGCCCGGCTAGCCTACCCACATGACCGACCAGACGCCATCGAAAACCCCGATCGTCGCCGTCTCCCGTGCCGTCCCCGGCACGCTCGAAGTCCCCGGTGCCGAGGTGCGCACCCTGGGCGACACCCACCCCGCGCCCGAAGACCTCCGCCGGTTCATCGCGGGCGCGGACATTCTGGTGAGCATGTTCGCCGACAAGGTCGACGCCGCGATGCTCGACGCCGCGGGCGAGGGCCTCAAGGGCGTCTGCAATTTCGCCGTGGGATTCAATAACATCGATCTGGACGCGTGCCGCGAACGGGGCGTTCAGGTGACCAACACCCCGGACGCCGTGACCGAGGGCACCGCCGACATCGCCTGGATGCTCGTTCTCGCGGTCGCCCGCAGGCTCATCGAGGGGGACCGCTTCGCGCGCACGGGCGCGTGGAAAGCAAACGGCCCGCTCGGCATGGGCGAGTTCATGGGCATGGACCTGACCGGGCGCACACTCCTGATCGTCGGCGCGGGCCGGATCGGCTACGCGGTCGCCGCACGCGCCACGGCGTGGGGCATGCGCATCCTCTACACCGCCCGCAGCCGGCACTGGAACTTCGAGCTCGCCCCGCTCGCGGGCGAGCGTGTCGAACTCGACGACGGGCTCGCTCGGGCTGACGTTGTCAGCGTGCACACGCCGCTGACCGACCAGACGCGCCACCTCATCGACGCCCGCCGGCTGGGGCTCATGAAGAAGACCGCGATCCTCGTCAACACGGCGCGGGGCCCGGTGATCGACGAGGCCGCGCTGGCCGAGGCGCTGGCGAACAAGCAGATCTGGGGGGCGGGGCTGGACGTCTTTGAGCGCGAGCCCGAGATCCACCCGGGTCTGGTGGGTCTCGACAACGTGACGATGACGCCCCACATCGGGTCCGCCGAGGTCCGTTTCCGCGAGGCGATGACGCAGATGGTGGCCGACAACGCCGGCGCGATCCTCAGGGGTGAGACCCCGCCGAATCTCGTTTCTGCGCCCAGAGTCTCGTAGGCTTGCGGCACGGATGGCACGCCAGCGCGCACAATCCCGGCTCTCCCCCGAGGCGTTCAGCGATGCCTATCGGTCGGCCTACCCGTCGCTGTTGATGGTGGCGCGAGCGCAGGGCGCGCGCGACGAGGCGGACGATGTCGTTCAGAAGGCCGCGATCGTTGCGCTCGAACGGCTCGACCGATTCGACGCGGGGACGAACTTCAACGCGTGGATGAGCGCGATCGTGCGCGGCGTCGCCCGCAACCACCGCCGGGGCCGGAAGCGCGCCGACGAACGGATCCTCCGGCTCGCCAACGCCGAGACCATCGAGCGCGATCCCTATCGTGACACCCAGTCCGGGAGCCCGACCGAGAACCCGCGCGTCCGGCCCGGACACGGCGGCGATCGGGGCGATGGCGGGCCCGCAACGCTGCGGATCGACTATCCCGACGGATTCCGCGAAGATCTCCGCAACGCCGTGGATGCGCTCGGACCTGTTCAGGGGGCATGCCTCGTGCTGCGGGTCGTCCACGGGCACGGCTACGACGAGATCGCGGCGATGCTCGAGATCCCGGCGGCAACGGCGCGGAGCCATGTCTTCAGGGCCAGGGCGGCGCTCGCCGCGAAGCTGGACGGAAAGGACGCTGCGATGGAAGGAGGTTCTGATGCGTGAGGGAACCTTCGACGAGCGCGCGAACGCGTACCTCGACGGTGAGCTCTCCGCCGCCGAGACCGCGGCCTTCGAGGCCGAGATGCGCCGTGACCCCGATTTGGCAAAGGCTGTCGGCAACGTGCGCACGATCGAGGCCGGGCTGCGGGAAGTGTTCGGCGAACAGGCCGGGTCGGCCGGGTCGATCGAGCCGCCTCCGGATCCGCTGGAGTTCGCGGGTGCTCGCCGCGCCGCGGCGTCGAGCTCGCCTCGCGGCTGGTTGCCGTACGCGGTGGCCGCGGCGTTGCTGCTCGCGACGGCTGGGGTCTGGATGAGGATCGGATCGGGGACGGTGTACGAGGTCCCCAGCGCGGCGTTCATCTACCGGCAGGCCGCCACGAATCTCGAGCCGGCGGTGGTGTGCGACACCCCCGAGAAGTTCCTCGACTACACCACAACGACGCTCGACGAGCCGATCGGCGCGGACTTCACGCTCGCGGCGAACGTCGGCGTCTCGCTCGTGGGCTGGGACGTGCTCGGGGGCGACTACAACCCGGGCGCGTCCGACGACCTGCCCCGGCTGCTCTACGCGCGATCACCCGACGGCACACCGATCGTCGTCTACTTCCGCGAGAAGGGGCACGGCGAGCCCGATCGGGTCGCGCCTCCCGGGGGGGCGTCGGCGCCGGTCCGGGTCCACACCAAGCGGTTCGGCGGGGTGACGGCCTACGAGATCTCACCTCTCGATCAGCCGGTGGTGCTGGGTCTGCTCGACCGCGAGTGAGGCGGGCGGAACCGCGAGTCGGGTGACCGACACGGCTGAGCTCACAAAGCCGAGCGCACAAAGAAGGCCCGGGGAAGTCCCCGGGCCCTCCGCATGCGCTCTTCTCATCCGCCCTTCTCGACCCGCACTTCGCAGTGGTGTTTCGCCGTGCGGGCATGCACGCTCGGCGGGGTCAACGCGGATCGCCTCTTACGGGCAACCCCCCAGGAACGCCTGGACGAACGTCTGCAGGTCGGCGAGGTCGAG
>DDFO01000031.1:35439-42904 GCA_002337215.1 Phycisphaerales bacterium UBA1926 | reverse complement strand
GTCTGCAGGTCGGCGAGGTCGAGGACCCCGAGCGGCTCGGTCATGTCCGCGATCGCACCCTGGTTGACGAAAGCGGTGATGAAGGACTGGAGGTCGGCGAGGTCGAGCACCCCGTTGCCGGTGACGTCGGCGAGGCAGTCGGCGTTGCCCGCGTAGTACTGGTTGGCGAGCTGCCACGCGTCCTCGGCGATACTGAAGCCCATCTGCCGGCCCGGCAGGTCGTCGGCGGGCGGGTGGATGCCGCCCCAGATCCTGCTCATGGAGGTCTGGTCGGAGGCGTCCTGATAGGTCGCCCACTGCAGGGTGATGTCCTGGCTCGGGCCCTCTTCAAAGACGAGGAACTCGTTCTGGGGGCAGAAGAACTCACCGACGCCGCCCGGGAAGTATTCCGAACCGGTCAGCCGGGTCATGACCTCGGCCGCGGCGCGGGAGAAGGTCGAGTGCCCCGAGACATAGCCCGCGAAGGGGGGCGTGACGAAGGAGGGGCGCTGGTAGGGCCACCAGTTCTCGGCGAGGATCCATCCCACCCCGGCGTCGTCGGTGTCGGGGTTGGTGATGTAGTTGGGGCCGCGCCATGCGTTGACGGCGATCTTGCCGACACTGCCGGCGAGATGGGCGTGCCGCTTGCCCGGCGCGCTGCTGACGGGGGTAACCACCTCGATGAGATGGGGGTACAGACGGATGCCGTCGGGGTGGTACGAGAGCTCGTTGGGATCGCTGGACTGACCCTGGTCGGCCATGTAGCGGATGGCGGAGACGGGGCGGACGTAGTCGTACGCGCCCTTGCAGCCCCACGCGGTGACGGCGCAGTCGTGCATCGCGCCGCCCAGGAGCAGGTAGGCCTTCACGTCCCACTCGAGGTCATCGATGATCGGGCCGGTGCCGCCGATCCGCTTCTCGAATTGCGGGTGGTCGAAGACGTAGGACGCGATCTCGAACCAGTGCCCGGGGGGCGTCTCGGAGGCCGGGCCGTCGGCCCAGAACTCGGCGAGGATGCGCGTGTAATCGCCCCGCGGGACGATGTTGGTGGGGTAGGGCTGCCCGGTGGCGGGGTTCACGGCGTGACCCGGTGAGTGATCGCCACCGTCGATGTGGTCGTAGTAGGTCGCCCAGTCGCCCGCGTCGGGGAGGCCGCTGTTGCCGTACGCGTTCGGGGAAATATCGATCATCACGCCGTCTGTCGGATCGAGGTGGTTCGACCAGGTGACGACCATCTCGTTGCCCCAGCGGTAGTACTCATCGCCGACGCCGTTGTGGTAGGGCGGGTCGCCCGGATCATGGTGAACGGGGTAGTCGAACCCGTCGCGCGGGTGGTTGACGATGTCGCTGTCGCGGAGCGCGAACCCGTCGAGGATGCCCCACTCGGGGCTCAGGAACTCGAGCGAGCCCAGCGGGATCGGGTTGCCCGACTGATCGACGAAGAACTCGATCGCGAGCGGCTGCCAGCGGTTCGGATCGGTGATATCGGGGTTGCCCGGGAAATCGGGGAAGAGCGGCTCGTTGATGGGCGAGTACACCAGGTTGCCGTAGTCGTTGATCTCGTTCGCCCCGTCGCTGAGCCCGTAGGAGATGATCGTCCCCGCGACGCGGTTGCCGACCGCCGAGGGCGAATCGCCCACCTCGTTGATGTTGTTGGGGTCAAAGCCGAGGCCGGTCATGGTCGCATCGACCAGCGGGATGATGTCATCGGCACCCACGGAGTTGAGGAAGCGGTGACGCAGCATCCGGCAGGCGGCGTACGAGATCGCTTCCTCGCGGGCGGCCTGGATGTCCTTCGCGCTTGCACGCTCGTGATGGAAGACCTGGTCGGCAACGTCGTCGTAGGCGGCCCACGCGTCCCACATCGCCGCGGAGATGTGATAGAGGTTCCGCGCGTGCACCGTCGGGCGGGCCTTGTCGTTGCGGATTCCCTCGAGGAGGACTTCCTTCCACTGGCGGGCGACCGATTGGGCCGTGCCACGCGGGGCGACGGGCGCGAACGATCCATCGGGGGTCATGGAGCGGTAGACGAAGTGGCCGCCGCGGTCGTAGGAGACCGGGTCAAGGGACTGAGCCGACGCCGTCGAGGCGGCGGGAACAGCAATGATCGAGCCCGCGAGAATCGCGGTGCGGAGCGAACGAGCACGTGGCATGACAGGTCTCCCAGATCTTTCTCGGGTCCCGCAGATTGGCGCAGAACGGCGCTCGGCGGGGTCCATCCTCAATTTCCAGCAACCGTCAGTGTAATGAGGGCTGGTTCCCGGTCAATGAACTTTTTTTCTCTCCCGGTGAATCCGGGCGTACAGAGCGGAAAACCGGGTCAGAGCGTGGCGTGGCGACCGCCGAACGTCCCAGATCCCGCGCGCGGTCGGCGTGGATGGGCCCGCTGTCTGCCGGGTGTTCGTCGCGGCGCGTCTGTGGCGGCCCAGCGCGCGGCCGTGCGCCCGGCCAACGCGCCACCGGCGTTCAGGCCGGAGTTCCGACAGGTGCCGGGGCGCGTCAGCAACCGCCCGTGAACGGCCCGACGAATAGTCCGATATCGGTGAGATCGAAGACCCCGTTCCCGTCGAGGTCGGCGATCGGATCGCCCGATTGGAACCCCGTGACGAACGCCCCGATGTCGTTCAGGTCGAGCACGCCGAAGGGAGCGGCGAGGTCGGCGGTGCACGCCGCGATGAGGCGGAGTTCGGCACCGACGGTCCGGGCTCGCCATCGGACGCCCTCGACCGCCGGCGCTTCCACGGCCGTGATGGCGCCGGTGAAACCGCCGACGGACGTCATCACGACGACCTCGTCGCCGATCTCCGGGATGAACCCGGGCGCGGGGCTGAGGACGACCGCGCCGGCGAGCGTGGTCGAGCCCGTGACGTCGAGTCGGTCGGTCATGCCGGGCCCGGCGGTGTCGACGCGGAGCTGGGTGGTGGGGCTCATCTCGAGATCGCCTTCGATGGTGAGCGATCCCAGTGCGCCCGAGGCGGGGATGATGCCGCCCCGCGCGATGACCAGCGGCGCACGAACGATCGGCGGGATGGGGGTGCCCCGCCCGGGATATCGCGCGGGTTGAATGACGCCTTCGAGATCGTCGATGACGCTGTGGAACTCGACCGGCTGTGTGAGCTCGATCTGTGACTCGGGAAACAAGCGTGCCTTGGATGGCCCGCCCGCGCCGGGTCTGCCGAAGCGGATCTCGGGCCCGACCAGCCTCGAGCCGGGCTCAAGCTCGACGGTGGAATTGTCGGTCTGGACGCCTCCCTCGGCGATGATTTGCTTCAGCCGCTCGAGTGTCATCCGCGACCCGCATTCGAGCAGCAGCGGCTCCTCGAAGGTTGTGTCCCCGAGCCGGGCTTCAGTCTCCCGCATCCGCTTGACACCTTCGATCCAGGGCGTGTCGTCGCCGTCGCCCTCGATCTGGTGTGGCTCGTCTGGTGTCGTCTCCGCCGGTCCGATCTGTGTCGGGGGCGGGACGAAGAAGATTCGCCCGTTGTTCCGGCGGATCCAGTTCCCGCCGATCGATTCCTCAGAAGTCCCGTCGGCGTTGAGTGTCGTTGTCAGCGCGTTGCGGAAGGTGAGCGACGCGTTGTTCTCGGCGATGACCGTGCCGCCGTTGTCGAATCGTGCGGTGATATTTGAGGAAAGGTTGGAATCACCCCGGAACGTCCCGTTGTTCTGGAATCCCGAGGGCGGGAAGAGCGCGTTATCGATGATCGAGGAACCGGATTCGACGTCCCATGTGCCGTTGTTGGTGATCTCGGAGCCGAACTGGAAGAGCACGTTCGACCGCTGCTCGATGCCCCCGTTGTTCACGATCGAGGTAAAGGTCGTCACGCCGTTGAACGCCATGCCCGCCTCGTTGACGAGCGCGGGCTCGATGGTGGTGGTCCGTTCCGTTGCCACCACGCCCCGGCTCGTGATCGTCCCGTTGCCCGTGATCGACGGTGCGAGGATCGCGAGGATCGCGTTGTCGGCCGTCACCGAGCCTTCGATCGAGATCATGGGCTGGGCCCCGAAGCCGGGCCCGAAGAAGACGGAGTTGAGCGCCCCGAGCCCCGAGTTGGTGACGGTGACGTCCCCTGTGATCTGGAACGCGTCGCCCTCGCCAAGAAGGACGATGCGCGCGTCCTCGGCGCCGCTCGTGGTCGTGTCGAGCGTGCCCCCGCTCCAGACGCCCCCCCATCGGAGTTGCATCTCGCTCCCGTTGCTCGCGATCGTGCCGCCGTCCTCGAGATCGACGGGGCGGGAGACCCGGGCGAGGTTGCCGCCGTCGGGGCTGTTCTCGAACAGCCCCGCGACGCGGATTCGCCCTCCCACGTTGTTGGGCGCGGTGAGGTCGCCGCCGACCTGGTACACCCCGCCCGGCCCGACATCGATCAGCCCGCTCACGCCGATGCGGAGCGACCCGGTGTTGGTCGCGGTGCCGCCTTCGATGTTCGCGACGGTGTTGAGCGTGCCGCCCATGGTCATCAGACCGGTGGAGACGATCTCGCCCGGGGCCTCGATCGTCGTCCCGCTGATGATGCTGAGGTTGCCCTCGTTGGTCAGGTCGCCGTCGAGGGTGAAGGTGTTGTTGCGCAGGCGGAGCACGCTCGTGCCGCCCGTGATGGTGTTCGTCGCGGGCCCCAGCGTGACGGCGCCGCGGAGTTCGATCGATCCCTCGATTCCGTCGTTGCTGTAGCGGGTCGCGTCGATGCGCGGCGCGGACACGGCGGTCCTGTTGAGTCGGAGGAACCCGTCCCCGATCGCCTCGAGTGTTCCGCCGCGGATGTCGTGGTTGTTGAGTTCCCACGTGCCGACGGTGGCACGGATCGTCCCGCTGTCCATCTGGATGCGCCCGCTCGTGATGCGGGTGTTGGGGTCGAACATCTCGAACTCACCGCCGTCCACCAGCCACTTGCCCGACCCGACGCTCGTGAACGCGCCGCGCCGGGTGATGAACGTCCCGGTGATGCGGCAGACCGCGCCGTCCTGGGCCTGCCCCCCCGACGGAGAGAGCTGTATCGGCGTGTCGTCAACCGTCCCCACGATGTTGATGGTCACACCCGGATCGATGAAGTGCCCGCTCCCGAACTGCATCTGCCCATCGATCGTGGTCTCCGCGACGCCCCGGAAGACCGCGGTGCTGCGGAAGACGCTGTTGCCCTGAATGAGCAGGGGCCCGTCGGCGATGATCGGCGCGTTGAGGCTCGTCGCGATCTCGAAGTCGGTGATCTGCGAGGCGCCCAGGACCGTCAACCCGCTGATGCCGGCGAGTTTGAGCCCGCTGTCGCACATGAGCGTCGAGACCTCAACGAGGTCGCTCTGCGCGAGCACAACACCGTCGGCCGATACGAACACGTCGTCGCCCAGCCCCGGCACGCCGTCGGGGTCCCAGTTCGGCCCGGAAAACCAGAGGTAATCCCCGTCCTCATTGTCGAAGGTCTTGCCTCCCCCGTGCGCGGTCTGCACGAGGACAAGCGCCGACGACAGACCGAGCGCCGTGATGAACCGCATCGCAACTCCTCCCAGGTGGTGACGATTTTGCGTCACATGTTACTGGACGAGTATGCATTCTCCAAAGCGAAAATATGAGGAAGCGACGTGTGTTGGGCCGGGTTCACCAACCGGGCTCACCACGATCTCGCAGCGTGTCGCGCGTCAGGGGCAGCCCGCGCTGAACGCGCCGACGAAGCCCCCAAGGTCCGACAGGTCGAACAGCCCGTCACCGTTGAGATCCGCGTGTGCCGATCGCCCGATGAAGCCGGAGATGAACGCGTCGATGTCGGCGAGGTCGAGTGCGCCGAAGGGCTCGGCGAGGTCCGCTGCTGAGCAGGGCGAATCGACGAGGTGAACCACACCCCCGACGATGGCGAGCCCGAACCCTTGCGACTCGACGATGACCTGTGACCCCTCGACACGCACGGTGTAATCGCCCGATGCGGGCGCCGGGAGCGCGACGACCTCGGTGTTGTTGCGCGGATCGCGGGGGCCCGTCCCGGCCGAACGCGCCACGCTCGCGCCCCCGGCGATGTCGTTGCCGGAGAACTCCAGGCCGTCCGGCGCGACGACGACGAGATCGAGATCGTTGACGACCGGGTCGGTCGAGCCGAACGCGCCGGGCGCGTCGTGCCAGCTCAACGCGATCCGCACGGGCCTTGTCGGGTCGGTGACACTGAACCGGACGACACGCTGCCCGCCCTGCTCGATCGCGTCGGGTGCGTTGTTCCACCGCTGCTCGATGATCAACCGGTCGGGGTCGCCTGCGCCGAGCGGGAGCGACCCGGTGAGCATGACGCGCCCGAAGCCCTCGCGATCGCCCGGCCAGCCCGGCTCGTCCGCGAGATCCGCCGACCCCGCGATGAGTACCGCCTTGAGCAGTGCCCCGCTCGGATCGAACGCGTTCGCGGCGATCGGTTCGCCCAGCGGGTACCAGCCCTCGGCGAAGTACTGCCGCGCGATGAGCGCCGCGCCGGCGACGGCGGGCGTCGCCATCGAGGTGCCGCTGCTGAACACGGTGGGGCACCCGCCGCCGAACGGGTAGGCGCTGAAGATCGAGCACCCCGGCGCGACGAGCTCGGGCTTGCGCCGTCCGTCGGTGGTCGGGCCGACCGCGCCCACGCAGAACCGGTCGTGGAACGCCGCGTCGAGGGAGGCGGCGACCGCGAGCGCGTTCTTGGCGTTCTCGGGTGTTTTGGGAGCGCCCTGGTTCGCGGTCGCGACGACGACGAGGTGCTCGTCGTGCGCCCAGCAGAACGCGTCGACCGCCCGGGCGAGCCCGCCGTAGGCGTCGCTCTGCTCGTCGCCCCAGCTGTTGGAGTGGACGCGCGCGCCCTGCGACGCGTGGAGCTCGAGCTGTTCGTAGAGCGTCGATTCGTCGAAGGCGGGGATGGTTGCAAAGACGATCTTCGCGCCGCGGGCGACGCCGAACAGGTCCGTGTGCTGATCCGAGTCGCCCGCGAGCGTCCCGGCGACGTGCGTGCCGTGCGCGCTGACCGCGCCGATCGGTGCGTTGTAGGCCGCGATCTTGCGGTGCGTCGGCCCGATGGGGCTGCTGTCATCGAACGCGCAGTGGTCCCAGTCGAGCGGATCGTCGATCAAGCCGGCGATCTGACCCGCGCCGCTGAGCCCCGCGAGGTCGAAGGGCCCGCTGAGCACGGGGTCGCCCGGCGTGCGCACCGAGCCGTCCTGGACAACGCGCCGGAGCGTGTCGTTGCGGAGCGCGGGCTCGGGTGCCTGCTCGACCCACGCGACGCCCGGCAGCGCCGCGATCCGGCGCGCGCCGGCGATCGTCGTCTCGATCGCGAAGAAGTTCAGTCCCGCGACCGATGCCGACCGGCGCAGCGCGTGCACCGGGTCGCCCGTGATCGCCGTCGCGATGGGCTGCGCCCGACCCGGCTCGGCGTAGACATGCACGGCGATCCGGCCGTTCGCCCCGAGCGCTTTGGTGCGCGCGGTCATCGGGGTGCGCTCGCCGAGCGCCGGGTCGATGGGCAGCGCGGTGTCACAGGCGGTC
>DDFO01000031.1:20409-35382 GCA_002337215.1 Phycisphaerales bacterium UBA1926 | reverse complement strand
GGCCGCCCCGCCGATCGAGGCGACCAGCCATACCGACGCGCCGGCGAGGCACGCGAACTTTTCTCTTCCCGGATTCATGCCGTTCCCCCAGGATCTGTCTGCCTCTATGTCGGCCCGATCCGCGTCCGGGTGAAACCCCGGGATCGGGAACCGACCGGCGGTGCCCCACGAGAACAACACACGGATCGCTCCGTGCGCTCGGCAGAGTGGCACGGCGATCAGCCGGTGAGTTCTCGGACGTTCTCCGCGCTCACGCCCTCGATGCGGACGGTCTTCTCGGGGTTGGTGGCGCCGGAGGCGATGGTAACGGCCGATCGGCGGACGCCGAGCGATCGGGCGATGAGCGCACAGATCGCTTTATTGGCCTTCCCCCCCTCGGGTGGGGCGGAGACGCGGATCTTCAGACGATCGCCCAATGGGCCGACGATGGAGTCGGCGCGTGCGCCCGGCACCGCCTTGATCGGCAGCAGCCAGACTGGTTCATCGCCCGCTCGCAAGCCGGGCTCGGGGCGGAGATCGATCATCGCTGATCCTACCCGTCCGCGGGAAAAACCGAGTCGGGGTCCTCGTCCGGCTTTTGCTTTGCGAGAGGGCGGGCCGCGGGTAGAGTCGATGCTCTATGGGCCCGCCGTGTTCGGCCCGTTCCCAGCACCCCGATCGGAGTGTCTTCCCCGATGCGTTCGAACTCTCCTTCACATGCCGCTTCGTTCGTTGTCTCGCTCGTGTGTGTGCTCACCTTGATGGCGATCTCGGCCAAGCAGGCGGGGGCGAACACGCTGCGCCCGACCCAGGTGCTGGTCGTGTACGACAGCCGGATCGCCGACAGCGTCGAGGTCGCCGAGTTCTACGCGGGGTCGGCGCTCGTGCCGGGCGGCAGCGGCACGGAGCCCGGTGTGCACGAGGGGCTGCGCGTCTTCGATCTCGCGTCGGCGGGCGTCGCCTCGACCGCGGTGAACGGAGCGGTGTTCTACGACGACTGGATCGCGCAGTACCGCGAACCGATCCGTGCCCACCTGCTCGCGAACGATCTCGATCTCGCGATCCGCTGCATCGTTCTGTGCAAGGGATTGCCGCACCGGATCGACGACATCACCAACCCGGGGATCGGCGATCAGCCCGGCGATTTCTCGGCCCACTGGATCGGCAGCCGGGCGATCTCGGCCTCGGTCGACAGCGAACTCAGCCTGCTCTGGCAGGACCTCCCCGAGGGTGAGATCGATCTGTTCCGCGACGTGGACAGAGGGTACATCCAGAACCCCTACTGGCGGCAGACCCGGCCCATCAATACCTACACCAACAAGGAAGTGCGCACCCCCAAGGCCTGGGTCGGCATCCAGGCGGGCCGGAGCGCGACGACCGCGAGCGACGACCCGCGCGAGGTGCTGACGCCCGGCGACGTGCTGCTCGTCTGCCGGCTCGACGGGCATTCCGTCGCGGATGTGCGCGCGATGGTGACCCGCGCCCAGAACCTTGTGTACGACACCGACGCGGTGGGGTTCGTCCTCGACGAGAGCGCGTCGAACGGGATCGCCGACCCGACCAACAACGCCGAGCTCGACAACATCATGGACATCCTGAGCAGGGACGACGACTACGAGACCACGCGCGACCTGATCCTCTCTGACGGTCGCTTCGACCCCGCGCGCATGTTCTACAACGCCGACAGCGGGGTGACGCAGTTCCTGTTGGGCCCCAACGTCGATTTCGGGGGCGTGGGCATCGTCGTCGCCGACCCGATCGTGCTGCTCACCCATTACGGCCGGAACCACGCCGGCAACCCGGGCACGCCCATCGTCAACCAATACGACGAGTCGTTCAACCTCGCACCCGGCGCGGTCTTCAGCACGATGGAGAGCTACAACGGCCGCGCCTTCAACGGCCTACCCACGCGTTTCAACCAGGGACAGGTGGCGGACTTCATCGGAGCGGGCGGCACCTTCGGCATCGGCATGGTCTGGGAACCCTTCGCGCAGACCGTCCCGGATTCGCAGTGGATCGCGCGGAACTTCATTCTGGGCGGTCTGACGTGGGCCGAGGCGGCGTACACCGCGATCCCCGCGGTCTCGTGGATGCACGTCGTCGTGGGCGACCCGCTGGCCCGCGCGACGCGCACGAGCGACGACATCAACGGCGACGGCGTGTTCGATGTTGAGGATCTCTACGCGTTCGAGAAGACGCCGGTGGACATCAACCGGGACGGGGTTGCGGACAATGCCGATCGGCAGCTGCTGATTTCGACGTTCCGGGTGCCGATTCAGGAAACCGGGGACGCGGGCCGGCGATGAGTATCCGATCGTGAAAGTATAGAAATCGTGAACACCCGAAGTCGAAATTATCTTGCTCGGAGACTCCATTCCACACAGATTTGGGTTGTCCAATGTACTACCACTCATTTCTGTGGCAAATTTTCCTCAGCGAACTACCTGGGGCTAGTTGTTGATCATTATATAGAATCCAGAGTGGTCGGCCGATAATTGTCTTACAGCTGAACGCGTTAGTCTGTATGTTGGCTTTCGGGCCGCATACTCGGCCCCAATTGTGGGAAGAAGGAATAATGAAAACACTGCGATTCGCGATGATCGTGATCGGTGTGCTATCCAGTCATGTGGCAGCACAACAACAATCGGGTTGTGCTCATTTCCACAACAATCATCCGACAACCACACATCAGTTCTACTGGCAAAGAATTGAGCTGATCGCGAACTGGACGACTCCGATCGTGACCGATTCTGATTCTTCTGCCCTCTTATTGGGGGAATACTCCGAAGGCAACCCGTTCTGCTGGAGCGTGTCGGTGACAGCGGGCGGCTCGTCGATGGTGACGCACACAACCGATGTCTCGGCCTCCGCGACTTTGGGCACAAGCGTTGAAGTCGCGGCGAACGCGCTCTTTGCTGAAGTCAAAGCCGAGGCGAACGCCAGCATCACGGGTCAAACGGGATTGTCGCAACAACAGACTCATACCTTCAATTGGGATTCCACATCGCCGAACCCGGCTTGTCACCAGATCAGGTATCGCGCCACGACCACGCAATACGATGCCGAAGGCGAGCGAGAAGCGGCGGAGCACAAGATGGTCTGTGAACACATCAATACCAGCGTTACCGAAGATCGGTTCTGTTGCAAGGCAACTCTGATAGGCGACGGGTACGGCACCAGTTTGTCATACACTGGACAGTGGTTTAGCGATGGCTATACCGCCTGCGATGGCGGGTGCGTGGAGTAATTCGAGATGAAAACTCAAATGCTGATTGTTTCATGCATCCTTGGTTCGATCGCATCCGCGTCCGAGCCATCGTCGATGGCCAAGCGGCACGGCGTGGCGACCCATCAATCACAACTCTTGGACGAGAACGGGCGATGGAGATCCACGCTCGAGAATCATGCGGGTGAGTTCATCGATGTGATGCGGTTCACGCTCGACGATGTGCGAATTCTCTCGCAGAAGCCCAGCGCCTACGAGGAGCCGGATACCAGCCGTGTGCTCACCAGCTACGGCCACTTCCTCTACGGTTCCGGCGAGACGCGACAGAGTGCGAATGTATTCAGGCAGGTAGCCGAGTCTGCGACGATACCCGAGTTGCGTCGTGACGCGTTGCGCATGCTCGGGCAGCTGTCTCTCTACACGAATGCCAAGCCCCGACTTGCCGTCCAGTACTACACGTCGATGCTCGAGGTGCAGCAAGCAGGCTTCAAGGAATCATCTCCCGTGTCCCGCTCCATCTGGTTGACAGAGATCTATTCGAAGCGGTCGGCTGCGTATCAACAGCTCGAAGAGTTCGACAACGCGATCGCGGATCGCGATGCACTTCTCTCGCTCGACCTGATCGAATCTGACCGGTATCTCAGGGCGTACGCGCACGTCGAGAACGCGCGCGATCTCGTCAGTCTCGCTCGGAATGCCGAGGCATTCGAATCCTTCGGCAGCGCCATCGAATCCATTGAGCGTGGTGAAAGTCACTCAACATCTGTTCCGGTTGCTTACTCGGTTGATCAACTCCGCAGAGAGCAGATCCGAGCGCTTGGTTACGCCAAAGAGAGCTTCGAGTACGCCTCGCTGCTCATGCACCACATCGATACCGCCGACGACCCGGCCGGGCTCGGGGTCCTGGTTTCTCGACATGAGTTGCTGCAGTGGCAGGATAAGCAAGGGCAGAATGCCCGTGAGTCGAAGGGGAACGAATACGAATCGCTCTTCGGTGACCTCCTGGCTCTGTTCGTGGCCCAACAGTCAGAGAGAAGCCAGATGCTCGACGGACTTCTTTTCTCGGTGGGCACGGAGTACGCGTCGTACCTCTATAACCTCGATGACAGGCAGGGCGCAACCCAGATCGCGGAAACAATCAGCCATCATCTGCCGCATATCCGGTGGGGTAGAAACATCGAGATCAACGATGATCGTTTCCGAATGACGTACGACTCACGGGGTCAGTAACAAACACCGCTGCTGCCTGCGGTTTCCCAGATCTAAAGCCCCGCCCGCTTCGGATGGATCGCGGTCGACACACCCCGCTGGTTGTCGAGCGCCTCGGTCCGGTAGGGGCCCTTGGTCACCATCCGGTCCCACGCGTGCTCGGCGTTCGCGGGCGAATACTCGATGCCCACGAACCTCCGGTCCATGTACCGCGCCACCGTCCCCGTCGTCCCCGAGCCCAGGAACGGATCGAGCACGAGATCGCCGGGATCCGTGCACGCGCCGATGACCCGCCCCAGGTAGACCTCGGGCAGCTGGTTGTCGTGCTTGTGCCGGCGTTCCTTGTTGTTGCCCTGCACGCGTCCCCAGTACTGCCCGTACCAGACGTCCATCGGGACGCGGTGGCCCGCCTCCATCCAGTCGTCTTTCTTGTTCTCGGTGCGGGGGTCGCCGTAGATCGCCCGGCGGTCGCTGACCTCCGCGACCGCGTCGGGGTTCCAGCGCCGCTCGGCGTGCGCGGGGTCCTTCATGAAGTAGAGCGCGTGGACCTTGCTGTTGATGAACTTGCTCTTGGTGTTCTGCCCGAACCGGTAGTGCCAGACGCACCAGTTGACGAGGTGCCACTTGCGTGCGCGCTTCATGTGCACCACGATCTCCGCCGCCCAGGTGTCGGGGATGTTCACCCACAGCGCACCGTGGTCCGCCAGCCGCTCGGCCGCGAGATCGAGCCATTCATACGTGAACCCGAGGTAGTCGTCCTCGGGCTGCGCGTCGTCCCACGCGTGCCCGGTCAGGTTGCGGTCGTAGTCACGCTTCCAGTTGAAGGGGGGATCGGCGAAGACCAGGTCGAACGCGCCCTTGGGCAGTTTCGCCATCCACTCCCGGCAGTCGCCGATGTACATGCGTGTGCGCTTGTCGCGCGAGACCTTGCCGGCCTCGCCCGGGTTCGGGAAGCGCGCGCTCGAACGCGGACGGGTTGAAGGGGTCGTCGTCGCCATCGGTTCCTTGTGCGTCTGTGCGTCTGGCGGGCGGGTGTCGGGAGCGTGGACCGGGGTGCGTTCGTGAGACGCGGGGGGATACGCAGGAGACTAGCCGCACGAAGCGGGTTGCGCCAGCGGTGCCCCGCCCCGGATCGGATCGTGGGTGGGGGTTGCGTCGCCGTGCTGGCGCACGAGGTCGGCCACCTCGCGCCAGGCCCGCCGGGCGATCCGTGATTCCATCTTCCGGCCCGGGCGCTCTTCGCCCGGCGCGAACCGGTCGGGGCCGGCGAGCCACGCGTTCCATGCCCACTCCCGCGCGACGCGGAAGAGCGCCGACCGCCTGGGCAGCACACCCAGCCCCGAGGGCTCGATGACCAGCGGCAGCAGCGGGTGAGCTGGGCGGTGGCCGACCGCGTCGGTGTCGAGAATCGTGAGGTTTGGGTGCTCGTGCTCGTTGCTGACCAGCAGGTTCGAGGGCTTGAGATCTTTGGAATGCAGCCCGGCGTACCAGAGCCCGTTGAGCAGCCGTCCCAGCGATTTGGCGAGCAAGCGTTCCTGCGCGAGCGGCAGATCACCCGCGGCGAGCACGTCGAGCAGTGTGCGCCCCGGGAGCGCGTCCATGACAAGTGCATCGATGCGACGGCCTTCGCGGAATCCGGTGATCAGCGCCTGGCAGCGAGCCGCGGGGAAGCCCGCCCGGCTCAGCCGTGCCGACCCGCGCCACTGGCGCCGGAGTCGTGTGAGGTGCAGGTTCGATCGGATGCGGTCGCGCGGCGTGCGCGCCGCGTGGACCTTGATGATCAGGGGCGTCGGGCCGGTCGGCAGGTCCGCCGTGATCCGCCAGACGCTGCCCCAGGGCTTGTCAGACAGGCAGGAATCAGCGTCGAACTCGGCGTTGTTCAGGATCGTCGTCCACGCAGAGACGCCGAAACGGAACTCCCGTGCGCAGCGGAGGATCCGGAGGTTTTCACACGGCGGCGCGAACACAGTGATAGCCTAGTCTGGCCGAGCCACCCGCGCCACCCGAGCAAACAACGATGCCTCCAGAGAAACCCGGACATCCCCCGCACCAGTCCCCGCCCGCCCCGCTCCCGCTGAGTGTGGTCACGGTCTGCAAGAACAGCGCCGCGACGATGGGCCCGGTGCTCGAGAGCGTCGCGGGGCTCGCCGGCGAGATCATCGCGATCGATTCGGGCTCGACCGACGGCACGATCGAGATGTGCCGGGACTTCGGCGCGGTCGTGATCGAGCGCCGCTGGGAGGGGTTCGTGCGCACGAAGCAGATCGCGCTCGAATCCGCCCGCCTCCCCTGGGTGCTCCATCTCGACAGCGACGAGCCGGTGACCCCCGAGCTCGCGCGGGCGATCCGGGAATTGATCGAGCGGGATGATCCGTCCGATCCGGAGCGGGTTGCGGGCGCTCGCGTCCGGCGGGTCGTCTGGTACCGGGGGGAGCCGCTCACCCATGCCTGGCAGCCCGAATGGCGGACCCGCCTTGTGCGCACGGACCTTGTCGCGGGCAAGCGAGCACGATGGGCGGGCATCGACCCGCACGACTATCTGGAGATCGACGGGGGCGTGGGCCGGGTGGTCGAGCTCGGGGGCGTGCTCCGGCACGATTCGTTCGCGACCTTCGACGAGCACCTGGGCAAGCAGCTGGGGCACGCGCGCACGGCGGCGGCCGCCCTGCACGCGCTGGGCCGGCGTTCGTCGGCGTGGAAGCTGATGACGAGCCCTGTCGGGGCGTTCGCCAAGCAGATCGTGGTCAAGCAGGCATGGCGGGACGGGCCCTCGGGCTGGCTCGCGGCCGGGACCGCCGCTGCGGGAACGCTGATGAAGCACATGATTCTGCTCGAGTTGGGTCTCGCCCAGCGGGATGGGGAGCGGGGCGGCAAAAACACACCGGACGGCGGCATCGCCTATTCTTCATCCGTAGAACGGCGCTCCACGGGAACAATCGAGCGTCTCTCTGATCGCCCCGGGCGACCGCCGGAAATGGATCCGGCAGGGCGCGGGGCCGACCATCCCGGAAAGGCGCCAGTGAGCGACGACCAACGCGATCCTTCTATCGAACACGCTTCGGAAAAACCTGTCGAAACATCTGAGGGCGAGTCCGCCGAGCAAACTCAACCCGCATCCGGGTCGAACCCGGATCGTGGGCCCGAGATCGGTGCGGACGGCGAGCCTGTCAAGAAGAAGCGACGCCGGCGTCGTCGGCGTCGCAAGAGCGAAGACGGCGACGGCGGCAAGGTCGACGCCGGGACCGAGGGCGGCGCCGATGCCTCTCCCGCGGCCGATCAGGATGACGACGACCGGGCCGTCAGCAAGAACCTCCGCAACGTGACGCCCCTGAGCGACGAGGCGAAGGCGCATGTCTTCAACCTTGAAAAGTCGTTCAAGGATCTGGGGCTCAACGACGACCTGGTGCGCGCGCTCGACGAGGCGGGGTGGGAGTATCCCACCAAGATCCAGGCCGAGCTGATCCCCCCGGTGCTCGAGGGCCGGCACGTGCTGGGGCAGGCGAAGACGGGCAGCGGCAAGACCGCGTCGTTTGGACTGCCGGTGCTGCACCGGATGGAAAAGGGCGTCGGGATGCAGACGCTGATCCTCGCGCCGACGCGTGAGCTGGCGGTGCAGATCCGCGACGATATCGACCAGCTGGGGCGGTACACGGGGCTCAAAACCTGCGCTGTATACGGCGGGCAGAAGATCCAGACCCAGGCCGACCGGCTCAGCCGGGACCCCGAGATCATCGTGGGCACCCCGGGCCGCGTGCTCGACATGATCCAGCGCGGCTACCTGCGCCTGGGCGGCGTGCGCATCGCGGTGCTCGACGAGGTGGACCGGATGTTCGACATCGGGTTCCGCGACGACATCAAGCGCATCCTCTCGATGTGCCCCAGCAAGAAGCAGACGGTCTTCGTCAGCGCGACGATGACCGACGAGATCGAACGGCTCGCCAAGTCGAACATGACCGACCCGCTCCGGCTCAACGTCAGCTCGGGCTCGCTCACCGTCGAGATGGTCACCCAGCACCACATGAGCGTGCAGCCCTGGGACAAGCGGCGGATGCTCGCCCACATGCTCACCCACGAGGAGCCCGACCTCACGCTGGTCTTCTGCCGCATGAAGCGGACCGTGGACGACGTGGTGAAGTATCTGGGGCGCAAGAACATTCACGCCCACGCGCTGCACGGCGACATGAGCCAGGGCAAGCGGAACGAGACGATGCGGAACTTTCGCCACGGCGAGCTGAACGTGCTCGTCGCGTCCGATCTCGCGAGCCGGGGGCTCGATGTCGAGGGCATCACCCACGTGGTGAACTACGACCTGCCCGACGACCCGGACGTGTACGTGCACCGCATCGGGCGCACGGCGCGGGCCGGGCGCGAGGGCATCGCGTGGAGCCTTGTGACCCCGGAGCAGGGGAGCCTGCTGACGGAAATCGAACTGCTGATCAACGCTGAGATCCCGGAGCGGAAGTACCCGGACTTCGAGCCGCGCGAGCAGCCCGACAACTGGCGCCCCGAGCCCAAGGGCGGGCGGCCGATCGCGGAGATCCAGGGCGTCGAGGCGCCGAAGAACCGGTTCGCCGACGACGGCGAGATGCCGGCCGAGGCGAAGCTCAGCAAAGAAGAGCTCGCGGCGAAGTTCCCGGGGGGCGTGGTGCCCAAGAAGATGCCGGGCAAGCGGATGCGCGGCAAACTCAAGACGCGGGGGCGGTGATGAACCGGGGCCCGGAGCGCCCGGAAACACAGAGCACCCCGGTCGCCGGGTGGCGTGAGCGCGTCGATTTCCCGGAGTGGAAGCTGAGCGGCGTTCGCGCGAAGCTCGACACCGGCGCGCGCACGAGCGCGATCGATGTCGCGACCATCGAGCATCTCGACGACGGCCGCATCCGCTTCGAGGTGGTGGGGCGTCACGCGCCGAAGCGCACGACCAAGTGGGTCGAGGCGACACCCGTGCGCACGAGCGTGGTCAAGCCGAGCCACGGCAAGAAGCAGGAGCGGATCGTGTGCCGCACGCCGATCCGCATCGGCACGATCGAGACCGAGATCGAGATCGGCCTGGTGTGCCGCAAGAACATGCTCTGCCGGATGCTGCTTGGCAGGACGGCGCTCGCGGGGCGGGTGCTCGTCGATTCTGAATCGAAGTATCGCCTGACGGAACGCTCCCGCAAGAAGCACCGCGAGCGGTTCGGCCCGCTGAACCCGGCCCGCTGAAACCCGCTTGCGAATCCCGGCCTTCGGAGCCGGGGCACGCCGAACACTCAGGGTCGCGATGAGCGATTCTGGGAGGAAGAAAGGCCTTCATGAAACTCGCCATTCTTTCCACCGCGCCTCGGTGCTACAGCACGCGCAGGCTCAAGCAGGCGGCCCTCGAACGGGGACACAACGTCAAGACGCTCAACACGCTCCGGTTTTCGATCGGGCTCGACGAGGGCGAGCCCAGCCTCTATTTCCGGGGCAGCGAGCTCAGCGAGTACGACGCGGTCCTCCCGCGGATCGGCGCGTCGATCACCTACTTCGGCACCGCTGTTGTGCGGCAGTTCGAGCAGATGGATGTCTACACGCCCAACACCGCGGCGGGCATCGTCAACAGCCGCGACAAGCTGCGGAGCCTGCAGATCCTGAGCCGGCACGATCTGGGCATGCCATCGACCGCGTTCGTGCGCGACCGCAAGGACGTGCTCGCGGCGATCGAGCGCGTGGGCGGGGCGCCGGTGATCATCAAGATCCTCGAGGGCACGCAGGGCGTGGGGGTGATCCTCGCCGACAACAACAAGGTCGCCGAGGCGATCATCGAGACGCTGCAGACCGCCAAGCAGAACGTGCTGGTGCAGCGGTTCGTCAAAGAGAGCAAGGGCAAAGACATCCGTGCGTTCGTGGTGGGCGATCAGGTCATCGCCTCGATGCGTCGGGTCGCCCAGGGCGACGAGTTCCGCAGCAACGTGCACAGGGGCGGCAAGGCCGAGGCGATCGAGCTCGACGACGCGTTTCAGCAGACCGCGGTTCGGGCGGCGCAGATCATGGGCCTGCGTGTCGCGGGTGTGGACATGCTCGAGGGCAAGGACGGGCCGCAGATCATGGAGGTCAACTCCTCGCCCGGCCTTGAGGGCATCGAGGGCGCGACGGGGCTGGACATCGCGGGCGCGATCATCGACTACATCGGGGGCCGGGTGAACTTCCCCGATATCGACCTGCGGCAGCGGCTGACGGTGAGCAAGGGGCACGGCGTCGCGGATGTCGTCATCCCCGAGGGCTCCAACTACGTCGGCAAGACCATCGAGCAGTCGGGCCTGCGTGAGCGCGACATCGCGATCCTGAACCTGCACCGGGGGACCAGCGTCATCAGCAACCCCAAGGCGAGCCGGGTGCTGGAGGCGGGCGACAAACTTCTCTGCTACGGCAAGCTCGATCAGATGCGCGATCTCGTCCCCGCGAAGCAGCGCAAGAAGCGTCGGGTCAAGGCCGGCAAGCTCGATCCGCAGCTGCTCGAAGACCTGGAGACCGAACGGTGAACGGTGCACGATCGGACAAGTCCCGTTCGGAGAATTGGTTCGGAGAGCGGGTCGAGCCGGGCGAGCCCCGCAGGCTCATGATGCCGCTTTCTGAGACGTTTTCGGGTGAGCAGATGCGCGTCCCGGCGTACGTCTGGCGCGGTGAGCGCTCGGGGCCGACCGTGTTCGTCACCGCCGCGGTCCACGGCGACGAGATCAACGGCACCGGCACGATCCGGCACATCCTCCGCGAGCGACCTTTCGAGCTCGAGGGCGGCACGCTCGTGCTCGTCCCCGTCGTCAACCAGCCCGGCTTCGAGCGGCAGACGCGGTACCTGCCCGATCGGCGCGACCTCAACCGTTCCTTCCCCGGCTCACGCGGGGGGAGCTTCGCGAGCCGGATCGCGCACGCCGTCTTCGAGCAGCTCATCAAGCGATGCGACTACGGGATCGACCTGCACACCGCGGCGGTCCGCCGGACGAACTTCCCCAACGTCCGCGCCGACATGGACAACCCGGCGCTCGCGTCGTTTGCCCGGGCGTTCGGCGCGGAGCTGATCGTCTCGAGCACCGGTCCCGAGGGCTCGCTCCGCCACGCCGCGGGGGCGGTGGGGGTGCCCACGCTCATCCTCGAATCGGGTGAGGTCTGGAAGGTCGAATCGGGGTACATCGGCTACGCGGAACGCGGCATCACCAACTGCCTCCGCTACCTGGGCATGGTCGCCGGCGAGCCCGAGCAGCCCGCCTTCAGGGTCGAGGTGGACGCGTCGAGCTGGGTCCGCGCTGACCATGGTGGCTTCCTTGAGTTCCACACCGCGCCGGGCGAGATCGTCGAGGAGGGCGACCCGATCGCCACCAACACGGACCTCGCGGGCCAGGAACTCAACATCCTGCGCGCCCCGCGGAACGGGATCGTGCTCGGGATGACGACCATCCCATCGGTCTCGCCGGGCGACGCGGTCTGCCATCTCGCGTACCCCTCGAAGAGCGTGCTCCGCCGGGTCGGCCGGGCGATCGAACGCCTGGACGACGACTCGATCCACCAGCGGATGAAGGACGACCTCTCGCGCAGCGTGCACGTCACCGAACACGAGGAATCGCTCAGCGGTGAGGACGACGATTAGGCGTCGGCCGGAGTATGGGTTTTGCTAAAACTCAGTACAATCAAATACCAAATTCATGTCGGATCGCCCCCTCTAGTGGGCCGCTTCATCGGGTGCCGGCCTGGCGACAAAGTCAGACAATCGATGCCCCGTTTCCGCCAGGACCCAGTCTGTGGAAGCCGCTTTTATTCTGTAAATATATGCTGTAAATAGATTTGCGCTCAACCAAGTTTCTGGGTGCAATCAAAGCACGATCAAATTCATCGCTCGAATTCTGTGTCCGCCCGGCGGATCCGGTGGTACCTTCGGGCCTGCGCTGGCCAGCGCGTGCGTGTGCTTCATAACTTTGAATTGGGAAGGAAGAAAGTATGAGTTTTCACAAACGTTTCGGCGCGATCGCTGCGCGCCCGTCGGCGCTCGCGGCGTTCGTCGCCGCCGGTTCGCTCGCACCGCTCGCCCTGGCAGACCCACCGACCGACCCGCCGCCCTGCGACGTGCAACTCGGCGCGGTGTTCTGCATCCGCATGACCGACCAGGTTCAGGTGGAGGGCGACGACGACCGGTTCCGGTTCATGTTCGAGGTGCTCAACTGGACCGGGACGGACGCCGAGGGGCTGAACGTCGCCCTCAACGTGGGCGGCGTCGTGATCGACAGCCCCCCGAGTATCACCGACGCGTTCATCGATCCGAACGGCCGGGTCATCGGCCCGCTGCAGATCCCCCCTGCCGGGAATCTCGCGATCACCAACGACTGGTCGGTCATCAACCAGACCGCGACCGCGGTGCAGTACGGCATCCCGTTCCTCGGGATGGGCACGCCCATCGATCACCCGTCCGCGTTCGGCTTCGACGGTCTGCTCGATCCCGACTTCGCGATGTCATCGCAGGGCGTCTGCATCGAGGCGCTGCTGGCGATGATCCCGGGGAGCGTTGTCAGTTTTAACTCGACGCCGCCCACGATCTTCACGCCCGATCTCGAGACGATCGACGACGGGACCAATGTCCGCGACGGGTTCGTCATCGAGATCGACGACATCGACCCGGGCGAGGCGTTCAGCCTCAACTGGCACCTGCTCGACGGTGCCGGCAACGCCATCGGCATCGTCAGCCTCGGCGGCGGGGTCATGGGCGACCAGTACGGCTTCGGCGCCTTCAACCTCGCACGCATCCCCGGGACCGAGGGGCAGGCGAACCAGGCCCCGGCTCCGCTGTTCAATCTCAACACCGGGTTCAACCCGAGCGATGACAGCGACGCGAACGCCGACAGCCCGGTGTTCTGGGCCGAGGACGAGTTCCGAGGACTCGATGAATTCCCGATCAACCCGATCCCGCCCGGCCGACCCGGGCAGGGGACCTTCTTCGCCGTCGAGCCCGGCGCCGCGGTTACGGCTTCGTTCATGAACGAGGGCGACAACGCGTTCCTGTTCAATGGTCAAAAAGTCCGTTCGGGGTCCAACATCGTCCCGGGGCAGGGGCCGTGCAACCCCGGGGACAACGCCGAGCCGTTCGGCGTGCTCGATCTCCAGGACATCGCGGGGTTCGTGACCGCGTTCCTGCAGCAGGATCTCACGGTCGCCGACCTCAACGGGGACACGGTCTTCGATCTGCGGGATATCTCCCTGTTCGTCAAGTTCTTCGTGGGCGGCTGCCCGTAAGCCGGGGCACACCCCGAGCCGAAGAGCCGCGGATTGACTGTCCCTGATCAGCCCACGGGCGATGCCGGCGAGGAGCGGCGTCGCCCGTTTTCGTGCGCGCGTCGTATGCTCCTGACGGACGGCCCACCCCGGAGCACTCAGCATGCGCGACGACGAACGGACACTCCTCCTCGATCTCACCTCGACCCCCACCGCGGCGGGCAAGGAACACCGCGTCATCGCGAAGATCGACGCGTGGCTCGCCGACCGCCCGGGCCTCGTCCGACGCGACGACACGCACGGCAACATCGAGATCGCGCTCGATCGAGACACCGGCGCGCCGTTCAAGCCGGGCCCGCCCGTCTTCTTCACCGCGCACATGGACCACCCCGCCTTCGTCGTCGATCGCGTGATCGGCCCCGCGACGCTCGAGCTCGACTTCCGGGGCGGGGTGATGGACGACTACTTCCCCGATGCCCGCATCGTGATCCACCTCGCGGACGGGTCAACAGCCCGCGGGGTCATCACAGGCCGGGGCGACAAGTCCACCCCCGACAAGTCGTGGCTCTGCGACCTCGACTCGGAGAGCGACGCCGTGGCGGTCGGCGACTTCGCGACCTGGGAGCTCCCGCCCGCCGAGATCATCGAGGAGGCCTACCCCGGCGCGAACCCGTGGAGCGAGACGGGCGCGGTGCTCTACACCAACGCGTGCGACGACCTCGCGGCTCTCGTTGCGGCTCTGGTGGCGATCGATCGGCTCCGCGAGAAGCGGGCCGCGGGCGAGACGGTGCACGACACGCGGGTGCTGCTGACGCGGGCCGAGGAGATCGGGTTCATCGGCGCCATCGGCGCGAGCCGGGACGGGTTCATGCCCACCGACGCTCGGATCATCGCGCTCGAGAACAGCCGGAGTTTCGAGGACTCGCCCATCGGCGGGGGCCCGATCGTGCGCGTGGGCGATCGCGTGAGCGTGTTCAGCCCCTCGCTCACCGGGGCGGTCGCGAAGGTCGCGGAACGAATCGCGGGGGGCGCGTCCACGGTCACCGCGAGCCAGAAACTCTCCGAGAAGCCGACCTGGCGCTGGCAGCGCAAGCTGATGGCGGGTGGGGCGTGCGAGGCGAGCGTGTACTGCCACTATGGGTACGAAGCGACCTGCGTCTGCCTGCCCTTGGGCAACTACCACAACATGGCGGGGCTTGCGGAGGCCCAGGCGGGCACGAACACATCCCAACCCAGGGTCGGGCGTGAGCACGTCGCGATCCGCGATTTCGAGGGCATGGTCGAGCTTCTGGTCGGCTGCGGCGAGGATCTGCCCGGTACCGGCGGGCTCGGCGAGCGGCTCG
>DDFO01000031.1:18814-20344 GCA_002337215.1 Phycisphaerales bacterium UBA1926 | reverse complement strand
GGCGGGCTCGGCGAGCGGCTCGGGAAGCTCTGGGAAGACCGGTCCGCGGTGCTCGGGAGCTGAGATTTCCGGATCCGGCCGCGATCAGGACCGAAGCGGAGACAGTTCGGATCCGGTATCGTGCCCGGCCGAGCCCGGGGGCTCACCGCCCCTACACTGCCCGGGAGAGGTCAGGCACCGCCGGGCCTCGGGATGGTGGACTATTTGCAATTCGACCGCCGGCGGTCCGCGCCCGGCGCTGATAGCGGAGTATCGCGATGGCGAAGATGTTCTACAGCCTCGAAGAGGCGGCCCAGAAGCTCGGCATGGATGTCGATGACGTCAAGGCGTTGACCGAGAGCGGCCAGCTCCAGGAGTTCCGCGACCAGGACAAGATCATGCTCAAGGTCGAGCAGGTCGATCTCCTCGCGGGCGACAACGACGACAGCGGGGGCATGATCCCCCTCGCCGACTCGGGCGAGATCGAGCCCATCTCGATGAGCAGCAGCGGGAGCGCCCCCGCGATGGACGGTGATCCCGACCAGACGGGCGTGAGCATCTTCGACCCCGAGGACGAGGACGACGCCGACCCCGCCGCCGCGACCCATGTCTCGCCCAGCCTGGGCGGGTTCGCCGATTTCGGTGACGCCGCCGCGTCCGGCTCTGGGCTCGCCAACCTCGCGCTCGAGGGCGACGACACCAGCCTCGGCGCCGACCTGCTCGAAGATGTCTATTCCTCGACCGGGTCCGGTTCGATGGCCGCCGCGAGCAGTGGCGTGGGCGGCTCGGCCATGGCGTCAGGCATCATGGACACCGACGGCGACCTCTTCGAATCCGCCGGAACGACACCCGAGCCGATCGGCGCGGCCCCCGCGATGGCGGGCGCTGGCGTGATGATGCCCGAGGCGTACGACGGCGCAGGCTCCGGCCTCGTGGGCGGTATCGCGATCGGCATCGTCGTCACCGTCCTGCTCGCGACCGCCGCGATGATCCTCATGCTCGACGGCAACGCCCAGCTCATGGAGCAGATGAGCATGAACTTCGTCTACATCACCCTCGGCATCGGCGCGGGCGTCATGCTCCTGGGCGGTCTCGTCGGCTGGTTCCTGCTCCGCAAGAGCTGAACCCGCCCGCTCAGGCCATCACCACAGAACACGCGCCGCGGCTTGCATGCCGCGGTTTTTTCTGCGCACGATTCCCGGTGTCTATGGCGTCTCCATGTGCCGCGGCCATCCTGGTGCTCTGTGGAAACGAGAATTGGGTGCCATGGAGACGCCGNNAGGCTGCGCCGTCTCCATGGCACTCGAGCGAGGACTGAATAGAAAAACGGGATGGTTTCTGCGGAGCACCATCCTGGCCGTGCCGTCGTCAGCACACATTCAGCACTGCGCAGGACAACCGACCCGCCTTCGCCCTCCGGGTCGAGAGCGGGCACCGATCGCGGTCTCTTTCGGAAGCTCGCGTCGGGTGCCATGGAGACACCGCGGAGCGGTTTCTCCATGCGAGGATTGGTTTCGTCATGGAGAAGGCTGCGCCGTCTCCATGGCACCC
>DDFO01000031.1:10304-18718 GCA_002337215.1 Phycisphaerales bacterium UBA1926 | reverse complement strand
CTGCGCCGTCTCCATGGCACCCCGCCCGCAAGGCCAGGCCAGCCGTGCAATCGGTCCTCACGATTTCGCAGTGAACGCGACTCACGCCGCGCCGTCGAGCTCCGTGCCCTCGGGTTCGTACCGACCGCCCCCCAGGCCCAGCTCACCCAGCACACCCGAGCGTGCGTAGAGGAGTCGGGGTGTGCCGTTGCTGGTGTCGATCGTGGCGCGCACGAACCCGTCCGCGTCGATGTGGAGCAAGCCCAGTTCCGCGTCCGGCTGCCAACGCACCGCGATCGGGCGCTCGTCGAGTTGCTTGGGGTCGGTGCCCTCGCCCATGACGCGGACCGCGCCCGACCAGGCGCCCGCTTCGGACTCCACCACGCGGAGTTCGAGCGCGATCGTGTCGCTGTCAACGCCGAACGCGCGACGCCCCGCCGTCGATCCGACCTTCCAGCGGATCGACGCCGAACGCCGAGCGGCGGTGCCATCTCCGGCCCCGCGCCCGGCCGCCTGCGGCCCCGAGACCCCGTTGCAGTCGTTGGTGTGCGCCCGGGTCATGCCGACCCCTTCCGAGCCTTGCGGCCTGTCACGCTGTCGATCTTGTCGGTCACGCTCAGCAGCGAGGCCGCGAGCTTGAGCCCCGATCCGCTCGGCCCGGTGAACCGCTGGGCGAGCCGGGTCGCGTCCTCGAAGAACCCGATCATGTCGTCGAGCCGGTGGTCGATGTCGCTCTCGGGCTTCGCGCCGTTCTCGCGTGTCCGGTCCCGGATCTCGTGCAGGCTCACCAGCAGCGGGTCCACTTCTCGCTTGACCCGCTCGCGGACGATCGCGCGGAAGATCGACCAGATGTCCTGCTCGGCCTGGAAGTACTCCTTGCGGTCGCCGCGACGGTGCACGCGGGCGATCACGCCCCAGTCGAGCAGCGCCCGCACGGACATCGACGCGTTGCCCCGGCTGATCTCGAGCCGGCCCATGATGTCGTCGGTGCACATCGCCTCGCCCGTGATGTAGAGCAACGCGTGGACCTCCGCCATCGTGCGGCTGATGCCCCAGACGCTGCCCATCCGGCCCCACGCCTCGATGAATCGCTCGATGTCGTGCTCGTCGCGCGGTGTTCGTTTGTCGGGGGTTGTCTGCCGGGAGGGCGTCATACCCCAAGTATCGCATCGTGGGCGGGGTAGTCCACATTGTTTTCAGAATATTTTGAAACCCAAGGACACAGCATGGGTTCCGAAAACGCGGTTCCGGGGCTGTGGATCCTCACAGGAACAGATCGGCGATGCCCGTTGCCCCCAGCACAAGGCTGATGACCCCGTTGAGCGTGAAGAACGCCATGTTCAGCCCGGCCTCGCCCCGCTTGACGAGGACCAGGTGCTCGGCGACCAGCAGCACCGCCGTCGCGCCGACGCCGATCCCGAAGACCTGCCCCAGATTGGGGTTGAACGCCCACGCCCCGAGCAGCGCGCCGAGGCAGGCGAGGTGCAGCACCCGGCTCAGGAAGATCGCCCGGCGGGGCCCGAGTCTCGCGGGGATGCTGTGCAGCCCCGCCTCGGCGTCGTGCTCGTGGTCCTGGAGCGCGTAGATCACATCGAACCCCGCGACCCAGCAGAGCACCATCGCCGCGAGCAGATAGATCGAAGGCCCCGTGCTGGTCAGCAGCCGGAGCGACTGGGGATCGACCGCGACCGCCGCGGCGATCGGGCTCACCGCCAGTGCGCTGCCCAGGAAGACGTGGCACAGCAGCGTGAAGCGTTTGGTGAACGAGTAGAACGCGATCCAGATCAGCACGGGGATCGAGCCGTAGAGCGGCCATTGGTTGTCGAAGAAGACGGTGAACATCGCGCACGCCGCGATGAAGAGCCCCGCGGACCCCGCGAGCATGAGCAGCCCGTCGGCGGTCGAGAGCCTCCCCGCGGCGAACGCCCGCTTGGCCGTCCGCGGGTTCTCCGCGTCGAGCGTGCGGTCCGCGATCCGGTTCACGAGCATCGCCCACGTGCGCGCGAAGACCATGCACAGGACGATCAGCCCCAGTTTGACAGCGAACGACCACCAGCCGAAGGCGAACTCGGGCGGCGCCGCGCCCTCGTCGGCCTCGGCGACGGCCCGCGTGTGGAGCGTCATCGCGCGTCCCGGCCCCGCGAGAAAGGCCGCGAGAACGGCGAACGGGAGCGCGAACAGCGAATGGGCGATCTTGATATCCGCGAACGCAATGGCGATCTTCGCGGCGAGCGTGCCCTTGCCGGCAGGCCGAGCCGACGGCGGGAGGGCCGACAGTTCCGGCTTGACACCGCTGCCCGATTCGGGCTCGGGGTCGGCAACCTGCTCGGGCTCGAGCGGGATCGTGTCCGGGTCAGGTTGCCCTTCTGGTTGCCGGTCAGGTTCGCGGGTGGGCTCGCCCGGTGTGGGGTGGACGGGTTGGGCGGGGGGATCGGGTTGTGCGCTCCCCGCCGCGTCGGGCTCGGTGGTCATACCGAAAGCCTAGGGGCACACCGACCGAAGCTTGCTAGGATGGTCAGTCCGGAGCGGGCCCTTGGCGGGCACGGGTCGGGTCTCAAAGTTTGTTGCTCGAGGAATCGCTATGCCGCACATCATCGCTGAGCCGTGCATCGGGACCAAGGACACCGCCTGCGTGGATGTCTGCCCGGTCGATTGCATCCATCCGACCAAGGACGACCCGGCCTACGAGACGGCCGAGCAGCTCTTCATCGACCCCGATACCTGCATCGACTGCGGGCTCTGCGTCGACGAGTGCCCCGTCAGCGCCATCTACCAGGATGAAGACCTGCCCAAGGAGTGGGACAACTACGTCCAGCTCAACATCGATTACTTCAAGGATCAGTGATCACCTGACCGGGAACCCGGGCGATGTCGCGATTCTCTGATCAGGCGGTCGAATCCTCCCTCGGCCCGTGGTTCTTTGTCATGCTCGCCGATATGCCGCTTGTCGGCTCCCGGACGGTGTTTGAGTATGACGCCGCCGCGTGGGTTTCGCGAACCGATCCCGACGTCGCCGAGGCACTCGCGACCTGCCCGGTTTGCAACGATGCGGACACCTCGTCGCTGACCGACGCTGTGACGGCCTTCATCGACGACAGGACCATCAACGACAAGAAGATCACGAAACGGACTCTGTCGAGTTGCTGGGTCGGCAACCCGCACGGCGTGCCGGCGCTGGTGATGCACCGCACGCTTGCGGGCGCACTCGGCGCGGATCTCGATGACCGATGGCTGCTCGGGGAGGTTCGCGACCCGGACGGCGGTCTGATCGATGACCTGATCAGCGCTGTCGACCGTGAACCGCTGAGCCAGTACGGCGCGGCGTCGAGCCGCACACGGTGCCGGTACCGATCGAACTGGGCCAAGTCAATTGGCAGCGTGTCCGTCGGTGCATGTGCACATTGCGGAAGACTCTCAGAAAATATCGGTTACGAGACATATCTGCTCGAGTCTGAGGTCGCCGACTACGGCACCGTCCGAGCGGCCGGGTGCGGCCTCTATGTCGCCAAGTCGATCGTCGATCGCCTCGAACTCTACACGCCCGCGGTCTGGCCGAACCTCCGCATCTCCCGCGTCCCGGTCTACACCCAAGTCCTCGATCCGTTCGCGGTCCCCAAGCCCATGCGTTGGGAGGACTTCGAGCGGCACGAGGCGTCGATGGGCAACACGCTGCCCTTCCCGATGATCCACGGGAAAAAGGGCGTGAAGCCTGTGTGGGAGAAGCGGTACGCGGCCGACCGCGAGGCGCGCGGCCTCGACACCACGCCACCACGCACCGACGAAGAAAGGATCGCGTTCTACCTCCGGCTGCGGTCGTTCTGGGAACCCGCCGTCGGCGAGCAACTCGCCGGCGTCGATGACAAGGAACTGCTGAGGCTGGTCAGGCACGGCAGGAAACACAGCCGGGACGCGCCGATGGAGTCCTGGATCGGGATCGAGCGGACCGCATCGCGACGCCGGAAGTAAATATCAGAAAATTCTGAGACCACCAGTGAGCGTCCGCGAGCATCGTCGCTTCACACTGGCTCGCATCGTGCCCCCACGCTCCGGGAAGACCGTGGGAACGCAGCGCGAGCGGTTTGATCGTCGGCTCTGGTCTGCGTTGCAGACCGAGGGAAGCGGGGCCGACACCAGCGGAAGAAGGGCGTTCAGCGCCGGCCCGGGAAGGCCTGCGCGATCGGTCTGCCGCTGGGCTGGGCGGCGGATCGAGCGGCTGAACGACCGAACGACCGTCGGGAAGAGGCACCGCCGAGAGGCGGTCGGGACGGGAAGCGGGAAGAGGAGTGCGGGAAGAGGGGTGCTCCGGGTCGCTGGGCCCGGAGCGCCTTTTTGTGTGCGCCGACACGCCTGTGTGTCAGGCGGCTTCCGAATCCGACTCGGATTCCGCGAGATCGAGATCGTCGTCGCTGATGTCGCCCGCGAGTTCTTCGAGCTCGGCGAGTTCCTTCTTGCTGAACCGGCGCTCCCACCCGAACGGGCGCACGTTGCTGGGCGCCTCGGCCTCTTCTTTCCAATCCTCGGCGTTGCGGAGGTTCAGCTCGCTGGGCATCGTCTTGCGGTAGCCGAGCAGGCGGATGACCTCGAGCACGTCCGACCAGTTGGGGAAGGTCTTGCCGTTCGCCTTCTTGAACGCGTCGATCGCCATGAGGAACAGGAACTGCTCGGCGGTCATCTCGCCCTCGTCGGCCGAGCGCTGGAAGTCGCTGAGGCGTCGGCCCGCGCCGCGGCGGCGCTCGAGGCCCGTCGGGGCGTTCCCCTCGCTCTTCTTGCGGTCGGCGATGTCGCGACGGTCCAGGCCGAGCCGGCGATCGATGACCCCACCCATTTCCGAAGAGGTTCTCGGGCCCGCGCCGCTCCCGGCGTCGACGCCGTTGTCGGTGGCGCGCCGCTTGGGCGCAGAACTGGACGGCGTCGCGCTCGAAGACTTGGTGTTGCCCATCGCGTGGTCTCCCGTTGTCGTCTGACGGTTTTATCAGACAGTGCCGGCGGAGCCTCCCGCCGGCCGGGTTACGCAATGGCAGGCGAGGACTTAGAGGTCGTCATCGTCCTCGTCGTCGCTGTCCTTGTCGTCGTCTTCGTCGAAGTCGTCGAACTCGTCGAAGGTGTCCTCAGAACCGTCGTCGTCGTCGTCGTCGAAGAAATCGTCTTCTTCGTCGTCGTCGTCATAGACGGCCTCCGGCGCCAGACCGGGAATCAGGCCGGGCGCGACCGCGGGCTCGAGGAGGGCCGTGCCGCCTTCTCCCGAGAACTGGGTCCACGCCGGGGAGTACGACGGTGCGGTCCAGGTGGTGGGGCCGTCTTCCGGGCGAGTTTCCGGGTCGGAGTCCGCCTGAGTGGTCTGGGTGGTCTGGATCATGGGGATGCATTCGAGCGTGGTCATCGCCGGTTCCTCCGCCTGCGTGCGCAGGTCACCTCCTTGGGGCGCGGGTCCAGCGGGCGCCCGATGCGCGGCAGCGTAGCCAAGCCCGGACGGGTGTCAACCACCCGATGCGCGAACTCGCGCGAAAAACACGCCGTTCCCCGGCGGCGCGTGTGCCGGGCAGGGCGCGGGTAAGATGCCGATCGCGGCGCACCTCCTGATCTGTGCGGCCGCCGAGACCCTGCATGAGCGATACCACCACGAGCGCACAACACGGGCCCCCGCATCCCGAGCCGCACGGGCTCAACGTCCCCCACGGCGTGTGCGCCCTGCTCTTCCCGGGGCTGGGCCACCTTGTGCGGGGGGAGCCCAGGCGGGCCCTCTTCGCCGCGATCGGGGTGCTGGGCATGTTCTTCGGCGGGCTGCTCATCGGCGGCGTCGATGTTGTGGACAGCAAAGAAGACAAGTGGTGGTTCTATGGCCAGGCGTTCGTGGGCCCCCTCGCGTTCGGCGTGGACTGGTACCACCAGAACCATCTCAAAGCGCACCCGGTCCCCGGTGTGCCGCCGGGCGCGGGCTCAGACGCCTCGTTTACGACCTCGGACGCCCAACTCGGCGATCGCGGCGAGCACAAGCTGCGGAGCGTCCTCCCGGGCGAGAAGCGTGTCGTCACAGACGTCGAGGTGCTGGTCGGACGCGGCGGCGTGCAGTCGACCCGCCGGCTGCCGGTTGTTGTGCCGGCGGGCGAGGGGGAGGGCCCGCCGAACACCAAGAGCCTGGCGAAGGTCAACGAGATCGGCACGCTCTACGCGCTGTGCGCCGGGATGCTCAACCTGATCGTGGTTCTTGATGCGCTGTTCCCCACGCTCCGGCGGAAGCCCAAACCGGCTGTTGGGACGAGCGCCGCGGCGTCGGCGAAAGCGGGTGCGAGCCATGGCTGATCTGTCACTCGGGATGCTGACGCTCGCTTACCGCCCGTTCCTTGATCCGCTCGATCTGCACGATGTCTGGTTCTGGCTGCTCGTGCCGCTCGCGGTCCTGATCGCCGTCGCGTACAAGGCGGTCCGCGTGCCGGACATGGGCCAGTACTGGAAGCAGACGGCGCTGTTCAGCGGCCAGATCATCCTCGGCGTCGTCGGGCTGTTCATCGCCGCGATCATCGTGCTGAACTACGTCCTGCCGGCTTGGACCTGAGCGGGCAAAACCCCGGACAACCCGCGATTTTGTGCTTCAGAGCGCGCGCATGACCTGCACCGCCCGGTAGAGCCCCGCGACGTCCTCGCGGTCGTAGGTCCGCGGCGCGTAGCGGCTGTTGATCGGCTGCAGGCGGATGCGTTCCGAGCCCGGGTCGCCCTCGAAGTAGACCCGTTTGAACGTCGATTCATCGCCGGTTGAGAGGCGAGCAAAGCAGTCGTCGCCGTCGGCGATGTCGCGCAGCGGGCTGAAGACCACGATGTCGCCCTCGCGGTAGTCGGGCGACATCGAGTCGCCCACCACGCGGGCCGCGAACGCGTCGGGGTCGCTCAGATCGGGGCAGCGCACGTAGTCATCCGCGACGCGGGCCGGGTAGCCGAGGTCCGTGAATTCCGTCGGGTAGCCCGCTGTGACCTTGTTGATCAGCGGCACCTCGAACGGGAGCGACGCGATCGGCGAGACACCCGCGGCCCGCGCCTCCTCGGTCGGGTTGTCGCCGTGCGCGGCGCTCCGCCCGCCCTCGGGGTCGAGCGCCGACCCGCCCAGTTCGGTGAGCATCCGCTGGATGGTTCCGGCGCGGTGGGCCTCATCGAGCCCGCCTTCCTGTGCGACGGCCCGGAGACGGGCGAGCATCGCGGACTGGGCACGCGCCGCACGCAGTTCGTCGCGGACCGAATCGGGCGCCCGCTCGCGGTCGGCAAGGCGGGTGAGCGTCCCGGGGTCGGCCCCGAGCTGCGATTCGATGCGTTCGACCAGATCGCGGGCGGGGCCGTGCCTTTTGCTGTTCTCGATCGCGGAGAGATAACTCTTGGCGCAGCCGGCCCGCGCGGCGAGCTCGGACAGCGACAACCCCGACTGCTTGCGGAGCAGGCGGATCGCCGCGCCCAATGTGTCCTGGCCCGGCGTCCATCGATCCGCGGATTCAGCGGGGCCCTCTGGCATGGCGGGGGCCGGGCGGGCGGCGGACCCATTCTGCGGCGCGTTCGGCCGCGCATCGGGAGGCCCGTTCGAGGGGGCGATCGGATGGTCATCGGGCTGGGGCGGCATGGTTTGGGTCCCGCTTCGGTGGTCTGCCCGGGCGAAGGCTGGGCGGCCTGTGTCCGCACGACCGGGGTCGCTTTCCGCGAACGGTCCGCGCTGTGCGCCGTTTCGTGTCACTTCCAAACAAAAGCCTTGCGGAAAGTTCACTCATCAGAGAAAATATCCAAACAAGTTCACATAATAGTGAACAGTGCCGGGCACATCAATCAGTTGCACCGAGGTGTCAGGGCACATTTTCATGGGAATCTGGTCACAAATGGCTCGGCAATGTGTGTCGTGGCGTGAAACGGGCTGGTGATCACTGGTGAGCCGAGCGGATCGGCGGAGGCGGATGACATGGAACGGCGAAAAGCAAGGCGGCTCTCCCGATCCCGGGGCGGGGCGACGGGGGGCGGTTGGATGGACACCGATTCGTCGAACCACGGTACCTCAAATCCTCACAGAAACCAAACTGATTTGGATATGAATCCGAGCCGAATCGGGAGGGCGGACGGCGAGGATGCCGGGTTCGTGGAGTGCACACCGGGGCGCTCGATCGGTCGGCGTGGGGGGCGTGGGGGGCGTGGGGGGTGTGGGGGCCGAGGTGATCGCCGGTACGCCGAGATGCTGGTCGAGCGCGCCGCGTGGATCCCGGCGGGTGACCNNCGAAGCGGTGCACGGCGAGGGGCTCAGCGTGGTCGCGTTCGTGCGCCGGTGTCTCGACCGGGGTGTCGAGCCGGTCGTGGGCTCGGCGTTCACCGGTCCGAAACAGCACGGTTCGGCTGTTCGAACGGGAAACCGCGATCTGGACGCCTGGTCGCGGATCGCCCGCCGTCGGCTGCGTCGGCTCGAAACCAGGCTC
>DDFO01000031.1:822-10188 GCA_002337215.1 Phycisphaerales bacterium UBA1926 | reverse complement strand
TCGCGTCCGACCGGTTCGCCTTCGTGATCGCGCGGCGCAACTCATGGGCGACGACACGCCGCCGCGTCGCGGTCACCTGCGTCCTGCACGGCCGATCGCTGCGGCAGGCATCTCGGGAACTCGGGATCAGTCTGCACGCCGTGCGGCGGCACGTCGAGGCGGTGGAGGCGATGGTCGTCGCGTTCCGCGAGGCGGGCGCGGAGGCGCGGTCCGCGGTGGAGGCGGCGCTCGCCGAGGGAGAACGACCGTGAACGATGGGCGTGTGCTCCGGGCGATCGCCCCCTATGGAGAGGCCGCGCTGCGCGCGCACGAGGGATTCAGTCACAATTGCTTCGCGAGGGCGGCGGGCGCGCTGGTCGATCTGCTCGAGCATGGCACAGACGGCGGGATCGCACTGGTCACTGGGCCGAGCGGCGCGGGGAAGAGCTCGCTGCTCGACGCGATCGGGACCCGGGTCGAGCCGTCCGGGGCGCGGGTCGTGCTCGCGGATCGGTTGCGGTGCGTGCGCGACCGCCCGGTCGCGGGGCTCGCGCGGCGAACGCCGATCGCCGAGTGGCTCGGGTGTCTGAGCCGGGCGGGGCTCGCGGATGCCCGCCTGTTCGCGACGCGGGCGGGCGATGTGTCCGAGGGCGAGGCGATGCGGCTCCGGCTTGCGTTCGCGTTCGCGGCGCTGCGGGGGGACGCGGACGGAGCCGGCTGGTTGCTGTGCGATGAGTTCTGCTCTGTGCTCGATCGCGCGACGGCGGCGGGGGTCGCGGCGGCCCTGCACCGCTGGGCGCGGGCGACCGGGATGCGGGTGATCGTCGCGAGCGCGCACGCGGATCTGACTCGCTTGTTGGGTCCCGATGTCGTCGCGCGGGTCGGACACGGCGGGGAAGTGTCGATCGAGCGCGGCGGCGGGCGCGTGCGCGCGGGGCGGGTCATGATCGAGCGCGGCACGATCGACGACTATCGATCGCTTGCGCACATGCACTACCGGGGCGGTCGGCCCGCGTCGGTGGCACAAGTGCTGCGGGCAACGGTTGCTTCGGAGGAGGGCTCGGGCCGGCGGGTCGCGGGCGTGCTGGGGGTGGAGTACCCGACGCTGAACGGTGCGTGGCGCGAGATGGCATGGCCAGGCCGGTATGTCTCGGGACCCCGCGATCGGGCGCGGTGTGCGCGTCGGTTGAACCGGGAGGTCCGCCGGCTGAGCCGGGTGGTGGTTGATCCGCGGGACCGTGGTCGTGGGATCGCGAGCCGGCTCGTGCGCGCGTATCTCGATGATCCGCTGACATCCGCGACGGAGGCGGTGAGCACGATGGGGCGGCTCAGCCCGTTCGGCCGGTCGGCGGGGATGACTGAGTATCGGCTGCCGCCGCGCCCGGCCGACGACCGGCTTGCGGACATGCTCAACGCGATGGGGCTTGCGCCGTGGGAGTTGATGGACGGGGCAAGGCTCGGGGCGGTGCGCGCATCGCGCGATGGTCTGTGGCTCGCGGAGGAGTTGCGGGTGTGGGCCCGGGCGGTGCGGTCGTCGGTGCCCAAGCCGCTGCGCGATGCGGCGGACCCGTTCGCGTACGCGTCGCTCGCGGCGGGGCGGCTGTGTGCGCCGCCCGTCGCGTACGCGCACGCGGTCTGAGTGGCTTTGGTGGTATCGGGTTCTCTTCCCCCCGGAGGAGTGGAGCTGATGGGGACGAGACGGGGAGGGGTTGTGCCGAAGCCGGCGGCGCCGGCGTCGGGGGATGCACTGCCGCGCGTGCTGTGCTTTGCGCTGCGTGAGCGCGAGCGGTCGGCCGTGCTCCGGGTGCTGCGCGGGTACGGGTCGCAGCGGTCGGATGCGTTGCTCGCGGCGCTGGGGATCGAGCGAGACGCGTCGCGCGGGAAGGGCGGCGCGCATGAGCGATGAGGGGACGCCCGGGTCCGAACCGGGCGCGGACATGGGCGGTGATGTCGGCGGGTTCCCCGGCACGCCCGAGGCGCTGCGCGACTGGCTGCGCGAATACCTGGATCTCGAGATCCCGTCGAGGGCGTTGATCGCGGGGCATGATGCGCCGTTTGATTACCTGTGCCACGCGTTCTTTGACGGGGGCAAGGACGGACGACGGTCCGGCGCAGCCGAGACGGATGGTGTGGGCGCGGGCGCGTTCGGGACGAGCACCTCGGACGCGGTGGTGTGGGCGAACCGGGGCGGGGGCAAGACGTTCCTCGCGGCGGTGGCGACGCTGCTCGATCTGGTGCACAAGCCGGGGATCTCGGTGCGGATCCTGGGCGGGTCGCTCGATCAATCCAAAAGGCTGTACGCGCACCTGCGCGCGCTCTTCGAGGACTCGCCTTTCATGGGCGAGGTCGAGGGACGGATCACGCAGAAGGGGCTTCGGCTCAAGAACGGGTCGGAGGCCCAGGTGCTCGCGCAGTCGCAGACCGCCGTGCGCGGGACGCGCGTGCAGAAGATCCGCTGCGACGAGGTCGAGCTCTTCGACCCCGAGGTCTGGGAGGCGGCGCAGCTCGCGACGATGGGGAAATGGTGCGGCGAGGGCGACGCGAAGCGGTGGGTCCCCGGCACGATCGAGTGCCTGAGCACGATGCACGTGCCCTACGGGCTGATGTACCGGATCGTCGGGGACGCGCGGCGGGCGGGTGAGGAAAATGGAGACTCAGAGGCATCGGCGCGCACGCTGTTCAAGTGGGGCGTGATCGACGTGCTGGAGAAGTGTCCGGACGCGCGCGAGTGCGCGGCGTGCCCGTTGGAAGGGGTGTGCGGGGGCAAGGCGAAGCGTGACGGCGCCAACGGCGGGGAGCCGGGCGGGCATCTGACGGTCTCGGATGTCGTGCAGCTGCGGAGCCGGGTGGGAGAGGGCACGTGGCAGGCGGAGATGCTGTGCACGCGTCCCAGGCGGGACGACTGCGTGCTCCCGGAGTTCGATCGCTCGCGGCACGTGGTCGGGGTGTTCGATGCGGGGTCGGCCGAGGCGTGGATCGGGGGGGTGGACTTCGGGATCCGCGCACCGACGGTGGTGCTTTGGGGCGCGGTCGATGGGAGCGGGGTCGTGCGTGTTGTTGGTGAGCGGGTGGTCGCCGGTGAGGCGATCGGGGCGCACATCGACACGATCCGGCGCGGCGGCGTCGGGCCTTTCGCGCCCCTGCCTGTGCCGGGATGGATCGGGGTGGACCCCGCGGGCCGGCAGCGGAGCGAGCAGACGGGTGTGAGCACGATCGAGGTGATGCGTCGGTCGGGGCTGGTGATCCGCGACAAGCGGCTCGGGGTCTCGGCGGGGCTCGGGTTGCTGCGCGCTCGGCTCAGGCCCGCAGCGGGCGGGCCGACGCTGCTGGTGCACGCGTCGTGCGAGACATTGATCGAATCGCTGGAGCGGTACCGCTACCCGGCGGATCAGCCCGAGAGCACGACCCCGGTGAAGGACGGGTCCGACCACGCGGTGGACGCATTGCGGTACATGATCCAGAATCTGGACGCGGGATACCGGTCCACGAGTGGACGGTACGTGTGAGCGATCGGGCGAACCGGGATCGGGGAGTCAGCCGCCGCCGCCCCCGCCGGAATTACCGCCCCCTCCCAGGAGATCCTTGAGCCCACCCTTGATGACCTTGTCGATGATCTTCTCGGGGCTGAAGAGCTGCTGGAGGACGGACTGGAAGTCGGGCTCCCATTTGTTGTCGGCACCCATCGGGCCACGCCGGCGGACGGGGACGAGGATCTCCTCGTTGAGCAGCCCGCTCGCCGCGCCGGGGAGGTTTCCGATCGCCTCGCCTGCGAACGCGCCTGCGGGGATGCCCAGCGTGATGTCCTCGTACTGGCGGACGAGATCGAACGAGCCCTCGGCGGCGAGTGTGAATTCGCCGACCGGGACGCGGAGGCTGTCGAACCGGGCGGTGCCCCGTTCCATCGAGATGTTGAACGGCTGGAGGCGCTCGCCGGCGTTGGATGTCGTGCGCTGGTTGGCGGCCTTGAGCAGGGCGGCGAGGCCGCGTTCGAACTCGTACTCGACGACGCCCGGGTCGACGGTGCCCTTCATGCTGATCTGCTCGATGTCCCCGTCGACGGGCGTCACGAGCCGGTCGATGCGGACGGTGGCGGGGCGGTGGGTCTTCTCGATCTTGCGGATCCCGCCGAAGACGGGGAGCATGGCGACACGCTTGCCGGCGAAATCGAACTCGAAGTGGGTGATGGTCGCGGTGGTCGCCTCGTTGGTGATGAGCGCGAGCCTGGCGTTGTCGGCCGGGAGGGGGCTGACGGCCGCGGCGTAGCGGGCCTGCGACTGTGGCGTATCGGCGCGGAAGTTGATCGTGCCCTCTTTCTGGGGCAGCCCTTGGAGGGTGGCTTCCATATCGAGCGTGGGGCCCAGCAGGGTGACGAGCTGCCCGTTGGCGTTGGCGAGCGCATCGACGAGGGGCATGGGGAGCTGGCGGATCCTCGCGACGCCGTCGATGGTGACGTTGGCGACCTCGAAGGGGGCGCCCGGCGCGGGGAGACCGGTGACCGTGCTGTCGATGGAGATCGCGTCGGTGTCGGGTGTCTCGCGGGTTCTGGCGGAGACGAGCAGGCGGCCCTTGGCGGACTGCGCCGTGCCGGGCCGGCCTGCGGTAGTGGGCATCGACGCGAGAGACGCGGCGAGATCGGTGAGGGTGTAGGTCGAGCCGTCCGCGAAGCGGAGGGGGAGGTCGGGTGACGTGAGGCCGATTTTCAGATCGGCGGCGCGGGTGTTGTTCTCGCCGAGCGGGAAGACGAAGCGATCGGCGGTGATGGTGAGGTTCGTGCTCTTGGCGAGGGTCGCCTGGGCGGCCTTGCCCGGCTGCGCGGGCGCGAATCGCGCGAAGAGCTCGGGGGAGATCGTCCAGATGCCCGTGAAGGGATCGGCGAGGCGGATGGTGTCGTTCTCGACAACGATGACGGCGGGGGCGGATGTGCGGAGGCGCGGCGCGTCGATGGTCGTGGTCGCGCGCGCGGTGCGGGGCATCGGGCTGGACTGGGCGTTCGCCGGTGCGCCGTCAAACTCAGCGGTGAGCTGGGTGCGGAGGCGGAGGCGGTCGCCGACGGCGTCGGTGAGCAGGCCGTCCATGCCGGCGAGCGCGTCGAGCCAGCCCGCCTGGCTGCTGTCGATGCGGACGTCGGCGTTGACGGGGCCCGCGGGCGCACCGTCGGCGATGGTCGCGTCGGCGCCGGCAACGATCGCGAGGACGGGCGTGTTGGGCTTCGACGGATCGGTGCCGGTCAGGTCGGTGTTGAAGGTGATGGCGTGGGTGCCCGCGGGGTCGGCGAGCATCGCGATGGGCACGCTCGCGTTGATGAGGCCCTCGAGCGTGACGGGGGGAAGTTGGGTCGGCGGTGTGTTCGGGGAGTTGCTCGCCGAGGGGCTCCCGAGTTGGAGGCCCTCGAGCGTGGTGGGGGCGATGGTGGTCGCGGCGCGGAGCGTGCCCCGCTCGTTGCGGATCTTGAGATTGACCGAGCCCGGCCTGGTGACGGCGAGTCGGCTCGGCGCGTCGGGCGCGGCGATCGTCATGGCGGTGCGGACCGTGGGCTCGTTGAGGGTCGCGTTGGCGTCCGCAGAGAGATCGCTGATGACGAAAACGCTCTTGGCGTCGGGCGTGAGGACGAGGCTCGCGTCGAGGGTGTGGGGCCCGGCGTCGGTGTCGATCGCGACGCGGATCGGCGCGGCCGGGCCCTCGCGGTTGACGGTGAGGGCGAGCGAGGCCGTGGGACCGACGGCGTCGGCGAGGGCCTGGTAGAGCGTCGTCGACCGATCCGTTTGATCCCCCGCGGGGAACGTGAGACCCAGGAGGCGGGCGAAGGTGACGGAGATGTTCGAGGCGGTGAGCGACCCGTTCGGGGCGATCAAGACAGACCCGTCGTCGGCGACCGGCTTGAACGCGTTGCCGAAGGTGAACGCGCCTTCGACGGTGCCTTTGTGGAGCGTGCCGTCTTCCCGCGCGTTGAGCTCGCCCGCGATCGAGAGCGCGGGATCGGCCCCGGGGGCGAGCGTGAGGCGGGTCTCGAAGGAGCGCACGGTCCCGGCGCTGCCCGCCGGGCCGGCGAGGGCGAGTCCATCGGCGGTGATGCTGGCGGTCGCGGCGCCCGCGTCCTCGAGTTTCGCGGAATCGAATGGGAGATCGAGATTGCTGAGCGAGAGGATGAGCCTGCCCGGAGAGGTGGAACGGATCGGCTGGGTGCCGGCGGGGCTGTCGGCAGGACCTTCGATCGGATTGGCGAGGCGGGCGATGAGCTCGCGGACGGGCGTGAGTTCGAGGGTGAGCGCGTCCGGTCCGCCCTTCAGCCCGTCTCGGCTGACGGTCATCTGGCCCGCGCCGTTGAGGTGATCGCTCTTGATGTTCAGGGCGACGGCGGTGCGGTCGCCCCCAGGCGAGGGTTCGAGGGCGACGGTCGCGTTGAGCAGTGGGCCGAGATCGGTGGGCAGATCGAGCTGCTCACTCGGGACGAGGGCGTCGAGGACGGCGGTCCTGAGGTTCTCGGCGGCGATCGTGCCGCGGATGTCCGAGGGGACGCCGCCCGCGAACGCGCCGGCGTCGTCGAGCAGGTCGGCGACGGTGAGGTCGACCGTGAGGCTTCCGGCGGTCTCGCCGTTCAGGGCGAAGGTGTTGGCGGTGTTCAGTCGGACGCCGTTCGCGAGGCTGGTCGAGCTGGTGTCGATGGTCAGGCCTTGCAGCGCGATGGTGCGGGGCGCGGCTCCGGGCTGGCCGCTGAGGGGTGTGCTGACCACTGCGTCGAGTCGTGCGAGGCGGGCGACGGCGCGGAACGCGGTGTCGGCGAGCCGGCCCTCGGCGATCTGCTCGATGTGGACCGCGAGGTCGGACAGGGTGACCGTCAGGTCCGAGGCGTTGGTGATGGTGATGCCGGCGTCTCGGAGCATCGGCGCGAGGGCGGCGTCGGGGCGGTCGAGGCGGAGGGTGAGGGGCTCGCCGGTGTTCCGGAGCACGCCTCGGCTGAGGGTCAGGACCCCGGCGGCGCGCGCACGCGGGGCGTCGGCGTTGATGGAGAACCGGGTGGTGGTCGCGTCCTCAGAGTCGGGGCGGGCCTCGAGCGCGAGGTCGGTGGTTTCGCCCAGGAACTCGACGAGGTCGATCCCGGCGGCGGCAGCGATGGGCTGGAACGGCGCGATCGCGAGGCGCTCGGCGCGGATCGCGCCGTCGATGTTCTTGAGCCCGATCGAGCCCGATTCGCGCCAGTCGTAGGCCGAGAGGTCGATCGTCAGGGATCCCGCCGGCACCCCGTCGATGGTGGTGGGCAGCGCCGCGGTGAGCGTCGCGGGCTCGGGGGCGGTGCCGGTGCTCAGCGTGATCGTGGAGGGCTCGATGGTGACGGCTTGGGTGCCGCTCCCCGCGGCGGTCGGCGTCGGCACGCGGGCGGCGAGCCTGCCGATCTCGGCGCGGAGCGAGAGCATGGCGTTGCTGAGGTCGGGTTTCGGGGCGGCCTTGTCGGGGATGGGCAGCGCGAGCTGATCGATGGTCAGGGCGATCGTTGGGTAGGCCGTGACCTGGGTTCCCGCGCCGTCCGCGCCGCCGTTCAGCAGGGCTTCGCGATCGGGGACGAGGTAGGACAGCCGCTCGGTGTCGAGACCGGCGGTGATCGGGCTCGAGGCCGCGATTGTGCGCGCGCCGAGGTTGATCGTGAGCGGGGCGTTGAGGGTCGCGGCGTCGGAGGTGAGGTCGATCGTCGTCGCGAGGTCGTCGAGCCCGCCCGCCGCGGTGAGCGTCATCGAGACGGTGTCGCCCAACGCTCGCGGCGCACGGCCCTGCAGATCGGCGAAGAGCTCGGCGATCGCGCTCTCGATCGACTCGGCCTTGATGGTCGCGTTGATCGTCGCGCGGTCGGTGGTGATGAGACCCGACGGGTCGGCGAGGTCGGTCGCCTTCGCGTCGATCGAGACCGTGCCGGCCTTCTCGAACAGCGCGGCGCCGGCGGTCTTGCGCGTCACCGCGCCGGTGAGATCGGCGACCGACTCCGCGTCGGCGTCGATGGCGATTGTCCCGGAGAGATCGTCGAGGCGGATCGCTTCGACGGGGGAGCCCGCGTTTGTGCGCGCGGGGTCGGCGTACTGGAGTTGCAGGCCGTCGAGTTTGAGGGTGATGCGCAGGCCCGCGGGGAGCGAGGGCGGGGCGGGGGCTTTGGGTGCCGGGGAGGCCGCGGGCTTGGCGGGGCCCACGGTGTGGGTGGTGAAGGGCTCACTCTTCTCGTTGTTGGAGGCGTCGAGGGAGCCCGCGATTGTGACGGTGCCGTAGTCGCCTCCTGCGAAGGCGAGCCCGAGGAGGCCTTTGCTGGCGGAGATGCTGAGATCGCTCCGGCGGGTATCGTCGGTGTCGTAGAGCTTGATGCCTTCGATGTGCTGGGAGCCGAACCAGGAGAGGCGGACGCGTTCGACCTCGACGCGTCCGGTGATCGCGTCGGACCCGGCGCCGGCGATGATGCCCGGCGCGATCATGCCGCCGATGGTCGGGATGAGGGCGACGACGACGAGGAGCACGAGCAGGACCGCCCCGGCGATCCAGCCGAGCCGGCGGCGCTTGTGCCGCTTCTCGGCCTTGCGCTTGGACGTCGCCCATGTCGAGCTGTCCTCGCTGGGCGTCTCGCCCTGCGGGGCCTGCTTGCCGGTGCGGGGTCGGCCGCGCGGCCTGCGGGCGCCGGGTTTCTTGTTCTTGCTCCAGGCGTCGTCTTTTTCCCAACTCACCGATCACCTCCCCGGCTTGCCTCAGGAACGGGCGTCCCACCGCCCGGCGAAGGGTATGCGAGACAGGGCGGCGGTCTCGCGGGTGCGCGGTGTGCCAACGGTCCTCGTTGCTCACGCGGCGCGCGCACGAAAACGCCCCACCGCAAAGGGTGGGGCGTTTGGATGGACGTTCGTTGGTTGCGCAACGACCTCGGCCGGCAGCGGCGGGTCTTCCCTACGCCTCGTCGGCCTTGGCGATCTGCCACTCTTCGAGTTCGATCGGGGCCTGGCGGCCGAAGATTGTGACGAGGACGCGGACGAGGCCCTTCTCGGGGAGGAGTTCGTCGACGGTGCCCTCGTAGTTCTCGAAGGGGCCCTCCATGATCGTGACGGCCTCGCCCTTCTCGAAGGAGAGCTTGATCAGCGGCTCCTCGTCGGGACGCTTCGAGTCGGTGAGCATCTTGACGACCTCGTGCTCGGCCATCGGGGTCGGTCGGCCCGCGGTGCCCACGAAGTCGCCCACGCCCGTTGTTTCCTTGATGAGGAAGAAGACGTCCTGGGGGATCCGGCCGTCCTCTTCGAGGCGCATCTCGACGAAGACGTAGCCCGGGTAGAGCTTGGTCTCGGTGATCTTCTGCTTGCCGCCCTTGATGGTCTTGGTCTTCTCGGTGGGCACGAGGATCCGGCCCACGAGGTGGGTCATGCCCTCGAT
>DDFO01000031.1:0-752 GCA_002337215.1 Phycisphaerales bacterium UBA1926 | reverse complement strand
GTCATGCCCTCGATCTGGATCTTGCGGAGCAGCGTGTTCTGGACGCTGGACTCCTTGTTGCTCGCGACACGGAGGACAAACCAGTCCATGCCGTCCTGGCGAACTGTGTCGGTGTCGTCGAGGATGTCGACCTTCTCGTCAGGACGCCCGTCCATCGCGTCGGTGGAGATCTCGACGGGCTCGGGCTTGGGCTCGGCCTGCGAGTCGGCCTGCGCTTCGGTCGAGGTCTCGGCGGGACTTTCGGCGGCGGTCGCCTCGGTGGTCTCGGCCGTGGTGTTCGTGTCGTCGGTGGTCATGGGTCTGTTCCCTGCGGTTGGTGGCCTGCGTTGTGCGGGCGGGCGGCCCGTGCGGGCGATTCATGCGCCCGATGGGCTCGGATCGGTTCAGGTCTGGAGCACGCCGATGGCGCGGAAGAAGAACTGGAATCCGATATCGATGCCGAAGAGGATCGCGGCGATGAGGAAGGCCGCGACGATGACGACCTGGGTCGACCCGATGATTTCCTTGCGGGTCGACCAGTTGACCTTCCGCATCTCGCCGTCGGTGTTGATCAGGAAGTCGACGCTGCGCCGGTTGGTGGCGATGAGGAAGTAAACGGCGACCGACCCGATGAGCATGACCACGGCGGTGACGCCCGCCTGAAGATAGATCAGCGGGAAGATCGGGATGGCCGACCGGGCGCGGACCTGGGCGTTCGCGTCCCCCGAGCGGAGCCGTTCGGCGTCGGCGACCAGCAGGTCTCCGGTGACCTG
>DDFO01000017.1:98514-98786 GCA_002337215.1 Phycisphaerales bacterium UBA1926 | reverse complement strand
TCCTGGGCTTCGGAGATCCAGATTTCGGTGTGGGTGAGGCCCGGGTATTTGAGTGGGGCGCGGTCGAGGTGGACGTCGGCGCCGAGTTGTTCGCCCATCTCGCCGACGGCGCTGGAGAAGCCGCCGGCGCCGCAGTCGGTTATCGCATTGAACAGCGGGACCGCAGCTTGCGCCGCGTCTCCTGCTGATTCAACGGGTGTGTAGTCGCGGGCACGGAGGATAGCGTCGAGGGCGCGCTTCTCCTCGATGGCGTTGCCGATCTGCACGGCGTG
>DDFO01000017.1:98086-98345 GCA_002337215.1 Phycisphaerales bacterium UBA1926 | reverse complement strand
GAGAACTCGTCGGCGTGGGTGTCAGTGAGTTCGGCGCTTGAGAAGGTCGCGCCGTGGATGCCGTCTCGGCCTGTGCGGCCGCCGAGGGCGATGATGCGGTCGCCGGGCTTGGCGGCGCCGGTGATGAGGCTGTCGGGTTCGCCGTCTTCGTGCTGGCGTTTCATGAGTCCCACGCAGCCGCAATAGACGAGTGGGTTGCCGATGTAGCGGTCGTCGAACCAGACGGCGCCGTTGAGGGTCGGGATGCCCATGCGGTTGC
>DDFO01000017.1:95349-97968 GCA_002337215.1 Phycisphaerales bacterium UBA1926 | reverse complement strand
CCCATGCGGTTGCCGTAGTCGCGGACGCCGGCGACGACCTGGTCGAGGACGCGGGTGGGGTGGATGCAGCCGGCTGGGACGTTGGCGATGGCGGGGGTCGCGACGCAAAAGACGTCGGTGTTGGCGATGGGCTTGGCGGCGAGACCCGTGGCGATGACATCGCGGATGCAGCCGCCGATGCCGGTGGCGGCGCCGCCATAGGGCTCGAGGGCGCTGGGGTGGTTGTGGGTCTCGACCTTGATGTTGATGGCGTGGTCGTCGTCGAAGGCGATGACGCCGGCGTTGTCGACGAAGACGGAGAGGGTCCAGTCGAGGCCTTCGTCGATGAGTTCGAAGGTGGCGGCGGCGACGGTGGATTTGAGGAGGTTGTGGATGGTGACCGAGCCGTCGGGGTTGAGGGTGTGGCCGGGGCGGTTGGACCAGTTGATGGGATCCGGGCACGTCGATGGAATCCCCTGGCTTGCGCCAGGGGCTCGTTGCGATTCATCGTCGGTCGTGTTGCGGTAGGTGATGGTGGACTTGAGGGTTTTATGGACGCAGTGCTCGGACCAGGTCTGGGCGAGGGTTTCGAGTTCGATGGCGGTGGGTTCGCGGCCGAGTGTTTCGTACTCGTCGCGGATGGCGCGCATCTCGTTGAGGTCGAGGAAGAGGTGGGCGTCGCGGCTGAGTTTCTCGAGGTCGGCGTCGCCAAGCCCGCGGATCGGGATGTGGGTGATGGGGGAGTCGTGGGCGTGGCCCTTGGGGAGTTCGCTCGGGTGGTGGGGCTCGGTATGGGCGGCCTGGACGACGGGGTTCATCAGCAGGCGGGCGGCGATGGTGTCAGCCTGGGCCTGGGCCAGCCCATCGAAGGTGTATCTGGCACCGGTGGAGACGTCGGCGGTGATGTTGTAGAGGTCGCGGAGGGCGTTCTTGAGGGAGGCTGCGGCGGGGTCCATGACGCCGGGGAGGGGGTGGACTTCGATGAGAGCCGCTTCCGCGTGGTCGGTTGCGCCGGTGACAGCGGTCTCGGTGACGGGGTCGGCGAGGAGACCTTCGGTGATGCGGGCGAGGGTGTCGCTGTCGATGGCGGCTTCGATGAGGTAGATGCGCGCGGAGTGGGCGGCGGCGAATTTGATGCCGAGCGCGGCGGCTTCGCGTGTGACGCGGTCGGCGATGGGGTCGCCTGCGTGGGGTTGGGGGTGGACCTCGATGCGGTGGACGCGGGTTGCGGGGGTGTCGGCGGTGAGCATGGCCGATGGTATCGCCTACGCTGCGGGCCCATGACTGCTGATGCCACAAACGATGCCGCCTCTTCGCTCCCCTTGGTCGAGTTGTACACGGATGGGGCGTGCAGTGGGAACCCCGGTCCGGGGGGCTGGGCGTATCTGCTGCGCCATCGGGTGTCGGGTGCGGAGCGGGAGGACTCTGGGGGGGAGAAGCGGACGACGAACAACCGGATGGAGTTGCAAGCGGTCATCGAGGGGCTGAAGGCGTTGACGCGTCCGAGCAGTGTGGATCTGTATTCCGACAGCCAGTACGTGCTCAACGGGTTGAAGGAATGGATGGCGGGGTGGAAGAAGCGCGGGTGGAAGACGGCGGCGAAGAAGCCGGTAAAGAACGTGGAGCTGTGGCAGGCGCTCGACGGGCTCAAGGCGCAGCACGAGCTGCGTTTTCACTGGGTGAAGGGGCACAACGAGCATCCGGAGAACGAGCGGTGCGATGAGATGGCGGTGGCGGCGCGGGACGCGGCAGCGCGGGGCGAGATCTGAGAATTCAGTCGCCGGAAGCGTTTGCGCGGAGTTCCTCGAGCACGCTTGGAAGCAGGTCTGCGAGTTCGGCGGCGAGCATGCCGCCGCTGGCGCTTTGTTCAACCGCCCAGGTCTCACCAGCGATGGCGTGGGCCTGGACGGCGAGGCGGGCGGCGTCGAAGAGGTCGAGGGGTTTTCCGGGGGGCTTGGGGAGTTCGACGCTGCCGATGGTGCGCGGGCCGGGCGCGACGAATTGGGCTGTGAGGCCTCCGATGAGGCCCGCGAGGACATCGCCTGTGCCGGCGGTGGCGAGGCAGGCGTGGCCACGCTCACAGATCCATGTACGCAGGCCGTCGCTGACGACGGTGTTGTGGCCCTTGAGGACGATGATGACGCCGAGACGGAGAGCCATCGCCTCGGCGGCGGCGGGGCGATGGGCGGGGTCGATCGGATCGCATGTGATTCTCAGAGTTTCGGCGAGGCGGCGGAATTCACCGGGGTGTGGCGTGAAGACCGCGGCGGCTCGCATGTCGGGCTGGAAGTCGGGGGTCGCTGCGAGTGCATTGAGGGCGTCGGCGTCGGCGATGACGGGGACGTCGGATTGACCCAGCGCGCGGAGGGTCAGCGTGGCGGCGCCGGTGTGCGGCGGGCCGAGACCGGGGCCGATGACGAGCGCATCGGCGGTGGCGACGGCGTCGTCGAAGACCTCGGCGGCCTTGTTGGCGATGAGAGCGCCGTCTGCGTGCGTGGGGAGTCCGCGGGCGGTTGCGGAGGGTGTTCGCGAGATGCAGGCATCGAGCAGCGATTCGGGGACGACGAGTTTGGCGAGCCCCGCGCCGGCGCGGAGCGCTGCGCGGGCTGAGAGCGCCGGTGCGCCGAACATCCGGGCATA
>DDFO01000017.1:89613-95225 GCA_002337215.1 Phycisphaerales bacterium UBA1926 | reverse complement strand
CCTACGACCGCGACGGTCCCGAAGGTCCCCTTGTGCCCGGTGGGGTCGCGGGTCGGCAGGGCGGGGAGGGGCGGGGCGTGGTCGCCGTTCATTCGGTGGACTCCACCTCGATCGCGAGCCGGCCCATGAGCGGCGCGAGTTCGACGAGGGCGTTCGCGCGGCTGTCTCCGGCGAGGGCGTGCGTTCCCAGCGCGATGTGCGTCGCGGTCAGGGGGCGTGCCTCAGGGAGCGTCGCGTCGAGGTCCACCCAGCGGGAGCCCGCTTCGGGGTTGCGTTCGTCGATGGGCAGCAGTGCCTGGGTCCACATGTGGTAGCCGAAGATGTCTTTACCGCCCGCGAACCGATCGGCGTAGATGAGCCCGCTCACGACGCGGGATGGGATGCCTTCGGCGCGGAGCATCGCGGCGAGGAGCACGGCGTGCTCGGTGCAGTCGCCTTCCCGGGTCCGGGCGGTCTCGGCGGCGGAGGCGAAGCCGACGGACAGGTCCTTCGAGCGGATGTGGCGGTGGGCCGCTCGGCGAAGGTCTTCGGCTCTGGTCGGCACGCTGTCGGGCGAACCTCTGAGCGCTGCGGTCGCGAGTTCGATCACGCGCGGGTCCGCGGAGGTGACCATCGCGGACGATTCGGTGAACGCGGGGTTGTCGAGATCGCTCGCCGGGGCGGGCGTGCTGGTGTGCTCGAGGCTGCGGGTCACGCGGACGGAGGCGTCGTCGATCCGTTCGGCGGTTTGCGACCCGGCAGTGGGGATGTCCGGGAGCGTGCCGCTGGTTGCGCGGAGGACGTAGGTTCCCTTCGAACTCGAATAGGCGTTGCGGATCGGGCGGTCGGGCGAGATGAAGAGGCTTGCCATCATCTCGGGCGGGTCGAGGTCGGATCTGGCGAGTTGTTCATCGGCGGCGATCACCGCGATCTTCATCGCGCCCATCGAGAGCTCGCTCCGGAGGAGTGTGCCGTCGTCGCTGATGAACTCGGTGCCCACGCTATCGGGGTAGATCGATGATTCGGAGCGGCAGCGGATCGCCTCGATGTCGCGTCCCAGGACCTCGATGATCTCGCGGGAGAAGCCTGAACGCGTGGTCACGATCGGCTCCAAGCCGTTGAGTGGATCGATTGTGCGGACGGTGATCCGGTCGGCGTCCGCCGCAAGACGCGCCGCGGTGAAACGTCCTGCGGCTGCGGGGGGCAGCCAGGACCCCTCGGGGTTCGGGAGCGATTTTTCGATTCGTTGAGCACCGGAGGTGGAGATCCAACGCACGTTGTCTGGACCGAAGATCCAACGGTCCTCGGTCGGTGTGCCGCCGAGTTCTGACTTTGCGGTCATCTCGATCGGTTCGCCCGTCTCGGCTTCGACGAATCGGGAGGACATCGTGAGTGTGACTTCGGTGGTCCCGCGTCGGATCGTGAGCCGGGACTCGGTGGTGGAGACGATCGTTCCGTCTTTGGTGTGCTCTCGTTCGACGGTCCACCCGGCTCGTTGGCCCTGCATCTCGAGGACGTACCACCGTTCGCCGGCCTCGCACGGCAGGGCGAGCGCGGTGAACACTGCCAGCAGTATTGTTTGAGCGATCCGTGTCATCTGCATCGCGACAGTCTATCGGTGACCGGCGACTGGCGAGGCGGTACCATCTCGCCTTGATTGATACACACTGCCATCTCACGTTCCCTGATTTCGCGGGCCGGCTCGACGGCATCATGGCGGATGCTGCCAGGGCCGGCGTGCACGGTGCGATCACGATTTCGACCTCGTCGGCGGACTGCGGCGCGGCGCTGATGCTCGCCGAATCGCACGAACGCGTGTGGTGCTCATCGGGTGTTCACCCGCTTTACACAGACAAGGGAGAGCACGATTGGGACGAGATCGAGCGTGTCGCTCGGCATCCTCGGTGCGTCGCGTGGGGTGAGCTCGGCCTGGACAATCACTACGACGAGCCCGCTCGCGAGATTCAGCGGCGGGTGCTCGCGGACCAGATTGCCCGGATCGAGGCGTGCCGGGTGGGTGGCGTTGACAAGCCGATCGTGGTTCACTGTCGACGGGCGGTTGAGGACTTGCTGCCGATCCTTCGCGCGAGCACGATCCCGGGCGATCGGTTCGTGTTCCATTGTTTTACGGAGATCCCCCAGCACGCGAGGCTGGTTCTCGACTTCGGGGCGATGATCTCGTTCACGGGCGTTGCGACCTACAAGAACGCGCCGGAGGTTGCCGAGTCCGCGGCGTTGGTCCCGCTGGACCGGATCATGGTCGAGACCGATGCGCCGTACCTCAGCCCGGTTCCGCACCGGGGGAAGCGGCCTTGCGAGCCGGCGTATGCGATTCATACCGCGAAGTTTCTGGCAAAACGACGCGGTGAGCGCTGGAGTGACTTCCACGCCGCGATCGATGCCAACACGCACCGGTTCTTCGGGATCGACACCGGAGCCGCTGGGGCTCGCTCGGGAGAGACCTTGTGATCACCCTTGCCGATGCCTGGCTGCATGATCTGAGCCCGATGGCGCTGCGGATCTCTGGGGGGATCGGCCTCCGGTGGTACGCGCTGTCGTACCTGCTCGGGTTCGTCCTGGGCGGGGCCGTTCTCCATCGGCTCAGTAAGCGGGGTCTCTGGGCGGTCCCGGCCGACCGGGTGCTCGACGCCGTCGTGCTGCTGGGCGTCGCGGTGATCGTGGGGGGGCGGCTGGGGTACGTGTTGCTCTACCAGCCTTCTCTGCTCTGGACGTTCGAGCCGGGCTTCCCGTTCTGGGGCGTTGTCATGCTCAACAAGGGGGGCATGGCGAGCCACGGCGGGATGATCGGTGTCGCCTTTGCCGCATGGCGGATCTCGAAGGGGTTCCGCGATGAGGACGGCTCGCTCCGCGGGGCGTGTCCCGCGTTGCACGTGCTCGACGGACTCGTCCTTGTCGCGCCGATTGGGCTGTTCCTTGGTCGGATCGCCAACTTCATCAACGGTGAACTGCTCGGCAAGGTCGTCGCGAAAGCGGGAGAGACCTCGCCTGATTGGGCGGTCCGTTTCCCGCAGGAGCATCTGTCTGGGCACGCCTCGCCGCTGACGGACGCTCAGCAGGTCGATTTGGGCAGGCTCGTGATGGAGCACCGTCTTCCTGCAGATTCTGAGAGGTACTGGTTCGAGGACGCGTATCCGCGTGTGCTTGAGAAGCTTCAGTCGGGATCAGCGGGCGCGAGCCGAGAGATCGCGGAGCGTCTTGAGCCGCTGGTCTCGGCGCGGCATCCGTCTCAGCTCTATCAGGCGTTCGCGGAGGGACTGGTGGTGTTGGTCGTGGTCTGGTTGGTTGCGCGAAAGCCGAGGGTGCCGGGGATTGTTGGGGCGTGGTTCCTGATCTCGTACGGGCTCGGGCGGATCGCGACGGAGTTCTGGCGTCTTCCCGACGATCATTTCACGGGGAAGGGGCTGCTCAATCTCGCGCAGCCACTGGGGCTCTCGCGGGGGCAGTGGCTTAGTGCCGGCATGGTCGCGTTCGGGGTAGGCTTGCTGGTCGTGCTCAGCAAGCGCGGCGGCACCGCGATGCTCGGCTGGGGTGCGAGGAATCAACTGACGGTGTCTCCTCCCGGTTCATCCGGCTGAGGCATCCGCCGGGTCCTCACTGTCTTCCTTGCCGAGACGGCCTACGGCGAGCGTCAGGAGTACGCCGGCCACGATCAGCCCGCTTGCGCCGGCGAGATGCCCGATGCCGGGCGTGAAGGAGCGCTCGGGCCAGTCCTTTGGGTCGATCTCCGCGAGTGATTCCTCGGTCAGGGTTTCGCCCTCGAACGTCTCGCCGACGGCGGGGGGGACACCTTCCTTGAACGGGTACAAGCCGGCGGGCGCGGCGATGAGCAATCCCAGCAGGAATCCGATTGTGGTCTTTTCGTAGCGGTGGAGCACGAACCGGAGGGCGTTGCCCACGATGGCGACACCGAGCACGACGCCGAGGCCAACTGGGATGAGCGTGCCCGCGCCATCGAACACTCCGCCGATGTCCGCCGCGGCCGCGGCCTTCACGGTGTCTTTGACAACGGAGATGATGTTCTCGTACTGCCCGAGGATCAAGAGCAGGTAGGCACCCGAGATCCCGGGCAGGATCATCGCGCTCGCGCCCGCCATGCCGGCGAGGGTGAGCGCTGCCCAGTTTGCCTCTGACGCCGAACCACCCGCGCCGGCCGATTGGAAGAGGACCAGGGCGATCATGACCGCGATTCCGCCGACGACGCCGGCGATCGCCGAGGGTGAGAGGGGCTTTGCCATTCTCCAGAGGATCGGCACACCCCCCAGTGTCAGGCCGATGAACAGGCTGTACATCCCCCAGCGGAACTCGGCGAGCGCGAGTGAGATCAGCCCGGCGAGCCCGCCGATCGCGACGATTGCAGCGCCGATGATCGCCCCGAGCACGAGGATGGTGTCCCGCGAGAGCCGCAGGCGGGTCGCGTCGCTCACTGCGTCGATAAACCGCGTGTAGACGCCGGTTGCAACGAGCATCGTGCCCCCGCTGATCCCCGGGACGAGGTTGGCAAGGCCCATCAGCGCCCCGCCGAGGGCGGCGCGAGCAAGGAGCCCTCGGGTCAGCGGCGAGTGCGGTTCGGTTCGGGGTCGGTTGGGCATCGGTCCTCCGGCCGCGAGCATAGGCTGGATGCGAGCGATGGTGCCCGCTGCTGTGCGGTCCATTGAAACGGAACGCCTGAGGAGACGAAGACGAGCACGATGGAGTGGATACGGATGAGCATTGCCCCGATCGCCCTGACATTGCTGTCAACCAGCATCAACCTGGCGGGATGCGTCGCTATTGACGCCCGCTCGGATGCCCGGTCCGTTGCATTCGATTCTGGCGGCAGAGTCGGCGACAAGGTTGGCGGGACGATCGAACTTTCGGGTGATACTCCGGTTTGGCCGCCTCGGTGGGGCGACGATGTCCCCGCTCTCGGCAAGGGCGTGATTGTCGAAATCGATGGTCCGCTCGACGCCTGGTCTCCCAGACGCCACGGCCCATGGCACAGCCGGGTCCCGAAGGGTGAGGATGCCGCGCAGGTCGCGACGCTCGCTCGCGGGAGACTCGATGGCGAGGGGTTTCAGTTTCGGATGGAGGGTGCGGGGGCGTTCGTGTTTGAGCGCGATCCCGATATTGCGGCCCCGGTGCCGGGTGACGCGATCGGGCGCAGCGAGCCCGCGATGATGTTCGTGTTCGTTTCTGGGAGACCCGAGATCGACACCGTGCCCGCTGCGGGAGGGAGCCGGGGACCCCGGATCGCGATCGAGCGCACGTGGTTCGCGTTCTACGACCACCGTCGAGGGGGGACCCACGACCCGGAGGATTCGGGGCTCGGGACGGTCATGCTGCTTCCGGGCCTGTTTGGGATTCCCGAGCCCGTGATCGATGTTGTGACCTCCGCGATGCGTCAGCGCGGCTGGAACGTGATCCGCATGCTCGCGCCGCCTTCACGGTTTGTCGAGCAGACGCAGATCGAGCTCGACCCCGAGGACCCGGCCTCGCCGGCCGAGGCCGCGGGTGAGTTGATGCATCGGATCGCGGAGACGGCGTACGCCGCCCAGGCCGCGTGGGATCATGTGCTCGCTGAACGCCCGGCGCTTGCCGATCGCCCCAAGGTGGCGTTCGGCGGGAGCGGGGGC
>DDFO01000017.1:53064-89551 GCA_002337215.1 Phycisphaerales bacterium UBA1926 | reverse complement strand
AGCGGGGGCGCGCTCGCGCTGCCGGCTGTCGTTCGGAGGGACCACGCCCGGTACGACGGCGCGGTGCTCATCGCGGGCGGCGCGAATATTCTCGACGTTGTCAGCCGGAGCACGTATACCGAGCCTGTGGACGCGCTCGACTTCGATTGGGCGGGGTACGACGAGCGGACGATTCCGCCGGCGGACGTTCTGGAGAAGTTCACGAACGAGTACCTCCGGCACGCTCCGCTCGACGGCTATCACGCCGGGGAGTGGTTCAATGGCACCCCGGTTCTTATCATGCAGGCGTCGGGGGACAATGCCGTGCCTGTCGAGAACAGCGAGCTGCTCTGGCAGCGTCTGGGCGGGCCCGAGAAGTGGACGATCAGCGGGAATCACCTCACGCTTTTCATGAGTCTCTGGCTCCATACGCCGCGCATTCTCGATTGGATCGACACCACGATTCGTGAGACGGGTGAGGCGGGGGCGAGCCCATGACTCGCAGTTCGCACACAGACACGCCGGGCGTGAGGATGCGTGAGCTGACTCGCGTCTCGCGTCCCTTCCGGGCCGTGCTGAGCCCCTATCACCTGACGACGCGTGAGCCTGCTGCTGTTGTTGCAGCGCAGGTCGCTGATTCGCTCACGACGTTGCTCCTTGCCCCGAGTGACGACCGCCGGGCTTCGGTGCAGAGCGCCGCGGTCAACTCGCCCGCGTATCGCTCGTATATGCGGTCGTGGGAATGGTCGGCTCCGCTCTTTGATGAGGGCCTGGTCTCCACCCTGCTGCACGGCCATGACCCCGCCGACGATGTTCGCGACGCGTGCCGGCGGCTCTTCGACGAACCCGACTTTGCGGCGTTGTCACCGTATCTCAGGGCCGAGATCTTCGAGGACGATTCTGCGTACCTTCGGGCGGCCTCCCTGGATGTGCTCAAGTCGGGCCCCGACCCTGCGGTCTCGGTGCCGATCGCCGCCGGGCTCGATCGGTTTGCTGCTGATTCGGACGCCGTTGTCATCCGCTCGGCGGCGATGTCGGTTGTTCAGAAGCGTGAGGCCAATCTGGGGCGGGAAGTGTTCCGGATCACGGTTCCTGTCATTCGTCAGGGTTCGGCCGAGCGGTTGCTTCTCGCCCGCGTGTTGACCGGCGACGCCCGCGCGGCGTTGGGATCTGCGATCATGGACGCGTTCGACCTGGGTGATTCGGTAAAGGTCCGCGCGGCCGCACTCGCGTACGCCGAGGCATTTGGCGCGGAACGTGATGACCTCACCGCCCCTCCCGGTCCTCGGGATGCCGACGAGGTCCGTGTCATCCTTGGCGAAGCGTCGCTCATCGGGATGGAGCTCCCCGTCGATGCGGCCCTGCACGCGAGCGTCGCTGCCGCGACGGGCAGGCCAAGCGTCTCGAGGGCTCACGAGCCGGAGACGGTCCGGACGATCCTGATCCGTTCGATCGGCGGTCGATGATCCGATCCCTTCTCGCTTTGTTTTTACTCGTCGCGTCACCCGCAGTCGCGTCGGAACCCGAGGTTCGCCCTTTGCACGATCAGCAGACGACCAATCGCCTTATCAACGAGTCGAGCCCCTACCTGCTCCAGCACGCCCGCAATCCGGTCGACTGGTATCCCTGGGGCGAGGAGGCGTTTGCCGCCGCCCGGGAGCGCGATGTTCCCATCTTCCTGAGCATCGGGTACTCGACTTGCTATTGGTGCCATGTGATGGAACGCGAGTCGTTTGAGGATGCTGCGACGGCGAAGATCATGAACGAACGGTTCGTGTGCATCAAGGTCGATCGTGAGGAACGGCCCGATGTCGACGATATCTACATGGCTGCTACCCAGCTCATGACGGGCTCTGGCGGCTGGCCCATGAACTCATTCCTCGATCCCGATACGCTCCGGCCGTTCTGGTGCGGTACATACTTTCCTCCCGAACCCATGCACGGGCGGCCGAGCTTCACGCAGGTCCTCTTGGGCATGAGCGACGTGTGGACCAGCAAACGCAGCGAAGCCGCGGAGCAGGCGGCGACTCTCGCCGAGGCCGTTCGCGACCATCTCGCGGGCGACGCGGCGCTCGGGGCGCTCGGCCCTGATCAGATCGCGTCGGCGGTCACGACGCTCCTGCAGATCTACGACCGGACCGAGGGGGGATTCGGCGGCGCGCCGAAGTTTCCGCAGCCCGTCTACGGGCTCTTCCTGCTCGATGCGCGGGCGATCGTCGATGACGAAACGCGGAAGACGATCGATCACTGTCTCAAGCACACGCTCGACAGGATGGCCGTTGGCGGTCTGTTCGACCAGGTTGGCGGCGGGTTCCATCGCTATTGCGTTGACGGCACGTGGACCGTCCCGCACTTCGAAAAGATGCTCTACGACAACGCCCAGTTGCTCAGCCTCTACAGCCGAGCGGCGGCTCTCTATGACGATGCTTTCTACCTGGAGATTGTTCGTCGGACGGCGGACTACCTCGATCGGGAGATGACGACAGAGGCCGGGGGGCTCTGCAGTGCGCAGGATGCGGAGGTCGACACCCGGGAGGGTCTCAATTATCTCTGGACTCAGGAGCAGATTCGCGGGGTGCTCGGGGGCGACGATGCCGAGTTTGCGCTTGATCTCTACGGCCTTGCCAACGGCACGAATTTTGCCGATCCGCATCATCCGGGCGACGCCCCGAAGAACGTTCTCCGACTCGAGTCTCGCCCCGACATCCTCGCCGGCCGGGCTGGCCGTTCGCTCGATGAGTTCGATGCTCAACGGGACAGCGTCAACGCGGCGCTTCTTGCGGCACGCGACGCCCGCGAGCAGCCCGGTCTTGACGACAAGGTCCTCGCCGCGTGGAACGGGATGGCGATCGTCGGGCTCGTTGATGCGGCGGAGGCGTTGGATGACCCGGCTCTTCTCGACGCGGCCGAGAGGGTCGCGCGTTTCGTGCTCGATCACATGCGGAGTGACTCGGGGCAGCTTCATAGGTCATGCCGCGATGTGTCTCTGGAACGCGAGGGAGATGGGTCGCGGAGCCTCGGCCCGCTTGCCGGGCTTGAGGACCACGCATGGATGATCCGAGCCTGTGTCGCGTTGCACAGCGCGGGCCGGGGGGAAGGGGTGTTTCTCGCCGCCGCGGGCTCGCTCGCTGAGGTCATCGACGCCGCATTTCGGACGGACGGGGGTGGCTACGCCGACACCGCGGAGGGCCGGGCGGACCTCTTCGTACGGCCGCGTTCGACCTACGACGGCGCGACCCCGTCCGGTGCGAGCACGCTGGCGCTCGCGTTTCTTGAGCTGAGCAGCGCGGGTGCGGCTGATCGGGATCGCGCTCTCGCCCAGCTCCGAGGCATGAGTCACGAGATCGCCGAGCGACCTGTTTCCGCCGTCAACGCTGTCCGCGCGATCATCCGTGTCATTCACGCGGAAGGTGACGCGTCGAGCCTTGCGTTCGGCGAAATCCGAGGCCCGGCTTCGTCCCGCCCCGACGCGACCTCTTCGGCGAGCGTCGTGGAGGTGTTCGCCGATACCGATGCTGTGACCGTCGCGGGCGATGAGCCGGCGACGCTCGCGTTGGGCATCCGCATCAAGCCGGGGTATCACATTCTCGCGGCCGATCCGGTCGCGGAGGGATCGGGCGCGGGAGAGGGCCTCATCCCCCTGCGCGTGGGGCTGATCTCGGGGCAGGGCGTCGCCGTGTACGCGGATTACCCAGAGGGAGAGCCCTTCGGCGGGGCGATTGAGGGCCTTGATGAGTTGCGTGTGCACACCGGCGAAATCCGTCTCGATGTCGCCATCGAGCACAAGCCCGGTGTGGGCGCGAGCGAGGGCGCGCCGGTGCTGGGCATCACGATTCAGGCCTGCGATGACACAGCCTGCCTCAAGCCGTCGACGGTTCGCATCGGGGTTTCGGTTACCATCGGTGAATAGGCGCCGCCTACGCTCTCCCGATGGCACTGACGACCGACACCCGCTCGACTGCACGCATCTACCTGGATAACGCCGCGACGTCGTTCCCAAAGCCCGCCGCGGTCCACGACGCGATGGTCCGCTACGCGACCGAACTCGGTGCCAGCCCGGGTCGGGGTTCGTACCGCGAGTCGATCGAGGGCGGTCGGATCATCGCCGGATGCCGCGGGTGCCTCGCCCGCCTGTTCGGATCGTCCAGCCCAGACCACACCGTTTTTACGCTCAACGCCTCCGATGCGCTCAATCTCGCCATCAACGGGATCGCCCATCATCAGCGCGTCGAACGGATGCGGACGAACTCGGCGGAGCCCGTTCATTTCGTGGCAACCGCGATGGACCACAACTCCGTTCTCCGCCCGCTCAACGCGCTCAAGGCCGACCCGGTGGGTGCGCTGGTTGAATGGACGTGCGTCGACGCCAACCCGGAGACCGGGCTGGTCGATCCGGCTGATATACGGGCGGCGATTCGTCCCAACACAGCGCTCGTCATCGCGGTCCACGCCTCGAACGTCAGCGGCACGCTCCAACCTGTTGCCGATATCGGCTGGGTCTGCCGCGACGCGGGTGTGCCGTTGCTTGTTGATGCGGCGCAGACCGCTGGACGGCTGCCGATCGACTGCGCGGCGATGGGCATCGACCTTCTCGCGTTCCCGGGTCACAAGCACCTTATGGGCCCGCTGGGAACCGGGGGGCTGCTCATCCGCCCCGGGCTCGAGTCTTGCATCGATCCCGTCCGCACGGGCGGCACGGGCACCGTCAGCGAGCTTGATGTCCACCCCGACACACTGCCCGACCGCTACGAGCCAGGGTCGCACAACACGATCGGGATCGCCGGCCTCAACGCGGGTCTCGGCTGGCTCTCCGAGCGGGGCATCGATACGCTCTGGGCGCACGAGCGGTCTCTTATCGAGCGGACGCTCGATGCCCTCGCCGACGTGGACCGTTTTCCGGGGCTGCGATTGATCGGGCCCGCCGAGGCGGCGGACCGGGTCGGTGTCTTCTCGTTTACTCACGACGCCCTCGGCCCAGCCGAGCTTGCCGGGCTGCTGGAAACCGAGTTTGGTGTTCTCAGTCGGGCCGGCATCCATTGCGCCCCGCGTGCTCACGAGAACTTCGCGACCCGTGAAACGGGCGGCGCGACACGCCTGAGCCTTGGTGCGTTCAACACGGCTGCCGATATCGACACCGCGATGGAGGCGCTCGCGGAGATCAGCCGTGATATCGCGGCTGTCTCTGGATGACCGCCTCGGTGCGTTCCCGCCCGAGACTCTCGTGCTAGAGCGAGCGTCCCTGTTCCGAGGCCTGCTCGAGCGTTTTCTTCTCTTTCTTCGTCAGGCTGTCCATCCCGCTCCCGCTGATTTTTGCGAGGATCCGGTCGATTTCAGCCTGTGTCGCCTGGGCTTCCGCCCGCGCCTTCCCGGCCTTTTTCGCCGCGGCCCGTTCCGCGTAGGTCGGGCGTTCGTCGTCGGTCATCGCCAGCGATTCGGCGAACACGGCATCATCCCCTGTTGCCTCGAACTTCAGTCGTTGCAATTCGACGAAGCATGAGATCCCGCCGAAGAGCGCGATCGCCAGCAGCATCATCTCCTCGAACACGAACGAGAAGACCGCGAGCACGACGGCGGTCACGAGGCCAACTATCGCCGCGATCCGTGTCGCCTCGCGGTGGCCCATCGTGCGCCAAAGCAGCGCGTGGACGAGTCGCCCGCCGTCCATCGGGTACATCGGCACCAGCACGTTGAACGCGAGCAGCAGCAGGTTGGCGTAGTGGAAGGACCACAGCGTGATCTTCGCGACCTTCCCGATCGTGGCGTCCGCTTCGATCAGGCCCGCCGCGAACCAGGGATCGAACGGGTTGAACAGGACCGTCCCGAAGTCGCGGGTGGCGAGCCATGTCGCGAGGCCCAGGGGCACGAGCAGCGCCGCGTTGACGAGTGGCCCGCCGGCTGTCGTCCAGAACGCCGCGTCCCAGCGGTGGGGGGGCGAGCATGACGCGAGACCGCCGAGCGGCCAGAGCAGGATCTCGTCGGCCTCGCCCCCGACGCGCCGGCAGACCAGGCAGTGCCCGTACTCGTGCAGCAGCACGAGCACGAAGAGTGCGATCAGCAGGGGAGCGACGAACACGAGCCCGGCGCTGTCCTGCACCAGCGTCTGGATCAGCCTGGCCGCGATGAAGATCGGGAACAGGAGGTGAACCCTGACGAGGATCCCCCACGCCGAGTAGAGGGGAAAACCCCATCGCATCGGGTTCTCGCTGCCTCCGAAGATTCGGCGCAGCGTTCCCCGCCAGCCGCCCGGCCCGTCGTCGAGACTCTGTCTCCAGTCTTCGCGTGCCATCGGGACTTTCACTGAGCGGGTCTACCGGCACCCGCGATCGACGCTGCACCACCCTCGCGGCTTGCCGCATCACCGCGGATCAAGGTACCCCCGCCGAACCGCGAGCAGCAGCGCCGCGATCGTCTTGCCGTCGCGGATCTCGCCGCGATCGATCCGGTCGAACACGTCGCTCGTGCTCATCCGGTGGACGGTAATGGATTCCCAAGGCTCGAGGTCCTGGCCGACGCTCGTGAGTCCTGTTGCTGCGAACGCGTGCATCACCTCGTCGCTCATCCCGGGTGAGGTGTAGAACTCCCCGAGTGGATAGAGGCTTGTCGCCGAGTACCCGGTTTCCTCACGGAGTTCGCGGTGAGCCGCCTCGGCGGGGCTCTCTTCCTCGTCAATCCCGCCGGCGCAGACCTCCCAGAGCCGCTGGCCGGCGATGACCCGGTCATTCTCGATCAGAACGACACGCGGTGCACGTCCCGGCTGCTCAAGCAGGGGCACCACGCAGACCGCCCCCCGGTGCCGGATCGCGGGTTTCGACCGCTCCGACCCGTCGGGAGACGTGATCGTCAGTTCCACGGCGTTGTACGCGGGGTGAGCCGAGACCACCCGCTCGCTGGAAATCCGGTCTCGCAACTTGTCTGAGCGTGCGTCCATTGACTGAGGATACCCGCAGGATGCCGGTTCGGCGGTGCTCCCCTGATCCCCAAAGGCGTGTATCGTAGAGGAGGCCCGTGAGCCGCTTTGCGTTCGCCGGGTTTCCTACCGCACGCCAGACCCCGGGGAGAACACACCGCCATGCCCTTCAGCACCGAGGACCTTAACGCCCAGGGCGAGGCGCTCCGCGGCATGCTCGCCGAGCAGGGCTCGCGCCTCCGCAAGATCGTCTCCACCTCGCTCGATGCGTTTTTTACCGCCGACGCGGCGAAGGCACGTGTCGCGATCGAACTCGACGACGCTATCGACGAGACCGATGTTGAGATCGAGCGGCGGGCCGTCGCGCTGCTCACCCGGGTCGCCAACGAGGCGACGCCTTGCAATGACCGGCCGCTCCGCGGCCTGCTGACGCTTGTCAAGGTCAACAACGAGTACGAGCGGATCGCAGATTGCGGCGTGGATATAGCCCAGCGTGCCATCGAGCTGTCGGGGAGCCCTGCCGCGTTCCCGCCGACAAGCCGCGTCATGACCAACAGCGTGCTGGGCATCCTCCGCGACACCACCAAGGCGTATGACAAGCAGGATGCGACACTCGCCCGCCTCGTCCTTCAGAGTGAGAGCATGGTTCTCACGTTCAAGGCCGAGATCATGCGCACCGCGGAGCGAGCGGTCGCGAACGGCGACATGCCCGTCGATCTCGCGTTCGATCTCCACGAGCTCGCGGGTCAGTGTGTTCTCATGGCTGACCATGCGACCAACGTCGCCGAGCAGGTCATCTGGGAAACAACGGGCGTCATCGTCCGCCACCGCGCGGGCGAGTGGGTCGAACAGTCGGCGCGAGAAGAGGTCAAGAAGGACGAGGCGGAGCGGAACGGCGACAAGTAGTCCGTCTGCGGCTCAGATGCAACCGGCAGAGAACGCCCCGACGAACGCCGCGATATCGGCGAGGTCGAACACGCCGAACGGCGCCGCGAGATCGCCCGTGGGCTGCCCGCTGATGAATCCGTCTACGAACGCGGTGATATCGCTCAAATCGAGCACGTGGTCGCGATTAATGTCGGCGTACGCACCGCAGCCCTCGACGAAGTATGTTCGTGAATCCTCGATCGCTGCCTGGATGCCCGGGGAGCGGATCCAGGAGATGTCATCCCGCACACGGACACGCACGCTCTGCAGACCTTCGGATAGCCCGAGATCTCCGGCTGAGACGGTTTCCATCCCTACCGCAGCCTGGACAACACTTCCATTTACGAGCCACTCGATTGTCAGCGGTTGCCCGTTGGGGCGCATGGGCACGATCGAGACTGTGTCCCCGATTCCGAAGGCGAGATTGTTGGCGGGGGCCGCGTCGATCGGCGACACTTCTCGGTAGAACTCGCGGATCAGTTTCTCGGCGCTGGGCAGATTAAACCGCCGACTGAGACTCCGCATCATCGAGTTGTTGGACGGGCGGTAGATCCCGTTCGCCGAGTATCCGCCGCCCTCAAACGTGGAGACGGGGTTGTCGAACCCGGCGATGGACGCGCCGAGCCACTCATGCCACTTGCTTTCCTGTGATGCCATCTGTGATGCGGTCAGAAGCGACAGGTTCGCTGCGTTCGGCTCCCCGCCGCTGTAGTTCGTGGGCCCGCCGTAGGTGTACTCGTCGGCGAGGTCGCCGAGCGAGTGGCCCATTTCGTGGATCGCGATCTCAACCGCCGATGCGTTCTGCCCTGCCGCGGTGCCGAGATCGTTGGATGAGTAACCCGCGCCGCCGTACTTGCTGGAGTTTGCGATCGCGAGGATCTGGTCCACATCTGGCGCTCCGGCAAAGGCGAATCCGCGGGCCTTGCTCACGTTCACGCACAGCAGGCGCTCGGTCCCGCCGCACCAGTACTGCATGTCCATTGCGGTATCGCGGCTGATTCCGGGGTTGGGGTCGTTGTCCACGCCCGACTGGTTGGAGACTACCTCGACCGTCGTCACGCGGAAGTAGGGCTCGTAGCGGATGAAGGGCTCATACCGAAAGAAATCATCGGCGATCGACATCGCGTCGAGTTGGAATTGCCCCATCTCCGACGCGGTGTACCCGTCGCCGACGATGACCAGATCCACCCGGTTATCTGAATCGAATCCGCGGCCTGTGAAGCCGTCGAGCCCGGTCGGCTCGCCGGGCGTCAGGGTTTCCGGGATCTCGAACATACCGCCGCTCAGGTGCCCCTGTGCATCGCCCCAACAGCCGTGGACGACTGCCATCCGGTTCTTGTGTGGGGCTGGCTCGGGAGTCGCACGAGGCTCGACCGACCGAGCCGCCGCGAACGCGGAAACGCTCAGACCAGCCACGCCGGCGAGGAAAAGGATCGTGGTCTTGGTCATCGTTCGAATCTCCGGATTTGCTCCCACGCGGGAGAGTCAAACTAGCAGAGGTGTGTTCTTCGCACAATCAGAAATCGCGTGTGAACTCCAGCGGGGTCAGTCTGTCCTTGACTCGAACGTGTTTTCGGCCCACAACGCGAGATTGAACATGGGCCAGGCAATGTTCCAATGCTGTGAGGGCTCGGCACACGCGAACGCGATCGCTTCTCTCGTGTAGACCTCGGGGAGGAACTCGCTGGACTCGACTCGGCGCGTCATCGCCGGGAGCCACCCCTGAAATGGCAGCGGGAAACTCCGCTTGGGCCGTGTCGCGATCGACGCGGGGACGCGCCCCACGAAGGCCCGCCGCAGCGCCAATTTTGTGCCGGGTGGGTCGCCTGATGTGAACAGGTCCGAGAGCCCGATATCGCGTGCGGCCGAGAGGACGATCGCGTCCGAGAAAGGCACCCGCCCCTCGACCGATGCGAGCATCGTCGAGGTGTCCAGTCGCTGCAGCAACCCGACGAGGTTCACCCGCCTCTGGAGTCCAAGGAATGAACGAACCCGCGCTTCGTCCGCGTTCGCGTTGTGCCTCGATGCTGCGTCGCGCTCCTCGCAGATCAGCGTGGTGTACCACGACAGCAGCATCGCGTCGCCGCCCGCGTGCTCCTGCATCGCCGGAGAGAAGAACAGGCCCTTGTTCTCGCGGGTCAGCCACGCCGCCGAGTCAAGCGCCGCGGCCGCGTCAGCCGCCGCGTCCGCGTCGGGGTTCTCCGCGACCCATGTCGAAGCGCTCAGCATCGGCAACTCGTACCCCGCGAAGAGCTCGTCGGCGCCCTCGCCGCTGAGCGCGACTTTGTGCCCGTCGGTCCGAAGCCGGTCCGCGACCGCATGGATCGCGACCTCGTTCGGGGTGCTCATCGGCACGCCGAGTTGCGCGATCATCGCGGGCCAGCGGTCTATGAACGTCGCTTCGTTGACCGGGACCTCCGCGTGCATTGTCCCGATCGCGTCCGCGGCCTCTCGGGCAAACGCGAAGTCGTCGGCGAGCCCTTCGCCTGCCTCGGGGCACCCCGAGACGTAGGTCCGCAGCGAACCCGCCTCCGCCGCCGCGAGCATCGCGATCACCGTGCTGTCGAGCCCCCCGCTCAGCAGCGAGCACCATGGGACATCGCTCCGCAGGTGCGCACGGACGGAGTCCTCGATGACCGCGGCGAGCGATTCCGTCCCCCCGAGTTCAGATCCCTGTTGGAGCCCCGAACCCGGCTGCGCTGGGAAGGTCTTCGAGATGGACAGGCCCGGCTCCGCGCATTCGATCCGGATCCATTCGCCGGGCCGGACCGTGCGCACGTCTGCGAACATCGTCCGGTCGTCCAGCGTTGTCCGTACGGTCGAGACATATCCCGATACCGCCTCCCAATCCGGCTCGGCGACGACCGCGGGATGTGCGAACAGCGCCGGGATCTCGCTCGCGAAGATCACCCGTTGGCCCTTCAACGTCCAAAACAGCGGCTTGATCCCGATGCCGTCCCGAGCGAGTAGAAGCACCCGATCGCGATCGTCCCACAACGCAAACGCGTACATCCCGCGCAGCCGACCGCACGCGTCTGCGTCCCACCGAGCCACCGCGTGCAGTACCGTCGCTGTGTCGCTGCTCGAGGCGATCGGGACACCCTCGGCTTCGAGAGCCTGTCGCACTTCCGCGTCGTTGTATAACTCCCCGTTGTAGACGATCGTGTATCGACCGTCCGCGGTCGTCATGGGCTGGTTCCCGCTCTCGGTCGGATCGATGATCGCGAGTCGTCGATGGCCGAACGCGGCGTACGCGGTCCCGTCGTTCTCGAGGGCCCAGGAGACGCCGGCGCTGTCCGGCCCGCGGTGGGTCAGCCGATCCCGCATCCGTTCCAGGCCCTGCCGATCGATCTCGACCTCTTTTCCCCGGGCCGCCACAACACCACAGATCCCGCACATCGGCACCGCTCCGAACAGAGACTCCGTCCACTGCTGGGGCGCGCACCCCGCATCCCTTCATCGGCCACGATACCCTCCGATCGTGACAACGCCCGCTCCAGAGACCACGGCGCAGCCTCCGCACGACGAGCCCGTTCTCGCGGTTGAGAATCTCCGTGTGACGTTCCCGGGTCAGCGGTCCGGCTTTGCCCGTCCCGAGCCTTTCGTCGCCGTCAAGGGGGCGTCTTTCGAGCTCAACCGCAGCGAGACACTCGGCATCGTCGGTGAATCCGGATCTGGGAAAACTACTCTCTCGCGCGCCATTCTTCGGCTTATCACCCCGGCCGGCGGCAGGGTGCGATTCCGGGGTGACGACCTCGCGACGGCATCGCGGAAGCGACTCCGCGGCCTCCGCGCTGGTATGCAGATGGTCTTTCAGGACCCGGCGGCGAGCCTCAACCCAACGATGCGCATCGGCAGTATCGTCGCCGAGCCCCTCGCCATTCATGGGCTCGGGGGGACCCGTTCGCAGCGACGCAGGCTCGCGGAGGGCCTCCTCGATCGCTGCGGCATGCCTGCCGATGCCCTCGATCGCTATCCGCACCAGTTCTCGGGTGGTCAGCGCCAGCGCATCGCGATCGCCCGCGCTCTCGCGCTCAATCCCGCGTTGATTGTCTGTGACGAGCCGACCAGTGCCCTCGACGTGTCGATCCAGGCGCAGGTCATCAACCTGCTCCAGGATCTTCAGGACGAATTCGGCCTCGCCTACCTGTTCATCAGCCACGATATGGCCGTCGTCAGTCACATCTGCCACCGCGTCGCGGTCATGAAGTCCGGCGAGATTGTTGAGACCGGCCCGACGAGACGGGTCATCGATGAGCCGCAGCATCCCTATACACAGAAGCTCATCGGCGCCGTGCCCCGCCTTCACCGGGCCTCTTGATCGAAAGGCCGGGCATCGGGCTCAGAAGCTCACGCGTTGAAGTACTTCGCCTGCGGGTGATGCACGACGATTGCGCTCGTGCTCTGTTCCGGGTCGATCTGCCAATTCTCGGTCAGTTCACACCCGATCCGGCCCGGGTCGATCAGCCGCCAGAGCTTGTCTTGGTCGCTCATCTCGGGGCAGGCCGCGTACCCGAAACTGAACCGGCTCCCGCGGTACTTCTGCGCGAAAAGGTCGCTGATCTTCGGGCTGTCGTCTCCCGCGATGCCGAGTTCCTGTCGCATCCGTTTGTGCCACAGCTCCGCGAGCGCCTCGGCTGTCTCCACGCCCATCCCGTGCATGTACAGGTACGCGGCGTAATCGTCTTGCTCGAACAGCGTCTTGCAGACCTCGCTGACCCGCTGCCCCATCGTGACGCATGACAACCCCAGGACGTCCTTGCGGCCCATCGCCCGGCACTCGTCCGCGTCTCGGAAGAAGTCCGCGATGCACAGCCGGCGGTTCTTTTCCTGCCTCGGGAACGTGAACCGCTCGATCTCCCGATCGTGGTCGTCTGAATCGAAGACCACAAGGTCGTTGCCCTCGCTCCACACGGGGTAGTACCCGTAGACCACGCGGGGATCGAGAATCCCTTCGTCCCGGCACCTTGCCTTTAGTTCGGCGAGCATCGGCTCCGCCTTCTCCGTTATCTCGGCCTCGTACTCCACCTTGCTCCGCTTCCCCTGGCGGAACTGCCACTGCACGCGGTAGAGCGCCACCGGGTTGAGGAAGGGATAGATGTCGTCAAGATTCAAACCCTCGACAACACGCGACCCGAGGAACGGCGCGATTGGCAGATCGACATCGCGTCGAACATCCGACCTTGTCCGTGTCAGCGTCCCGCCGCCGCTCGTGCTGCCGACGCGTGCGCCGGCGTCCGAGCTGCGCGAATCGCCCGGGGTCTCGGCGACCATTCCCTTTGACTCGCGGGCCTCGGCCCGCTTCGCCTGCCGCTCGGCGATCTCAGACTCCAGCACATCGGTTCTTCCGGAGACAATGTGGTCCATGATCCGGAGCCCGTCGAACGCGTCTTTGCCATAGAGCAGCGACCCGTCGTACTTGCCGCGCAGGTAGCCCTCGGCGTAGTTCCTCGCCAGCGCCGCCCCGCCCAGGATCAGCGGCGCGGTCACGCCCCGCTCGTTCATCGTCGCGATGTTCTCTTCCATCACGTTGACGCTCTTGACGAGCAGGCCCGAGAGACCGATCGCGTGAGGCCGGTGCGTCTCGAAGGCCGAAAGGATCTGGTCGATCGTCTGCTTGATCCCGATGTTGTGGACGGTATACCCGTTGTTTGTCAGGATGATATCGACGAGATTCTTGCCGATGTCGTGCACGTCTCCCTTGACCGTTGCCAGCACGATCGTCCCTTTGGTCTGCCCCTCGACCCGCTCCATGTAAGGCTCGAGATGCGCCACGGCCTTCTTCATCACCTCCGCAGACTGCAGGACGAACGGGAGCTGCATCTGCCCCGAGCCGAACAGTTCGCCGACGGTTTTCATCCCGTCGAGGAGATGGTCGTTGATGATGTCGAGCGGGGCGTACCTCGTGCGGGCCTCTTCCAACGCATCGGCGAGACCTTCTTTCTCGCCATCGATGATGTGCACGCGCAGGCGTTCTTCCAGTGTCAAGTCCTTCGCCTCGACTCTCGATCCGCCGATATCGCCCACATCTTTGAACAGCTCGATGAGGTGCTGCAGCGGATCGTGGCCCGTGTCATCGACCCCCTCGGGCAACCCGGTGCCGCCGACCGAGGCGTCGCGCCGGTCGTAGATCAGGTCGAGCGCTGCCTTCATCTGCGCGTCGTCGATCTTGTTGAGGGGCAGGATCTTGGAGGCGTGCACGATCGCGCTGGTCATCCCCGCGGCCGTGAGTTCATGCATCAGCACGCTGTTGAGGACCACCCGCGCCGCCGGCTTCAGGCCGAACGACACGTTGCTCAACCCGCACGTCAGCTGCACCCCCGGGAACTGTTCGCTGATCCGCCTGGTCCCATCGACCAACTCGAGGGCGCTCCGCCGGTCCGAGTCCATCCCTGTCGAGATCGGCAGCACCAGCGGGTCGATGAACAGGTCCTCGACCGCGATCCCGTGCGCGGTCGTCGCCCGCTCGATCGCCCGCGTCGCGATGCTGAGCTTCCGGTCCGCCGTTCTCGCCATCGCCGCTTCGGGGTCTTCGTCGATCGTGCCGATCACGACGGCTGCGCCGTAGGTCTTCGCGAGGCCGCAGATCGCATCGAATTTCTCGTCGCCGTCCTCGAAGTTCGCGCTGTTGATGATGCACTTGCCCGGCGCGTGCTGCAGCCCTGCTTCGATCGTCTTGATCTGCGTCGAGTCGATCATCAGGGGCGCATCGACCTGCCGCACGAGCCGCTTGACCACCTCGGCCATGTCCCGTGCGTTGTCCCGCCCCGCGTAGTCCACGTTCACGTCGAGCACGTGCGATCCGTCCCGGACCTGTTCCCGAGCCAGCGACACGATCGCGTCCCAGTCCTCTTCCTCGAGCAGCCTCTTGAACTTCCGGGAACCCGACGCGTTGCAGCGTTCGCCGACGATCAGGAAACTCGCGTCCTGACGGTGGGGGACCGGCGTGAACAGGCTCGAACTACTCGCCGTCCAACTCGGTGTCTCGGCACGCCCGGGTTTCAGCCCTGAGACCGCTGCCGCCATCGCGGAGATGTGCTCGGGCGTCGTTCCGCAGCATCCGCCGACGACCGACACGCCGTATCGCTCAACGAATGTCTTCAGGCTCTCTGCCATGGGGGCCGGCCCGAGCGGATAGACCGTCTCCCCGTCCTGCAGCACGGGGAGCCCGGCGTTCGGGTAGCAGGTGATCGCCCGGTCCCACGCCTTCGACAGGTACTTGACGTGCTCTCCCATCTCGGTGGGGCCCGTCGCGCAGTTCAGCCCGATCGACGCGATCGGGTAGTCCCGCAGGGCGGTCACCGCCGCCTCCAGGCTCGACCCGACAAGCATCGTTCCCATCTGCTCGATCGTGATGCTCACCATGAGCGGGATGTCTTGGGGTGACTTCCCCGAATCGTCGAGTGCTGCCAGCGCTGCATTCACCGCGCACTTCACCTGGAGCAGGTCCTGGCAGGTCTCGATCAGGATCGCATCCGCGCCGCCCGCGATGAGCCCCCGCATCGCTTCCCGGTACGAGCCGAGCATCGTCTCCCAGGTGATCTGTCCCAGGGTGATCAGTTTCGTTCCGGGGCCCATCGATCCGAGCACGTACCGAGGCTTGTCTGCCGTCGAGCACGCGTCGGCGGCGGCGCGGGCGATCTCTGCTGACTGCTTGCTCAACTCGAACGATGACGCCCCCAGATCGAACTCATCGAGCACATGGATCGGCGTTCCGAACGTGTTCGTCTCGACCGCGTCGGACCCGGCCTCAAAGAACGACCGATGGATCGCCTCGACCATCTCGGGCCGGGTGCGTGTCAGGATGTCCGTGCAGTTCTCGCATCCGGCGTAGTCCCCGTCCACGGACAGGTCATACCGGTGTGTGCTCGTGCCCATGCCCCCATCGAGCACAAGCACCCGAGACCCTAGAACATCACCAAACGCCGGCCTTGGCATCGCTGACTCCTCGCCCATCAGGGCGTTTCACACTGACAACCCGCTATTTCCATTTATGCGGATGAACGGATGATACCGCCCGTCCGCAAAGAAAAAAGCCCGGGCACGCGGCCCGGGCTCGTTTTCTTCAATCAAGACCGCGGGCGGCCGCCGGTCTTTTACGGGCAGCCACCCGTAAACGCCGCGACGAACGCGCCGAGGTCGGCGAGGTCGAACACCCCGAACGGAGCCGCGAGATCCGCGATCGGGTCCTGGGAGGTGAACCCGCTCAGGAACGCGTTGATGTCGCCGAGATCGAGCACGTCGTACGGCTCGCTCAGGTCGGCGTCATTGCAGCCCTGAGGCTCCTCGCAGGTGACGGTGAACACGCTCACCGCGTCGATCGCGGCTTCGACGGTGTTGCCGAACCCGCCGTCTTCGGCGATGAACCGGAAGAAGATGCCGTCCACGCCTTCGGAGGCGTCGTAGCTGATCGAATCGGTCTGCCACCCGCCGGTGTCGGTGGTGTACGACTTCACTTCGTTCCAGGTGATCTGCTGATTGAACGAGACCTCCACGGTGAGCGAATCACCGCTCAACGCATCGCCGCCCCCCGAAAGGTAGTACGCGTACTCGATCGTGCCGCCCGTAGAGAAGTCGAACGCCGGTGTCCGCAGGAAGACCCGGCCGGCGTCCACATCCTCGTTCGCGGCCGCCCCGGTGACGTAGCACTGGCCCGAGCCATCGAAGTCCGCGGAGGGGGCGCCGTTCAGCCCGTCGGGCGTCGCGACTTCCCAGTCACCGGCGGACGCCGTGCTGATGCTGTCGTTCCAGCCAAGGTCAGGGCTTTCAAAGTCTTCGCTGAACGATTCGTTCTGCGAGCCGACCGCGTAGACAAACGGTGACGCGGCACCCGCCAGCGGCAGGTTCACCGCGCCGACGACGTCGCCCACAACCTCGATGTAGTACTCGGGCTCGGCTTCGCAGTCCGCCCCCGGGATCGTTCCCCGGAAGACATCGCTGCCCTGCGAGGTCATCGCGACCCGTGTGAATGCACCACCGTCGAAGCGGTAGAGCAGGTCCGGGCCGTCCGTGATCGAGTCCGCGTTCGCGAGGATCTCGAAGTCCACGTCGACCGGATCACCGGGGAGCGCCGCCGACGGGAGTTCGCTCACCGCCGCGATGCTCGGCCCGTCGAACGGGAACTGGTCTGTGGAGAGATCCAGACGGTATCGCTGAATCCGCTCGAGACTATCGACGCTCTCAACGAGCAGGTAGTACGTCCCGGGGGTGCTGATCGATGCGCGGAGCTGCTCGGCGCCCTCGAACGATGTGCTGTTCTCGAACTCGATGACGGTTGTCCCGTTCGAGGCACGGAGTTCGAGTGTCAGGTCCAGGTTGTCATCGAAGTTGTTGAGCGAGCCGGCCTGGCAGCTCCCGTTGGCATTCTGCTCGCCGGTGAGGTATGTCCCGGCGTCGGGCTGGATGTCGGCGATGAATTCCATGGGCTGGGTGATCTCGACGCGGAACCAGTCGACGTCTCCGCCGTCGTCGAGTGTCACATTCGAGACGAAGTCCGCACTCCCGATCGAGAACGTACCGAGATCGGTGGGCTCAAAGACACTGTCGTTGGGCTCGAGCATGTCCCCGTAGTTCCGCTGGCCTGCCAAGATATCGTCGAGCTGCGGCCCGTTGAAGTTCGTGTTCGCGCTCGGCTCCATGAGCTTGGTGCCGTTCTGGGGGCAGGAGTGGGCGAAGCCCAGGCCGTGCCCGTGCTCGTGCGACGCGACGTTGCGCAGGCGGCGAGAACTGGCGCTCGTGTTGTTGAAGAAGCTGTCGAACGCGTCGAAGACCATGTCGCCGTTGTTCGGGAACTGGTTGTAGGCGAGCACGCCGAAGCCGCCGTCGAGGGTTACCGCGAAGATCCGGACGTCGCCGCGCACGCCGAGCTGCCCCGGGAGCGTGTTCGCTTCGACACCATCGTCATTAGGTTCGTAGACATACGACACACCGATCAGGTCGCCCCAATCTTCGAAGACGCTGTCGAGAAGCGCTTGCCAGGTCGCCGGGCTCCCGTAGATGCTGTTAAGCCAGGAGAACAACTGGCTCGTGCGATTCTGCCCGAAGAGGTTGTCCGCGAGCGAGCCGTCGGGGGCGAAGGAGTAGGTCAGCGTGATGGGCGAACCCTGCCCCGGGATGAACCCGCCGTCGGTCGCGGTCGTCGTCCAGCGGGACGCGATGTTGAACCGCTCGCCGCCCTCTTGGGGCACATTCCAGAATTGCTCCCGGAACAGAAGCTCGTACGCCGCGATCAGTTCCGGATCGGTTCCCGGTGCGAAACACTGTGCAAGCGGCGTCTCGCCCCGAGCAGTCCGCTCCTTGGTGTAAAGCAGGCTCTTGAGATGGGTTTCACTCATGCGAGCGAACAGCGCCGGGCTCACGACGCCCCGGAGGACCTCGTACCGCTCGTCACCCGCAACGAGCAGATCACCGGCGTCTGACGGTTCCATCCGTTCGGCGTACATCTCGCTGCCGATCCCGCCGGCCGCGACAATCGCGGCACGGTGCTCAGCGGGCATCATGGGGAGCATCGCCGCGGCGAGGTGACGCCGGGCCGTTCCGTCCGCTGCCGCGATTCCCGCGGGGGGCGCCACATCAATCGCTGCCGAGGCAATCGCAGCGCTTCCCAGGCAGATGCCCGCGAGGGCCGAGATCGCCCGAGTCGTGTGAGTCCGAGTCGTCATAGTCATGCTGAAAACCCCTGCATTCGAAGGGACGGCCGAGCCGCCATCCCGAACATCTCCCCCAAACGCCCACTCCAACAAAGGAGCACGGCGTTACCTGAATTGCATCTTCGAGCCCAAACGAGCCAAGACCACGCGGCGTCCGCCTGCGTCACATCGTCCCGATTGGGTTCGACAGCGGAACCCCGAGTGGAGTTCCGAAAGACTTACTTCAATTCGTGCCCACACGGGCCGTGGTTCCAGAAAAACCTGCCCGGAGCACAGAGGTCCGAAAAGTTTCTCGGCGCGCACCAAGACCCGTCATTCGAACTGGCGAGCGCACAGCGGAACGTGGAGGCCTGAACGTCAGCACGCGGTCGAGTAACGTCCGATTACTTTTTTTTGCTCTGGAAGTAGTTGCCCGAGAACTTCCGCTGGAACTTCTCAACCCGGCCCGCGGCGTCGACGAACTGGCTCTTGCCCGTGAAGAACGGGTGCGAGCCAGACCAGACGTCCACGTGCAGCTCGGGGACCGTTGCCCCGACGGTCATGACGACCTCGCCGTTGTGGAAGACCTTGCAGGAAGGGTAGAAAGTCGGGTGGGTGTCCTGCTTCATCGCTGGCTCCGTCGGATTCAATTGTCCGCTTGGGCGGACTTTTCGCGTCGCATGCTCGACCCGCCGACCGACCGGCCGGACTCGGGCCCGGATACTAGGCCTTGTTCTCGGCGCTGACGAGCCCGAAAATACACAAGACATTGACCTCAATCAGACGGCCGGCTTCAGGGTTTGGTCATTCCCAGGTCTTCACGAACACGATCGAGCGACATCTGCGTGACCGAGAGTGGGGGGAGCGTCAGCTTGCGCGAAAGAGGCGCGTTGTCGTAACCCTCGACAGCCTCGGCCGCCATCCGGACGCTGTGGAATCCGTATCCGTACTGATCTTGTGCGATCACGCCGTACACGACGCCGTTCTCGATCGCATCGAGTGTCTCGGGGAGCGCGTCAAACCCGATGACCGCGATGTCCCGGCCGGTGGCCGCCTCAGCCACCGCCGCCACGATCGCCGGGGCGTGGTAGGCGTACAGCCCGACCACCGCGTCGAGTTCCGGGTCGTCCCGCAATGCTGAGGCGATGCGCAGCGTCGCGGATTCTGTCGTGAGGTCATCGATCACCGTCCCGGCGATGGTGAATTGGGGCCCCGTGAGCTCGGCATCGATCGCGTCCGCGTTGAGCGCCGAGCGGGATTCTCGTCTGAGCAACGCATCGATGATCCCCTGGCGACGCTCCTGTCCGTTGGTCTTGTCCAAAGGGCCGGCAGCGATCAGTACGCGGCCCCCGTTCGGCAATGCAGCGCGGATCAGGCCCGCCGCATCCTGGCCGGCGGCGTAGTTATCCATACCGACAAAGCAGCGGCGGTCCGAAAGATCGCTGTCCGAGTCGACCGTGATGAGGAACGCCCGGTTTGCGACGTCGCGGAGCTTGCCGGTCTGCCGTTCGGCGTCGACAGGGCTGATCACCATCGCCTGCGCGGTCGCGATCGCCGAGTCGATTTGTGAGTTCTGACCTTCCAGCGAGCCGTCTGGTGAAACGATCGCGAGCTCAACGCCGTACTGCGCGGCCGCGTCGCGTGCGCCGTCGGAAACCCGCTGCCAGAACGGGGTCGTGTCGGCAGTGATAAACACGACGCGCGCCCGGTTCTCGCCGTACCGCTGGGTCGCATAGAAGGAGAACGCGACCACTGCGACGATGAAGAGCGGCCAGAAAATCGCTCGGCCGAAAGCCTTTGTGCCAGAGTCGCTCTGTGAATTCGACATGCGTTGACCCCCGTGTTTCGGCGTTCAGAGAATGAGAACGCCTGCAGTCCATCATAGCCGAGGCATTTCTGGGTTGTCCCAACAGCGGTCGCTCCCGATCGCGGTCCGAAACAGGTTCGGGGCGCCGCAGCCGACCGAGGAGATGGCCGGTAAGCGGGGATCGGAGGAAATGCCATGCTGCGGACTCTGTTGATCGTGCTTCTGTGCCTCTCGGGATCGGCCTCTGCGCAGGGCGAGTTTGCCGCTTGGGAGCAGAAGATGTTGTCCGGCGATTTCGACGCCGCGGCAACGCAGGCTCGTGGAATCGCGCAACTGCACGGAACCAGTTCGGTCTGGGCATACCGCACCGCCGCGTCTCTGGCGCGGGCGGGGGATCTGGACCGCTCGATCGAGTGGTTGGAAACCGCGGCCGAACGCGGGTATTCGGGCGTGCGCACGATCGAGACCGACTCAGACATCGACGCGATCCGTGGATTGCCGGCGTTCGCGGGTGTTGTTGAGCGCGTGAAGGCGAACGTCGCCGAGCGGATGGCGGGGTTCACGCAGGCAGCGTCAGAAGCGACGCCGACGGTGATTCGGCCGAGGGGGCACGATCCCGCGGTGCCGACGCCGGTGCTGCTCGTCCTCCACGGGACGGGGGGGACGGGAAAGGCGACGGCTCGGCAGTGGCGGTCGGCCGCCGCGAGGGCGGGGGCCGTGCTGATCGCACCGGATGCGTTGCGGCCTTCCGGTAACGGATTCGCCTGGGTTTTTCGCGATGAATCGGAGTGGTACGTCGAGCACCTGATTGCTGAGGCACGGGAGGACTTCGCCGTCGGCCCGGTGATCGTTGCGGGGTTCAGCCAGGGGGCGAACATCGCGATGGCGATGGGGCGAAGCCACCCTTCACTCTTCGACGGGGTGATCGCGGTGTGCGGACATTGGGAAGACGACGTCGCGGCGATGCCGGAGGGCGACGATCGTCCGGGGTGGTACCTCATGATCGGGGAGCGCGACCCCTGGGTGGAGACGAACTCCGTCGCGGAGCGGGCGCTGGATGAGGCCGGGACGAGCGTGGAGTTGCGGGTCGTGCCGCGGCTGGGGCACGAGGTGCCGCCGACGCGCGAGTTGTACAAAGCCGTGTCGTGGTGCCTGCGATCGAAAACGGAAGACTGAGCCTGGCCCCCTGGGCTGTGATCAGCCGCCCGCGGGTTTGGCGTGGTAGCCGAACGATTTGAGGTGATCGACGAGGGCGTCGCGGTGGTCGCCCTGGATCACGATCTCCAATCCGCCGGGCGAATCGGCGAGACCGCCGCCGGTTCCGAGTTTGGTTTTTAGAGATTTGAGGAACGGGGTGAGGTCGCCGTGCTTGCCGGTGGGGTTGGGTCCTGCGTGGATGCCGGCGATGATCGTGTTGGGCTTGCCCCGTCGTTTCTCCCGACGGACGCGGGGGTGTTGCGTGGACGGCGGGCAGGGCTCGCCGGCGGCGTCCCTGGGGCAGACGCAGGCATCACGCGGGTTCGTGCAATACTCGCAGGTGACGGGCTGCTGGAGGGATGTTCCGTCGAAGAGGCCGGGCATGGGGGAGGGTAGGGGAGCTCGCAGGACCGCCCAGCCACTCGGTCCCACGCACCGGCTCGTTCTATTGGCAGCATCCGGTGAAGTCTCCTTTTCGCAGACGAGTCATACGAAGCGCTGGTGTTTCTTGGTTGCTCGATCCATACGCTGCTGGGCGATATCGCGTTCGCGACGACAGATTCTCCGAATCTGGGACGCGGCCGATGAGCGGCGCGTTGTCCGGAGCGACTTGAGGAGAATCAGATGGCGTGGGTGTTTCTTGGATTGGCGGCGGTGCTGGAGATCGTGTTCGCGGTGTCGATGAAGCAGTCGGCGGGGTTCACGCGGTTGTGGCCGACGGTGCTCGTCGTGCTGTCGAGCATCGCTGCGATCACGCTGCTGACGCTCGCGCTCAAGACGCTGCCGGTGAGCGTGGGCTACCCGGTGTGGGTCGGGGTGGGGATGGTTGGGACTGTTGTGTTCGGTGCGCTGGTGCTGGGCGAGACGATGACGCCGGTGACGGTGGTGAGCATCGCGGTGATCCTGCTCGGGGTGATCGGGCTGAAGGTGTCGGTGGGGGATGGGGAGCCGGCGGCGGCGGCTGAGGTGCTCGATGGAGCGGGGTGAGGAGGGGGGTGATGTGAGCCGTGTTGTGAGTGTCGGGGAGCGTCTGGCGCTCTCGCGGACGGGGCTCGCCAACGAGCGGACGCTGCTGGCGTACGTACGCACGTCGCTTGCGATCGTGGCGATCGGGGGTTCGATCATCAAGTTCTTCTCGGGGGTGTGGATGACCGAGATCGGGATCGTGGTGATCCTGCTGGGCGCTGGCGTCGGAGTCTTCGGCGCGGAGCGGTACCGGCGGATGCGCCGGGAGATCCGGGCGCGGATGGGGGAATGAGACGCACTGTTGAGCGGCGGTCCTGCGGCTTGTTGCCGGGGTCTGGCTGAGGATCGAGCTGGCTGCTTTGCGCCGGGTCTCGGGCGGGGCGTCTGATGTTGCGATTTGGGTGAGGGCAGAGATGGCCGCGACGCGGGCCTGGGCGGCGACTGCGCGCTCGCGGTCGGCGGCGAGGCGTTCGATCAGATGGATCTGGGTTTGGAGGTCGTCGAGGTCTTTGGCGAGTTGGTCCGGGGTGCGGTTGTGGATCGCGGCGAGTTGGAGGAGGCCGAGATCGCCGGTGAGGAAGTCTTGGAGTAGAGATGGGCAGTGCGCGTCGGGCACTGGGCACTGGTGAGGCGATGGAGAAGCGCTGGGGGGAGGGGGCGGATTGTGGGTTGTGCCGCCTCGGCCGTTTTCGTGGATGGCGTGGCTGAAGTCGTCGAGGATCTGGTCTGTTGTGATGCCCATGCCGTCAGTGTGGGGTTCGGCGTGCGGCGTGCAAGGGGTTGGCGAGGGATGTGCGTGGGTTTGCGCACGGGGGTGGGTTTTGGACTGGGATGTGCGCGGGGGAGGCTGACCGGATGGGGCGGGCTGGTTGCCGCGGATCGAGAGCGGTCAGGTCGCGAAGAGGCTGCCCATGTCCTTGAACGCCTTGAACTCGAGGGCGTTGCCGCTGGGATCGGTGAAGAACATCGTCGCCTGCTCGCCCGGCTCGCCTTTGAACCGCACATACGGCTCGATCACGAACGCGACCCCCGCGGCCTTCACGCGTTCGGCGAGGGCGTTCCATGTGTCCATGTCGAGGACGACGCCGAAGTGGGGGATCGGGACGTCGTGCCCGTCGACGGGGTTGCTGGTGTCGGGGGCTGGAGCCGCGTTCGCGTCGAGATGGGCGACGATCTGGTGGCCGAACAGGTCGAAGTCGATCCAGGTGTCCGAACTGCGTCCCTCGGGGCAGCCGAGCGTGCCGGCGTAGAACGCGCGGGCGGCGTGGAGGTCGTGGACGGGGAAGGCGAGGTGGAAGGGGTTGGGCATGAGGGACGGTAGGGCTTTGTGCCCAGATGCTCATCTCCGTGTGCCACGGCCATTTTGGCCGTGCTTCCTACTTCCGAGCGGCAGCGTCTGGATGCAAAGCACGGCCGACACGGCCGTGGCACACTGCTCGGAATGGGCGGTGAGCATCGGAAGAAGCGGCGGGTCTACGACCATCCGGGTCATGCGCACTTCCTGACGTACTCATGTCAGCAGCGGCTGCCGTTGCTCCGCTCGGATCGGGTTTGTCGGTGGGTCATCGAGGCGATGGGCGACGCTCGATCACGGCTCGGGTTCGCGATCGGGGCGTATGTGGTCATGCCAGAGCATGTGCACGTTCTCGTGCGGTGCCCCGAAGGCGTTTCGGTGTCTGGGGTGCTGGGGTCACTGAAGCGGCCTGTTTCGGTTCGGGCGAAGGCGTGGCTCGTCGAGCATGAGCCGACATGGATCGATCGGCTGACGGTTGTTCAGGGGAACCGCCGGGTGTTCCGGTTCTGGCAGGCCGGGGGTGGGTTTGATCGGAACATCTGGGAGCAGAGGACGCTGGTTGAGGTTGTCGAGTACATCCATGCCAACCCGGTGAGACGTGGGCTGGTCGAGAGGCCGACGGAGTGGGAGTGGTCGAGTGCCCGGTGGTGGGCCGGGATGGGTGGGGTGTTGGAGATGGATCGGGTTGGGTGAGGGATGGGTCTTGTGTGCCACGGCCGTGTCGGCCGTGTGGGGGGACGGTGTTTGTGGGTGTGTCGAGTGGGTCGGGATGGAGAGGATGGAGGAGGGGGAGTGGGGGGAGCACGGCCAGGATGGCCGTGGCACACGGGAAGTCCGGCCCGGCCACCCGCCGCGAACTGTATCAGTCAAGCAATGAGATCAGATAGCCAATGTATACTAGAGCCCAAATAATTCCAAATAGAAGAGGAATGTACTTTGTGACAGTGCCGCCCCCATCACTTGAAGCGCCCTGGTACCATAAATCATACTCGGGAGAAGAGGCAATTAAGCCTATTCGATAACTGTCGATCCGCTCATATAATGTCCTGGTGCCGTGCAAATGTAAAATACTTATTAAGATGCCAATAGCTGATAAAAATAACGGCATCGTTGTAGAATCTTGTAAAGCATACACTAGCAAAATTGATTGGATTGCCAGCCAAAATGCTACCCTACTGTGGTAAATCGATTCGTAGCCCAAAAAAATTGACAGTCTTTTATCAATGCATAGTGAACTTGCATCTTTATCATAGGCATGAAGAAATTTGCGGGAAGGTAGACTGTTTGCTGCACGATGTATTAGTACCGATAACACAAGCAGAATTAGCAGTATGACAGAGGCTACAAAATCAATTTTTGCAAAGCTATCTGCAGAACAGTTCATCATTGTGTGACCCTACCTCCACCACGTCGTGCTGCCGTACACCGCCGAGTCGCCGAGTTCTTCGGCAATTCTCAGGAGTTGGTTGTACTTGGCGTTGCGGTCGGAGCGGCAGGGGGCGCCGGTTTTGATCTGGCCGCAGTTGGTGGCGACGGCGATGTCGGCGATGGTGGAGTCTTCGGTCTCGCCTGACCTGTGAGAGAGCACGCAGGCGAAACGGTTGGCCTGGGCGTAGTTGACGGCGTCGAAGGTTTCGCTCAGGGTGCCGATCTGGTTGACCTTGACGAGGACGGCGTTGGCGGAGCCTTCCTTGACGCCGCGCTCGACGAACTTTTTGTTGGTGACGAAGAGGTCGTCGCCGACGAGCTGGACCTTGTCGCCCAGCTTGGCGTTGAGCTTGGCCCAGCCTTCCCAGTCGTTCTCGGCGAGGCCGTCCTCGATGGAGCGGATGGGGTACTTGCTGGCCCACTCGGCCCACATGCTGATCAGGTCGTCGGACGAGATGATCTCCTGGCTGGACGAGAAGAACTTGTAGCCTTCCTTGCCGTCCTTCTCGGCCTCGTTCCAGAGCTCGGAGGTGGCGGGGTCGAGGGCGACGAAGATCTGCTCGCCCCATTTGTAGCCGGCCTTTTCGACGGCTTCCTCGATGATCTTGAGGGCGTCTTCGTTGTCCTTGAGGTTGGGGGCGAAGCCGCCCTCGTCTCCGACGGCGGTGGACATGTCTCGCTTGGAGAGGACGCCCTTGAGGGTGTGGTAGATCTCGACGCCGGCGCGGAGGGCCTCGTGGAAGTCGTCGAAGCCCCAGGGCTGGATCATGAACTCCTGGAAGTCGACGGTGTTGTCGGCGTGCTTGCCGCCGTTGAGGATGTTGAGCATGGGGACGGGGAGGGTCTTGGCGGCGGACCCGCCCAGGTAGCGGTAGAGGGGGAGGCCCGAGGCGTCGGCTGCGGCGCGGGCGGTCGCCATCGAGACGCCGAGGATGGCGTTGGCGCCGAGTTCGGCCTTGTTGGGGGTGCCGTCGAGCTCGATCATCTCGGCGTCCACGCCCTCCTGGTCGCGGGCGTCGAGGCCCTCGATGGCGGGGGCGATGCGGGTGTTGACGTTGTCGACGGCCTTCTCGACGGACTTGCCCATGTAGTAGGACTTGTCGCCGTCGCGGAGTTCGACGGCTTCGTTTTCGCCTGTGGAGGCGCCCGACGGGACGGCGGCGCGGCCCACGGCGCCGTTGCCGAGGACGACCTCGACCTCGACAGTCGGGTTCCCGCGGGAGTCGAGGATCTGGCGGCCGTGGACGATTTCGATATCGAAGGACATGGGATTGCTCCGTGTTTGTTTGTGTGCGAGCGGAAGGGTATCGCGGTGGATGCGGAGGGTTGGGCCGTGTGCGGCGAGATCGGGGGATATTCGTTTGAAAAAGGCCCTGATTGCGCCCTTGTGGCAATACAGTTCAAGAGATTGAGTTCGATGTTTACGAGGGGAGGATGTGCTATGCGTTACGCGATCATCGCGGTCTTGCTGCTCACTGGAACCGCCTTCGGGCAGTTGTTCGCCGTCGGCCCGGGCCCGAGGCTCGTGACGGTGGATCCGGATTCGGGCGGCGTGGTCGAGATCGGTGCCCTGCTGCTCGATGGAAATGTGGCGGGCATGGAGTTCGTCGGGCAGCGTTTGTTTGCCACCGAGTCGTTCTTTCCGAACGGGGCGTTTCTCGTTGAGATCGATCCTCGGGATGCGACGGTTCTGAGCCGGCATGCGATCACGCTCGATGGCCAGCCGCTTTTTAACGCGATCGAGGGGCTCGGGTACGACGTGCTCGCGGGCTCGTTGGTGCAGGCGTTCTGGCAGCCTGGCGCGTTCAACGTGTCGTCCTCGACGACGATGGGCTACATCGGCCTGGATGGGGCGGTTTCATCGCCGATCACGTACTCCGTGGACTTCGACGGATTGGCAACCCGAGGGGCGGACGGTTCGATGTATTGGGTGGATCGTGAGCCGGGGCCCAACACCTTGGAGATCGGTGTTGTCACGGTTGGCGGATCACCTTCCTCGCTCGCGTTGTACTCGTTCAGTGGAACGTTGAACGGCGTGAACGATGTGAGCTTTGCGTCGGACCGGGGAGAACTGCTCGCGGTGGACGCCGTGACATCGATGGTGCATCGGTTCGATCCTGCGAGTGCGGCATTGCTCGGCTCGGTCGGGATCGAGACTGGAGAAGGGTTCAACGGTGCTGCCTATCGGGTGCGGTGCGATGCGGACCTTGCCCCGCCGTTCGGCGTGCTGGATCTCGCGGACATCAACGCCTTCGTGGGCGGATTCCTGGGTCAGGGGTCGGTCGCGGACATCAACAATGACGGGGTCTGGGACCTGCAAGACATCGGCTTGTTTGTCGGGGCGTTCGTGGGTGGCTGCCCTTGATGTGAGGCGTGCGGGCTGACCTCGGGTCGGTTCGGGGATTTGTCTGCGGATTGCCGTGGGCCCTTGTGATTCGTCGCCTTGGTCGCGATGGCGCGGGCTTTTTTTGCGCGTTGGTGTTCGGGGCGTCGATGATCGGTCCTGCGCGGGCGGCGGTCGTACGATGCGGCGTTCGGGGACTTCCTAGAGCGAGTGGTGATACAGGAGTGGCATGGGCATTTACGACCGGGAGTATGTGCGGGAGGGCCGACGTGGCGGCGGGGGGTTCGCGGGCGGAGGCGGGGTATCGCCCCGCGCCCGGCTGAGCGGGTGGTCGTTCAACACATGGCTGATCGTGCTGAATGTTGCGGTGCATGTGTTCCGCTGGATGTTCCTGCAGCCGTACGCGAGCAAGTGGACGGGGATGACCGAAGACTTCCTGTTCCAGTGGGGTCACTTTTCGACGAGACTCGGCTTCGGGGCGCTTGAGGTCTGGCGGCTGATCAGTTTTCAGTTCCTGCACGCCGACGGGCTGATGCACCTGGGCTTCAACATGATCGGGCTCTATTTCTTCGGCGGGCTCGTCGAGCAGTACCTCGGCAAGAAGCGGTACGCCGCGTTCTATCTGATGTGCGGGCTCTGCGGCGGGCTGCTCTATCTGATCCTGAACCTGGTCGGGTTCCTCGGCGTGCCGCTGCCCGGAGCGCTCGGGGTTGATCCGCGGACACCGCTGGTGGGCGCTTCGGCCGGGGTGTTCGGGGTGATCATCGCGTGCGCGTTCATCGCGCCGACGTCGGTGGTGCAGCTTTTGATCCCGCCGATCCCCTTGAAGATGCGGACGTTTGCGTACGGGTACGTCGCGCTCGCGGCCTTGAACCTCTTCTGGGGCGGGCACAACGCGGGCGGGGACGCGGCGCACCTTGGGGGTGCGATCGCGGGGTACTTCTTTATCCGCAGGCCGCACTTGTTGCGGGAGTTCTTCGACGTGTTCGGCAATTCGAGCAAGCCGAAGGCTCGGCCCGGGCCGAGGCCCGGGAAGAAGGCGAGGAAAGCGAAAGACCCCGACAACGCGGAGGTTGACCGGGTGCTCGACAAGGTGCGCCGAGAGGGGCTGCACAGCCTGAGCGAGGCGGAGAAGAAAACGCTGCAGCGAGCGACGGATGAACGGCGTGGGTGAGGCGATCTCTTTCAGGGTCGAGCAGCGATCCTCGGTGTGCGGGGCGAGGACCGGAGTCGTCGAGACGCGGCACGGGTCGTTCGCGACCCCCGCGTTCATGCCGGTGGGCACGAAGGGGTCGATTAAGGGGATCTTCCCCAAGCAGATCCGCGAGGGCGGGGCGGAGTGCGTGCTCAACAACACCTACCACCTCCTGCTGCGTCCCGGCAGCGAGCTGATCCAGCGGCGCGGAGGCGTGCATCGGTTCATGAACTGGGACGGGCCGATCCTGACCGACTCGGGCGGGTACCAGGCGTACTCGATGGCGGACATCAACGCGATCGATGAAGACGGTGTGACTTTTAAGAGCATCCTGACTGGGGAGAAGATCCGGCTCACCCCGGAGGTCTCGATGCGTGTGCAGAACCAGCTCGGGCCCGACATCATGATGGCGTTCGATGACTGCCCGCCCAGCGTGGACCCGGAGGCGGGGCCCACGAACCAGACGCGGATCCGTTTGGCGGCGGAACGGGACACAGGGAAATCGAAGGCGTATTCGCACGAAGAGCGGCTCGATTTGGCGCTCGAGCGTACGACGAGGTGGCTCGATCGCTGCAAACGAGCACACGCCAACCCTGACACCCAGGCGCTCTTTGGGATCGTGCAGGGAGGCACGGATCTGGATCGGAGGACGCGGTCGGTGCGTGAGGTGTGCGATATCGAGTTGCCGGGGTACGCGATCGGCGGCGTCGCGGTCGGGGAGAGCGGGGACGACATCTCCCGCGTCGTGCGGCACACGGCACCTCTGATGCCGGAAGACAAGCCGAGATACCTGATGGGGGTCGGGTATCCACGGGACATGGTCGCGGCGGTGTGCGCGGGGGTGGACATGTTCGATTGCGTGCTCCCGACGCGGAACGGGCGGAACGCGAACGCGTTTGTTCGGAGTATGGAAGAGTCGGGGGGACGGGGGCAGATCCGGCTGCGGAACGCGAAGTTTGCCGAGGACGACCGGCCTCTTGAGGCCGATTGCGATTGCCAGGCGTGCGATCCCACGCGTCACGGCTGGCCGAGTTTGGATGGTTCGCCGTTCACTCGGGCGTACATCAGGCACCTGTTCCAAGCCGACGAGATGTTGGGGCCCTTGCTGGTGAGCCTGCACAACCTCCGGTTCTATCAGCGATTGATGATTGATGTTCGGGCTGCCGTCGCCAACGATGACTGGCTCGGGCTCGCGCGTCGCTGGCCCGGGGCGGCGGCGGGCGTGCCCACCGAGTTGATGGCCCTCGGGGCGGAGTGAATCCCCGAGGCTGTGTTGTTGATGTTCGATGCCGGCGTGTGCGGTGGATCGTGCCGCGGGCCGGTCTCGCGTCTGAATGCTGGCCGAGCCTTGTTCCCTCCGGATGGGCAGGGGCTCTGGCCTGGAGATACCGATGTCTGATATGACGATGTGGACGATGACGCTTGCCCAAGAGGCTGGTTCCGAGGTGCTCGGGGCGCCGAGCGGCGGCGGGGCCCCCTCCGGTGGTGGCGTCGAAGGTGTGGAGGGGACGCCCGGCGAAGCGGTTCCCGGGGGTGCACCGAGCGGAACTCAGCAGGCTCCCGGCGGGATGAAGATGATGCTCCCGCTTCTCTTCGGGCTGATGATCTTCATGGTCGTGACCTCGATGCTGAGCGGGCGGAAAGAAAAGAAGAAGCGGGCGGAACTGATGAGCAATCTGAAGCGTCGGGACAAAGTCCAGACGATCGGTGGCATCATCGGGACGATCGCGGAGATCAAGAGCGACGAGGTGGTGCTGAAAGTGGACCACGGGTCGCAGACGCGTATCCGCTTCGCCCGGTCCGCGATCCAGCAGGTGCTGCACTCGGCCGCGGGTACCGATGACGGATCGGCCTTGGGCGAGGATATTGAAGAGCTGGAACTCGAAAACCCGACGCTCGAACAAGAGGCGATGCGGGTCTGAGTGAAGGGGTAGTTTGCCGGGACCCTGACCGGACTCGGTCGGGCCTGGTGACGATCGCCGGCGATCGCCGGTTTGGGCTTGGACCGAGATGTGATTGACTTCGGCGCTCTCGCGGGCTGAACCGCGGAGCGTCTTGCGGGTGTGAAACCGATGCGAAACGTGATCCGGAACTCGATCTTTGCGCTGGCGCTGCTGGTGCTCGCGGTCGTCTCAATCGTGCCGCCTGAGGACAAGCTTCGGCTCGGCAAGGACCTTCGCGGCGGGACAACGCTGATCTACGCGGTGGACATCCCCGCGGGTGCTGACGCGAAGGAAACGCTGGGCCAGACGATTTCGATCCTCAAGAAGCGTGTGGACCCGAGCGGCCTGCTCGAGATCCAGATGGTGGCGCAGGGGCGGGACCGGATCGAAGTCACGATGCCGCTGCCCAGCGAGAAGGTCAAGGCGCTGAGGGCGACGTATGACGAGACGCTGTCGCGTCTCGGCCAGTGCTCGGTCTCGCAATCGCAACTCGAGCGGGTGCTGCGTGATGGCGGGCCCGAGCTGGAGAGCCGGCTCGAGTCGCTGTCCTGCGGGAGTGATGACAGGCTTGCGTTGCTCAACGACGCGGCGGAGGCGTTCCGTGAAAAGGTCGCGGCGGAGTCGGACCTTGAGACGACGCGGTCCAGCGGTACGCCGACCGACGAGGAGATCCAGAACCTCGCGGCGATGGTGGCGCAGGCGCAGATCAAGTACGAGGATCTCATCGCGGAATTGGTCCAGGGCCAGCTCACCGCGGACGACGTGGACGAAGCGCTGACGCTTTCCAGCCGTCGGAAGATGATGCGGGACGAGAACGACAACTACGTCGAGTTCGACAGTCCGCGGGAGCGCCGTCTGAAGGAGATCGAGGCGCAGTTCCCGAACGACTGGCCGCAGGTGCAGGAGATCATCTCGGCCTACGAGGCCTATGAGGCGGAGCGGACGAGCCTGGATGACCCGGATGATCTGAAACGGCTGATCAGCGCGGCGGGTGTTCCGGCGTTCCGGATCACGATCGATCCGCAAGGGCGCGGAACGGACAACACCCACCCCGAAGAGGGTCGCCTCCGCGACGAGTTCAACGAGCGTGGCCCCGGCAACGTGCGGAGCCGGGATGCGCGATGGTGCAAGATCAACGACATCACGACGTTCCCGGCGGGACCAGAGTCCGTCGGAGAACTCGCGGCGCTCGAGGCGGATCCGGCGGGTTATTTCGCGGCCAGGAACTACGTTGGCGAGGAGTACGAGGGCAACTACTACATCCTCTGCTGGGATACGCGCGGGATGCGTCTGACCAAGCAGGAGGGTGACTGGCGGATCGCGAGCGCGTCGCAGAGTGTGGATGACGTGGGCCGGCCCGCGATCGCCTTCACGATGGACTCGCGGGGTGCGGGCAAGCTGGGCGATCTGACCGGTCCCAACATCGGCAACAAGATGGCGGTCCTGCTCGACGAGGAGGTCTACACGGCCCCGACGCTGCAGGGCAACATCAGCCGGAACGGGCAGATCTCGGGCGATTTCACTCCTGAGCAGATCAACTACATCATCCAGGTGATGACGGCGGGTTCGCTCAGCGCAAACCTGAGCCCCGAACCGATCAGCCAGAACACGATCGCTCCGGAGTTCGGGGCCGACAACCTTCGCGCGGGTCGGACGGCGGGCCTGATCGCGCTCGCGGCGGTCAGCGCGTTCATGATCTTCTACTACTTCGTGTTCGGTGCGGTGGCGGTGATCAGCCTGCTGTTCAACGCGATCCTGATCCTTGGGGCGATGAGCCTGGCGCGGGCCGCGTTCACGCTCCCGGGTATCGCGGGCATCATTTTGACATTCGGTATGGCGGTGGACGCGAACGTGCTGATCTACGAGCGCGTGCGTGAAGAGATGCGCAACGGCCTGGACCTCCGCGCGGCGGTGAAGGTCGGGTATCAGAAGGCGCTCTCGTCGATCGTCGACGGCAACGTCACGAATTTGATTATCACGTTCGTTCTCGCGAACCTGGGTACGCAGGAGATCAAGGGATTCGCGATCACGCTCGGTATCGGTGTGGTGGCGACACTGTTCAGCGCATTGATCGTGAGCCGGCTGGTGCTGGCGCTGCTGATCGATGTGGTCAAGGTGAAGCACCTGACGATGCTGCCGACGGTTGTGCCGGTGATCGAGCGGACGCTCGAGCCCCGGATCGACTGGATGAAACTGCGGTACTTTGCGGTGGTCGTGAGCCTGATCGGCGTCGGCCTCGGCATCGCGATGGTGGCGATCCAGGGCGAGAAGATGCTGGATACCGAGTTCCGGGGCGGCACGCAGGTCACGTTCGAGTTGCGTGATGCCGGCGAGGGAGTACCCGCCGACGCGGTGAGTTCGAACGGGAATCTGACACTGACGCGTGCGGATGTTGAATCCCGCGTGCGGGCAATCGCGGAGGATCGCGACGAGGTTGATCCGCTCCGTCCGCTGCGGACTGCAGAGGTCATCCCCGTCAACCCGGCCTCGGACGGGGTAACGTCGGACCGCTTCCAGGTCAAAACCTACGCGACGAACGCGGACGCGGTGATGGGTGCCATTACAGCGGCGTTCGAGCAGGAACTGGGAAGCGATCCGGCGCTGACGTTTACCGGGCGGGATCGGGATCCGACCGCTCTCGCGACTCTGCCGGTGTACCCCGTGCTGAGCGAAACGCTTGGAGATGTGATCCGCCGGCCGGGCTCGCTGCTGAACGTGGGCGAGTTCTTCGGCGGGGTTGCGATCGTGCTAGAGGATCTACGGGTCGATGGCGCCGAGCAGATCCGCCGTCCCTCTCTGGCCCGGCTGGAGAGCCGCATCGCGCAAATGCGCGGCAACACCGATTACTCATCGACGCTCGATCGTCGGCAGGAGATCGTGGTTCTGGAGGGCACCGAGGAGGCCGTGCAGACGGCGGTGCTGCTCGTGTGGGACGAAGGCGTGAGCTTCATCCAGAACGAGGGGCTCTGGGACGAGCAACTCGCGACGCTGGAATGGGAGATCACGGTCGAGGCGCTCGGATCGTTCACGACAACGGCGAGCGTTCAGTCGTTCAGCAGCGTGATCGCGGAGAACTTCAAGAACACGGCGGTTGTCGCGGTGTTCCTGAGCCTCATGCTCATCCTGATCTACATCTGGGTTCGGTTCGGCTCCGTGCGGTACTCGATGGCGGCGATCGTGACGCTCCTGCACGACGTGCTGTTCGCGATCGGGCTCATCGCGATGGCCGAGATCCTGTACGACCACGACATCACCGCGTCGTTCGCACAGAGCCTGCTGATTGAGCCGTTCAAGATCGATCTGAACCTGGTCGCGGCGATCCTGACGATCATCGGGTATTCGCTCAACGACACGATCGTCATCATGGACCGGATCCGGGAGAACCGGGGGCGGATGCCGTACGCGACCAAGAAGGTCGTGAACGATTCGATCAATCAGACGGTCAGCCGGACGATCATCACGTCGGGTACAACCCTGATCGCGACGCTGATTCTGTACACGAGCGGCGGGCCCGGCGTGCGGGCGTTCAGCTACGCGCTGTTGTGCGGCGTCGTTGTTGGTACGTATTCATCGATCGCGGTGGCGTCCCCCCTCGTGTGGTCGCGGCGGAGGGACCTGTCGGCAGGGAACGCGGCGGAACCGAGCACCTCTCGGATCCCGTAAACTCCGTCGAGGGGCTGAGCGAATTCTCGATCGGAGGGCGCAATGCACGACAGGACGGCGCGGGTTTTCTCGGGCCTCGGTGTGCTGGTGCTGCTTTGGATCGGTGTGTACTGGGCGTGGCCGGTAAGAGACGACGGGGCAACACTCCCCGGTGTTTCGCTGGGCGATGACACCGCGAACAGCGTGGGGCAAGACGAGCCGCGGGCCCGGTCGCCCTTGGTCGCGGAACGATTCCCGTCCCCGGGCAGCGATGAGCCACAGGTTTTTGAGACCATCGCACCGCCCGAACCTGATCGGCCTTCGGTCGGATCGGAATCGGGGCCGGCTGAATCCGGGGCTCGAGTGATCGCGCCGGAGTTCGATGACTACGTGATTCGCTCGGGTGACAATTTTGAGGTAATCTCTCGACGGGTGTACGGCACGCGGCGGCACGCGATGGCGATCGCTCGGTCGAACCCGCTGCTGGACCCACGGAAACTCCGGGCCGGGCAAACGATCCGGGTGCCGAGGGATCCTGCGAACATTCAGGGGCTCCCGGCGGACGGCACGGGCGAACCAGAGGGCCGACCGGTTTCTCCAAGCGACGCGGCGACGATCGAGTACACGGTGAAGCGGGGCGACACGCTGAGCGGGATTGCGAAAGCCTTCTACGGCTCAACAAAGCACGTCGATTTCCTTTACGAATCGAACCGCGGACGGCTGGCGTCGAAGGACGACCTACGGCTCGGGCAGGTGCTGCTGATTCGGCCGCTGCCTGAGGGGGCGGATTGATGGCCGCGGGGAATGATTCAACGGCGCAGACGCCGGGTGCCCGGTGTGATGTGCTCGTGATCGGCGGCGGTGTGTGCGGCTTGTGGACGCTGCACACGCTGCGGGACGCGGGGTTCAACGCGTGGCTCGTCGAACGGTCGGCGCTCGGAGATGGGCAGACGATCGCGAGCCAGGGGATCCTCCACGCCGGCACCAAGTACGATCTCCCGGGGAACGCGGCGGACGCGTCCGAAGCGGTCGCCGCTGTGCAGCCGATCTGGGAGGATGCGCTCGCCGGTCGCAGCCTGCCCGGCGTGCCGGATCTCAGCGCGGCGAAGTGCCTTGCACGAGAAACGGTCTACTGGACGCGGAACACCATCGGATCGCGGATCGCGGCCGAGGGTGCGAAACGCACTCTGCGGACCACGCTCAAGAAACTACCACGCGAACGATGGCCGCTGGGGTTCGAGCAGGCGCCTCGGGGCGTGAAGGTCTACCGGGCGCCGGAGACCGTGCTCGAGCCCGGCTCACTGCTGAATGCGATGCGTCACCGCGTCGAGGCCAGGGCCCGCGTGGGCCGGGTCCAGTCGATCGAGCATGACGAGACGGGCGTGCGGATTCGGCTCGCAAGCGGTCCGAGCGTGTCGTGTTCCGCGGTCGTGCTGTGTGCGGGGGAGGGCAATGAATCGTTGATCGATCTTGCGGGTGGTGATGGATCGGCGCTGATGCAGCGTCGGCCGCTCCATCAACTCGTTGCGGCGGGGACACCGTTCCCCCTCAACGGGCATTGTCTCAAGCTCGATCTCGACAAGCCGGAATTGACGGTCACGACCGGTGAACTCGGGGGCCTCCAGACGTGGTATTTCGGGGGCGGACCCGCCGAGGAGGGTGTCGGTCGATCGCCCGAGGCGCAGATCGAGGCGGGCAAGGCCGCGGTGTCGCGCAGCCTCCCCTGGGTCGATCAGGCGTCGTTCTCGTGGCGGGTGTTTGAGATCGATCGGGCAGAAGGACGCCAACCCGACGGGAAACGTCCGAACGAGGCGGTCGTTGAGTGGGCTGGGGAACGGGTGATGGCGGCATGGCCGACAAAGCTCGTGCTGGCGCCGCGGGCGGCTGGGCTCGTGCTCAAGCGACTCAGAGATCGCGGGATCACGCCCGGGGTCGAGGCCGGGCGTGGGTCCGATGGGCTGGATGGTCTGCCGGAAGCACCAGTCGCGGCGCGGGTCTGGTGAACGGAGCGAGCATGAGTTTCAAGGCGATGACAGCGCGGCGAACGATCGGTCGGACGGGGATCGAGGTCAGCCCGCTCGGCTTCGGGACGCTGAAATTTGGCCGGAACACTGGCGTGAAATATCCGACGCCGTTCGATCTGCCGGACGACGCGACGATCAACGGGCTGCTCGACGGGTGCCGGGATGCCGGGATCAACCTGCTGGACACGGCGGCCGGGTACGGCTCG
>DDFO01000017.1:36400-52976 GCA_002337215.1 Phycisphaerales bacterium UBA1926 | reverse complement strand
CGGCGGCCGGGTACGGCTCGAGCGAGTCTCGGCTCGGGGCGATTCTTGCGTCGCGCGGCGACCGGGACGCGTGGGTGATCTCGACCAAGGCCGGGGAGGACTACGACTCTGGCGAATCGGTGTTCGACTTTTCCCCGGAGGGCGTCGTCGCGAGCTGCGAGCGGAGCCTGCGTCGTCTTCGCGTGGATTCGGTGGAGTGCCTGCTTCTCCACTCGGACGGGGTCGCGGAGAACTCGTTCGACCGGAGCGGCGTGTTCGACGCGATGGATGACCTGCAGCAACGCGGCCTGATCCGTGCGATCGGGGCGTCCATCAAGACCCCGGAGGGCGCGGCGATCGCGATCCCTCGGTGCGACGTGCTGATGATCGAGTACAGCTTCGCCGCGCCGTCGATGCGGTCTTCGATCGAGGCGGCGGGCGCAGCGGGTGTTGGCGTGTTCCTGAAGAAAGTGCTCGGGAGCGGACGCGTCGGAGACGGGTACACAAGGTCCGCCGCGGACGCGTTGCGGTTCGTATACGAGACGCGCGGCGTGACGAGTGTGCTGATCGGGACGCTGAACGCGGGACATCTCCGGGAGAACGCCCGGGCGGCGGCCGAGGCCCTCGGGGCCGGCAAATCGGGCGGGGGATCAGCGTGACCACACGGATCGTGCTGCTTCCGGGGCTGGGTGCCGACGCGAGGCTGTTCGGGCCGCAGCTCGATGCGTTCGAATCGGCGACAGTGCCCGGTTGGATCGAGCCCGAAGCGGGCGAGGGGGTGGGGGAGTACGCGCTGCGGTACGCGGAGTCGGCGGTGGAACCGGAACCCGGAGAAGACTGGATCGCGGTGGGGTTTTCGTTCGGCGGGATGGTCGCGCTCGAGATGGCGAACCGGTTGCCCGCGGATCGGCGACCGAGGGCCGTGGGGCTGATCAGCGGGGCGCGATCGCGACGATCGATCTCTCGGCTGTTCCGGCTGCAAGTCGCTCTCGGTACGGCGTTGCCGGGGTTTCTCGCCAAGCCGATGATCGCGGGGCCGATCGCGGGTCTGTTCTCAAGAAAGTGTGCGCTTGACAAGGCGCAACGCCGCGAAGTCCAGGCGATGGCATCGGACGTGGATTGGCGGTTCTTGCGTTGGGCGGCCCGGGGGTGCTGTCGGTGGAGCTTTGATGGACGGTGTTGCGTCCCGGTGCACTGGATGCACGGGTCCCGGGATGACATTCTTCCGTATGTGGAGCATCCCGGGTTCGCCGACTCGATCGAGCTTCTCGATGACGGGTCGCACCTGCTGACCTTGACGCGGGTTACACGCGTGAACAGCTGGATCTCCGGGATCGCGTCCGGTCGCTAAGATGGCCGCGCGATGAGCATCAAACGAGTACTGGTCACGGGCGGAGCGGGGTTTCTTGGCAGCCATCTGTGCGACCGTCTGGTCGAGCGGGGCGAAGATGTCATCTGCCTGGATAACTTCTTCACGAGCCAGAAGAGCAACGTGGCGCACCTGCTGGACCGCTCCAATTTCGAGCTGATCCGCCACGACGTCACGCACGCGCTCTGGCTCGAGGTGGACGAGATCTACAACCTCGCGTGCCCTGCGGCCCCCGGGCATTACCAGTACAACCCCATCAAAACGATGAAGACCAGCGTGATCGGCGCGATCAACGTGCTCGGGATGGCGAAGCGGTGCCGGGCGAAGGTATTCCAGGCGAGCACGAGCGAGGTCTACGGCGATCCCGAGGTGCATCCACAGCCGGAGAGTTATCGCGGGAGCGTGAACCCGATCGGGCCTCGCGCGTGCTACGACGAGGGGAAACGGGCCGCCGAGACGCTGTTCTTCGATTACCACCGACAGAACGGCGTGAACATCCGCGTCGGGCGGATCTTCAACACCTACGGCCCGCGCATGCATCCGTTCGATGGTCGCGTTGTCAGCAACTTCACTCGCCAGGCGCTCTCCGGGTCGCCTATTACAGTGTTCGGGGACGGGTCGCAGTCGCGGTCGTTCTGCTACGTGGACGATCTGATCGACGCGTTCCTGGCGCACATGGACGCCCCAGACGAATGCGTGGGCCCGATCAACATGGGCAACCCAGACGAATTCACGATGAAGGAACTTGCGGAGCTGGTGATCGAACTGACCGGGAGCTCCTCAGAGATTATCTACAAGCCGTTGCCGGCCGACGATCCGAAGCAGCGGCAGCCGGACCTGACGGTCGCGAAACGCGAGCTGGGATGGTCGCCCAAGGTGAAGCTGCGCGAGGGTCTCCAGAATACGGTGGCCTACTTCGACTCGATCCGGCTCGAGGATTTTCGGGCACCGACTCCGAACTATTGATCGTTCCGGCGGGTGATCGTTCCAGCGGGGCGGCGGCGGTGTCGCCTTTTTTATGCACGCGAAGGGCTTGGGGTTCGCGTCGGGGCCTTGTCGAAATCGATGCCGGCTCGCTGGTGTTTATGGGGGAGGGGCCGCCTGCACCGGGTCGGTGATGAGGCGGGCGCCGCGCTGGTGGGTCAGGTAGTTCCAGGTCCACTGGACCATGACGAGAAGCCGGTTGCGGAAGCCGATCAGGAAGAACAAGTGGACCCAGGCCCAGAGGACCCAGGCGAGGAAGCCGTGGAGGTCGCGGCCGAAGAGCGTGCCCGTGGCGCGGTGGCGTCCGATGGTCGCGATGAGGCCTTTGTCCTTGTAGCGGAAGGGCGTGTGCGTCACGACGCTGTTCGGATCCGCGAGCCCGCGGGCGATCGTGCGTCCGGCGTGCCGGCCCATCTGCATTGCGGCGGGGGCGACGCCCGGAACGGGGTCGCCGTCCGTGGATGCGGCGCTCGAGAGATCACCGATGACGAAGACCTCGGGGTGACCCTCGATCGTGAGATCCGGGCGGACGGGGACGCGGCCGCGCCGGTCGGTTTCGATGCGGGCTTGACGTGCGATGACGGCGCCGAGCGGTGAGGCCTTGACGCCCGCGGCCCAGATGACGGTGCGGGCCCGGAGTCGCTCGGTGTTGTCGCCCTCGCCGAGCGTGAGGCCCTGCGCGTCGACATCGGTCACGGTGCGTCCGAGCCAGCAGGCGACGCCCAGGCTCTGGAGTTGGGTGAGGGCATGTCGTGAGCAGTCGGCGTTCATCGCGGGGAGGACGCGGTCTGCGGCCTCGATGAGGATGATTCGGGCGCTCGCGGTGTCGATGTGGCGGTAGTCGGATCGGATGACGGTCAGGGCGATCTCGGCGAGGGCGCCGGCCATCTCGACGCCGGTGGGGCCCGCGCCGATGATGGCGAACGTGAGGGCGGCGCGGCGGGCCTCGTCGTCGGCGGCGTTCTCGGCGAACTCGAAGGCGGTCAGGACGCGGCGGCGGATATCAACGGCATCCTCGACGGTCTTGAGGCCCGGGGCGTGGGCGGCCCAGTCGTCGCGGCCGAAGTACGAGTGCGTCGCGCCCGTCGCGAGGATGAGATGGTCATAGGCGAACTCGGCCTCCGCGGTCGAGACGGTCCGGACGGCGAGATCGATGCTGCTGACCTCGCCGAGCACGACGCGGCAGTTGGGTTGGCGTCGGAGGATGCGTCGAATCGGGGCGGCGATGTCGGCGGGGCTGAGACCGGCGGAGGCGACCTGGTAGAGCAGGGGCTGGAACGTGTGGTGGTTTTTGCGGTCGATGACGACGATCTCGGCGTCGGCGCGGCGCAGGGCCCGGACAGCGGAGAGCCCGCCGAAGCCCGCGCCGATGACGACGATGGTGGGGCGGGATGGCAACTGCGGGTCTCCTCCGTCAAGAGTGCTCGGGGGGTGTGATCTGCGCGTCCCGGGTCCGGTTTGCAGGACTGTCCTCGCTCTGGACGGTACGCTGTTTCCATGCGAATCGCCCTCACCGGAGTCACGGGGTTCATAGGCTCGACGCTGGCGAAGCGGCTGGTGGACGCCGGGCACGAGGTGTGCGGGCTGGTCCGTGAGACGTCGGCCTGGCAATCGGTGCAGCCGTACTGCCATCGGCTGACATTCGGTGAGCAGGCCGACGAGACGGTGTTTCACGACTTCTTCGCCGGGTGCGACTGCGTGATCCACAACAGCGTGGATTGGGAGGTGCTCCGCGGAGGCTTCAAGCAGCGGGGGGGGTTCCGGCGGCATCTGCTGAATAATCTCGTCGGCTCGATCCGGCTGCTCGAGATGTCCGCGCCGCGGCAGTTCATCTACATGAGCTCGATCGCAGTGCACCACGACATGCTCGAGCGGTGGGGGGGAAGGCCCGATGAGGACCACCCGCTGCGGCCCGGGACGCCGTACGGGGCGTTCAAAGCATCGGTCGAGGCGCACCTGTGGTGCGAGTGCTTCGAGCGAGACCGGCTCGTCTCGGCGGTCCGGCCCTGCGCCGTGTACGGGATCGATCCGAAGCTCGACAGAACGATCGGCTACTCGATCGTCCGGCAGATCGACGATGAGCGTGAGTACCGCAAGGCGGGAGGCGGCAAGTTCGTCCACGTCGACGATGTCGCGGCGGCGGTCGTGGCGCTCGTCGGGAACGATACCGGGCGAGGACAGGCGTACAACCTCGTGGACTGCTACGCGCGGTGGGGAGACCTCGCGACGATGGCGGCCGACATCATGAGGATCCGCCCCGAGATCAATCTCAGCAGCCCGCCGGAACCCAAGAACGTGTTCGACGTTTCCAAGGCGCGGTCGCTGCCCGGCGTCCGACTGGACCGGGGGCACGCGGGGCTTCGGACGCATCTGGAAGAACTGATCGGGGCGATGAAGAAGACGCAACTGATCGGTTAAGCCGCGAGCAATCGACCCACAGTCAGAGCAGTCTCGGAAGAACCTCGCCGGCCTTGCCGCGGAGTGCGATATCGGTGATGCCCGAGTTTGGCGTGTCTTCAGGATTGATCTCGATGGTGGTCGCGCCGTTTGCCTTGGCGGTGTGGATAAAACCCGCGGCGGGGTAAACCACGGAACTGGTGCCGATCGAGAGGAAGAGATCGCAGGCGTCGAGGGCCGCAGACGCGGCTTCGATCGCGTCAGGCGGGAGCGTCTCCCCGAACCAGACGACAGCCGGGCGGATGATCTCGCCCGTCTCCAGGGTCGGAGGAAAGGACTCGAACGGACCGCGGGGGACCTCGGCGGGGGTTGCCGTCTGCACGCCGCGCCATCGCATGATGGATCCATGGAGCTCGACGACGCCGACGGAGCCCGCGCGTTGGTGGAGGCCGTCCACGTTCTGGGTGAGCATGGTGAATCGCCGCCCCTCGGACATGGCCCGTTGCTGGAGGCCGGCGAGGGCCCTGTGCCCCGGGTTGGGCTCGGCGTCGATGCACTTGCATCGTCGCCAGTCGTACCAGCGTGTGACGGTCTCAGGGTCGGCCTCGAAAGCTTCGGGCGTGGCGAGTGCCTGTGGATCGAACTCGGCCCAGAGCGCCTGCATGGTGTCATCATCGCTCTGGTCGTGATCGCGGCTCGGGGGGGATGTCCTGAACGTCGGGATTCTGCTCTCAGCGGAGACGCCGGACCCGGTGAGGACCACGATCGCCCGGGCAGACGCAAGGGCATCGCGGGCGGCGTCGAGTTCGATTCGATCGTCGGGTCTCGTCATGCCCTGAGCGTACGGGCACCGCCAGAGTGGGGACCGCTGGGGTAATCCGGTGCGATCGGCCGATAGGCTCTCAATGACCAATCAACCTGCGACCGACAGCGTCACACGGCTGGTGATCTCGCACGGCGACCTCCCCGGGCTCGTTGCGGCGATGATCGCGTCCGAGGAAACCGTCCGACGCGAGAGCCGGGGAAGGGGCCGGCCTGTCGTCTGGAGCGGTTCGTCGCTCGGGCGCACGGCGTCGGAGCGTCAGGCAAAGTCGCTGGGGCTCGGCGTCGCGACGCGGCGTGGAGCGCCGGAAACGGGGGGGCACACGGGTGAGGCGGCAACGCGGCTGCTGATCGACGCCACGACGGCAGCACTCAGGTTGGCGTGCCCCATCGTGGTCTGGCCGATCGTGCCCGCGGGTCCCGCGTCGTCGGAACCCGCGATCGTGGAGTTGATCGCCGACGCGGTGAACCGGGCGACACTGGCGAGCCGTCTGGTGTCGTTGGACGCCCCGGCGGCGGGGATCCCAGAGGTGCGGATCGAGACGCCGTTCGTGGACCTGACCGACGAGCAGTTGGCGGATCTGGCGTGCGATGTCGGGGTTCGGTTCGAGGACTGCTGGTGGTGGTCGGACGATTCGAGTGCAGCGAGCACCGAGCGGGCGCGGTGGGCGCCGTTGCTTCCCATCTCGGCCTGAGTTTGATCGGGCGTTGGGCGGGTGGATGTTCAGCGGGCTGACGCGTCCTAAACTCGCGTCCCATGAGTGAATCCGTCCCAACGTCGACTGCCGGCTCTCTGTTTACCACCGTTCGTCGGGGGGCGGTGCACCGCTGGTCGCGGACCCTGATCCCCACGGCGCGCGACGCGCCCGCGGACGCGGAACTGCCCAGCCACATCTTCCTCACGCGGGCCGGGTACATCCGCAAGGTCGGGTCCGGCGTCTACGACTATCTCCCGCTCGCGAAGCGCGTGCTGTCGAAGATCGAGACGATCGTGCGCGAGGAGATGGACGGTGCGGGCGCGAGCGAGATGCTCGTGCCCCATATCGTGCCGATCGAGCTCTACAAGGGGACGAAGCGGGACGAAGACTACGGCGACCTGCTGATGCGCTTCACCGACCGCCACGGCCGGGACGCGGCCCTGGGCCCCACGCACGAGGAGATCGTCACCGAGATGCTCAAGGGCTCGGTGAATTCCTACAAGCAGCTCCCTGTCAACGTCTACCAGATCCAGACCAAGTTCCGCGATGAGTTCAGGCCCAGGGCGGGCCTCCTCCGCGGGCGCGAGTTCATCATGAAGGACGCCTACTCGTTCCACCTCGCAGTCGAGGGTGAAGGGGGGCTCAACGAGACCTACGACGCGATGTACTCGGCCTACGAGAACATCTTCAGGCGCTGCGGGCTCGACTTCAGCATCGTCGAGGCTGAGGCGGGCCCGATCGGCGGGTCAGCAAGCCATGAGTTCATGGTCAACTGCGCGACGGGCGAGGACACCATCATGGTGTGCCCGGCCAGCGGCTACGCCGCGAATGTCGAGAAGTGCGAGACGGGCGAGCGCGCGTATTCGTTCGCCTCCGCTCCGGCACGCGATCTTGCGACGCATCACACACCCAAGATGCCCGGTATCGACGGCGTGGCTGAGCACCTGGGAACCACGCCCGCCGGGATGCTCAAGACGATCGTGATGCAGCCTGTGGAGCCGGAGGAGTGCGGCCCGAAGTGGGTGCTCGCCGTCGTCCGAGGTGACCACGATGTCAACGAGGGAAAGGTGCGCGACGCCGTGGGATTCGCGGTCGAGATGGGTGACGAGAAGTCGGCGAGGGAGGCCGGATTCTCGATCGGATATGTGAGCCCTCGCTCCGCGATCTCGATCCCGGACTGCTTGCTCGTGGTCGATCCCGACGCGACCAGTCCAGAAGGCGAAGGCGGAACCTGGGCGACGGGATCTGACAAGCCAGACCACCACGACACGGGATTCAACTGGACCCGGGATCTCGGCGCGGAATTGCCCGAGCCGGGGACGGTAAGTCCGGATAAGACAGTCCTCGGAGATTCTGTAAAGGTAGCCGACATCCGGAACGCCCTCGCCGGCGACCCGAGCCCGAGGTCGCCCGGGGCAACGCTGGAGGCCAAGCGGGGTATCGAGGTCGGCCACATCTTCAAGCTTGGGACGAAGTACAGCGAGGCGTTTGACTTCAGCGTGCTCGACAAGGACCAGAAAAAGCAGGCTGTCATAATGGGCTGCTACGGCATCGGCGTCAGCCGGACGATGGCGGCCTGCGTCGAGATGAGCCACGACGACAACGGCATCATCTGGCCCGCTCCCGTCGCGCCCTACCACGCCCTCATCTGCCTTGTGAAACCCGAGGACGAGGCGAGCCGGACGGCCTGCGACCAGATCGCCGACGATCTGTCGTCACGCGGCGTCGACGTCCTGATCGACGATCGGAAGGAACGCCCCGGCGTGAAATTCAAGGACGCCGACCTGATCGGGATCCCGATCCGCATCACGATCGGCCCCAAGACGCTCGAGAAGGGCGGGGCGGAGGTCAAGAGGCGGCGGGAGGAGGGATTTGGGGAGGTCGTCGAGAGCGGTGATGTCTCAGACCGTGTCTTCGCACTCCTCAGCAGCCGTTGAGGCACGCATGAGATCGCGAACCCCCGTCAACGATCCACACGGCGGCGCGCGCCACGAAGAAGCAACGCCGGCATGATCAGGACGGCAACAGTCGGTGCCGGTACGAACGCGATTTCGTGCAGCGCCGCATAGTTCCGCATGGTCGGTGCATGGTTCGATTCGATCCGCAGGTCGACGAATGTTACCTGGGGGAAGTCGAATTCGAACACCTGCATGTCGAGCGAGTCCGCGGCATTTGCACTCAACGTCCCGGCGAGCTGCCCGGCCGCGTCTTCGAAGCGAAGAAAGAAAGCATCGATCCCCTCGCCGTCATTGTCGATATTTCCGGCATTGTTCCAGAGTTGAATGCCGGTCAGGTTGAAGACGCCGCCGAGATCGAATGTGACGCTGTACGGTCCAGCGAACTGGCCGGAGACCGAACCCCCGATGCCGGCGTTCTGATCGACATCGATGACGCCGTCGATGAGAAACGCTGGATCGCCGAATACCAAATTATCAGTTGTTGCGGAGATGGGACTGATCGATCCGGCGAGCCCTACGGCCGACGATACGGCAAGCGACAGGAAAGAGACCTGTGCCTTGTGGATCGGTGATGCGGATGGATTCATCGATGGACCCCCTCGTCCGTCGTGCGAGCCCGCGGCGAAGGCAGCCCAACGCCGGACGGGCACTGGATCAACTAATAGTGTTCCATCGCAAGCGGTCCGGTGCAACAAAAACCGAGCGGCGAACGGTCAATCGGATGATGTCGTGTCGGCTGGATTGTTTTCAACCGTCAGCCGCACCGGGTGCCCGAACCACGCGTTCTCCCCGTTCGGCCCCGGGTAGTGGTCCGCGTGCGATTTCACCACGTCCGCCATCGTCCCGTCTTCGGGTGCCCATCCGTTGTCCACATCGGGGAAGTCGAGCGTGCAGTTCTCGCACTTCTTGTCCGAGCGGAACCGGATCGGGCACCAGAAACTCTCCACGTTCCGCAACATCTCCGTGCCCAGGCTCCACACCCCCGTCATCCAGTCGCAATACAGGCACCAGATCAGGTCGTGCCCCACGAGGCCCTCGAATTTGTGTCGGCTCACATTCACCCACTCGGCGGTGTTGTATTTGGGCAATCGGACGAGCCACGTGAGCGGGGGGTAGACGAAGTACTGCCCGAGCCGAGCCATCGCGAAGATCGGCACGGCCCACGCGGTCCACCAGACGGCGAGGTGGTTGCGAAACGGGCCGACGGCGCGGTTGATCTGGCTAACGAGGCGCGGGCCCTGCAGGTGCTTGCGGTTTGCAAACTCGTGGAGTTTGGTCCAGATCATCAGCGCGAGCGACTGCCCAACAATCGCGGCCACGAGGCCCAGGACAGTCGCCAGCCATGGGTTCGCATCGGTGGCGTACGCTGTCGCGATCGGCCCGGCGAGCAGGGGGGCGACGGTGAAGTAGAAGATCCACACATCGAGGCCCGGGGCGCGGGTGAACCAGTCGGCGAGGGATGAAAGCCCGACCTTGCCGAGTGCATGGAGCATGCCCGCGGCGAGGAGGAGAGCCGCGGTGGTGATCCCGGCGACAAGGAGGAGCGTGGTCAGCAGTTCGGTCAGCATCTCGTGAGGCTATCGAATCCCGTCAGGGCGCGTCCTGCTGCTGGGTCTCCGGCGCGGCCGCCTTGTTCTTGGGATCCCAGTTTTTCGGCTCCCAGAGTTCGACCTTGTTGTTGTCAGGGTCGAGGATCCAGGCGAACGTCCCGTTCTCGTGCGCTTCGGGACCCTGAATCGGTTTGACACCTTTGGACTTGAGGTGCGCGAGCAGTTCATCCATGTTGTCGACGCGATAGTTGATCATGAACGACGCGTCGCTCGGCTTGAACCAACCCGTATCCGCTTTCGCGACATGCCAAACGGTCAGGCCGCCGTCCTCGGCGTGATCGTCGGCCCATTGCAGCACGCCGCCCCCAAAGTCCTGAAGAGGCATGCCAAGGCAGTCCCGGTACCACGCGGCGAACTCGGCCGGGTCACCGTGAACCTTGAAGAAGACGCCGCCGATGCCGGTCACCTTTGCCATACCCGATGTACTCCTTTGTGAGTGCAATGGACGCCGCCGTGGGCGGTCTGGACTTGGAAGCGGGATCCTTGGCGGGCAGCATACCGGTACGCGGCAGATCGCCGGAGAAAGGGGGCTGCAGATCGTGTTTAACGGAACATACATTCTCGGACCAAATAGGTGTGCGGCGTCCAGCCCGACTTTTCTGTCCCTTCCCGGTGCCTCCGAGGGGGGGACCGGCAAAGAACTAGATCGTGGAACGCGTGAGTGGTCGCTCGCCACCGTCGCTTCCTGTGCAGGCGGCAGCTGGTTCTCGGCTCGCCGTCCTGGGCTGGTGCGCAGGCGGGGCCGCGAAGTTACGCTGGGGCTCGTGTTCCGCATCAGGCGACCGCCGATCGGCGGGTGGGAAAGGGTGTCATGTCGTCCGAAGCCTCACGATCACAGTCGACCCGGCAGTTCGCGATCGCGACACCGCTCGGCGGTGACAAACTGCTGTTCAAAAAGATGTCCTACCGCGAATCGCTCGGCCGGCCGTTCGAGATGGAACTCGAACTCGCGAGCGACGACCCGGCGGTGGATGCCGACAAAATGCTCGGTGAGACCGTAACGGTCCGGTGCGAACTTCCGAACCAGGAGGGCAAGACCCGTTTCTTTAATGGCGTCGTCGCGTCATTCTCGCAGGGTGCCACCGACGAGGGCAAGGCGGTCTACCGGGCGAAGGTCGTGCCCTGGCTGTGGTTCCTGACGAGGTCGAGCGATTGCCGGATGTTCCAGGAGATGACCGCAGTCGACATTATCAAGCAGGTCTTCCGGGATCTTGGCTTCACCGACTTCCGGGAATCGCTCTCTGGGGATTATCGGACCTGGGAGTACTGCGTCCAGTACCGGGAAACGGCGTTCGCGTTTGTCAGCAGGATCATGGAGCAGGAAGGGATCTATTACTACTTCGAGCATGAGGACGGCAAGCACACCCTTGTCCTGATCGATGACGCTGTCTCGCACGAGCCCTACGAGGGCTACGAACGGATCGAATTCCGCCCGTTCGACAAGGTGCTCGCGGATTCGGAGATGATCCACGACTTCTTCGTCACGCGAGAGGTTCAGCCCGGGGCGTTCGCCCAAACCGATTACGACTTCGCGGCGCCGACCAAGGAACTCGCGTCGCGATCCGCGGCGAGCCGGGAGCACAATCTCGCGGAGTTCGAACTGTTCGATTTCCCGGGCGAGTACGTCGAGGCGAACGAGGGCGATCGGTACAGCAGCGTTCGACTCGATGAGCACCAGTGCAGGTTCGAGGTCTCGAGAGGGCACGGCGACTGCCGAGGCATCGCCGTCGGACGCACGTTTGAACTCGAGGAACACCCGATCGAGGCGATGAACCAGAAGTACCTGGTGACGGACGCGGTGATCAGTGCCGAGGGCGACCCGTACGGCTCGACCGGCAGAGCGTCCGGAGGCGGAGAATCGTTCTCCGTGTCGTTCTCCGCGATGAACGGCGAGCAGCAGTTCCGCCCCGCGCGGACCACCCCACTGCCCTTTGTCCGAGGGCCGCAGACAGCGGTCGTGGTCGGCCCGAGCGGGGAGGAGATCCACACTGACGAGCACGGGCGTGTCAAGGTGATGTTCCATTGGGACCGCGAAGCGAAGGCCGATGAAACCAGTTCCTGCTGGGTCCGCGTGAGCCAGGAGTTCGCTGGCAAGGGCTGGGGCGGGATGCAGATCCCGCGGGTTGGGCACGAGGTGATCGTATCGTTCCTTGAGGGCGATCCGGACCGGCCCCTGATCACAGGGCGTGTCTACAACGGTGATAACAAGCCCCCCTACGCCCCCAAGACGTTCGGGACGATCACGACATGGAAGACAAACTCGTCGAAGGGCGGGGGCGGGTTCAACGAGCTGAGATTCGAGGACAAGGCGGGCGAGGAGCAGGTCTTCATTCATGCTCAGAAGAACATGGATATCCGCGTTCTGGAGGACCGCTTCGAGACAGTGCTCAAGAACCGGCATCTCGTGGTCGAGACCGACAAGTTTGAGCACGTGAAGAACGAGAAGCACGAGAAAGTCGACGCGGACGCGTTCGAAACCTTCGGCGCCGATCGGCACGTGAGCGTTGCGGGGCAGCAGGCGACGCAGATCGGGGACGCGTACTCGCTGGACGTGGGCGGCGACTCGATCAACGTGACCGGCGGCAAGCACTCGATCGAAGTCTCAGGCGAACTCCATCTGAAGGCGTCGAAAATCATTCTCGATGCGAGCGGCGGGATCTCCCTCAAGTCCGGCGGATCCGAGGGTGTCTGGGATTCGAGCGGCGTGAGCCTCAAGGGCTCGCAGGTCGTCGCGGACGGGCAGCAGGTCAAGCTCGCGTCCGGGCCGGGCTCGTCGGCGTCATCCGCATCACCGGGCTCGGCGGTGAGCCCGACCGAAGCAACAGACGCCGACGAAGCCGACGACGCGGACCCCGGAGAGGTCGCCGAGGTGAAGGCTCGGCAGAAGGCAACGCACACCGGAAAATACGGCTCGGTGAAGGCGGAACCGTTCAAGCCGTCGGAGACCGAATCGGAGGCCGAGGAGCGGACCTGGATCGAGATCGAGTTAATCGACGAGGACGACAAACCCGTGCCCGGCGAACGGTACCAGATCGAAGTCTCCGACGGGCGTGTTATCCGCGGGACGCTCGATAACAACGGGTTTGCCAGGGTTGAGGGTCTCGTGCCGGGCAGTTGCAAGGTGACGTTCCCCAAGCTCGATAAAGAAGCATGGGAGCCCGCTTGATGACTTCGATCACGAACCGTTACCGTTTCGATGGAGCAGGCGAGGCACCCCGGGTCCCCGTCTGTTGAGTCGTGGAGTCCTCCGCATGAGCACCAATCACACCATCAGGCAGGGCGAGTGCATCGAGAGTCTCGCGGACCGATACGGGTTCTATCCCGAGACAATCTGGAAACACGGCGACAATAGCGAACTTCGTGATCTGCGCAAGGACCAGAACATCCTGCAGCCGGGCGATGTTGTTGTCATCCCCGATCTGACCATTCGCGAAGAATCCGCGGAGACCGAGAAGAAGCACACGTTCCGGAGGCGAGGCGTCCCCGCCAAGCTGAGATTGGTGTTCTACAAGCCGGTCGATTCCGAGGATCAGGACGACGACAGTGGGTCAGACGGCGGCGGCGACTCGGCCGTGCCCGGTACCCCCACGCAGGACCGCTCCGATGAATCCGTCTACGAGGACGAGCCGGTAACGGAAACCGAGGAACGCGAGCCGATCGCAGACGCTCCCTACCGCCTCGAGATCCACGGCCACCAGTCAAGCGACGGGCAGAGCGACAGCGAAGGGCTCGTCGAGGTACCGATCCCTCTGGGAGCGCGGACAGGCGTGATCACGTTCTACCCCGATACCGACGAGGCTCTGAATTTCGATCTGGAACTCGGTGAGATGGACTCGGTCGAGACGCCGATCGGTGTCCGCAAGAGGCTGAGCAACATGGGTTTCCGGTGCTCGCCGAACGGCGATGAACTCGACGCGGATCTACGGGACGCGCTTCGCCGATTCCAGGCTGAGCACGATCTGGAAACCACTGGCAACATCGATCAACAGACCAAAGACAAGCTTGTCGAGGTGAACGGGTCATGACTGCGCTACGGGCAACGATGTGTCGGACTGAGTTGGGTGAGGAAACACAATGGCGGTAACACGCATCAAGATCCAACTCGTCAGCGTGCGGGTTCTCGACGATTCAGACTGGATCTGGGGTGCCGGGGAATGGCACCTGCACGCCAGCATCGACGGCCACCCCGTCGGCGATCCGGATCAGGAGTTCAACGTCCATACAGGGGACAGCATCAATCTGCCCGAGGCCGGTTGGTCGCGGGAGGTCGATGTTTCCGGCCTGGGGCCGGGCGACACCGTGCCCATCCGATTCAGCGTCACCGAGAAGGACGTTTTCAGCGACGATGATCTCGGCGAAGTCCGCGCTTCGGTCGCGTACCCGTTCCGAGAGCCCGACCGGCATATCTACCTCACCTCTCCCTGGCTCGACGGAGGCTGGTTCCACGATGACTACCGCTGCTACCAACTCCACATCCTTGTGACAATCCTCGAGGAGGTCGCCTCAACCACGCTTACCGGTCCAACCAGGATCCCCGTCCGCCGGAACCCGGCAGGCGATGTCACCAAGTTCACGACGATCAAGGGCACCGCCTTCACGCCGAGGCTCGAGGTGTGCCCCGTTATCCCTGTCCCGGCGGCGCCCGCGCACATGCCGCCACGGCCCGCGATGCCCGCGGGTGTCGCGGCAGGGGTTATCCCAGCTTCCGCGCAAGTCAACGCCGCACCGTCGGCGCCGGCGCTCAACGCGCTGCCGAATCCGTCAGTGATCCCGATTCTCTCTGCGACGGATCCGCAAATTGCGAACAAAGCCGCCCGGCTCACGCTCACCTATTACGAACCCGGGAATATCGACACCACCAAGTTCTTCTGGAAGGTCCGGAGCGGCCCTGCGGTCTTCGTCGGCGGAAACACGGGCGTGTCCGTCAAGGCCCGGGGCACCGGTTCCGCGGCCGACACGATGGCGACTTTCGACGTGCACTGGGAATCGGACTCCGGCCCGGTCCTCGCGACCTACCGAGCCTGGGTCGGCAAACTGGGAACGCTCCCCTACCGCGTAACGTACCTCAACGGCACGGGCGGCAACTGGCAGTCCACGGGGATCATGCCCTCCGCCCAGGCAAACGGGATTATGCAGGTCGTCCGTGCGATCGTCTACCAGGCCGGCGTCATGATGATCCCGGATACGGACGTGACATGTTACGACGGCGCGACGCTCTTCCCCGCCGGGAACACCAACGCGATCTTCCAGGCCACGGTCACCAACAACAGGCACACTCGAAACGTCAACCACAACGTGGTCTCGCGGTCCACACGCTACAACTTCCGCCCCGGCGTGATCAACTTCGCGTTCGTACACAGCACGAGCGCGACGAACGCCGCCGCGGTCGATCGAAACGGCATCGCGGGCACCGCCGGCAAGGTCACGTGGTTCAAGGGCAAGCTGTATTACAACGGCGGCGACAAGGGCAGCACAAAGAAACTCGGCGGCAGCCCCAGCACCTCATGGATCAAGCCCAGCGGTGTCCCCACCGATGCAAAGGGTGTAGACCAGACCCTCAAAACCATCGCGCCGACCAAGCGTTCAACCCAAGCGAAAGGCTACGACAAGACATACGTCAACGCCCGAAACACCGCATCTCCCCCCTTCGTTGCCGGAGACATGGACCAGCTCTATGCCTGCCACTGCCCGGTTGTCTGGGGTCGCGCAAACATGGTCGCTGTCCCCCCGGCTCCGGCAAGTTGGACGCTCGCGCAGTACACGTGGAACTGCGGAATCAACCTCGCGCACGAACTCGGTCACATCTTGGGGCTCGCCCACCGGGGCAGCGGCTGGAGCGCCACCGCCCCACTCTCCGGGGACGGGATGGACTGCAAGAATCAGAAGGGCGTGATGAAGGGCCACCCGTGGAACGAGAACATCATGACCTACGGCTACGCGATGCCGACGCCGCTCGCGCACGATCTCGACCTCGTTCAGGCAAGCGTCGTCCGCACACACCCCGCGATCACGTTCTGACCCGGAGTGATCGCACGCCTCGAACCAAAGACAGATCAGCATCGACGAACTCGGCTGGCAGAGGCCCCGCATGAAAAAAGACCCCGACATCCTCCGTGAATCGGACGATCCCAAAGAACTCATCGCGACCGCGCGCGTGTTTGCCAAAAGCCCCGATCCCGCCGACCAGAAGGTTGTTGCGAGACACCTGGGGTCCGCGGTGTTCCTCAATAAACTGGACCCGCCAGAGGCATACGAGGTCTATCAGCCTCACCAACTCGGCGCGGCAAGAATCGTCAAAACGCTGATCGAAGCGGACGACGCTCCCCAGCGAGAAACGCTTGTCGGCCTCACCGCAAGTGAGGATTTCAACAAGCGAGATCCGCTCGTCGAACTCCTCATCCGCGCGCTCGCGGCCGACAAACCGGCGAGCGATCGCACCATCGCCTACTGGGAGAAGCACGCCAGCCCAGACTCGGTTTACGCCGACAACGTCGTCGGGGCGATCGTCCTGAACCAGTCCCGCCCGGCGATGGATCTTTTCGAACGGCTGATGAACGATCCAAAGCACGGCGACGAATACAAATACGACTGGCTCCGCGACAAGCTACTCCGCAAACGCAACGACACTCCCCTCCTCGCCTGCTGTGAGCGCATGGTCATCGGCGGCTCGATCGATGAAGGCTGGCATGAAGCCGTCATCGAGGCTGTCTTCACCTGGCAGCCGGGCTGGTACGGCTCGTGCCGCAAACCCAACCCGCC
>DDFO01000017.1:30127-36300 GCA_002337215.1 Phycisphaerales bacterium UBA1926 | reverse complement strand
CCCGCCGATGCGAGTCATGGCGCCCGAGGAGTCGAAAAATATTCTCGAACGGCTCGGCCGGCACACCGTTGAGAACATGGAACTCAATGACCCGTCCCTCGAGCCCAAGGTCCGCATGGCGATGAAAGAGATCGGTCGTGAACTGGAAGAGGAGCAGACCGATGAGGCGTGACCACGCCCGCGCGGAGCCCACGGTCGCGCGTTCGGTCCGATCCGCGGGGGCGATCGTGTTGGCGGTTCTGTGCGCAGGGTGCGAGCGCTCGACGAGCGAGGCCGACCCGGACCAGACCGCCGTCAGCGCCGGAGCGCCGCGCGTCCTGCCGGAACATGAAACGGGCGACACGCCGGAGGAGCACCAGATGCCGACAGGCGAACCGCACGCACACGAGACCACCCACGACGCCGGCTCGAATGGACGCGCGCCGGATACGCCCCCCCACCACGGGCCCAGCGAAACGGGAGCAGGCGGCGTCGGCTCCCCGGGCCCGTTCGGTCATGACGCGGGGCTCTCGATCCCAACGGTCCGCCCCGACCCATCCCCGCTCGCCGCCGAGGCTTCGGAGCTGGCACGATCGGAAGACTCGAGCGATCACGAACGCCTCGCTGGGCATCTACTCGACGTCTCGTGGCTCGAACGCCTCGATTCACCGGAACTGGCTCAGGTCGCCTCGCCGGTAGGTCTCCAACTGAGCCTCGTGCTCGAGGAGGCCGCAGCAGAGGCACCCGATGTCATCGATCGCCTCGTCACAGACCCGCTGTACGCCGAGCCGGGCCACCGCCAGATCGCGATCATCCGTGCCAGCGCAGGCGTTGAAAACCCGAGCAAAGCGCTTCAGCAGTTCTGGCGTTCGCAGATCGACCCGGAGGCGGACGAGCTCGAGTCCACGGTCCAAGCCCTCGTCCGCAACCAGAGCCGCCCAGCGATGGACCTCCTCGCGGAGGCTCTGATGTCGGACAGCTTCGATGACAACCTCGTCTTCTGGTGGTTCCGGGGGCCGATGCTCGAGCGCAGGCAGGACGCCCCGCTTCTCATGATGACCGAGCGCCTGCTGGAGTCGGGTCGTCTCAGCACGCCCAGGCGTACGGCGCTCGTCGAGTCCCTGTTCGACTATCGCCCAACACGCTGGTACATCGCCACCGAGCAACCCCCAGAGCCCCCGAGCCGAGAGAAGCTCCGCGAGCCGGCGAGGGAAATCCTGCGCTCGATCGCGGACAACGCGCTCAGGTCGGGCCTGATCGAAGAGGCCCGGCGTGCGCGCATCGAGATCGAAATCGGATCGACCGAGCCGTGAACTGCGGCTGCGGCAACTGCGACGCTCACCCCTCAGGCGACGACACCCCCGGGCACATCTCGTCGGAGCTCACCCCCATTGTCACGGGAGTCCGGGTCCCCCGCGCCGGGCTGACCGCCGAGCTTCAGGCCTTTCTCGATGAACACCCAACCGACGCCGAGACCTGGCACCGGCTGGGCATTGCGCTCAACGCCGAGGGACGCTACGACGAAGCCGTCACAGCCCACCACAGCGCGCTCACCCTGAGCCCCCACAACCTCCGTGTCGAGTGCGACTACGCGTACTCTCTCGCAGCCCGCGGCGACCTCGCGCACGCGAGCGCACTGCTCGAGGAGATCATCCAGCGAGACCCGGGCAACGGCTGGGCCTATTTCCACCTCGCCAGCGCTCGCTACCGCCAGAACGCCTGCCAGGATGCCGCGACGTTCTGGGAGTGCGCCGCCCGGTGCCTCGACGATCCCTCCGATTGCTTCGAGAACCTCGCGATGGCATATCGCCGACTCGGTGATGAGGAACGCGAACGCTCTTGCTGGCAAAGGCTCGCCGAGAGAAAACCAGACAGCCCCGCCGTCGAGCACATGCTCGCCGCTGTCGGCGTCACCGCGCCCCGCAGCAGGGCCTCCGACGCCTACGTCACCGAGCTCTTCGATCGCTTCGCATCCGATTTCGACCGTGTACTCGACGTTCTCGGCTACGCCGTCCCGGAGATCGCGGAATCGTGGATCCGCGCCGCCCACCCCGAACCCGACCGAACGCTGCGGATTCTCGACGCGGGCTGCGGAACCGGCCTCTGCGGCCTCCGCCTCGCCCCATGGGCCGACCATCTCACAGGCGTCGATCTCTCTCCACAGATGCTCGCCCGTGCGGCGGAACGGGATGTCTACGACAGGATCGTCGAGGCGGAAATCGTCGCATTCCTGCTCGATCACCCCTCGTCGTTCGACGTGATCGTCGCGGGCGATGTGCTCTGCTACTTCGGCGACCTGAGACCATTCGGGGAAGCCGCCATCAGAGCGCTGACCCCGTCGGGACGCCTCGCGTTCTCCGTTGAAGCAACCGACCCATCCGAGCACGCCGACGAGGGGTACCTCATGCGTGCCCACGGCCGATACGCTCACGCCCGAGCCCACGTCGAAGCCTCGCTGGGCACGTCACAGCAGCTCAGAGTGATCGAGACAACGCTCCGGCTCGAAGCGGGCTCGCCCGTCCAGGGGTTCTGGGTCGATGCGATGCGTCCGAAGTAACCGGTCGTGACCTCAAGCCGACACGCCGAGACGGCTCCGCCCCTGTCTCATCAGTACACGGCTACGCGTCAGGGAATCTGCGTCTTCATCGCCCCCGGGTTCGTGACCGAGATCTGTCCCCCCCACATACACATGCACTTGCTCGAATCATTCAGCGCCGGCATGAACCCGATCTGGACCTTCGCCGAGCCGGGCGCCCAAGGCGCGGGGATCGCCGGAACGCAGGGCATCGGCGTGAGCACGCCAGCCGCCGCGGCGGTTGCAGATGCGACAGTCGGGTTCGCGGGCGACTTACACATCCCGAATCCCGAGATGTTCATCATCGGGACGTAATCCATGATGTTCGCGGCCGGCTTGTTCTCGATCGTCACCATGTTCTTCGGCAAAAAGCTGAGCGAACAGGGTGTAGCCCCCATCGTGCAGGTCGCCATGCCGGTCGATACGACTGGATTGCCCATCGCCGAAACTCCTTCCGCGGCCGTCGCCTGCGCAGGCCGCGCGTCCGATCGGTAGCGTACCGGGTGTCTGCATTTAAAGCGAACACCGAACGCCTTGCTCACGCGAGCAAACGGCTCAAAAGTCCGGGAACCCACCCATGCCTGACGACCGACACTCCGACCTCCAGAACGCCGACAATCCAAGCCTCAGCGAGCAACGCCCGACGATCCGCCTCGACGGCTCTCCACTCTCCGCGGGCATGGTCGAGATTGTCGCCCAAAGCCGTGCGCACGTCGAGATCCATCCAGACGCCCGTCAACGAGTCGCCCTGTGCAGGGCGAGTCTTGAGAATGCGGCAGAGCGGGGCGCGACCCACTACGGTATCAACACGGGGTTTGGGAAGTTCTCACGACAACGGGTGGAGGCGTCCGAACTCCGGGAACTTCAGGCCAACCTGATCCGATCCCACGCCGCGGGGGTCGGCGATCCGCTCCCGTCCGAGATCGTGCGTGCCGTGATGCTCATCCTTGCGGCGTCGCTGACCCGCGCGAGATCAGGCGTCCGCCTTGAACTGATCGACAGCCTGATCGGGCTGCTGAACGCCGGTCTGACGCCCGTCGTTCCTGAGACCGGATCCGTCGGCGCCTCCGGGGATCTCGCCCCGCTCGCCCACATCGCGCTCGCCCTGATCGGGGAGGGTTCGGTCTTCGATACCAACGGCATGCAACGCAACGCCGCGGCCGCCCTGAGCGACGCCGGGCTCGAACCCGTCGTGCTCGAAGCGAAAGAGGGGCTCGCGCTCATCAACGGAACACACCTGATGTGCGCTCGTCTCGCGTTGCTGCGCCAGCGATTCGAGCGACTCTGGCCCGCCGCGATCGCAGCCGCGACGATGTCACTCGACGCGTGCCGGGCTACCGACGCCTTCCTCGACCCGAGGGTCTACGAGGCTCGCAACCAGCCAGGCCCGTCGCGCGTCGCCGAATCGATGCTGGCGATGCTCCAAGGCAGCGAGATCATCCCAAGCCACGACAACGCCGACGATCCTCGTGTGCAGGACCCGTACTCGATCCGGTGCGCGCCCTACGTGCTCGGGGCCGTGCTCGACAGCGCGACATCGATCTGGGAGTGCCTCGACGCCGAGTTGGGGGCGGTAACAGATAACCCGCTCGTGCTCCCGGCGTCAACGGGAGGCGGCGTCGACATTGTGTCGGCTGGCAATTTTCATGGGATGCCGGTCGCGATCCCTCTTGACACGCTTGCGATCGGGCTCGCTCACATCGCAGGCATCGCAGAGCGACGGATCGACCAGATGCTCAGCGCCCACGACCCCGAGACCCATCTGCGACCTTTCCTGAGCCCAAAGCCGGGGCTCCACTCGGGGCTGATGATCGTCCAGTACACCGCAGCGGCGCTCTGCAATGAACTCGCGGGGCTCGCCGCTCCCGCGTCGGTCGTGAACATCCCCACGAGCGCCGGCATCGAAGACTACAACTCGTTCGGGCCCCGGTCGGCAGCAAAGGCCGACCGGGCGATGGGCCTGGTCGAGCGTGTTGTCGCGATCGAACTGCTGTGCGCAGCGCAGGCGTTGGAGGCGCATCGACCGCTGCGGTCCGGGAAGGGAGTCGAGCGGGCGCACGAGGCCGTCCGAACGGTCGTCACCCCCCTGTCGTCGGACCGACCGCCCTCACCCGATATCGAGGCGATCGCGAGTTTGATCGGCGCGGGAGCGTTTGCGGATTCTGTTTGATGCATTGGCCGAAGAACGCCGAAGATGATCGAGTGCGCGCTTGTGCGCAGAGCGCTGACGGCGCACAATGCAACTCTGAGCAAAGCCTTGCACGGCGCGGATCGGATCCGGGCGTGCGAATCTGGGGGCGTCGCATGGCAACGATGACGAAAAGAACAAGTCGGATCCTTCCGGAGCCCGAGGAGCGCGTGGTGCGGGCTCCGCGAGGGAGCGAGCGGACCTGCTCGACCTGGCAGGCCGAGGCCGCGATGCGCATGCTGATGAACAACCTCGACCCGGAGGTCGCCGAGGATCCGGCGCGGCTCGTGGTCTACGGAGGTCGGGGCCAGGCCGCACGGAACTGGGCGTGCTTCGACGCGATCATCGAGAGCCTCAAGACACTCGCGCCGGACGAGACGTTGCTGGTGCAATCGGGCAAGCCGGTCGGCGTTGTTCGCACGCACGCCGACGCGCCGCGTGTCCTGATCGCCAACTCGAACCTCGTCCCCCACTGGGCGACCCAGGACCACTTCGACCGGTTGGCCGAAAAGGGCCTGATCATGTACGGCCAGATGACCGCGGGCTCGTGGATCTACATCGGTACTCAGGGCATTCTGCAGGGGACATACGAGACGTTCGCCGAGTGCGCAACCAAGCACTTCGGCGGGACGCTTTCAGGGAAACTGGTCGTGACCGCCGGGTGCGGCGGCATGGGCGGTGCTCAGCCGCTCGCCGCGACATTGAACGGGGCGACCTGCCTGATCGCCGACGTGGACCACACCAGGCTGGAACGCCGGCACAGGGATAAGTACCTCGATCATGTGGTCTACAGCCTCGACGAGGCGATCGATCTCGCGCAGCAGAAAGCGGCGCACAGAACCGCCGAGAGCATCGGCGTGCATTGCAACGCGGTGGAGCTGCTCGAGCGGCTGCTCAAACGCGGGATCATCCCCGACGTGCTCACCGACCAGACGAGCGCGCACGACCCGCTCGAGGGGTATATCCCGATCGATCTGTGCACCCGGGAAGCCGCCGCGTTGCGTTCGAGTGACCCGGAGCACTACCAGGAACTCGCCATCGCGACGATGGATCGGCACGTGCGCGTCATGGTGGAACTCCAGAAGTGCGGCGCGATCACTTTCGATTACGGCAACAACATCCGCCAGCGGGCCTACGACCACGGCTTCCTGGACGCGTTCGCATTCCCGGGGTTTGTGCCGGCCTACATCAGGCCCCAGTTCTGCGCGGGGCGTGGACCCTTCCGGTGGGTGGCGCTCTCGGGGGACCCGGCTGACATCTACGCGACCGACAAGGCCCTTCTCGATCTGTTCCCGGATGACGAGCGGATGCACAAGTGGATCCTCTCGTGTCACGCAAACCCGGAGGCATTGAAGGCGGGCGACTTCGCCAACTGTGCGCCCCGGTTCGGGTGGCAAGGGCTGCCGAGCCGCATCTGCTGGTTCGGGCTCG